>NZ_CP189852.1:5074545-5708863 GCF_050235535.1 Aliinostoc sp. HNIBRCY26
TCTGACGGTAAATTGATCAAGTTATTATCTTCAAGAGCAAGAATTTGTAGATTTTTGAGTTGTCCAATTTCCGGTGGCAGACTCCTCAGTTGATTACTGCTGAGGTCGAGCGATTGCAGGTTGACCGATTGTCCAAATTCCGGTGGCAGACTGCTCAGTTGATTTCTTTCGAGGTTGAGCGATTGCAGGTTGACCAGTTGTCCAATTTCCGGTGGCAGACTGCTCAGTTGATTACGACCGAGGGAGAGCGATTGCAGGTTGACCAGTTGTCCAATTTCCGGTGGCAGACTGCTCAGTTGATTTCTGCGGAGGTCGAGGGATTGCAGGTTGACCAGTTGTCCAATTTCCGGTGGCAGACTCCTCAGTTGATTACTGCTGAGGTCGAGGGATTGCAGGTTGACCAGTTGTCCAATTTCCGGTGGCAGACTGCTCAGTTGATTTCTACGGAGGTCGAGGGATTGCAGGTTGACCAGTTGTCCAATTTCTGATGGCAGACTGCTCAGTTTATTAACACTGAGGGAGAGCGATTGCAGGTTGACCAGTTGTCCAATTTCTGATGGCAGACTGCTCAGTTGATTAATGCTGAGGGAGAGCGATTGCAGGTTGACCAGTTGTCCAAATTCCGATGGCAGACTGCTCAGTCGATTCCCGTAGAGGTTGAGCGATCGCAGGTTGACCAGTTGTCCAAATTCCGGTGGCAAACTGTTCAGTTGATTACTTTGGAGATTGAGCGATCGCAGGTTGGTTAGTTGACCAATTTCCGATGGCAATGTTTTTAAGCCTTCGTAAGAAAGGTTTAATTTTGTCACATTGTCTTTGGCAGCTTTTGCGATAACTTGCAGCAGTTCTTCGTTGGTCATTTACATCGTTGAAATTGATTGTCTCACCTGTTTTTTCAATTCTGACTTACGGATGTTGCAAACACCACAGTTACATAAAGTACCGTCATTGTCTGCAAGAGAAACACGACAACTAGAACCGCGTACCTGATTCCGTAGAAGCGCAAACAGATTTGCTGCAATGGTAACACGAGGGTCACGTTGCTTTGAGCCGGAGTCAAAAGGCACTACGGAAAACCAGCTACAAAAATGAATTTAATTCAAAGGTATCAGCCATAGCAGCGATTAACAAGAAGTTTATGGAGTATAAAAGCTTTATTTTAACTGATAATGCTTGTTGATTGCTCGTGAACCTAATATACGATTCGTAAATCTAATTTCTGAGTCGTAAATCTGATTTAGAACTCGTGAATCTAATTTCTGAGTTGTAAATCTGATTTAGAACTCGTGAATCTAATTTTTGAGTCGTAAATCTGATTTAAAACTCGTGAATCTAATTTCTGAGTCGTAAATCTGATTGAGAACTCGTGAATCTAATTTGCGGGATGTGCGGCTTGTTATTGAAACTCTGATCCCCCTAAATCCCCCTTAAAAACGGGGACTTTGATGTTTTTCTTGTTCCCCCCTTTTTTAAGGGGGGTTAGGGGGGATCAAAACGATGCAGGATCAAGTGAGAAGACTTGTGTGTAGACTGTAGCTTCAAAAGGCGGACTTTGATGTTTTTTCTGGTTTCAGGCTACGGTGTACACACATCTGGGTGCTGGGTGGAAAATATGGTTTGATCCCCCTAAATCCCCCTTCAAAAGGGGGACTTTGATGTTTTTTCTTGTTCCCCCCTTTTTTAAGGGGGGTTAGGGGGGATCAAAACCATGCTTTCAAGCATTCTAGCTGGATAAACACTAGCAAATATGACGAAAAACCTCAAAACTGGCGATTTTCATTTACCTTACAATCCAAAGCTTGTAGAAAGAGCAAAAGAACTTCGCAAAAACATGACCCCAGCAGAAAAAAAGCTATGGTGTGAGTATCTGAGAGATTTTCAATTTCGGGTTTTAAGACAAAGACCAATTCATCATTTTATAGTTGATTTTTACTGTCCTAATTTACAACTAGTTATTGAAATTGATGGGGATAGCCATTTTACAGATGAAGGTCAAGATTATGATCTGGAGAGAACGCAGATTCTGGAAGGCTATGGTTTAAGGGTTATTAGGTTTACGAATAGTCAAGTTTTAAATGAGTTTAATAGTGTGTGTCAGCAGATACAGGAGTTGATCCCTCCTAACCCCCCTTAAAAATGGGGGAACAAGAAAAGAATTAAAGTCCCACACTCAATTCAATTCTTTGCACCATTTGTCATTTGAAAATGGGATAACAAAAAAACAATCAAAGTCCCCCTTTTTAAGGGGGATTTAGGGGGATCAAACCACATTTCCCACCCAGCACCCAGATATATATACACCATAAGGAGTAGAATCAAAATCACCCTTTTAAATCAGTTATCAGTTATCAGTTACCAGTTATCAGGCGTATACTTCGACAAGCTCAGTAACAGGTGGGGGATTTAGACCCGCCACCAACGCATTCCACCTGGAGGTGTGGTGTTTCACCAGGGATAAATAGATCACTGATAACTGTTTACTGTTCACTGTTCACTGTTAAATGGGGATTTAGGCGCATCAAAATAACTGGCACACGGTGTTACTTTTAACTCATATACCTTATCTAAACAGCAAATCTACTTATAACTGCTCAATCTAAATAATTAAAAAATTCTGTAGCTTTACTCAAGCTAGTACATCTGCTGATTGCGTACTCTAATGGTAGCTAAAGAACTAAGTGTTGATTAACATTAGTCTTTCATATTCACTACATTGCCAAAAGGAAAATCTTATGTCGCAACGGAGACGAGACTCAATTGCACTGACTAAAGCTGAACGTCGGATTGAAAGATTGGAGACGATTAACTCTGACTTAGATTTTGGTAATGGCTTGTCAGTCGCTACTTACAAAAATATGGTTAGTGAGTTACGAGATAAGTTAGCGGCTTATAATCAAGCACGAGCAATAGTAGAGAAAACGCAGAATGCTTTACTAGAAGCGGAACGTGCTTTAAATGATTATTCTGAGCATATGTTATTAGGTGTTGCGTCTCGCTATGGCAAAAATAGTGATGAATATGGGATGGCTGGTGGAACGCGCAAATCAGACCGCAAAAAACCACGTCCATCAGTAGCTAAGTCTATGGTAGTACCTGCGGAGTCAACAACAACGGCATGAAATGTAAGTTGGGTTGCGCTGCGCTTAACTCAACATTTATCTTAAAAACTCAACAAAGATTTTGGTGTTGGGTTTCCTTACGTCAACCCAACCCACATGACATCTAATTTTACTCATCTATGCGGTTGCTAATCGCCTGCAATAATTCCTCAAATTCTGACTCGCTGTGAATGTCGGGGGTGAGGGTGTTCATATCTTTCAGCAGGTTGGTAAGTTCAGCGATGGTGTTGCGAATTTCGGTGTATTGATCAATTTCTTCTCGAAATCCCTGTAAATTAGCGGCGGAAACTCCTTTCATGGCTTCATCTAATTCTTTGATTTGGTCTTCCCAATGTTTAATATATTTAATTCTTGCAACAGGTTTATAAATTTGGGCATCTGCTAACACAATCGGAAAAATTCGGTCATAAAATTCACCATTCTTAGCAATTTGCACCAATTCAAACATACAGTTGGGCGATTTTAAATATTTATCACTAATCACAGCAATTACACATTTACCCCGTCCAATCTTTTCCATAAATGCTTTAATGAGACCTTTATAACCTAAGTTTCGCTTATCTCTAATAATGGTGATGCCTTTAGTTTGTAAAACTTCGTCTAAGTGATTAACATAGGTTTCACTTTCTCCACCCCAAGCATAGGAAATAAAGATTTCCTTCTCATATTCTGATGTGGATGAATTAATCATTTTATGTTGTTCTCTCTCTTGTTCTAGTTGCTTTTGTAAACGCGTTACTTGAGGATTGATTTCCTCATATTCTCGTTCGGAGGTGAACATCACATCATCAATTAATCTACGCACATCTACCATTTCATAGCTGTTTTCGCATTCAACTTGATAGCGACGAGCATTTAAGCGTTTGCGGAGAGATTCCAAAGAATAAAAATGAGGAATTGGCAGATTTATGCACATTTCACAGTTACAGGGAACTAGAGTTTGATATTTTAAAGTTTCATAAGACTTGTGGATTTTTTCTAATTCATGGGTGACAACTGCCATAAGTTCTTTTTTGCGATTTCCGGCTACACGAATTTTAATTTCTCGCTGATTGTAATTTTCTATGACTTCGGCGCGAGTTTGGTCTTTGTGGAGAACAACGCCAGTTTTCCAAACGTGTTTTTGCCATTCAATCCAAGGGTGTGTTTCCACAATAAAACGGGTAATCATACCTTTCGGCATGAAGTCATAGGTGTAGCGAAGTATTAAATTGTTGGTGTCGTTCCAGGTATAGTCAGGTTGTTCAATGGAAAGTAATTGCGGCGCGATGTAAGTACCAGGACGGCTAGGAATTTCGTAACATAGTTTGAACCGCATCATTAATTGCAGCAGTTCATCTTGCATTTGGGAATATTCATCATCTTGCCAAATATTTTTTAGGTCATCTTGTGTAAAACAACCAAGGTTTTGCTTGACAGTATCATTATCTAAAACTTTGTAAACCGCAGTAGTTCCCCATTCTGGTTTGAGGATGACGTAGTGTTTGAGTGTGGCATCATCTTGGAAGTGGAGAAAAACACCAAGGTCGTGTAAATAGCTACTCAACCGCAGCATATCTTTGCGGTCTGTTAAATTATTGACTCGGCAAAGATTGCAGTATTCTTCTTGGGTGATGTAATTACGGGGATAGTTTTCTAATGCGGCTCTGACTCTCACCCAGAGTTTTGGTAGCGGTGTGCCAACATGGGGAAGTCTGCTGATGTAAAGCTGAATTGCGTCTTTAATTTCTGCTAAACCGCGATTGGTGTCTAAGTTAGTAGCCAAAACTTCTTTGAGATTGGTAAACTCTCCACGTAACTGGCGTTCATTGACTTCACATTGGCAGTCTTGTTTTTCGTTCTTGATAATCAGAACTGGACTTTTATCGCTGAGGAGTTCGACAACATTTAGCCACCAGTAGAAATCAGTGTTTTCTCTGCGGTCATCCGCTACTAAAGCATAAAGAGAACGCTTGCTGAGGAAAAATTGATGGGTTTGGTGATAGATTTCCTGTCCGCCAAAATCCCAGATATTCACACGAAAGTCTTGACCGTTAGGTTGGGTAAAGTGCCAACGGATAACCTCTATACCTTCGGTTGATTCTTCATCTGGTTGGAGTTGGTAATTTTCGTCTTGGATTTTCTTGGCTAAAGATGTTTTACCTGCTCCCCCTTCGCCAACAATTAAGAATTTGGCTTCATATAAAGGTTCGGTTTCGGCTGGGTCTTGTACCTGGAAATAGAAATTAAGGATTTTGTTTACATCACCAGGATCTTCAAATATGTTCTTTGACCCCAAAATCTCAGGCGGAATGGGAACTGGATTTCTACGAAGGTCAAGTTTTTCCAGGTTTTTTAGTTGCCGAATTTCCGGTGGCAGACTGCTCAGTTGATTACTGCTGAGGTCGAGATATCGCAGGTTGACCAGTTGGACAATTTCCGGTGGCAGACTGCTCAGTTGATTACTTCTGAGGTCGAGATATCGCAGGTTGACCAGTTGCCGAATTTCCGGTGTCAGACTGCTCAGTTGATTACTTCTGAGGTCGAGATATCGCAGGTTGACCAGTTGCCGAATTTCCGGTGGCAGACTGCTCAGTTGATTATTGTAGAGGTGGAGCGTTTGCAGGTTGACCAGTTTTCCAAATTCCGGTGGCAGACTGCTCAGTTGATTTCTGCTGAGGTCGAGATATCGCAGGTTGACCAGTTGCCGAATTTCCGGTGGCAGACTGCTCAGTTGATTTCTGCTGAGGTCGAGCGTTTGCAGGTTGACCAGTTTTCCAAATTCCGGTGGCAGACTGCTCAGTTGATTTCTGCTGAGGTCGAGCGTTTGCAGGTTGACCAGTTTTCCAAATTCCGGTGGCAGACTGCTCAGTTGATTTCTGCTGAGGTCGAGCGTTTGCAGGTTGACCAGTTTTCCAAATTCCGGTGGCAGACTGCTCAGTTGATTATTGTAGAGGTCGAGCGTTTGCAGGTTGAGCAGTTGGACAAATTCCGGTGGCAGACTGCTCAGTTGATTATTGTAGAGGTGGAGCGTTTGCAGGTTGACCAGTTTTCCAAATTCCGGTGGCAGACTGCTCAGTTGATTATTGTAGAGGTCGAGCGTTTGCAGGTTGAGCAGTTGGACAAATTCCGGTGGCAGACTGCTCAGTTGATTCTCTTGGAGGTGGAGCGTTTGCAGGTTGACCAGTTTTCCAAATTCCGGTGGCAGACTGCTCAGTTGATTCTCTTGGAGGTGGAGCGTTTGCAGGTTGAGCAGTTGGACAAATTCCGGTGGCAGACTGCTCAGTTGATTTCTGCTGAGGTCGAGCGTTTGCAGGTTGACCAGTTTTCCAAATTCCGGTGGCAGACTGCTCAGTTGATTATTGTAGAGGTCGAGCGTTTGCAGGTTGAGCAGTTGGACAAATTCCGGTGGCAGACTGCTCAGTTGATTCTCTTGGAGGTGGAGCGTTTGCAGGTTGACCAGTTTTCCAAATTCCGGTGGCAGACTGCTCAGTTGATTCTCTTGGAGGTGGAGCGTTTGCAGGTTGACCAGTTTTCCAATTTCCGGTGGCAGACTGCTCAGTTGATTCTCTTGGAGGTGGAGTGTTTGCAGGTTGACCAGTTTTCCAATTTCCGGTGGCAGACTGCTCAGTTGATTCTCTTGGAGGTGGAGCGTTTGCAGGTTGACCAGTTTTCCAATTTCCGGTGGCAGACTGCTCAGTTGATTATTGTAGAGGTTGAGCGATTGCAGGTTGACCAGTTTTCCAATTTCCGGTGGCAGACTGCTCAGTTGATTAAATCTGAGGTCGAGCGTTTGCAGGTTGACCAGTTTTCTAAATTCCGGTGGCAGACTGCTCATTTGATTACTGCTGAGTTCGAGCGATTGCAGGTTAACCAGTTGGACAATTTCCGGTGGCAGACTGCTCAGTTGATTACTGCTGAGTTCGAGCGATTGCAGGTTGACCAGTTTTCCAATTTCCGGTGGCAGACTGCTCAGTTGATTACCCCAGAGGAAGAGCGTTTGCAGGTTAGTAAGTTGACCAATTTCCGGTGGCAGTGTTGTTAAGCCTTTGAAAGAAAGGTCTAATTCTGTCACATTGTCTTTGGCAGCTTGTGCAATAATTTGCAGCAGTTCTTCTTTGGTCATTTACATCGTTAAAATTGATTGTCTCACCTATTTTTTCAGTTCTGAAATCCAAAATCCAAAATCCCAAAATCCAAAATTGGTATAAGCTAGGGTACAAAAGCCAACACACCCACAGGAGAACCCGAACCACCACGTAATCTAAGAACTGCGATCGCTAATGTAGTACCTTTGGGCGGTAACTGGTCTAAATTGGTCAAATTTTCTAACACAATACCAGACTTTGCCAAAACTAGACGGTTAGTTGCAAAGCTACTATCAATTCCAGGATCTACACCATGTGTATCAATTCCCACGCCTGCAATTTGCCGTTGATTGAGTAAAAATTCTGTAGCATAACTGCTAAACCCTGGAAAGTGCATCATCCCTCCAGCATCTTGATTTAAAAAGGCCTGTTTGTCTCCCCATTTATGTTGCCAACCTGTGTAAAGTAGCACTACACTACCGCTTTCAATTTGGCCATATTCTCCTTCCCAAGCCAAAATATCAGCAATAGTTAAGGTGTAATCAGAATTATCAGCCGTAACTTGACTAATATCAATCACTATCGTCGGCAAAACCAATGATTCCGCAGGGTATTGATCAATACCGGCACCATACGTCAAAAAGCTATTAGGGGCGTTAATATGAGTAGCACTATGTTCACCTAACGAAAAACCCCGCAAATAATAGCCATCATCAGGAATTTCCGCCACAGTTGTAAACTTTACTGGCGGATCACCTGGCCATTGAGGGATATATTCATCAATGACATGACTAAGGTGTATAACTCTGGAATAGGTGATTTGCATAAAAGCAGAGAGTGAATAAAGGTTCGTAGTAAGAACTTCAGTTCTCTCTACAAGACGCTCCGCGAACGAAAAAGGACTAAAGTCCTGACTACAAACTGAATCAATTTAATTTTTTTCTTCCTAAAATCCGAAAACTCGTAACTGAGTTTTGTAGCTGAAGCATACAAGCTTTTAAACATTACTTCTTATGAACACAAAAGCACTTTCAGCTATTTTAGCTACAGTTACAGGAACCGCTTCCATATTAACTGCTACACTCGGAATCTCTCCTGCTGCCCACGCTGCAACCACACAATTTAGTTGTAGTGCTAAAAATGTATACATTGAGGTTTCTCGCCTCAACAATGGTACACTACGCTACGCAGCATATAATATCCCCACAACTCTACAACGTCCTAGTCTTTTACTCAATGGTGGCACAGCCAGACGCGACGGCGATGGCAATATAGTTTACAGATTTAGAAATGGTAATTATCTGTATGCTGCTGTGCAAGATAGTGGTTACGGCAAAGTTTTGGTTTACAGAAATAATCGATTAATTGCTACAAACTATTGTGGTGATGTCTAATACAATTCGCAATTCGCAATTCGCAATTCGCAATTCAGACACCATCTGGGTTTCAAGCTTTGCATCTGTTTCCTAATTTTGGAGAATTTGGTCTAATACTAGTTACAGTCTAAATATTGCCTAATTTTACGAACCCAGATTTACAAAGTCTGGGTTTTTGAGTGTGTCTATTTTACTCTGTTTAAGCAGACTCTGCCATGCCAACAGTATTTAGCTACTAGCTACTGGTTGTAATTGCTTAAAAATTTTTAATATAAATTCTCATCAAATAGTTCTAATGTAACTTTTTAGTGGTATTTTTTAGCCGTTTGTAATTTACAACCCCGGCAGTTGAACCTTTAAAGTTGAGAATTTTAGTATGAGCAGCAATTTAGCAAACAAACTGCGTGTTGGTACAAAGAAAGCCCACACAATGGCAGAAAACGTGGGTTTTGTCAAATGCTTTTTAAAAGGAGTAGTAGAGAAAAGCTCTTACCGGAAGTTAGTGGCTAACTTCTACTACATCTACTCAGCGATGGAAGAGGAGATGGAAAAGCACTCCCAGCATCCGATTGTTTCTAAAATTAACTTTACCCAACTCAACCGTAAGCATACCTTAGAACAAGACTTAAGTTACTACTATGGTGCTAACTGGCGGGAACAAGTCAAGTTATCTCCAGCCGGGGAAGCTTATGTCAAACGCATTCGAGAAATTTCTGCTACCGAACCAGAATTATTAATTGCCCATTCTTACACCCGTTACTTGGGTGACTTATCTGGTGGACAAATTCTCAAAAACATTGCTGTAACAGCCATGAACCTCAATGATGGCCAAGGTACAGCCTTCTATGAATTTGCAGATATTACCGACGAGAAGGCATTTAAAGCAAAATATCGCCAAACTTTAGATGAACTACCTCTAGATGATGCCACAGGCGATCGCATTGTTGATGAAGCTAACGCCGCCTTTGGGATGAACATGAAGATGTTCCAAGAACTAGAAGGTAACTTAATCAAAGCCATTGGTGTGATGTTGTACAACACCTTAACTCGTAAACGCACACGCGGTAGCACTGAACTAGCAACTGCTGAGTAATATCAATTCGCAATTCATTAAGGCTGAATTTCGGAGAATGGTAAAGAGTAAACTTTTGTAAAGTAAGTTTAAGTAAAATTTAGGGGCAAACTCCCCAGGTTCTTCTGCTTTTAGCAGATGTTCTTGAGGAAGTTGCCCCTAATGTTTTGGGCTATATGATTGCTTTAGTTGAGTCGGAGTCAAAGAGATAATGTAATTATGTAATTACATTTACATTATTATTGAATATTTATATAAACGGCTCTTCCGTAGGTGTTATGCTAAAATTTAAACTCAAATTAGGGATTTGCCTTTAAAATCAAGGGTTTCAGGCAGTTCAAGCCTAGATTTTCTCCCAAAATCTAAAACGTCAAGATTAAAAGCTGTCTTCCTTGCCCAGCAAAGGATATGAGCTAATTTATAGACATTTTCAGCATAACAAGTAATGAAGAACCATATAAACTACATTTTAGGACTTACTTTGTCCATAAACTGACGAAAATTTTTATTGCATAATTTTTCATCAAGAAAATCAATTTCAGTTAAAATGTCTATAAACTGTGACAAATACCCATACTCTTGGATATTCTCGCTTTCTTGATTGACCTGTGTAGGTGAGCTTGTGTTTTTACAACCTAGAGTATAGTAATCAATACCGTTTTGTGCTTTTGATCTCAGCTTATCTATTTCACTTGATAATTCTTTTATTTTTTCATCAAATGAATTAATAATGTTTAAAGGATTAAAGTTATTTTTTATAAGGATATTAAATACATCCTTGGGATTCAGAAAATTTGGAATTGAGTTAACTTCATTCTCTAGATATATCAACTTTTTTTTAATGTCATTCACTAATTTTTCATAAGCTGCATTTCTTTCCATCTTTTAGCCACTCACAAAAAATACTTATATTTTAATAAAATTAAATTAAGAGCGAGAAAAAGGTAATAACTTTCTTAAAAAAGACGGTAGAAAATGCTTTTCGACGATTTCACTAAATTGCCACTGTAAAACTGAATTTGAAATTTCTTTAATATTTCCTAATATTTGATTTATAAAATCAAGAGCTTGAATCCACAGATTGTCTCTCAAATTTTTATATGTCTCATTATAACTTCTTTCAAGTTCTTCAAGTTTATCACGTAAATAGAACTGTTTTTTTTCTAGCTCATCTTTCTGCTCTTTTGAAATTAAATCTTGGATATCCTTCATTGTAGAGATTGTTTTTTCTACTTGATTAGCTTTTAACTTGCAGCGAACAATAGATTCTTTTTTGCTTTTTAGAGCATTATCTATTTCGAGAGCTTTGAATGTGAATTTATTTGTGTTATTGGATTTAACCTCTAATTCGTTCACACTGTCAACTTCTTGGCTTACTTGTGTGCTTAAAAATGTGATTTTATCTTTCAGTTCGTTGTACATGATTTGATTATTACCTGTAATATATGTATATTCAAGACATTAAATGAACTAAACAAACAATGACATTTTCAGTATAATTTTACTCACATCTTGCACCAACCGTAGATACCCTTAAAAAGAAGATCAACAGCATAAAAGTATAAAAATAATCAATTATAGGAGAGCGATTTTTTCGGGGGAGATGGGCAAGAATTAAGCAAGGGGTTTAAACATCAATCATCCCAAAGACCTTGAAACTTGGTAGACGCAAGTTCGGTAAAAATCGAAGCATTTCGCTTTGATGTCGTCATACTCCCATAAACCGCCAACCAAGGCGATCGCACTTTTAGCTCATTGGTGACTCAATGCCTTACCGTTGGTGCATTTCACTTCGATGTCGTGATAAATCTATTTCCCGCCCAAAACCGCGATCGCTCATTGGGTTAATTACTAGTTGAATGCCTTACCGTCGCTGCATTTCGCTCCGATATCGTCATACGGTTATGCAATTTTGCTTTAAACACCCCCACATCATCAGCAGCATTGCGAATTGGGAATTGGGCATTGGGGAGGCAGTGCGTTACTTTGGTTTCCAAAGTTGTAGCAACTGCCGTCATTGGGTAGTTTCCCATGCCCCATGCCTCATGCGCGATATTAGAACATACCCATGCCGCCCATGCCGCCCATGCCGCCCATACCGCCCATGCCACCCATGCCGCCCATGCCAGCATCAGGTGCAGGAGGAGCTTTCTTCTCTGGTTTTTCAACTACGATCGCTTCAGTAGTTAACACCATACCAGCAATAGAAGCAGCGTTTTGCAATGCGGAACGCACTACTTTAGCAGGGTCAATAATTCCAGCTGCAATCAAGTCTTCAAATTCATCAGTAGCAGCGTTGTAACCCATGTTAAATTCGCTGTCTCTGACTTTGGAGACGATGACAGAACCTTCTACGCCAGCGTTATCAGCAATTTGACGTAAGGGTGCTTCTAAGGCGCGTTTGATGATGTCAGCACCGATTTTTTCTTCTTCAATCAGGCCGTTCTTAATTTCGTCTACCTTTTTAGACAAGTGAATTAAGGTTGTACCACCACCAGGAACAATACCTTCTTCTACAGCCGCTTTAGTCGCGTTGAGTGCGTCTTCAATGCGTAACTTGCGGTCTTTGAGTTCGGTTTCGGTGGCTGCACCGACTTTAATCACTGCTACACCACCAGCGAGTTTAGCAATGCGTTCTTGGAGTTTTTCTTTATCGTATTCGGAATCAGTTTCTTCCAACTGCTTGCGAATTTGACCGATGCGTTTTTGTACTTCGGGTTTAGCAGAGCTACCAGCAACAATGGTGGTATTTTCTTTATCAATGGTGATTTTACGGGCAGTACCCAACATTTCCAAAGTTGCGGTATCTAAGCTGAGGCCGATTTCTTCAGAAATCATTTGCCCATCGGTGAGGATAGCAATGTCTTGCAACAGTGCTTTGCGGCGTTCACCAAATCCGGGGGCTTTAATTGCGGCTACAGCTAACACACCCCGTGCTTTGTTCACAACTAAAGTTGCTAAAGCATCTCCTTCTACATCTTCAGCAATAATCAGCAGGGGTTGACCTAAACGGGCAACTTTTTCCAATACAGGTACTAAATCTTGGATGCTGTTGATTTTCTTATCGGTAATCAGGATGCGGGTGTTTTCAAACTCTACCGTCATCCGGTCGTTGTTGGTGACGAAGTAGGGGGAAATGTAACCGCGATCGATCTGCATCCCTTCCACTACTTCTAGTTCTGTGGTGAGAGATTTAGATTCTTCAACGGTAATGACACCATCTTTGGTGACTTTTTCCATTGCTTCGGCAATCATGTTACCGACTTCTTCGTCGTTACCTGCTGAGACAGTGGCAACTTGTGCGATCGCACTTCCTTCTACTGGCTTGGCAACTTTAGCAATTTCTGCTACCAACGCCTCAATAGTTTTATCGATACCACGCTTTAAGCTTACAGGATTGCTGCCGGCGGCAACGTTCTTTAAACCTTCTTTAATCAAGGCTTGTACTAAAACTGTGGCTGTGGTTGTCCCATCACCAGCTACATCCTTGGTTTTAGATGCTACCTCTTGAATCAGCCTAGCACCAGTATTTTCTAAAGGATCTTCTAACTCAATTTCCTTCGCAACAGTGATCCCGTCATTGACGATTTGGGGAATACCAAATTTTTTTTCTAAAAGCACGTTGCGACCTTTTGGCCCCAAAGTGATTTTTACAGCATCAGCCAGGGCATTTACACCGCGTTCTAGAGCGCGCCGTGAATCTTCATCAAAAGAAATAATTTTTGCCATGTTCCCTTTCTCTAGCGTTTCCATTAGACAATTTAGCACTCACTGACCCAGAGTGCTAACTACCTAAACATTCCAAATCACATCTGAAAATCAAAAAAATTGAGTAATATACACTTGATGCTCATGTAGGATACTGGCAGTAATGGTTAAATCGGGAGATGGTTCTGAACTTAGAGAACTCCCTTAAGCTGATTGGCATTGCTAGCCCTAGCGGCACCGGCTGGTTAGCAGTAGTGTTTACATTTATCTTGGCTTGGTTAGTTACTTGGCGTTTAATCCCCACAGTACGTAAATTTGCTTTGCGGGTAGGTTGGGCTGACCAACCGAACGCCAGAAGACTCAACCGAGAACCTTTACCAAATGCAGGAGGTTTGGCTATTTATGCGGGAGTAATTGCCGCACTGGTATTAGCTATCTTACTGCGCCCCATTGAACTTCAGAATGTATTAGCTCAAGTATTGACTATTTTACTGGGAGGTTCAATTCTAGTCTTGGTCGGCTTTATAGACGATCAGTTCGGATTACCCCCCTCTGTACGTTTGTGGACGCAAATTATCACAGCATTATTACTATTTGCTAACGGTATCAGTGTTGATGTACATCTGGGTACACCGATAGACTCTATTTTGTCGATGTTACTCACAGTCCTGTGGATTGTTGGTATTACTAATGCCGTTAACTTGATGGATGGCATGGATGGACTAGCTGGCGGGATTAGTTTTATCACTGCCATGAGTTTATTAGCAGTTTCTGCCCAATTTCCCAATCGTGCGGCGGCTACCTTAGTCTTAGCAGCCTTGGGGGGTGCTGCCTTGGGCTTTTTACGCCATAATTTCCACCCGTCAAGGATTATTATGGGTGATGCTGGCGCATACTTTTTTGGCTATGTTTTAGCAGCCACAAGTATTTTAGGTAGCTTACAACGTAATACCATCTATGCCCTTGGCCCTTCAGTTTTATTTTTGTTGTTGCCAGTTCTAGACACCACCCAAGTGTTTATCCGACGGTTATTAGCTGGCAAAAACCCTTTAAGTACCCCTGGAAAAGATCATCTACATCACCGTTTACTTGCTTGGGGATTTTCCCAACGTCGAGCTGCATTTACTCTATGGTTAATCACCCTATTGTGCAACTTATTAGCCATGAGAATTCAGGGGATGAGCTTACCCGTCATGATTGCCTCTACTACTAGTATTATTGTTCTGCTAGGCTTTACCGTTTGGCAAAGGCTCATAGGAAAGGAAGAAAGATAGGGGGTAGGGGTTTAGAGAAAATTTTAACTGATGTCCAATGCCCCATTCCCCATTCCCCATTCCCAAATTTAAGCCATCACCATCCCACCATCAACATTGAAAACTTGTCCTGTAATGTATGCGGCTGCGGGATCAGCTGCAAGGAAGCGCACCATACCGGCAATTTCTTCTGGTTGACCGTAGCGACCCAAGGGAATGTATTTGAGAATTTCATCGGCTTTGAGGTCGCTGGTCATATCAGTTTCAATAAATCCAGGTGCAACAGCATTGACTGTAATTCCACGAGAAGCGAGTTCTTTCGCAACGGTTTTTGTAAAGCCGATAACGCCTGCTTTAGCTGCACTGTAGTTAGCCTGACCAGGATTACCCATTTGACCTGCTACAGAGGTGATACTAATAATTCTGCCAGAACGCTGTTTGAGCATGATTTTGCTCACAGCACGAGTGCATAAGAAAACGCCGGTTAAATTTAGGTCTATGACTGCTTGCCATTCTTCAGGCTTCATCCGCAATAGTAGAGTATCACGGGTAATTCCGGCATTATTGACGAAGATATCAATGCGTTTGAATTTGTCCATAACAGCACTGACAAGAGCATCTACCTGATCAGCTTGGGAAACATCAGCTTGGAGAGCGATCGCCTCTCCATCCTTACCAGTAATTTCTGCTACCACTGCATCAGCCGCACCACTAGAACTGGCATAGTTAACGACGACAGTTGCACCATAAGCAGCTAATTCTAGTGCGATCGCCCGGCCAATTCCTCGTGAAGCACCCGTAACAACTGCTACTTGACCTTTTAAATTTTCACTAAAAACAGCCATGAACTATTCCTCAAAATTTCAATCACCGCGCTAATTATCTTATGGTGATTTGTACCTACAGATGATCAGTAATTTAAAATTGCAAATTCAAAAAAGTATTGAATATAAAAAATCGCTTTCCCAATCCCCAATCCCCAGTCCCCAATCCCTAATTTATTTCGCAACAATAAAAACAAAATAATGTTACACCGTTTTTGCAAAGCAGACATTAAGATTGAATTCAATCAATAATGAATTGGTGTGTGTCACATGGCTACAAATAAACAATTCAACAGCTTTGAAGAGATGCTGTCTGGTTCTGATGTGCCTGTTTTAGTAGATTTTTACGCTGAATGGTGTGGCCCTTGTCAGATGATGGGGCCGATTTTAGAGCAAGTCAATGCTCAATTACAAGGGCGTTTGCGTATTATTAAAATTGATACGGAAAAATACGCAGGATTAGCTAGCCAGTATAGAATCGAAGCTCTACCAACATTGGTACTGTTCAAACAAGGTCAACCTGTTGATCGAGTTGAAGGTGTTTTGCAAGCACCGCAGCTAGTTCAAAGGCTGCAAAGTTTAGTTTAACAAAAGCTAAGTTTAGAGACGTAAAAATGCGCGTCTCTAAACTTTCTTTGAGGTTAATTAATCATTAATAGAAATCAGATTAATCGTTGGAAATATTCTGTTCTAGCAGTTGCAAATAAGACTACTCATCCCAATTTAGTATTATTTACCCCTTCAGTAAAATCAATAGAATAATTAGCGATTTTCCCATGAAAACATTATTCTACTTGTGTTTAAGAGCGACGCACATTTAAACAACACCACTCTTTACGTTTCCACATGGTAGCAACTACCCACCCGTGTTTTTCTAAAGCATCAGCGACGGATTTTGATTGCTCTGTTAAAATGCCACTGAAAATAGCCCAAGTGCTAGATTTAGATATCTCGGTGATTTCTGGGACTAACTGAATAATTACATCAGCCAGAATATTGCAGACAATTCCATCTACTGGTTTTTCAATGAGTTTCTTAAGAATATCTACACTACCTTCGGCGGGGACTATCTTTTCTGGATGAATATCATTCAAAGCACGATTACTAAAAGTCGATTGCACCGCTAGGGGATCAGTGTCTACAGCATAGACTTTTTCGGCTCCTAATAATACTGCCCCAACTGCTAAGATACCAGAACCACAACCAATATCCGCAATGACAACAGACTCTCGTTTACTACCTGTACCAATGAAAGATTGTGGAACTGAACTTAAACGCATCTCTAGAGATTCCAAGCACAGTTGAGTTGTAGCATGGTTGCCTGTGCCGAAAGCTACACCAGGGTCAAGACGAATGACTAATCTATCTATGTCTTCAGGTAATGGTAGCCATGCGGGGTTAATGAGGAAGCGATCGCCTATTTCTTGCGGTTGCCAATATTGTTTCCAGCTACTAGCCCAGTCTTCTTCATCAATTAGCTGCCAACTCAAGGTAGGACTCGATAATCCCACACACAAAGCATCCTGACGTAACCATAGCCCCAAAGCCGCTAAATCAAGTACCTGGGCTTGAAATGTGGGTAAGTAACCCTTAACTAAAAAGTCAGTACCTTTGATTTCACTAGCTGTTCCGCGACAACCAAAATCTTCCAACCGCCAGAAAACCGAGTCTTCTAACGCTGGTTCGCATGAAATCTGTAATTCCCACCAAGTGTTTGCCATTGTTTAGTGATGAGTGCTGTTAGCGGAAGCGGGGCGTTTAGCCCGTGCTGAGTGATGAGTGCTGGGTGATGAGTGCTGAGTGTTGGGTGTTGAGTGCTGGGTGAAGGTTTGGTTAGTGGAGTGTGATGTTAGCCTTGCTGAGAAAGAAGTTTTAGAGTGCTTTGAGTTATCTTGTTTGTTCTAACTCTTCACTCTTAAATTTTACGGCTTATGTGAGTTGGAGTCTGAAAAGGCGTAAATACGTTAACATGGCTAAACATTTTGGCTAAACCATAGCCTGAAAGCCTTGCTATAGCTTGGGCGTTTTTAATTCACATAAGGCGTATTTTCTCTTCACTAATCTATAGATATAGATCAATACAGTTCAGTTAAGATTAAAAACAAAACTGGTGTAGGTTGGGTTGAGGAACGAAACCCAACATTATCAAGACTTTGTTGGGTTTCGCTATCGCTCAACCCAACCTACTATTCACTTAACCGAACCATATTGAGATATAGATACGGTTAATCCTGCTTTAAATCAAGACGCACTTAGAATCGGCTAAACGCCGCACTATCGCTAACACAACTCAGCACTCAGCACTCAGCACTTTATAAAGTTACTGTATACGCGTCCCGAATGCCGGGTACTTTGGTAATCTCTGCTAAAATCCCTTCTGGTAAGGGATCATCAATGCTGAGTGCCATAACTGCATCACCGCGCACGATTTTGCGACCTACTTGCATACTGGCAATATTGACATTAAAGCTTCCCAATAAGGAACCTAATTTGCCAATAATTCCTGGCATATCGCGGTGTAGGGTAAACAGCATATGTTTGCTGGGTGGGACGTTGATGGGGAAACCATCAACATCTGTGAGGTGAATTTCCTTATCACCTAACAATGCACCAGTTACGGAGTGCGTACCTAAAGTACCTGTGGCTTCTAGGCGTAATGAACCAGCGTAGTCACGCGCCGAAGCGTCACGGGTTTCAATGACGCGAATTCCCCGTTCTTTGGCTTCGATGTTGGCGTTAACGTAATTTACTCGTTCTCTGAGGGCTTGATAAAGTAGACCCTTGAGGGCAGCGATTACCAACGGCTGACTCTTATTCGTTGCTAGTTCGCCTTGCAGGCGCACGTTCAGCAATTCTACTCGACCACCGGCTAGCTGTCCGACCAAGTTACCCAAGGTTTCTGCTAGCTGCATATAAGGCTTGAGTTCTTCGAGAATATCGGGGCCAAGTCCAGGAATATTGACTGCGGAACGGGCGGGTAAACCTAGAAGGACATCGCGGATTTGTTCGGCTACGTCTATGGCTACATTCACCTGTGCTTCTGTGGTGGACGCGCCTAAGTGGGGGGTGAGGATGATTTCTTTACCCAGCGATCGCAATTCTGATTCACCCAATGGTTCAGACTCGAACACATCTAAAGCTGCACCAGCAATTGTGCCTGCTTTAACGGCTTCGACTAAAGCAACTTCATCAATGATCCCACCACGCGCACAGTTAATAATCCTGGTTGTGGGCTTCATTTTAGCCAGAGTCTGAGCATTGATCAGATGGGCTGTTTCAGGAGTTTTGGGAATATGCAGGGTGATATAGTCTGCTTGCTGAATCAATAAATCAAACTCTACCAGCTGACAGCCTATTTGTTCTGCCCGTTCTGCGGAAATGAAGGGATCGTAAGCTAGTAATTTCATCCCCATCGCTTTGGCCACAGCCGCCACATGAGAACCAATTTTACCCAAACCAACGATACCCAAGGTTTTCTTGTATACTTCTGAACCTACAAAAGTTTTGCGATCCCACACGCCGCTTTTCACTGAAGCATTAGCATCAGGTATATGACGTGACAAAGACAACATCATTGCTAGGGCGTGTTCTGCCGCCGCAATCGTATTACCTTCAGGGGAATTAACTACAACAATTCCTCGGCGGGTAGCAGCAGGCACATCTACATTATCCACACCTACACCGGCACGACCAATGATTTTCAGTTGAGTACCGGCTTCGATGATTTCTTGAGTCACCCGCGTTCCCGAACGAATCATTAACGCGTCATACTCACCAATAATTTCTATTAATTCTGCTGGTTTGAGACCTGTCTTGACATCAACAGTAGCAACTTGTGAGAGGATGTCAATTCCTGCTTGGTCAATAGGATCGGAGACAAGAACCTTAGACATGATTACATGATTTATATAAGTTAGGAGTTTTGCTGCACAAGACTTTTTAGTTTAGTCCTTATTCGTGGCCATTCAGCAAAAATATTTTTTTGAATATCAACCCGTGCTGCACCTACACCTCTTAGATGAGGATACCAGAGGAGGGGGGAACAGATAAAGGCAAAAGTAAAAGGAAAAGATTTCTGGGACTGGGGACTGGGGATTGGGGAATCTCAGGGTAATGAATGTTAACTAATTAATTTTCGACCTTTTTTTGAGGCATGAGACAGCGACGTAAAAAAATAATTAAGGAAAATTTCTCAATTGTTGCAATACGTTAATGGTGTTCAAGTTTAGTAAATAGACAGATCACCAGAAAGATAAAGGTGCTAAATTAAGAACAAGGTACAAAAAGGTTAAAAGTTCATTAGATACAAACCTTGAAGTTAGAGCCTGTACCTCCTGCTCTAATGGCTTATCGATTCGCAATCTTAAACTCGTCGGTCGCATCCTGTATACGTGTTTTCGCCTTGAGTTTATTGATTTATTTGTGGAGGTTTTGAACTTACAGCCAGAAATGCCTGCCTATTGGAATCAAGGATGCAAGGTTCTAAGGGTAATGGTTGCGAACGTTGTCCACCCTAGTTGAGTTGTTTTATCTCTGTTTTTTCCATCTTCTCTAACAATTGCACATTTACTAAGCCGCCTCAGCTAATGATTATTTCCTTCTTAGCTTGGGGCGGTTATTGTATTTTTTGGGCATCGGGCATGGGTCATTGGGCATAACTAATGACTAATGACTAATGACTAATGACTATTAACTCTTAAACTAACGTAATCACAGTTACTTCTGGGGGACAAAATAAGCGTCCTGGTCTATAAGTTCCCAAACCACGATTTACATATAACTGATTGGTAGAAACTTGGTGATATCCTTGCGCCCATTCCCAATATCGCACCACTTTAGAACAATCTCCTAATAACAACGGAATCCAACGGCGCATTTTTTTGGGAATTTGTTTGAGGAGTTTTTTATAATGGTAAACTACAGGCCCTATACCTGGTAAAACAATATGACCTCCGTGAGTGTGACCAGATAACTGTAAATCGACTCGCCATTGTTCTAAAATTTTCGCGGTATCTGGATTATGAGATAAAACAATTCTGGGTGTAGATGACTTGAGTTGTTCCATTAGTGGTGCAGGATGGAATTCTTTTGACCAATAATCAGCTAATCCTACTATTGGTAAATCTTCTCCTAAAGGATAGGCAATTTCATTCCACAAGACGTTCACACCGATACTGGTTAAAGCTTGAGTAATTTCTACTTGGGAGTGTTGGAAGTGAATATCATGATTACCAAGTACGGCATAAATGCCATAGCGACTTTGTAGATATTTTAGTCTTAATGCTAGTTGATGAATTGGTGCAGGATCATCAGTAACATAATCACCAGTTAATACTATTAAATCTGGTTCTACTTCATTAGTCACTGCGATCGCTTCTGCTAGTAATTCTTCTGATAATCGCAATCCATCATAATGGAAATCTGACAACTGCACTAACTTTAAGCCTTGCAAACTGGATGGTAGTTCTGCAATCTTAACCGTGAGTTTATCTACACTTAAACGTCCTGTAAACAACCAGTGCATAACCTATTAGGAACTCCTCATACCAGCGTCTACAGCTTATCAAAAAACAAAATAAGTCTTGAGAAAGTGTTAAAAAATAATAACTTAATCTAAGGGTGTAAGGGCATCAGGATCATCAAGGAATTATAACTAATGACTAATAACTGTTGACTATTGACTGTTGACTATTGACTAATAACTATTCTGTCTCCAGTGTAATTACTGTTACTTCTGGTGGACAAAATATGCGCCCTGGGAAATAGGTTCCTAAACCTCGATTGACATACAGTTGATTATTGCCGAGACGATGTAAGCCCTGTAACCATTCCCAATGACGAACTATAAAAAATTCTTTGCGTAGAAATGGGAAATATCGTCGCACTCGTATCGGAATTTTACGGATGATTTTTTTGTGATAGGGTAATACAGCCCCCAAGCCGGGGATAACAATTTGTCCCCCATGAGTGTGACCAGAGAGTTGTAAATCTACCCGCCAAGCTTGTAAATGATGGGCAGTATCAGGATGATGAACTATTGCCAAACAAGGTTTTGCGGGATCTAATTGTGGAAAAATTGCGGCTGGATTAAATTCCCGTGAGTAATAATCAGCCAGTCCGACTATTGGTAATTCCTTTCCTAATGGATAAGCGATTTCATTCCAAAGTACGCGAATACCAATATTAGTAAGTGCCTGAGTAATTACAGTTTGGGAATTTTTGTAATATAAGTCATGATTGCCGAGAATAGCGTAAATCCCATGACGACTTTGCAGTTTTTCGAGGTGTGGCGTTAATTGGTGAATGGGTTCAGGGGTAGTAGTGACATAATCCCCTGTCAATAATATTAAGTCTGGTTGTGCTTGGTTAGTAACAGCGATCGCTTCTTGCAACATCGCATCCGAAAGCCGTAAACCATCATAGTGAAAATCTGACAACTGCACTAACTTCTTACCCTGTAGCGACGCAGACAACCCTGCAATCTTCACCGTCAATCGTTCCACACTCAACGGCCCAGATAAAAGTCTGTGCATAATTTACTCAATGAATCTCTACTTAGCCTAGCTTAACAAGGAGGAAGAGGGCAGGGGGCAGGGGGCAGGGGAGAGAGCTTACAGCCTTTAATCCAAAATTCAAAATCTAAAATTGCTATCAGGTAAGTTTCTCTATCACCTCTACATCCCTCCGGCAATATATTGCGATTTGTAACGGTAATTTATACTTGCTGCCGTTTGTTGACGTTACAAATGTTTACGATTAGGATGGATGAGTCGAAATTATCCTAAGTATTTATGCTCTTTTTTGCGGAAAACACTGGTTTTTTTGAGTATATATTCCTAAACGATCAGAAAAATTTAATTTCTATAGAGATAAATAACGTTTACAAAAGTAAGAATTCCTTAATATAATGTAATCAAAAGCGAAAACAAAAAACGATTGTTAGAAGTGATGAATCCCGTTGAATTTCCCTGGCTAACAGCCATAATTGCCTTACCCTTGGTGGCAGCCCTAGCCATCCCTATAATTCCAGATAAAGAAGGTAAAACTGTTCGGTGGTATGGATTAGGAGTAGCGATCGCTGATTTTGCCTTAATGATTTACGCCTTTTGGCAAAACTACGATTTTCACAGTTCCGCTTATCAATTTGTCGAAAAATACGCTTGGCTACCCCAAATAGGCTTAAATTGGTCAGTAGCAGTAGATGGCTTATCGATGCCTCTCATCTTACTGACAGGCTTAATTAACACCCTAGCAATCTTCGCGGCTTGGAAAGTAACCAACAAGCCGCGATTATTTTATGGGTTGATGTTGGCAATGTATAGCGCGCAGTTAGGCGTGTTTGTTGCCCAAGACTTACTGTTATTCTTCCTCATGTGGGAAATTGAGCTAGTTCCTGTATACTTGCTAATTTCCATCTGGGGAGGCGCAAAACGCCGCTATGCAGCTACCAAGTTTATCCTCTATACTGCGGCTGCTTCTATATTTATTCTCGTAGCTGGCTTTGCACTAGCATTCTCTGGAGATACATTTACTTTCGATATCGCCTCTTTGGGAATGAAAGAATATCCCAAAGCTGTTGAGTTATTAGCTTACGCAGGTTTCTTAATTGCCTTCGGTGTCAAACTACCAATTTTCCCCTTACACACCTGGCTACCTGATGCTCACGGTGAAGCTTCCGCACCTGGTTCCATGATTCTAGCTGGTGTGTTGTTGAAGATGGGCGGTTATGCCTTAATTCGCTTCAACATGGAAATGTTGCCTAACGCTCACGTTTACTTCGCTCCCGTCTTAGCAATCTTAGGTGTAGTTAACATTATCTACGGTGCTTGTTGCGCCTTTGCTCAAACCAACCTCAAACGCCGCCTTGCTTACTCTTCAATTGCTCACATGGGTTTTGTCCTCATCGGTTTAGCTTCCTACACAGAATTGGGTGTAAGTGGCGCGATGTTACAAATGGTATCCCACGGTTTAATTGCAGCTAGCTTATTCTTCTTAACTGGTGTCACCTACGAACGTACCCACACCTTATTAATGGATAAGATGGGCGGTATTGGTAAAGTTATGCCCAGAACCTTCGCACTCTACACCGCAGGTGCAATGGCTTCTCTAGCCTTACCTGGAATGAGTGGTTTTGTGGGTGAGTTAATGGTATTCCTGGGTATCGCTTCCAGTGATGTTTACAGTTCCAGCTTTAAAGTTGTCGTAGTTCTCTTATCAGCAGTAGGCGTGATTTTAACCCCCATTTACCTACTGTCCATGCTGCGTAAAGTGTTCTACGGTGATCAAAGTGAAGAATTACATTTAGATACTGTAGTTGCTGATGTCAAACCCCGTGAGTTGTTCATCACCGCTTGCTTGATTCTTCCCATCATCGGTATCGGTTTGTATCCCAAAATGGTAACGCAGACTTACGATGTGAAGACAGTAGAAGTTGCAACCCATGCGCGTCAAGTATTACCAGTTGTAGGTGGACAACAGCCAAAGAGTTTGTACTCTCAAATTTTCACCGCACCAACTTTAGCTTCTGCTGAAGTCGAAAGTTTAGTTAATATCTCAAAGTAAGTATAAGTATCAGCAAAGGTGCTGAAAGTAAATTCTAAATATGAGGGGAAATAGGGGTGGTTGCGAAACTACCCCTAAAATTTTGACAAAACGGAGTGGGGAGTGATGAGTGCTGAGTGCTGAGTGGGGAGTAGTGATTGAGGAGTGGTGAGGATTTTTTCTGATTCAAGGATTTGCGAATAGGGACTTGTACTGGCTGTGCAATTTAAAAGCGAGAACTCATATATATTAAGAAAGAACCACACAAGCAAAACCCACTTCGGTGGGTTGAAAATTGCTGTTTTGAATTGTTAATTAATTTAGATGGCTACAAAAATTCCCGTTACCGTCATTACAGGCTTCTTGGGTAGTGGAAAAACCAGCCTAATTCGCCACCTCCTGCAAAATAACCAAGGTCGTCGCATTGCTGTATTAGTCAATGAATTTGGCGAACTGGGTATTGATGGCGAGTTGTTGAAATCCTGTCAAATTTGCCCTGAAGATGAAGCTGATGGGAATAATATTTTTGAATTAACGAATGGCTGTCTGTGCTGCACTGTGCAAGAGGAGTTTTATCCGACAATGCAGGAGTTAATCAAACGCCGCGACAGCATTGATTGTATTGTGATTGAAACTTCTGGGTTAGCTTTACCTAAACCCTTGGTGAAAGCCTTTCGCTGGCAAGAAATCCGTAACGCCGCTACAGTAGACGCAGTAGTGACAGTGGTAGATTGCGCTGCTGTGGCTGCTGGGACGTTTGCGAGTGATTTGGATGCGATCGCCTCCCAACGTCAAGCCGATGATAGTCTAGAACATGAAACACCATTGCAAGAACTATTTGAAGACCAGTTAGCCTGTGCTGATTTGGTAGTTTTAAGCAAAACTGATTTAGTTGATGCCGAGACAAAATCACAAGTTGAGTCATTAGTCAAGCAAGAATTACCACGAGTCGTGAAAATTGTGGAGAGCGATCGCGGTCAACTCGACCCATCTATATTATTAGGATGGCAAGCTGCCGTGGAAGATAATTTAGATAGTCGTCCCAGTCACCACGACACCGAAGAAGACCACGACCATGACGACGAAATCAACTCTACACACGTTATTTTAGACCGGACTTTTGACCCAGAAAAACTGCAAAAACAATTAGAATCACTAGTAAATCAACAAGAAATTTATCGCATTAAAGGCTTTGTTTCCGTACCAAATAAACCCATGCGTTTAGTGCTGCAAGGCGTAGGCAACCGCTTTGAAAAGTTTTATGATCGTCCTTGGCAAGCCACAGAAGCCAGACAAACCCGTTTAGTATTTATTGGGCGTGATTTAAACTCAAAAGAGATAGAATCACAATTGTTGACTGTTGAGTGTTGACGACTGCAAAAATTTTAATCAAACATATTATGGACATCACGCAATTATTTAACGTTGCTAATGTTTTCGTTTTGCCTTTTTGGGCATTAATGATTCTTCTCCCGAATTGGAAAGTCACACGGCGAATCATGGAATCATACATTCCATTTTTACCGTTAGCTGGGGCATATTTGTATTTATTTATTACCAGTATTACCCCAGAAAATGCCCAAGCCTTATCTAATCCACAACTTGCTGATATTGCAAAATTCTTCGCAGACGAAAAAGCTGCGGCTACAGGTTGGATTCATTTTTTAGTAATGGATTTATTTGTAGGGAGATTTATTTATTGGGAAGGACAAAAAACTGGGATTTGGACAATTCACTCACTTATACTCTGTTTATTTGCAGGCCCTTTAGGAGTGCTATCCCACATTTTCACAGTCTGGATTACTAAAGCAATTTCACCCCAAACCGAACCTAAATTAAGTGCTGAATCTTAGGTAATAAATAGGGGAGATGAGAAAATTATCTCACTCCCCTATGTCCCTTACATATCTTAAGCTTACACAGCCATTCTGTAATTTGCATCTATCCAACAGCGTGGTAAACTTTCACCAGAGGGAAAAACTAGATTGGCTTTTTTGAAAGTATCAGGTTCTTGTTCTTCTTGACCTTCTTGGTCTTGACCATGAACTACGTCTAAATTGGGATTAATTAATTCTTGGATATCAAGAACTTTGATTAAATCACTGGTATTTTTAAGTTGTAAAAACATATCATTACCTCCTCTAATTGACAAGATATTTATAACTCAATACGGTTCAGATAAGAAAAATAAATTTCAACCAAGCCAGCAAATGATCACTCAACAAAAAACGAAAAAACGGTTTTGGAGGGGGTTTGGGGGACGCAACCGTCCCCCAATCGGGGGCTTGGGGGAGAATCCCCCAAATCTTGCTCATTGTCTAATAGGCAGAGCAAAAATTGAGAAATTAACTCTCACCCCCTTAACTGAACCTTATTGATTTATAACTATGAACAATTACAGAGATAAATATAATTTCTCTGTGTCGTTCAAGAATTTAGTTGCTGGGAAATCTTTTAAATTCAAAGCCAGCATTTAGAGCAAGCAAATCACCATCGTCAAATACTATATTATTAAATCCTTGGAGAAATGCTTGCTATTTAAATTGCGTATGCGATCGCCTGCCTATACTATAACTACATCTCGCGTTGATATTTCTCTAAAATATCGACTAAGTTAACTTGACATTGCAGAGGTAGTAAATCTATCAAAGGTAGTTCTCTTCTCCCACCACCAATTTTAACGGGAATAGATTCTAATACCTGTGTAACTCGGTCTTCAGTCACCGCTTTAGAGGTAATCAGAGGATATAACTGTTCAGCTACTACAGTGTGTAACTTGGCGTTAGATAAATAAAGATGCCATTTAGCAATATCTATATAAATATTGTCGCCGATTTCGGCTGCTAGGGCTTCTAGTAATTCTGTGGTGTTAGTCTTAGCCATATAAATCACTCCAAATCAACAAAGAGCGCAAAGTCTCAGACTAATTAACATTATCGCGCAATTTATCAGGCAAATACACAACCGCAGGTTACAATCACCCTAGCGTGAGTGTTCCCTCTTCAGGTGGATTTGGGGGGAATAGGAGAGTAATTTGCGATCGCCGCAATGTAAATTAGATGTCCTAACAATACTACAACCCAACCTGCTGTCAATGGGGGCAACCATTCCCAATTAGCGGCTGTCAAGTTATGGAAGAACCATAAACCTGAGTTAATCGTAGCAGCAACGGCTACATGAACAGCGAAGTTCATGCGATCGTCTAACTTGCGAAATTCAGGATCATTGCGATCGGGTTTACGAGGCCAACGGGGAGGCATAAATATTGATTACGCTTTACGATTTTTAATACACTCTCACTATTTTAAGGTTTTTGGGCGTATTTGTAGCACAGCGAAAACATGATTTACAGTTGACTCGTTTAGTAGGGTGCGTCAGTATGAATAATTTCTTGGCGTAGTTAGTTTTTCAGACACTGACGCACCCTACATTTCGGTATTTTGTTTTATTTGGAAGTTTCTTAGCCATCGAACTAAGACTAAACTCTTGACTCCAAACTTTTAGTTACTGCATTAACAACTGCACTAATTTTTGCGTAATGGGAAAACCTGTTTGATTTTCAAAATGCAAAAACATGGGACTTGGATTGGCTTCGAGAAAAACATATTCCCCATTGGGATTTAAACGCCAATCTATAGCCGTCCAATCTAGCATTAATGCTTTAGTAATAGCTAAACATTGTTGTTGAACTGAAGCAGGTAACTCTACAGGAATTAACTCGGCTTCCCTATCTTCTCGAAAATCTAAATGACTAGAACGAATTTCTGCACTATAAATGGCATCACCAATTACATAAGTACGAATATTAGTCCCAGGGATATATTCTTGAATAGTCACTGGTGCAAGCCGTAAAGCTAATTCTAATCTTTTCGGTTCTAAATGTTCTGGTGTGACTGGTTTAGTATGTGCGCCGCCATAGACTGGTTTAAAGATAGCTTTTTCTAAGGAATTGGTAAATTGAATAATTTCTTCTTGGTCATTACTAATCAACGTCTTGGGAATTTTTACACCGACATTTTTAACCATGCTTAATTGTAGTGGTTTTTCTTTATGTAATTCGTATGCTTGCCAAGAATTTACCCAACGAGCCGGACAAGCTTGCATGAGCGATCGCAATGTACCCATCGCATCATTAGTAGCAATTCTTTGCTGATATTCATCTTGTAATGATGGTACATTTACCCCAGAAAAAGTCCGCCAATAAACACTATATATATCTGTAATTCTTAATAACTTTCCAGAAGGCAATCTCAAACAGCCAGTTGTTGTCCCCGGCTGCCAAGATAGTTTTAAATGTTGAGGAAAAAGGGATGTATCTAAATAATCGGCTATTGCACCTGCTGCTGTAATTGCTTGCTTAATAGCAACTGCATGAACATCTTGAGGATTGCCTAAAATTAAAATATTCATTCCGGTATGACTGCCAATATAAACAGAAAAATAGCCTAAATTTTAAGTAGATATTAAGTAGGGGAGGAAAAAAACGGTGTGGATATTCCTCCCGCTTTATTGCCGTTTTGTTACGGCTGTGTGTAGATTTAGATGTGTCAGCAAATGATATCTAGCCATAACACACTTGATGAAGATGCACTTTATTCTGTACTGTAGAGACGTTGCATGCAACGTCTCTACATCATTTATTTGGCACAGCTTCATAAAGAATTGGTATAAGGCTTAATAGTTGATTATTTTGTACAACCGCCTTCTTCGCCTAAAGCTAAGGTAGTAAAATCACCCCCTTCTTCACCTAAAGCTAAAGTAGTAGCGTTGCCGCCTTCTTCGCCTAAAGCCAGAGTTGTGAAGATGGGTTTTAATCCACCTGTTACTTGATCAGCTTCTTCATCAGTTAGTTCTTGAGTTTCCAGATTTAAAGCTTCTAAATCTGTGATGCTTAAATCAAAAGGATGTTGCATAACTTTATTCTCCTGAGAAATGTACTAGTTGGAGGTGATTTAGTGAGGTTATTTAACCTCGTGATTGGGTAATTTTCATTGGTAGATATAGAAGTTATGCAGCTAATTGAAGACATAAATATCACTGTTATGTCTTTATTTGAGCCTTTTTTGAAGAGTAGATGAATGAGATTGACAATCAATAGGCTTTGTAGTACAAAAATACTATACATTCCTGACTGCATAAACTTCTAACTCCCGCCTACAGAAATAGGAGAGCAAATTTCATGAAGCTATCTAAAGTAGACTTGAGTAGTTTAGTTGCGATCGCGCATACTGATGGACATTTGCAACTATTACTCGACCGAGGCAATGAGTTGGAGTTTATCGAAATTCCTGCACCTATTCAAGCATTTGAAGGATTGCAAGAACTCAATGAAATTGTAGCGGAAACAGCTACATTACCTTTTGAATTAGAACCAATTGCGATGCTTCCGGTGAGTTCATCAATGGCTAGTGCTGTGGGCTATTGTAGTGATGACCAAATATTGCAAGTTGAGTTTCAAAATGGCGCAATCTATCAATATTCAGGAGTAGAACCAGAAACTTGGCAAGAATTACAATCATCCGACTCCCTTGGCAGATTTTACAACCAAGAGATTAAAGGAAAATATGATTGCGATCGCATAGATGACCTCTATGATTTAGATAAATGTTAGATCAAGTCACTATTTGCTTCCTGGATGGGAAGTACAAATTTCTGATTTGTGGTCTCCAGAATTTGATTAGTGATTATAATCACCTACATTTTTAACTAAAAAGTACAGGCGATCGCTAATTCTGCGTGTTGTAAAAATACCTTTTTATCTAACATCTCTACATCATACTGTGGTGTAGTTGCTAATAACTTCTCAATTCTATTTCTAGCGGCTACCACCACAGACTCAGCCAAGCTACCCTGATTTAACGCTTCAGCAAAATCAGCCGCAATTTGATAAGTCCGTTCCATCGATGATGAATGAATATTGCGCGACACAATAAATAAATCACATCCAGCATTAAATGCACGCGCCACTGTTCCCTGTTGCATAAACATATCAGACACAGCTTTCATATCTAAATCATCAGATACAACCACACCCTCAAATCCCAACTCTTCCCGCAGGATATTTTTAAGAATAGCTGCTGAGAGAGTCGCAGGCCAATCAGGGTCAATTTGCGGAAAAAGAATATGCGCCGTCATCATAATTGGGATTTGCGCCTCAATTAAAGCCTTAAACGGTATTAATTCCCGTTGACGCAAATCTTCCAAAGTGAGATTAAGAACAGGTAATTCTAAATGGGAATCTTTACTAGTGTCGCCATGTCCCGGAAAATGTTTGGCAGAACCGACAATTCCCGATGCTTTGAGTCCTTGATAATATTCACAGACAGCTTCAGCCGTACTTGCGGGAGTGTTACTAAAGGCGCGAAATCCAATCACCGGATTTTGGGGATTAGAATAAATATCCGCCACAGGAGACCAAGATAAATTAATTCCCAAAGATTTTAACTCGATACCTGTAGCTTTAGCTACTTCTTGGGAGTGCGATCGCAACAACACCGCATGGGGAAATCTAGTGATTGGTAAAGGTGTCCGCACAACTCGCCCACCTTCATGATCTAAAGTAAAAAACATCAAATCACGTTCCGTATATTCCCTAATTTGCCGGTGCAACTCTCGAAAACTTTGCAACCAAACCTCATAGGGGACACCATCTAGGAAGTTTTTCGCAAAGAATATCACCCCCACAGGTTTTAATTCACTGAGAGCGCGCTTATCTTCATCACTTAAAGTAGTACCAGAAACACCAACAATGAGGTGATTTCCAAAACTCGCTAGCTGTTGATCAGCTGACATAATCATTTACCCACAACCATTTCAGGCCTGATCCTACACCCTCATACCAATTCAAAATTCAAAATTCAAAATTCAAAATTCAGATAACCCAGTCCCCAGTCCCCAGTACCCAATCCCTTTTTTCTGCCAAATGTAACAGATTGCAACGTATAATGAGAACGACAAAACAATTAAGAAATATTGAAAAACAGTAGGTTTAAATGCGAGTAGCGATCGCGGGTGCTGGTTTAGCAGGACTTTCCTGCGCGAAATATCTCACAGACGCAGGTCACACTCCCATTGTCTTGGAAAGCCGGGACGTATTGGGTGGTCTTGTCGCGGCGTGGAAAGACTCAGACGGCGACTGGTATGAAACGGGATTACACGCCTTCTTCGGTGCATACCCCAATATGCTCCAGTTACTTAAGGAGTTAGGTATTGAAGACCGACTCCAATGGAAAGAACATACACTGATTTTTAACCAACCAGATAAACCAGGAACATACTCCCGTTTTGATGTTCCCGATATTCCTTCCCCCTTCAACGTCATCGCGTCCATTCTCCGCAACAATGATATGTTGACTTGGGGACAGAAACTGCGCTTCGCCGTCGGCTTAACTCCAGCAGTGGTGCGGGGTCAAAAGTATGTGGAGGAAATGGACAAGTACAGTTTCAAGGAATGGTTAGAAAGACAAGGAATTGATGAGCGAGTCTCCACCGATGTGTTTATCGCCGCATCGAAAGCACTGACTTTTATCAATCCTGAAGAAGTTTCTGCCACCATCCTCTTAACTGCGCTCAACCGCTTTCTACAAGAAAGATACGGCTCAAAGATAGCTTTCCTAGATGGTTCACCCACAGAAAGGCTATGCGATCCCATCGTTGACCACATTACAGCAGGCGGTGGTGAAGTCCGTCTCAATGCACCAATCAAAGAAATCGTTCTCAATGAGGATGGTAGTGTTAAGCACTTTGTCATCCGAGGCTTAAATGGTGCAGATGATTACATTGAAACCGCCGACTGTTATGTTTTCGCCACATCAGTAGATGTCGCTAAAGTGTTATTACCTAAACCTTGGCAGCAAATGGAGTATTTCCAGAAGCTAGACGGTTTAGAAGGAGTGCCGGTAATTAACTTGCACTTATGGTTTGACCGAAAATTAACAGATATCGATCAGTTATTATTTTCGCGATCGCCCCTCCTCAGCGTTTATGCTGATATGAGTAACACTTGTCGCGAATATGCCAATCCTGATCGCTCCATGTTGGAATTAGTTCTAGCACCGGCAAAAGATTGGATTAGCAAATCCGATGAGGAAATAGTTGCTGCCACAATTGCAGAACTAGAAAAACTCTTCCCCGATGATTTTGGGGGAGAAAATCCAGCCAAGTTGCTGAAATCTCATGTAGTGAAAACGCCGCGTTCAGTTTACAAAGCGACCCCTGGTCGTCAACAGTACCGTCCCTCCCAAAAAACTCCTATCGCTAACTTCTTTTTAGCAGGGAGTTACACCATGCAACGCTACTTAGGCAGTATGGAAGGAGCTGTACTTTCTGGTAAGCTAACAGCGCAGGCGATCTGCGAATCACTGCCAGTGGCTAATGCCTCTAACCTGCAAACGCTAACCCGACCGCCTGCAACGAATGCTGCAACTGCCTGATTCCCCCCCGCGCATGAAAACGCTGGTCTCTGTAGACGAGTCCTACAAAATTTGTCGGCATCTCACAGCCAAGTACGCCAAAACCTTCTACTTGGGTACTTTGTTGATGAGTCCGGCAAAACGTCAAGCTATCTGGGCAATTTATGCTTGGTGTCGTCGTACCGATGAACTAGTAGACGGCCCCGGTGCTGCCATTACTACACCAGAAACCCTAGACCTCTGGGAGCAACATCTAGAATCAATTTTTGCGGGTATTCCCGTAGAAAACTATGATGTTGCTCTGGTCGATACCCTGCAACGCTTTGACCTCGATATCCAGCCCTTTCGGGATATGATCGCTGGTCAGCGTATGGATTTATACCGTAGTCGTTATGAAACCTTTGAGGAATTATACCTCTACTGTTACCGCGTTGCTGGCACAGTCGGCTTGATGTCAACCGCCGTCATGGAAGTAGACACCAACGCAAATACAGCTCCGTGGTCTCAGCGTAAACCACTTTATATTCCCACAGAAGAAGCGATCGCCTTGGGAATTGCCAATCAACTCACAAACATATTGCGTGATGTCGGCGAAGATGCTAGGCGAGGACGCATCTATCTCCCCCTAGAAGACCTAGCCAGATTCAACTACACCGAACAAGATTTCTTTAAAGGTGTAGTCGATGACCGTTGGCGGGCATTGATGCGTTTCCAAATCGAACGGGCGCGACAGTTCTACACCAAAGCCGAACAAGGCATCGCCCACCTAGCCCCGGATGCACGCTGGCCTGTGTGGGCAGCTTCCATGCTGTACGGGCAAATCTTAGATGTCATCGAACGCAACGATTACAACGTCTTTAATCAGCGTGCCTATGTCCCGCAATTGCAAAAGTTATGCACCCTACCCATAGCTTGGATGCGATCGCAAGTCCTGTAAACTTAGTCAATAGTCCAAAGTCCATAGTTAACAGCAATCACTAATGACTATTGACTATTGACTATTGACTTTTTCAAAAATCACTGCTAACATTATATTTCGTGACCGTGGAGAGGTGGCTGAGTGGTCGAAAGCGGCAGATTGCTAATCTGTTGATGGACTCGTAAGACCCATCCGAGGGTTCGAATCCCTCCCTCTCCGTTTTGGAGACAAAAAAGCAACACATAACTAACTGTGTTGCAAAAAAATACAAAAGTCGTAGCAATCACTATATGTATCCAAAGGTAGATGCTATCATTTAACCTTTGGAGACTTGATATAAGATTGAACTAAGTAAAAACATCTAGTTTGCATCTTGCTTTCAAGCTCCCATAGAATAGAGGAGTGAAAGTAATTATGGTCAAAATTAGTACTGCCCTCGCCCTGGGCTTAACTACCTTAGCCACTGGGTTCTTGATGGCGGCTTGCACAACCACCAATACTACTGATGGTGGAAATACCAACAGTACGACTAGTCCCACAAGCAGCAATAACACCGGATTAAAAATAGGTTCATTACTACCAACAACAGGGGATTTAGCATCAATTGGTCAGCAAATGGCTGCTGCTGTGCCTCTGCTAGTAGACACAGTTAACGCCTGTGGAGGTGTGAATGGTCAACCAGTCACATTGGTAGCAGTAGACGACCAAACCGACCCCAAAGCAGGTGCAGCAGGGATGACCAAACTCGCAACTGTAGATAAAGTTGCGGGTGTAGTTGGTTCATTTGCTAGTAGCGTATCTACTGCGGCAGTGTCCATTGCTGCCCAAAATAACGTCATGCTGATTTCCCCTGGTAGCACTAGCCCCAAATTTACCGAATTGGCGCAAAAAGGCGATTTCAAAGGCTTTTGGGCGCGGACAGTTCCCCCTGATAGTTATCAAGGGCCTGCCTTAGCAGAACTCGCTATTAAAAAAGGTTATAAGCGAGTTTCTACCGTAGTGATTAACAACGACTACGGAGTTGGTTTTGAAAAAGCCTTTGTTCAAGCTTTTGAAAAATTGGGCGGAACAATCGTTAACAAAAGTAACCCTGTCCGCTATGACCCCAAAGCCACTACCTTTGAAACTGAAGCTACTGCGGCCTTTGCAGGTAAACCAGATGCCGTATTGGGCGTTTTTTACGTAGAGACAGGCAGTCTATTATTAAAATCAGCTTATCAGCAAGGTTTAACCAACGGCGTACAAATCATGCTCACAGACGGCATGAAATCAGATGAATTTCCCGCACAAGTAGGTAAAGCCGCAGATGGTAAGTTCATCGTCTCTGGAGTCATCGGGACTGTTCCTGGTTCCGATGGTAAAGCCTTAGAAGCCTTCACAAAACTCTGGCAATCTAAAAAAGGTGGTTCACCAGGAGAATTTGCCCCCCAAGCCTGGGATGCAGCCGCCTTGTTAGTATTGGCAGCACAAGCAGCTAAAGATAATACAGGTGTTGGTGTGTCCAGTAAAATTAGAGAAGTATCTAATGCACCCGGTGTAGAAGTCACCGATGTTTGCGAAGGGTTGAAGTTACTCAAAGAAGGCAAAGATATTAACTATCAAGGTGCTAGTGGTAATGTCGATGTTGATGCTAACGGTGATGTCATTGGTGTTTACGATGTCTGGACAGTACAAGACGATGGCAAATTGAAAGTAATTGATAAAGTGACTCCCAAGCAGTAGGGAGTGATGAGTAATGAGTAATGAGTAATGAGTAATGAGTAATGAGTATCTTGCTTTCCGTAATTCATAACTCAGTGCTGATTAACCTAAAAACACTCAGCACGGGCTAAACGCCCCGCTACCGCTAACAGCACTCAGCACTCAGCACTCACTACTCAGCACTCACTACTCAGCACTCACTACTCAGCACTCAGCACTCAATTTAGAAGCCGGAGAAATTGTAGCCTACACCCAATAACAATCCGACATCTGTTTTATCGAAAAATCCAGCATTGATGGCAGCTGTGGCAGTAAATTGAGAATTAAGAGGGACATCAAGACCACCAGAAACCAAAAATGCAGCTTGGGAATCATCACCAGTTTTAATTGCTGCACCTACACCTACATAGGGTGCGATCGCTAGTGGTTCATCAAATGGATCTACCTGTCTAAAGTTAAAATCGTAGGTGACAGGAATCAGAATCGTGGTGTTATCACCAAATACAGCTGAGGGTCTGATAGAAAAGGTATTAGTAAATCCAATCTTGCTGATAGCCGCAAAATTCCCATCTCCCAAGGATGAATCACCACCACCGATACCAATATTGCCAGCCACACCAATATAGCTACTACCGCCACGGGTACGTCTACCAACATTAATATCTGATTGTGCCACTGTGTTGGGAGTAGGTGCAACAGCAGGAGCAGATGTTGCGGCTTCAGGTAAAACCAGGGTTGCTGATGTAGTGGCTACTGTTCCTGGTACGGGTGTAACTGTCCGGCTGTCAGCGTTAAAAGTTGTCGCACTGGGAAAAGAGAAGTTTTGTGCTTCCACTTTTGGTTCAACACTTGATGTTGCGGGAGACATAGCATCGCTGTTTGCCTCAACGGGAGGTACTGTTTGAGCATGAGCAGATAAGCCAGTCCCAGCTACAGCTACAGCCGCTAAACTAGATAAGCAGTAAATACCTTTACGAACAAAAATATTCTTCACATTCACTCCTAACAAGATGTTGCCACAATCAATAAAATGCCAAATTTGTGTGTTTGGGGCAATATCCAAACTTTAGCACCAGGAAATCCCCTCTTACATCCTGAGATAGACATAAATCTTTAGTGTCTATTTTGCTGGGATTTAACAGTTAAATAACTAGATGTTTGCAGTCTTTATCCCACTTGTTCTAAATACTGGTTAATATCTTCTATCACCCTGACCAGTTCAGCTTCCGTAGTCAACCGAATATTGATATCCCGTACAGTCAGCAAGACTTTAGCCGCAAAGGGTGTAGGCCAGATATTGGGATTACAGAAAATTTCTAAAAATATCTCCCCTGTATAACGATATTCCAATGGTGGTTGGGGAGTAACTTTAGTGCCAGAGTTGGATTTAGCTGCAACAGTTTTGAGACGTTCCATCAATTGATCAATCGCACCCTTTAATTCCGTGGCTGCTTCGGGGGAAAAACTAAAGCTAACAGAACCCTCAACTAAATTTAATGTTAGAGGAGTAGAAGACATAAGCTCTTTATAAAAATTGATGGATGATTACTTGATCTTACAGGAGTCAACATGACACAAAAAGCATGAGTAATAAAAACTACTCATGCTAAAAACAGTTGACATCTATAATATCTCCCTCAAAACGCACAACCAACAAAAACCGCTTTTTATTTCTTGTAGATAGTGGTTTGCTGGCGATCGCGCTTGACTAAAATCGTACAGGAGAAACTAAAACTATATTGCCTGGTAAATTTTGGCTAGATCAACCACCTGCAACCGCTGGGACAATACTCACCTCATCCCCGTCCTTTAACGGTGTTTTTGTCCCGTCCAAAAAGCGAATATCTTCGCTATTTACATACAGGTTCAAAAAACGTCGTGGCTGTCCACTTTCATCGCACAAACGCGCTTTAATACCAGGAAAACTTTTTTCTAAAGAATCTAAAAGTTCAGCAATATTGCTACCACTAGATTCTAGTGCCGCTTGATTGTTAGTGAAATTTTGCAAGGCAGTGGGGACTAAAACTTTTACAGCCATAGTGAATTAATACTTCAGTTGTGAATTGATAAATTGGGGGATTGGGGACTGGGGACTGGGGACACTTCGGCAAGCTCAGTGCATCGCTGGGGACTGGGGACTGGGAAAGCAGGTGAAGAAACACTTCTCTCAGCACCCAGCACTCAGCACCGGCTAAACGCCGCGCTACCGCTAACAGCACTCACTACTCACCACCCAGCACTGATTAAACCAGAACTTGCTGCCATTCCAAGCGATCTAAAGTCCGAGAACGCTCTAAAGCACGTTCAAAGCTATCGAGTTTGGCATCAATTGTCAACGGTTCGCCAATGTAGCCTTGTACTGCTTCTTGGGTTTTTAAACCATTGCCAGTGATGTAAACCACGGTAGTTTCATCTGGATCAATCTTGCCAGATTCCACTAATTTTTTCAGCACAGCCACAGTTGTTCCGCCTGCTGTTTCAGTGAAAATGCCTTCAGTTTCTGCCAGCAACTTGATGCCTTCAATAATTTCGGCATCTGTGACAGATTCAATATTACCGCCAGTCTTTTTGGCAATATCGACAGCATACACACCATCTGCTGGATTGCCGATCGCAATTGATTTAGCAATTGTATTGGGTTTGACTGGTTTAATAAAGTCGCGGTCTTCTTTAAAGGCTTGCGCGATGGGTGAACAACCTTCAGCTTGCGCGCCACTAAACCGCACTGACTTACCTTCTACTAAACCCACTTCCACAAATTCTTGGAAGCCTTTATAAATTTTTGTAAATAGTGAACCAGAAGCTAAGGGTGCAACTACGTGATCCGGTAATTCCCAGCCTAATTGTTCTGCGACTTCATAACCCAAAGTCTTAGAACCTTCCGAATAGTAGGGACGTAAATTGATATTGACAAATCCCCATCCATGTGTATTTGCAACTTCTGAACAAAGGCGATTGACTTGGTCGTAGTTACCCTTTACAGCCATCAGGGTAGGACTGTAGATTAAGCTACCCAAAACTTTACCAGCTTCTAAATCTGAGGGGATGAATACACAACAGTCTAAACCGGCATGGGCTGCGATCGCAGCTGTGGAGTTCGCCAAGTTACCGGTGCTAGCACAAGATACAGTCGTAAAACCCAATTCTCTGGCGCGGGAAAGAGCAACAGACACTACCCGATCCTTAAAGCTCAAGGTGGGCATATTCACCGCATCATTCTTTATATATAGTTTGTTTAGACCCAGGCGACGTGCTAAACGGTGGGAACGTACCAGGGGAGTCATACCTGTTCCCACATCAATAACGTTCTCAGTTGCGACAGGTAGAAAGGGACGATAACGCCAAATAGAATTCGGGCCGGCTTGAATTTTTTCACGGGTGACAGACAGGCGTAGAGCATTGTAGTCATATTTAACTTCCAACGGGCCAAAACAGAACTCACATACATGAATGGCTTTGAGTTCATATTCCGCGCCACATTCTTTACATTTCAAAGCACTAAAAGCGGCGTTGGAGGTTTGATTTGGTGTGGATACTGCCTGTGTCATAGTAACTATCTTTCCCTGTCTATCCGTCAACTGTGGCTGCATACTATCACGAGTAAAAATACCAGTCAAACATACCCGACAAAAATAGTCGGATATGTTTATCCGTTGGATATTCCCAGACGACAACTAATCTTCATGATCATTTACCTCAATATCACTGGAGTCATCAAGAAGTTAATGTCATAATCACAACCTTTAGTATTTCTTACCTAAGTAATAAGACGCAATTATTTTAGTCTTAAAGTTTTCAAATACTGGTATTTCAACTGTTTTTCAATTGGAGACGCTCGATCTAATGTTGTAATTATTACGATACCTATTTGTGTCAATCAGTCAACTCTATATTCAGTAAGTCAAACGTAAATAGAACCGTAGCAGGACTCAGAAATCGAACATTAAGCAGTTTTCTGATAGGAACTTAAAGTTGAGTTTTTGCAGCTTGCCCTAATTCCATCTGCTAAGGGTAAACCAGAACTGCCAACTACAGACATAGTCAGTATGACATCTATAGTCCGAACCAGACTAGTAACTTTTAAGTGATTTTTATAGCCTTGAAGTCATTTAACGAGAAGCGTCTTGGGGGCAAAGTTCACAGCGTGTAACTTACCTTCTGCACTCTGAACTCAGCACAAGGTCAGTCTCAGTTTTGTGACTAATTTTTGTTGAGTTTCCCAATTATTTAGCTAGAACCTACCATACCAAGAAATTACACCAGATGAAATCTCTCTCTAGAATTAAAAAGACTAAAAAGTATGGAATGTACCGTGCATTCATCGCCGCATCATTCCTCATTAATGGCATTTTCTCATTTGTTGCCCCTGTCTTAGCTGAAGGAACTGCGGGTGGTCAATCTATCAGTAACACCGCAACAGCTACCTACGAAGACCCCAATAATCCCAACACACCCATAAACAGCACATCCAATACAGTCACCGTCACTGTAGCAGAAGTAGCTGGTATCACTGTCACCGCTTCTGGGATTACCAACCAAACAAACCCCGGTGGTCAAATCGCCCCAGGAAATCAGTTGGTTTATACTTACACTATTACCAACATTGGTAACGACCCCACTAAATTCCGTATTCCCAACCAAGCCACATCCAATGGGCCAGGCACAATTGCTGGTACCTTACCTGTCGATCAAAATGGTCAGACACCAGCTAATGGACAACTGCAATACAGTACCAATGGTGGTACAAGTTGGGTAAACGTAACTCCAGGCGGTATTGATTCCCCTTCCGTTCCCGTCGGTGGAACAGTGTTAGTCCGTGTGCCAGTAACCATAGCTGCTGCGGCACAAAACGGTGATGTAGTCAGCGTGACGCTGGGTAACACCCAAGGTGATGCTCAAAACGTCCTGCGTATCGCTGATGGTGGTGACGTTTATACTGTGGATAACCCTGATGGTGCTGTTGCAGGTGAAGTACCTGGCGCGCCAGTGAACGGAGTCCGTGAAGGTAGTATCACGCAACGGGCAACAATTGGGGGTGGTACTAACACGGTGGCTCTCGCTACAGTCCTCAAAGTTCGCACAGGTTATGATGCGGGTAACACTTCAACCCTGAATGATGACCTATTAACCTATGGCTTGAGTTTGCGGGTTGAGAGCAGTGACCCCACAAATAGAGGCTTTATACCCGCAGCTTTGGCAGGTACTAGCATTACAGTTGATGGCAACCCAGTGACAAGAATCTTAGTCTCTGATGCCCTACCAGCTAACACCACTCTGAATGCTGTACCAACTCCGCCTCCAGGATGGAGAGTAGTTTACTCCACCGATGATCCGGCTGTTAACCCAACCAGAACAGCAAATCAAGTGTCATGGTCAACTACGGCTCCTGCCAGTCTAAGCACAGTGAAACGCATCGGTTTCATTAATGATCCTAACACTGTCACTTCCGTCGCTACAGGAACAACTGTCACTGGCTTTACCGTACAAATCAGGACTACTAATATTTCAGGCTCAACAGCTACCGTCAATAACGTTGCTCAAGTATTTGGTAGAACAGCCGGAGATCCCAATAGTCCCCTAATTGTTGACAATTCAGGTGACCAAAACCCCGATAACTACAACTCCACTACTGGAAATATTACTACTACCCCAGATATTGGTTACTATCCGGTTACTGGCACAAATCCTGTAGATACAGCCAATAATAACCAAGCCGCAGCATCTATAACAGGCGCACTCAACCAATTCACGATTTCTACTCCTTCACCCTACTCAGTGTTGAACGGCCCAGAGGGTGCGCCAGATGCTACCGGGCCAGATGGGACAACGAATACTGATTTCACCAACAAGTCTTCCTTTGTACCTCCTAACACAACACCTGGTAGTACCCTAGATCCTCAATCCGTTGGTTTCACGAATACAATTAGGAATAATGGTACTCTGCCCAGTGATATAGTTGTAACTCCAACAGCACCAAGTAATCCTACGGATTTACCAGATAATACAAAAGTGACTGTGAGTTATCAAAATCAAAGTGCCGTTTATAACTATAGCGGCGGTACATTTACTCTCACATCTGGTACTCCGGTGAAAATTACTGGTGTGGCTGCTGGTGCTAATGCTACCTACGGTGTGGAAGTGGATTTACCACCAGGAACTCGCCTATCAACTGATACCGACATTCAACGTGGCTTCCCAGTCAGAGTCACAACTACATTAGTTGATGGCAGTAATAATCCCAGATTAGATGCTTCCAGCCAACCAATTAGCAACATCACTATTAATCGCGTTTACACTGGCTTCTTACAACTGTTGAAGAAGTCACAAATCTTGAAAGGTACTGGCCCAGATGTTCAGGGAAGTGATGGCACATTAAGCATTGATCCTAAGAAACCGTCTCCTGGCAATATTATTCAGTACGTAATCGAATACAAGAACATTTCCGAACCACAATCTGGTACAGGAAATGTGATTTTAGAGGCCGATAGACTGGTGATTACTGAAGACGGCACAATAGGAGGTGCTAATGGTAATAACTGGGCTTTAGACAACGATAATAATTTGCAAATTGACACCAGCAATATTATTGGTTCAGCTAAAGATTCTGGGGCAGCAAATATCACCTTCTATAATGGCAGCAATACTCCAGGTAGCGATCAAACTGGTACTACTGCAACTACTGATGTCACTAAGTATGTGAATACTGTAACTGGAAGAGTAACACCAGGTGTGACTAGAACCTTTAGCTTCCAACGGAAAGTGAACTAAGGAAGAAGCAAGGAACAGGTGCAAGGTGTATAAGATGTATTGCATCAAATAGATGATCATCCTTAACTTTATTCACCTGTTTCCTTTTTCTTCTATTTGGTAGTGTCAATTCTTATGAGGTGATAAAAATGAAGCATTTTTTGGCTGCGGGAATAGGAGCAGCTTTCATTGTCATTACAGTACCTTTTGTTTCTTCAGCACATAGTTGGCACTTGAGTAGTGCCGTTGCCCAAAATCCTCGAACTCAGCAGGCTTTACAGTTAGTTTTGGCAGCCGAAAAGCAAGTGGTAACGAAGGATCAACAGGGTAAACAAAAAGTATCTTGGCAGGCTTTAACAGGAGCAGTTAAAGTCACACCAGGAGATGTGCTGAAGTATACATTGAGTGGGGAAAATAAAAGCGATCGCCCGATTAAAAATCTGACTCTCAATCAACCCATCCCCCAAGGTATGGCGTATGTGCTGAACTCTGCCAAAATTGCCAGGGAAGATGCCAAAATCACCTACAGCATAGATGGCGGACGTAGTTTTGTAGACAACCCCACAATTAAAGTGACTCTCGCTGGTGGCAAAGTTGAAACCAAACCAGCACCAGCCACTGCTTACACTCACATTCGAGTACAACTTCCCTCGGTAGCAGCAAAAACTACAGTTAAGCTAACTTATCAAACTCAGGTACGCTAACTGACTGTTTTCACCCGGCTTCTGGGCAAGATTTATTTATTAGTCAGCCTTTGTTTTATGTTCAGTTTGACAACATCGGTTGACTAAATAATTACTAATTGAGCATTAATTGAAACTTACCGCTTTTGAATGACAATCTTGTCACTTATAAATAAATGTTTTTATTAACAAATATTATGGCGTTTATGAGGAGATAAATTTAGTGAGTCGTCCTCTTAAAAAACAGAGAAACTTAGGTGTTAACTGGGGCAAACGGTTAACACCAATACTTTGTTTACTTGGCTTTTTGCATACTACCGCACCAATAACAGCGATCGCACAAGAAACTCGTGTAGTTAATATCGTTAACCAAGCTACTTATACTTATACTTATACATATCAAGGTAAAAGTACTTTATACGAAGGAAGTAGCAGTCAACTTGGTGTGAGTTCTACACCTTTAGTTGATCCACTGGGAAGAATTTTAGGTTGTGCAGGTGCGCTTTTACCAGACTATACAGGTTTTTCTGTGGGTGTATATGAACCTAATCCCAGCGACCCCACAGGAACAGAATTAGGGCAATTAGTGGCTCTAACTCCTACAGAACTGCCTGATATTGCTAACAACGATATTCCTGGTGGTAAAGTCCCAAATATTCAAAATGTCAATCCTTATGCCATCACAAATGACCCGGCTGGTGTCTATAATTTTTTACTTGACCCCAATAAAGGTCAAACAGATCCGGGAAAAACATATATTTTCGTAGTGAATCCTCCAGCTAATTCTGACTATCGACAACGTCGGATTAAAATTGAAATTCTCAACAGCACAGGTTCAGAAAACAATAATGTTGTGCGATATGTCGCTACTTCTTTAGATGGTCAGCCAATTAGTTTGACCGGAGAAACCAGAGTAGAAAGCACAGTGGTTTTAGTTCCCAACGCAGAAGTTGTAGGACTAGACCTATTAGCCTTTGAATTTACGACTAATATGTGTCAAGCCAGTCAGATGCAGATTGTCAAAACAGGCGATCGCTCGGCGGCTGAACCAGGAGATACTGTAATTTATCGTCTATCAGTTCGTAACCTATCAGACGCAGCTTTAAATAATGTTGTTGTTACCGATAACTTACCTTTAGGATTTAACTTTTTATCTAAATCCGTTAGGGGAGAAATTGATGGTCAGTTAGTCCCCATCACTGCTACCCGTAACGGTAACACAGTAACTTTAAGTACGGATGTAAGTATTCCGGTTAAAAAAGTATTAAATATTGCCTACGCTGCTCAATTAACAACGGACTCTCTACGTGGTACAGGTAGAAATAGTGCGATTGTTAATGCTTTACGTGCAGACAATCGTTTTAGTATCAAAGACGGGCCAGCAACACATAAATTAACTATCCGTCCAGGTATAGTTTCTGACTGCGGTACAATTATCGGGCGGGTGTTTATAGACAAAAATTTTGATGGGGAACAGCAAACAGGAGAACCAGGAGTTCCCAATGCAGTCATTTTCCTACAGGATGGAAACCGAGTTACTACAGATCCCAATGGGTTGTTCTCTGTAGCTAATGCTTTACCCGGAAGTCACGCTGGAGTCTTAGACCTAAGTAGCGTTCCTGGCTATAAATTAGCCCCCAACAAGAAATTCCGCGAACGTAATAGCCAATCTCGTCTAGTGCGCTTAGAACCAGGCGGACTAGTGAGAATGAATTTTGCAGTCACTCCTATCTCAGAGGAGGTAGCTAAACCATGACACCTGTAACTAATTTCCATTTGAGGTTAATGGGAGTGATGGTAGGGGCTATTAGCTGTGTATTGTACCCAGCGATCGCTCATGCTGAAAATATTGAACAGCCACAGTTAGAAAACCCTTCTTCAAATACTCCTTCTTCAGATGAAGAAGCGTTTCATGTTCCTTCTTCTATAGAAGACAAAGAGGTTGAAGAATTCAGTCAAACCACTGAACTCAGCAATCAGGTTACAGAATCACAGAACGATACATCTATAACTCAAACACAAAGCTTTCAAACTTCCTCAACCGCAATTACACCATTTGAACCATCAACAGAGGTTATAGTCCCCCAAGCCTTAAGTAAACTCACAGAACCCGCCCCCACCACACCAAAAGAAATTCCCACCTTTACACCCACAGCAAATACACCCTTACCCCGAAACTTACGTAAATTAATCGCAGCAGAATCAGACGAAAATAACCCAATCCCCAATCCCCAATCCCCAGTCCCCAGTCCCCAATCCCCAGTCCCCAATCCCCAGTCCCCAACCCTAAACATTCTCAACCCCACACCTAACAGTGTTGTCGATGTACCAGCCACTGCGGTGACAGTACAGTTTCCCGTAGGTAGTCAAGTAGAATTACGCGTGAATGGTGTACTAGTAGATGCTTCCTTAGTGGGACGTACAGAAACTGATGCGAAGACTAATTTAGTAACGCAGACATGGTATGGAGTTTCCCTAAAAGATGGTGAAAATACTATTTCTGCACAAATTCTCGGTAGTTCTGAACCACCGATGACAACAAAGGTAGTAGTACGAGGAACCGCCAGCAAACTTGCAATCGAAACCGTTGAAGCTCGTATTCCAGCCGATGGACGTTCCACCGCAACTATTAAAGGTCAATTACTAGATATTAATGGCAATCGTTCTAATGAAGATAATGTCGTCACTATCATTTCCACAGCCGGAGAGTTAATAGGAACAGATTTCAAACCAGAACAACCAGGATTTCAGGTAGAGGTCAAAAAAGGCGAATTTGCAGCTACTTTACGTTCAGACCTCAAAGCCCAAACTGTGAGGATTCGCGCTTTAGTCAATAACTTAGAAGCTTTTACCCAACTGCAATTTGAAACTGCACTGCGTCCTAGCTTGGTGACTGGGGTGATAGATTTGCGCTTGGGTGCAAGAGGAACAGACTATTACAGTAGCTTTCGGGATTTTATCCCTCCCAATCGAGATAACAAGACGCAATTAGATTTTCACTCAGCGATCTTTGCTACGGGGACTTTTGGCGAGTGGTTGTTTACTGGTGCATACAATAGTTCTCGTTCTCTCAACGAAGATTGCAACTGTGATAATCGTCTGTTTAGGAATTATCAATTCAACGAGCAAAATTATCCTGTTTACGGCGATAGTTCTAAAGTTGAAGCAGTCACGCCTTCGATTGATAGCTTATATTTACGTTTTGAGCGTTCTAGTAAGCTTCCTGGGGTGTCTCCTGATTATGCGATGTGGGGAGACTACAACACAGAAGAATTTGCTCGTTCTTCCCAGCAGTTTACCGCCGTGACGCGTCAACTGCACGGTTTTAAAGCTAACTACAACTTAGGAAATCTCCAAATTACGGGTTTCTACGGTAATAATCTCCAGGCTTTCCAACGAGATACCATCGCACCTGATGGAACTAGTGGTTATTACTTTCTTTCCCGGCGGATTTTAGTTCCTGGTAGTGAAAATGTCTTCATTGAATTAGAGGAATTAAATCGTCCTGGTACGGTTTTAGAACGCAAACAGTTAAGTAGAGGCCCCGATTATGAAATCGATTACGATCGCGGTACTCTATTATTCCGTGAACCTGTTTTGCGTACTGATATTGATAGCAATGGACAAGTTTTGGTAAGACGCATCGTTGTTAGCTATCAATACGATGGTGATAACTCTGATAGCAATATCTATGCAGGTCGTTTGCAATACAACTTTTCCAGCATCCTCAATCAAGAAAGTTGGTTAGGTGCGACCTACCTGAGAGAAAACCAAGGATTACGCGCCTTTGAACTTTATGGCGCAGATGCGATGATCTCTCTAGGTTCGCAAGGTAAGTTAATTGCCGAATATGCCCATTCCACCAATGATTCTGACATCATGGGTAATGTCAGTGGTGAAGCTTACCGTTTAGAAGCCCAAGGAGAGATTTTCAAAGGTTTACAAGGTCGTGCTTATTATCGCTATGCTGATACAGGCTTTGCAAATAACGCCACAGTTAGCTTTGTTCCTGGTCAAACTCGCTATGGTGGACAGTTAACAGGGAAAGTTTCGCCAACTACAAATATTCGCCTGCAATATGACCACGAAGATAATTTTGGCATTGCGCCCCAACCTCTAGATACCTTTGAAGAATTATTTTCCCCACAATCGCAAGCTACACCAGGTAGTAAAGTAGATAATTCTCTGACCACCATTTTGGCGGGTATTCAACAGAGATTAGGGAAAGCTACTGTTAATGTCGATTGGATTCACCGCGATCGCCAAGATAGAATGGCCACTACTAACGCTAATACGACATCCGATCAGTTGCGTAGTCGTTTGACCTATCCTTTGACTGATAACCTCACCTTCCAATTCCAAAACGAGATGACTTTATCATCTGACAAAGATAGTGCGTATCCAGATCGGACTATTTTGGGGCTAAATTGGGCGGTTGTTCCTGGTGTGAATATTAGCCTCGCCCAACAATATTACAGTGGTGGTCAAAATGCCGGTAACTCCATCACTAGCTTAAATATTAACGGGGAACACAAGCTTGGTACTGATACTACCTTAACTGCACGTTATTCTATTCTCGGTGGAGCTAACGAACTCACAACCCAAGGTGCTGTAGGTCTGAATAACCGTTGGATGATTGCGCCTGGTTTGCGATTGAATCTCGCTTACGAGCATATTTTTGGTAGCTTCTTCAATCGTACCGCCGCAGGTCAACAATTTGCTCAACCTTTCGCCTTTGGACAAAGTGCTTCTAGTATTGGTTTTAATGGTGGAGATAGTTACAGTGTAGGTTTGGAATATTCTGATAATCCTGACTTTCAAGCTAGCGCGCGTTATGAATATCGTACTTCTTCCAGTGGTTCTAACACTGTAATTTCCGCCGCCGCCGTGGGTAAAATCTCTCCAGCACTCACAGGTTTGTTCCGCTATCAACAAGCCAATTCTGCCAATCAAAAACTTGTAGGACTAGGGGATACAGTCAACTTAAAACTGGGTTTAGCTTATCGCGACCCCAAAAATGATAAATTTAACGCCTTGTTGCGTTATGAATACCGACAAAATCCCGCCACTATTCCCGACACCATTCTCTTAGGTAGTGGTACTGGTTCTCAAGACCATACCTTTGCACTAGAGGCTATTTATGCACCCAATTGGCAATGGGAATTTTACGGTAAGTATGCTTTGCGAAACAGCACTTCCTACTTAGCTAATGATTTAGTCGGTACAACTACGGTCAATCTCGGACAATTGCGTGCTACTTATCGCCTGGGTTATACCTGGGATTTGGTAGGTGAGGCGCGTGTCATTGGTCAATCTAACTATACAGAAACGGGTTTTGTAGTAGAGGCTGGTTATTATTTAAGTCCTAATTTGCGGCTAGCAGGTGGTTATGCGTTTGGTACAGTCGATGACCGTGATTTTTCAGGTACGCGTTCCGCCGGTGGTGCTTACTTGGGTTTGACGCTAAAACTGAATGAATTATTCGATGGATTTGGACTACAAAAACCTGTGGCGCGTTAACGGTACTAATGAAATTTTTATTTAATGATTTACAGGCGATCACTAAAATGAAACTATCTTTATTTAACCGCTACCAAACACAATGCTGGGGTAGTCTTGCTTTTTTGCTCTGTATTTTAGGACAAGGTATACAACCTAGTTGGGCAGAAGGTAGTAAAGAATTAGTAGCAGATGGTGGGAGCAGACCTTACCTAGAATGGTTTAATTCAACGACTGCGGGTATTCCTCGCCGAACGACAATCAGATTCTATGCTCAATCTGGGGAAACAGTATATCTTGGCTCTAGTGTCTCCACCAGTTTTTCTAATCCCCAAGATATTGTTATTCTTGATGACAGTAATAATACTGTACATACTTGTGATGTTAACTCCACCACAGGCGCAGGTTTTATTGACACGGTAGCTAAAGAAACTGCGGGGCCTGCTCCTTTATCTGCTGGTGGTTACACACCTTGTATTTTTAATCCCTCTAGCACTGGTATTTATCAAGTCCAGTTTCGTTCTCCTGATTTTAGTTCTACAGGTAATCCACCTGCCATACTCGCAAATGCACAGTTCGCGACAGATGGTACCCAAAGACAAGGAGTAGCGGCTTGGGATGTAACAGTTGCAAATAATAGTGTGGCGCAAAAAGGGCGAGTATTTACTAATTACATCGCCATGAACATGGGTAGTAACGGCCGATCTTTAAACTCAAAACTCTATATTCAAACTAGAGACGGGTATCTCTATGAAACTGATATGAATGGTGTTGATCCTTTCGGATTCATCTTTTTTGCTAATAATCGGGGATATCTGGATAAAACTAACAATAGTACACTGTATCGTAGTGCTGGCGGTGCTACCGATAACCAACTATTATTCACCGGTAATATTCGTGTTCAAGACCCTACTGTCGCTGATACAACTACTGATATCACTCACCTAGTTTTCTTTAACCGTCCAGTAAACACAACACTAATAGCCTTGGGAATTCCCCTGAGTGCGACACCACCACCAACCCCCCAAAATTTTCTTTTCACTGGTGGGACTGGTGGTAGCGGGAATCAAACTTTCGTTGGTGTGGGCGGTAATTTTAGTTTTACTACCAATTCCGGTGGTAGCTATCAAATTATTATTGACACTAACACAGATGGCGTTTTTGACCCCAGTGCAGACAGAGTGTTACAAAATATCATGTTGTCTGGGTTCAACACAGTATTTTGGGATGGTAAGGATGCTGGCGGTACAAATTTACCACCCAGAGCAAACAATGCTCCTTACATTGCCCAAATGACTACTAGAGCCGGGGAATATCATTTTCCTATGTTGGACGCTGAGAATAATCCGTTGGGTTTTAGAATTACTATGGAAAATCCCCCAGGCTCATTTCCTGCTATTTTAGACTTGAACAACCAAAATATTAGTGCGACAACAGTCTATTATAATGACTCCGATTACACCACAGCTAATGGTACATCTGTCAGTTTAAACCCTACTGGTAGTCAAGTAGCAACAAATCCTCGCAATGCTGTCAGAGGAATAAATAGTGTTAATGGAGAGCATGAATTTAGTAATTCCTATGGTGACTTTAAGGGTATTGATACTTGGACATATTTCCCTAGTGGAGCATTCACTACACCTATAGTAATTACTACTACTAACACAGCAAATGTGAGAGGAAATAAATCTGTACGTTTCTCTCAAGATCAGGATAATAATGGTCAGGTTTCTGTGGGTGACCGAGTACAATACACTATCACTTACTCCAATTTGAGTCCAGGTAATAGTAATGCTACTAATTTTATTATTAATGATAATTTGCCAGCACAATTAACTTATGTTTCTGCCACTATAACTAATCAGACATCAGGCAATAATATTACTCTTAATTCTAATTACAATGGCACTGGAGCTTTAACTAATTCTGGCACTCTGCGCGTCGGTGATACTATAACCATCACTATTACCGCCACAATCAACAGTGCCAATAATGGCAATCCGATTATTAACCAAGCAAACGCTAACTTTACCACACCTGATAATCCCACTGGAACAGTAGGTACGGTGTACACAGACGCAAATTCCGCAGGTGCTACAACTAATCCTCCAACTGTGGGAAATTATTTCGCGCAGACTGCTGATGATGGTTCAAATTTAGGTAATGATCCTACTAGTACCTCTGACGATGATCCTACACTGTTCACAGCTGTGCCTACGGCTAAATTATTATTAGTCAAACGGATTACTGCTATTAACAATCAAATTTTAACTGATCTTGTAGATGGACGTAGTGATGTAGCTACCACTGATAGTAATTATGTAGCTGCTCCGCGTGATACAGATGATAATGACTCTAAGTGGCCGACTAATTATTTACGTGGTTTAATTAACGCCGGCACTGTTAAACCTGGGGATGAATTAGAATACACTATTTATTTTCTTTCTAATGGTCAAAATAATGCCAATAATGTCCGGCTTTGTGATTTAGTACCTAATAATGTGACTTTTCTGCCGACTGCTTTTAATAATCAGACTCCTAATGATGGCGGTTTAGCAAGTGCAGATAAAGGAATTGTATTGAGTATAGGGTCAAATACAGTCTTTTTAAGTAATGTAGCAGATAGCGATCGCGGCACTTTCTATAAAGCTAATGACCCCAATACACCAAGCTTCTGCTCTAGTAGTAATACTAATGGTGCTGTAGTGGTCAATATTACTCGCAATCCAGACTTCCCTAATTTACCCCAAGCCACTGGTGCTGGCACACCGGCTAATTCCTATGGTTTTGTTCGCTTCCGTGCCAAAGTTAAGTGATAGTCAATAGTCAATAGTCAATAGTCAATAGTCAATAGTCAATAGTCAATAGTCAATAGTCAATAGTCAATAGTCAATAGTCAATAGTCATTAGTCATTAGTTATTACTCAGCACTCATTACTTTTTCTTCCCATGCAACCTCTATCCACCGCTAACGGGTGGAATTAGCACCACTTCATCGCCATTTTGTAAGACTGTATTGGGTTCGACAAAGATTAAATTAATGCCGAAGCGGGTGATTTCGCGCCATTGGGCTAATTCTGGGTGTTCGCTAATCAGGCGATCGCACACAGCACTCACAGGTGTACCATAGGGAAACTCTAACACTAACTCTGGGACTCCATAGGTTTCTTGATAGACAGCGAACAACTTGACAGTAATGCTGATGGCAGGATTGCACATATAGTTCTTATCGTCCAGTTTTGACGGTACGAGCTTCGTTAACTATGCAGACTATGGTGACAAAGTTTCTCACGATCAGATGTTGATGTGCAATGGTATTTATGATGATCACTAGCAAAAAAAGCTAACGTTTCTTTTTAATGGTTGTTATACACACTGTTGCACAATTTGTTTAATTCCTGCGGAAAATGTCATCAGAATTCAATTTTTTTCAGCATTGGTACCCTGTATCACCCATTGAAGATATAGATCCTCAAATACCCACCCCTGTGATGATTTTGGGGTTGCGTTTGGTAATCTGGAAGCCTAAATCCTCCGATACCTACCGAGTATTTTTAGATCAATGTCCCCATCGCCTCGCACCGTTGAGTGAGGGACGTGTTGATGACAAAACAGGAAATTTGATGTGTAGTTACCACGGCTGGCAATTTGATGCTGAAGGCGTTTGTACTCACATTCCCCAAGCAGAGAATCCAGAAGTTGTGGTGAAAAACCGAGATAATTTTTGTGTGCAAGCCTTGCCAGTCCGACAAGTGAATGATTTACTTTGGGTTTGGCCTGATATTCATTCCCCAGAATTAGCTGAGAAAACACCTTTACCTTTATCGCCGCAAATAGATGCTAGTCAAGGCTTTGTTTGGAGTTCCTTTGTGCGGGATTTAGCGTATGATTGGCAAACTCTTGTAGAAAATGTTGCTGATCCTAGTCACGTACCTTTTGCTCATCATGGGGTGCAAGGGAATCGCGACAAAGCCGCACCTATTCCTCTGGAAATTTTGCAGTCTACACCTGAATTAATTGAAGCCTTTATGAATAGAGGCATGAAAAGCACAATTACCTTTGAGCCGCCTTGTCGTTTGGAGTATGGGATGAGCTTTGGTAATGAAGGAAAACGGCTAGGATTGATTACTTACTGTATTCCTGTATCTCCAGGTAAATCTCGTATTGTGGCTCAATTTAGCCGCAATTTTGCTAAGGGTTTATATCGGTTGATACCTCGGTGGTGGGATCACCTCTACAACCGAAATCCTATTTTAGATGGAGATATGGTTTTGCTACTGCAACAAGAACAAATTCTCCAACAAAAACAATCAACCCAAAGCTGGAAAACCGCCTATCAAATGCCCACAAGTGCAGACCGTTTAGTGATTGAGTTTCGCAGGTGGTTTGATAAGTATTGTCAGGGAAGATTACCTTGGCAAGAATTGGGCATCAATGTTGTAGACGACTCCACTATCAATTACGATCGCTCTCTAGTATTAGACCGCTACAAACAACATACCCAGCATTGTAGTAGTTGCCGTAATGCCCTGAAAAATCTTAAGCGATCGCAATTCTTTCTCATGGCATATTTTGCCACTGCCGTTGCCGTTACTGCCATTCTTCCCGATAGCCTCAGATTAAATTTAGGTTTACCCCTAGCCACTAGCGGATTATTCAGCCTTACCGTTTATGCCTGGTTAAAATTCAAGCTAATTCCGCAATTTTACTTTGTAGACTATATTCACGCGAAAAGGTAGGGATTGGGGATTGGGGACTGGGGATTGGGGATTGGGGATTGGGGATTGGGGACAAGGTAGACAAGGGGGACAAGGGAGACAAAGTAGCAGGGAAAAACTAATGACTAATGACTAATGACTAATGACTATTGACTAAAATATCTGCTCTAGTTTTTGGAAGTCGCGTTGCACTTCTTCCCACAAGGCTTTATTGTGAGGGTCTGTTTTCAAGGCTTTTTTGAGATAAACTCTGGCTTTGAGGAGTTGGTTTTCATTAATTAGGGCGCGTCCCCAAATTTGATAGGCGATCGCTTGCCATTGACGAACTTCTGCGTCTTTGGGTAAACGTGCGGCCAAGGCTTCGGCTAAGGCGATCGCTTGAGGAAATCGTCTTTCTTTTAAAAATCTTTGTAGTTGTTCGTATGTCTTCCACTTTAACCTTTGTTCGATTTCCGCAATGTTGGGTGGTTGGGTGGTTGGCGGTTTTTCTGTTGTAGCGGTGGCTGTAGTGGTGGTTTCAGTAGTGGTGGTTTTGGTTTCTGTGTGTTGAGGTTGAGATGGAGTTTTATGTGAGGATACTCCGCCCACATTAGGCGATGGACTGCGCCCCACGGTAGGCGATCGCTTTGTTTTTATGGGTGTCTCTTCTGGGGGAACGACAGTCAATAAATATCTATATGCCTCAGTCAAGGCAATAAATTTATCTTTCGCTTTCTTATCACCAGGATTAATATCTGGGTGATATTGCTGCGCCAATCGTCGGTAAGAGGTTTTAATGTCGGAAAAAGAGGCCCCCGACCTTAAACCCAATAAACGGTAGCAATCTCCGAGATCCATTTTGATCTGCATAAGTAGTGAATATCCAGCTATCAGCTACTAGCCGCCAACTGAAAGTTTTAATAATAATGAATAATCTTATAATTTATAGTTCATAATTGACAGATTTTGTTATGTCTTGGGAAATTGGGCATTGGGAATGGGGCATTGGGAATAGGGCATGGGGCATTGGTACAAAAATCTACCTTGTCTACCTTGTCTACCTTGTCTACCTTGTCCCGATTCCCAAGTCCCAATTCTACACGCGCTCGTCAATAACGCGATCAATTAGACCATATTCTTTGGCTTCTTGAGCAGACATGAAAAAGTCTCGATCCATGTCTTTTTCAATTTTGGCTAAAGCTTGACCGGTATTGTCAGCATAAATTTGGTTTAACTGATGACGAATTCTGACAATTTCTGCCGCTTCAATTTGAATATCGGTTGCTTGTCCGCGAGTCCCACCGGATGGTTGATGAATCATGATCCGGGAGTGGGGTAAAGCCAAGCGTTTACCTTTTGAACCAGCCGCTAAGAGGAAAGAACCCATAGAAGCTGCTAACCCGACGCAAATCGTCACTACTTCGGATTTAATGTACTGCATGGTGTCATAGATTGCCAAACCAGCAGTTACAGATCCACCAGGAGAATTGATATACAAATAAATTGGTTTTGTCTGATCATCAGAATCTAAATAGAGTAAGTAAGCGACGATCGCATTAGCAATACCATCATCTACTTCTTCTGTCAAGAAAATAATTCTCTCCCGAAATAGACGATCTTCGAGATCAATCCATTGCTCATAATTGCCGCCGGGGAGGCGATACGGAACTTTGGGAATACCAATAGGCATAGGAAAATTTGATTTGAGACTATAAGATAAAAAATTGTCGAAGTCAGAATTTGACTAACTTAGGGAGTTTAACTAAGTGGTATTGGGTATTGGGTATGGGGCATAGGGCATGGGGAATTGGACATCAATCCAAAATTCTCTGTCCTGATACCCCTATACTCTGACACTCAGTCTTCCCAGAAAGTCTTTTGGGTTAGCCTGACGGATTTAGATCACGCTGGAGTGGGTTTTGCTAGTTGTTTGGTACTTTCCAGCACGCGGTCAATTAATCCGTATTCTTTGGCTTGTTGGGGAGTCATGTAAAAAATTCGCTCACTATCTTTAGCAATTTTTTCCTTTGACTGCCCTGTGTTTTGGGAGAAAATGTCAAAAACTAAGGCTCTTTTTTGCAACACTTCTTCCGCATTCACTTGAATGTCTGTCGCTTGACCACGAGTTGCGCTGCGGAATTGGGTAAGAGCAATACTTGTGTGGGGTAGGCTGACTCGTTTCCCTTTAGCTCCCGATGATAAAATCAAGGCTGCCATGCCGACTGCTTGACCCAGACAGATGGTGACAATTTCTGACTTGATGTATTGCATGGTGTCATAAATTGCCAGACAAGCTTTGATCGACTCCATTCCCGCCATTTCATTGCTCATACCAGCCATGACAGGATCACCCAAGGAATTGATGTAGAAGTAAATTGGTTTACCTTGATCCTCTGAGTCAAGATACAGCATGAAGGAAATGAGGAAATTTGCCAGGTCGGTAGTCAGTGGCTGGTTCAAGAAGAGAATCCGCTCTTGAGCCATACGAGTATAAATATTTACCCATTGCCAGGAGGTACTACCAGGAATGTTATAAGGCACCCGAAGTGCTGCATCAACAGGCATAGAAATAATGAGAGGGGGTGAGGGATGATTGTAAGCAATTTAAGCCATCATGGGTAAGGGCTTGGGTAGGTCTTTCATGCTGTCTAAAACGCGGTCTATCAGTCCATATTCCTTGGCTTGTGGTGGGGTCAGATAGAACATCCGTTCAGTGTCTTTGGCAATTTTTTCAGGGGTTTGACCAGTATTTTTGGAGAAAATATCCAAAATAGCGGCTTTATTGGCTAACACTTCCTTGGCGTAGATTTGAATATCCGTGGCTTGACCGCGTGTACCGCTTCGGGGTTGGTTCAGTACGATGGTGGCATGAGGTAAACTAGCTCGGAAGCCTTTAGTACCGGATGCTAAAATCAGTGCGGCTGTGCCAATTGCTTGACCGATGCAAATTGTATGTACAGGTGTCTTGATATAGTTGATGGTATCGCAAATGGCAAAGGCTTCTGTTTCGTAGCCGATCGCATCCCCTGTGTACCAAGATGTCCCTGTGGAGTTGATGTAGAAAAATATCGGTTTATCTGGGTTATCAAATTTCAAATAGAGTAACTGGGCAATAATCAGCTTGGTGACATCCACACCCATTTGACGCTTATACTCATCTGGGGATACCAGAGGCATTCCCAAATAAACTATGCGTTCTTTGAGGAGTAGGGAGGGTAAATCTGGTGGTGGTGTGCGGTAGAGGTTGTCTCCGTAGTAAGAGGCTTGCACAGCCTTAATGGGGGATCTTTCCATAGCAGGTGATAGCCTGAAATTATGCCGTTAACTGTATTACATCCTAGCGTGACGCTAGCTATCTGCAAGTGCGGTTTTCTCGCTCATCGCCACTATAGCTTGGCATCTGCCAATAATTGGCTTCTAAGATATTCTGAATATATTATCTGAAAAATATTAATAGATTGCTTTGATTAAGTTTTCCGTAGGACTATTGTAGCGATTTGAAGTTATTCAAGAATATGTAATGGGTTAGGGGTATGGGGGTATAGGGGTATAGGGGTATAAGGGATGAAATTTATGATACCCTTACACCCCCATACCCTTACCCCCCTACACCCTTACCCCCCTGTTTTTGTTAAATATCCTTGGAATTTGGGTTATGAAAGTTAATTTACAGCCTGTTCTCAATGATGCGAATCTCGACGCGAACCAAGCTAGTTCTCAGCGTCAGTTGGCAATTTCGGTTTCAGCCGGTGCAGAACCGCAAGACCGTACTGTTCCCCTAAATTTATGCTTAATTCTCGACCATAGTGGCTCGATGAACGGAAGACCACTAGAAACGGTCAAAAAAGCAGCAAATCAGTTAGTAGACAGACTTAAACCGGGCGATCGCCTGAGTGTGGTAGCTTTTGATCATCGAGCTAAGGTCTTAATTCCTAATCAAGCGATTGAAGACCCAGAAAAAATCAAAAAACAAATCAACCGTCTAGCTGCGGATGGTGGGACAGCTATTGATGAAGGTTTGCGGTTAGGGATTGAGGAATTAGCTAAAGGTAAAAAAGAAACAGTTTCCCAGGCGTTTTTGTTGACTGATGGCGAAAATGAACACGGTGATAACAATCGCTGTTTAAAATTTGCTCAGTTGGCGGCTGGTTTTAATTTGACTTTAAATACACTCGGATTTGGCGATAACTGGAATCAAGATATTTTAGAAAGAATCGCTGATGCTGGTTTGGGGAGTTTATCTTATATCCAAAAACCAGAACAAGCTGTAGATGAATTTGGCCGTTTGTTTACTCGGATACAAACTGTAGCTTTAACTAATGCTTATTTATTATTTTCCCTGATGCCCAATGTGCGGTTAGCGGAACTCAAACCCATCGCCCAAGTTGCACCAGACACGATTGAATTACCTTTACAGCCAGAAAGTGATGGCCGCTTTGCTGTCCGCTTGGGTGATTTGATGAAGGATGTAGAAAGGGTGATTTTGGCGAATATTTATCTGGGACAGTTACCAGAAGGTAGACAGCCAATTGTGAATGTACAGGTACGCTACGATAACCCTTCTCAAGATCAAACTGGGTTATTTACACCCAACACCCCCGTTTATGCCAATGTTGTGAGGGTTTATCAACCAGAACCTAATCCCCAGGTGCAGCAATCGATTTTAGCTTTGGCGAAATATCGTCAAACCCAGTTAGCAGAAGCCAAATTACAGCAAGGCGATCGCGTCGGTGCGGCTACTATGTTACAAACTGCGGCGAAAACTGCTTTGCAAATGGGTGATACTGGTGCGGCGACAGTTTTGCAAACCTCAGCCACTCAATTGCAAGCAGGACAAGATTTATCAGAAAGCGATCGCAAGAAAACCAGAATTGTCTCAAAAACTGTCTTGCAAGATACCCCTAAATGAAAGTCAAATTGCTCTCAGCCTTAAGTGATCACAATCTTGATGCGGCTCAACTTACTAGTCAGCGTCAATTGGCAATTTCCATTTCTGCAATTGCTGATCATTTTGAGCATAATTTACCTTTGAATTTATGCTTAATTTTGGATCAAAGTGGTTCGATGCACGGTCAGCCGTTGAAAACCGTGATTCAGGCTGTAGAGCGAGTATTAGATAGACTAGAACCTCGCGATCGCATTTCTGTTGTCGCTTTTGCGGGTTCTGCTGTGGTCATTATCCCTAACCAACCAGTCCTTGACCCCAAAACCATCAAATCTCAAATTAGCCAAAAATTAGCCGCTAGTGGTGGGACTTCCATTGCTGAGGGGTTACAACTGGGAATTACAGAGTTGATGAAGGGGACAAAAGGTGCTGTTTCCCAAGCTTTTCTCCTCACCGATGGTCACGGGGAAAGCAGTCTGAAAATTTGGAAGTGGGAATTTGGTCATGATGACGGTAAGCGGTGTTTAGAACTAGCGAAAAAAGCCGCCAAAATTAATCTCACTATCAATACATTAGGATTTGGCAACCACTGGAATCAAGATTTACTGGAAAAAATCGCTGATGCTGGTGGCGGGACTCTAACTCATATTGAGCGACCAGAACAAGCCACCCATCAATTCAATCGTCTATTTACACGGGTACAGTCGGTAGGCTTAACCAATGCTTACTTGCAACTATCCTTACAACCCCATGTCAGGTTAGCAGAACTTAAACCTGTTGCCCAAGTTTCCCCAGATATCATTGAGTTACCTGTGGAAAAACTCAGCGATGGTACTTTGGCTGTGCGCCTGGGGGACTTAATGAAAGATGTGGAACGGGTGGTGTTAGCAAATTTGTACTTAGGAAAGTTACCACTAGGACAACAGGTAATTGGCAATGTGCAGATTCGCTATGATGACCCAGCTATGCAGCAAGAGGGTTTACTGTCACCGATTTGGCCAGTGTATGCCAATGTTTTAGCAGTATATCAACCAGACTTTAATTCTCAAGTCCATCAGTGGATTTTAGCTGTGGCGAAATATCGCCAAACTCAGTTAGCTGAGACTAAATTACAACAAGGCGATCGCTCTGGTGCTGCTACTATGTTACAAACTGCGGCGAAAACGGCTTTACAAATTGGCGACAAAAACGCTGCTACAGTTTTACAGACTTCTGCTACCCGTCTGCAATCAGGTCAAGAACTCTCAGATGCAGACCTGAAGAAAACTCGCATTGCGGCTAAGACTATTCTGCAAAGTTCTTAATCAGTGGTGGAAGACTAAATTCTCTATGAATTTGTATTAAATACAATAGGCTGCTTGTATAAATATTTTTTGTTTCGCGCAAAGGCACAAATAAGGATGATATGAAAACTAGTGGTATTCATCACATAGCAATTATTTGTTCTGATTATGAACGCTCGAAAATTTTTTATGTAGATGTTCTAGGTTTTGAGATTATTCATGAGACATTTCGTGCTGAGAGGAATTCTTATAAATTAGATTTACGTGTTAACGAAAATACTCAAATTGAGTTATTTTCCTTTCCTAATCCTCCGCAACGAGTCAGTAAACCCGAAGCTTGTGGTTTAAGACATTTAGCTTTCGCGGTGGAGAATATAGAAGAGGCTGTTGCTTACTTAAAATCTCATGGTTTAGCGGTAGAAAATATTAGAGTTGATGAAATTACAGGTAGAAAATTCACTTTTTTCCAAGACCCAGACAAGTTACCTTTAGAAATTTATGAATCTTAATCATTAAATGTTTGTAGTGAGAACTTTATTTCTCTCTTCTCTACGATAGGCTACGCCCTAAGCGTAGCTATGCCGTAGGCTTTGCGAGACGCTGTGCGAACAGAAAAGGACTAAAGTCCTTACTACGAACTGAATCTTAGTATTTTTACATTATTGGAAATATTTTGTTTTTGTCTAGTTGTTCTAATTACTCTGATTTAGATGTAATGATTTCTGTAGGACGTAAAACTTTTTCACCCATTATAAAGCCTTGACGGACGATTTTAGTGATTGTTTGTTCTTCTACATCGTTTCTAATTTCTCTATCTACTACCCGACATAAATTAAAGTCGGGTTGGTTTGTTTGTAATTCTATGGGTACGACTTGACGTTTACTTAATACGCTGAGAAATTTACGATGAACTGCGCCTACAGACCTGGGTAGGCGATGAAAAATTTCTGGACTGGGTTCGGGATTATTTTCTAAGTAGTTTAGTAAAGATTCGAGTGCGTCGGTAACTTCTAAAAGTTCTAGAAATAAATCTTCGCTATTAGCTGTAGCTTTGGTTTGTTGTTCTCTTAATGATTGCTGGAGGACGATATTTTGCTTTTGTAAGTTGCTAAATTCTTGAATCAGCAAGTCGCGTTGTTCTTGAGTGAGAAGATAACGGTTTTTGCTGAGGGAGATGACATCTGGGGAAGATGAGGAGATTTCTGGGTTTTCCCCCAGCAGTTTGGTTTTTAGCCAGTTGGTAAGCTGAAAATAAATTGATGGTTGATTAGACACGAGACATCCCTGATAACATTGGTAAGGTTTTATTTGCCCAAGTTTGGACTTGGGGGTGAGAATGATTAACTAACATCTGGCAAAGGGCGATCGCTCTTGGTAACTGCCCGCCCATCTGATAAGCTCTAATTAGCCACATTTGGGCTTGAATGTAAGTTTGGCTATTATGCTCCTGACACTGATGGCAGTAGTCTTCTAAATATTTGATGGCTTTAGGATAACGTCCTTCTTGACAAGCTGTCACACCTTCGTTGAATAATTCCAAGAAGGGTAGGTTTAGGGGTTCTCGTTCGCGATTTTCTTCTTGGTTAGCTTGGGCGATCGCTTGTTCTAATCCGTCAAATTCTGGCAAAATTGCTAAGGTGGGGGCTGACTCTGCCAAGGCTGATAAGTCACTATATTTAAAACGTCTAATGGGTGGCAATATAGGACGTAAATAATCAGCCATAATTCTTTCTTCTGGCTTCATTAAGCTTTTTTGCGCTTTTGCAATCACATCTACAGGATATTGCTTGCGCTTCATCGCTACTGCTACGGCTTTGGTAATTTCCGCTTTTGATGCTGCTGGTGATACACCCAAAATGTCATAAGGATTTTTTTCCATTTCTCACCTTGATTGAAATAAATTTAAATAATATTGAGTCGGCGATAAATTTCTTGATATTCAGGATCATCGGGAGACAGTTCATAACACCACCGACATAATTGATACACTACACTACTAGACAAAGTGTCATTTTTTACTCCATTCATCGCAGTAATCATAAAATAGTCAGCAACGTACAAACGAACAGCATCAGATTCTGAATATTTAGCACGGTAGACAGCATCATCAGAGCGATCGCATTGGATGAGATAATTAATTTCTCCGATTTCTTGGCTAATTACATAAATATCCTGCACTTGGGGATGATCAGGACACAGTTCATAAGCCCATCTTCCTAACTCAGCAATACTCCCAAATCCCAAATTCCGACTTTTAAAGCCATCAATTAATATATCAATATAGTATTCTGCTAATCTACTTTTAACCTTGGGTTGACCATTTTGTTGAGCATAATTAACTGCACCTGCAAAATCATTTTTTTCTAAAAGTTCTTGAATTTTATCTAGGGCTATGAAATCCTCTATTGCCTGAATTAAATCTAGGACAATGGGGTTATCTGCGTCGATAAGTTTGATTCTTTCTAGTTTTTGTAGGGCTTTCTGATTAGATATTTGTTTATTTCTCAGTTCTTCTCTGACTTGTTCGGCTTTATATTCAGCTAAATAAGCTCTAGAATTGGGGCTGTCTAAGGTATCATACCAAGACTGGGCAAACTCTAAATGGTCTTGCAACTCTACAATATTTTTACGTTGTACAATACAAAGTCTATCTATTTCTTGTTGCCATTCTAAATTTTCAGCAATCTCTGATTTCGCCACCTTTAAATTACTCATAGCTTCACGCCATTGTTGTTGTTGTAAGTAATAACAGCCTTCATAGTAAGCGACGAATTTCTGAGCAAATTTTTCTAAATCATCCCTTAATTTAGTTGTTGGTTTTAATTTTACTGCTCTGGGAATATCTCCAGCTATACAAGCGGCTACTGCTAAACCCCAATTTGTGTATAAGCTATGCAATATTTTTTGGTGAGGTTCTATTGTTTGTACAGGTGTTGGTTGAGATAGGGAAGTATAATTTTGATAACAACCAGGGGTGACAAATACATCATTGATTTTTACTCCCTTGATTGCTGGTTGTCCCATGAATTCTAAAGCAATGGATTCTAGCCGCCAGTAGTCACGAAATTTTAGGTAATTATTAATATCTTTGTCTTTATAGGTGTCTATTATTGTTTCCGACAGGTGTTTTAATTGATTAAACAGTAAGACAAAATCAACGGATTTATTGCCTAGCCACGGAATATCCTGGAGAATTATATCTTGATTTAAATTTGCTAAAGCTGTAGACAAAGAAATAATTAAATCTATTAATTTATTGGCATCTTTTTGAGCATAGTAATAGTTAGAGACTGCCCAATTATGCAATGTAGTGATATTAGGATTTTCTAACCAATCTTTTGCTGTTTGCTCAGTAATAATTTGCCAATCTGCACTTTGCCAAGTGGCTGCTGCTAATCGAGGTTGGATATGTTGGGTGAGGTTGGTTTCTACTAAGGGATATGCACCAAATTTTTGCAAGAATTCTGTACTACTGTTTTTTGCTTGTTCCAGATTTTCGGCTGTAACTAATGCTTCGATATTTTGTAGGGAAGTCAGGCGTTGTCTGTGGCTGAGAATTTTGAGGATTTCTTGTTGTTGGGTAATATTAGGGCTGGATATTTTTTGCCATTCTCTATAGGCTAGTTGTAAATTTTCTTGTTGAGCGTAAGCAAATCCTCGGAGATAAGTAGCCTGTTCACCAGGTAAATCGTCTAATTCAGAGAGTGCGCTTGACCAGTTTTGAGTTTTAATTTTTACTAGTGCTAGTCGAATCCGGCAGTTAGTGGTATCAGGTAAAAATGGTTGAGCATTTTTATAGCAAGAGATAGCTGAGGTAAAATCACCCATTTTCTCTGCGGCTAAACCTTGACGAAACAGTTCTCTACCTTGGAGGATTGATTGTAGTTTTTGCAGTAACTCTTGTCCGTCGGTGCGGGGAAATTTAGCTAAGGCTGATTCTAAAAGCGCGATCGCACTCCGTAATTTTCCTGCCTTTTCCCCCTGTTCCACTGTTTGCAAGCTATTTTCATAAGCTTGTTCTTGGATAACTTGGGCGGTAGCGTTAGCAAGGGCTTGGGTGATATCTGCTGTCGCATATAGTTGTTGAGCTTGAGTATAAATGGCAACTGCATTTTTAAAATAGCGGTCTTCCGCCTGGGCTTGCGCTTTTCTGCATAAATCTTGAAACTGTCGGCGTTTTTCTAATTCCTGCTGACATTGCTGAATCGCTTGCAAGACACCTGCATCGTGAATAATTTTGCTACAGCGTTGATAAAAGTTGATGGCGTTGGCGAAGGCTTGTGTTTCCCAAGGATCACCGGTATCTTGCTGGAGTAAATTTTTGGCTTGTGCTGCTAATTTATCGGCTGTTGCTACTTGTTGGCGATATTCTTGTAATTGCTGATTCAGGTTGCTTAACAAGTTACCCAAGAGTAAGCGACAAATCCAACGTTCCCAAAAACTAGGGTTTCTCGACCAATGGCTGAGGGTGCTTTCAGCGATGGTGATGGCTTCCCGCAGATGCTTTTTTTGGGTTAATTGCCCGATTTTTTGGTTAGCTGCTTTAGTTTGGCCTGCTTGTCGCCAAGCGTCAATAATTCCTATCCCGAAAATATTTCTGGTGAATTGATTTAAGCCTTGCAAAAAGCCCATTACATCCCCTCCTGACAGTGAGGAATTTTCAACACCTCTCCCACATCTATATAGTTTTCTCGCCCTTGCAGTTGGGGATTGGCTTTCAGCATGATTTGCCAAGTTGCTTGCTGTCCGCAGAATTTTTGGGCGATCGCACTTAAATTATCTCCCCGTTGTACTTTGTATGTTTTGGGTTCTGGCGGTTTGGGGGGAATCACCGCAACTGGTGCAACTTTGGTTGTCTGTGTGGGAGTCGGATCAGCCACAACTGCTGTATTTAGTTGTGGTAGTGAAAGTCTCCAAAAGATCGCTACCGCAAAACCTAGCCCAATGAGGATTAATATCAACAGAACAATGTTGAAGGGTCTGATTGATGGGGTGGGGACTGGAGGTAATTCTTGCAACATCCGAATTACCCGCAAATCTGTATCACAATTCGGACAAGTATCCCCTGTAATATTTTGGTAGCTACACACAGGACAGTTAAGGTTTAAGGTCATCGCGTTATCCCTGTGGCGATAGTATTACTGGGTAATTCTTGATTTAACCAAAGTTTGACATCAGGTAGCAATTCTTGCCATAAACGTTCTGCTTCTTGGGTATTCCCTCTTTCTAACTCGTCTAGTAACCGAAATAGTTTGTCAGACATTGCACTGGCTTGGGTGGGTGCGACTTGCTTGGCTTGGCGAATAGCCATCAAAGCAATTTGAATCAGTTGCACTTCATCAGGAAGGGTTTTGAGTTCCCGTCTCGCATCTTCGCTGTAAGATTCCATGCGGGATAGGTCATAGGCGTTAATGGCGGTTTGTAAATCTTGGGTGAGTTTTTGTAATCTTTCTTGTTGTGGTTGGGGAATGAGAAAAGGACAGACTTTGAGGATGCGATCGCATTCATTCATCTGGTATTCTGCTTCTAGAGATTCCCTAGACATAGAAACTTGTAGTTTTTGCAGACTAGCTTTAGCACGGGTACTTAAATCTATACGTTCTGTGCCTGTGCGATAATCAATAATTTGGTTAGCTGACTGCACTACGGGGACTGCTAATTTTAATGCTTCTTCTACACCAAGTTGGGTGAGGTCTTGGTTGTTGAGGTCAGCAATTGTTGCTTCTAACTCTCGATAAATCTTTTCATCTGGCTTCCCACGGGAAAAGGTACAACTAACTTTAATGGAAGGGTCATTTTTGAGGGTAGCCGTCATCATCAAATCACTATTTTTCTCATCCAACTCTAAATTGACGAGAATTTCCGTACCCTTGGGATAAGCCGCATCTAAACCCAACCACATATCCCCAATACTTTCTTTTTTATCCACCCCGTCTAATTCTTGTTTTACTTGGTCGGGGTTAACGAATTTAAAGTGAATTAACCGTTGTCCATCCGCCACGGTTTTGAAGGTGTGGGATGTTTTCACTGGTAGAATGTCGTTGCGGTTAATCACTTTATAATCGTCGTCTATCAACTTAATATAGTAGTCACGGGATACTGTTGTTACTTTATCCGTTTGTCCAGACGCAACGATCGCTGCACCCTCTGCAACTGCATACATAGGGCGAGGATGCACAACTACTTTCTGACTGCCAAAAGCCTCTTTAACTTTGCGTTGCACTAGGGGAATTTGGGAAGAACCACCCACTAATAGCACTATATCCACCATTTCCAGGTGATATTCTGCATCTTGTAAGGCGAGGCGACAAATTTCTACTGAACGGTCTACCAGAGGACTAATCATCCCCTCAAATTGCTCCCGTGTGATGTCTACTTCAATCGGGATAGCAATTCCTAATTCATCTAAAAGTTGCGTTGCGGGGCTAATGGTGACTTTCGCCGCACTGCTTAACTCCACTTTGGCGCGTTCGACGGCGATTTTCAAATCAGCGTTAAATCTCAGCCGTTGATAGTAGGGCATTTTGGCAATTAAGCCATCGATATCAGCAATTTTTTCTTCCTCAGCCACTCTGGTTTTGACAAAGTTAACCAATCGAGTATCAATGTCATCCCCACCTAACCATAAATCTCCAGCTTTCCCCTGTTCAATAAAAGAAGTTCCGGCGGCTGTAATCAAAGAAGCGTCAAATGTCCCGCCACCAAAGTCATACACTAAAATCGTTTTCACATCTTCGCTATCTGGTGCAAAGCCGTAGGATATAGCCGCAGCTGTCGGTTCTGGGAGTAGTTCTAAGGGGGTGAGTCCTGCTTTTAAGGCGGCGGTGCGGGTTGCGTAGCGTTGTTGGTCATTGAAGTAAGCCGGAACAGTAATTACAGCTTGGTCAATTACTTCTTCTTTACCAATTCCTTGGCGATAGGCTTGGGCGTTGCGCGCGACTTTTTTGAGAATTTCGGCGGAAATATCTTCTGGGCTGTATTCTTTTCCTCCCAACCAAACCGCAATGCTATTATCAGTCCCCTGACTGGGTTCAGTAATTTTATAACCAACTTTTGATTGCTGTTCCTTGACGGCTGAATCATTAAAACCCCTACCCATCAACCGCTTAATCGAAATAATCACGTTTTCTGGGTCAGCCCGCAACTGATTGTATGCTGCGTCTCCCACTAATAATTGATCTTGGTCAGAAGCTACGAGCGATCGCGTCAGTTTTCTATCTGGCGGTGTATTATCATTAGCTGTCACCACTTCTACTTCCGCTAACTTAAAAGCACCTACAGAATTTGTCGTCCCTAAATCAATACCTATTGCTTTACCCATAGTTGACTCAAGACTTTTTGTATAAATTATTAATTTTTTCTAAGCATTTACACGAACAACACGCACAAGAGTTAGGACTTTTCTAACTGCTTAGATATCACTAAATCCCCATTATACAAAATATATTGTAGAAAACCACAGCAAATCTGCTGTCAAGTCGTCCTAAGCACGAGCAGGGCAAAAGATACAACTTATACTAGTTCAAAGCTAAAAATACTTTACAGAATCTCGCTACAAAAATCTATAATTTTGCTTTTAACTTTTAACTTGATTTCACCCCCACACCCTTACACCCCTATACCCTCACACCCCCACACCCTTACACCCCTACACCCAAAACAAAAAACCCCAGCTTGACGACTGGGGTGATTAGGAGAAGTCCGAATGACGATGAGAAACTTTAACCGAGTTTAAAAATTTTAGCTCACACCTAAAGCAACTAAGACTAAAGTGGCAACGAGCAATGTAGCGTATGCGGCTTGCAGAGAGTAGCGACGTTGCTGTTCTTGGTTGGGATAGGTAGCGTAATACATTTCAGGTTCGTTTGCGTAGTTGTTAAGAATGCCTTCTTCGTTAATGGTGGTATACATATGTTTTTTATTTGTTTGTTAACTTATGTAAATAAATTTAACAACTTTGTTACAAATTGTCAACCTGACTTGACAAAAAAAGGCTGATAGATTTAACAAAAGTCTCTTATGGGATTGGGGACTGGGGATTGGGGACTGGGGACTGGGGATAAGGTAGACAAGGTAGAATTTATTTCTGACTTCATTACTCATTACTCAGCACCGGCTAAACGCCGCGCTACCGCTAACATTACTCAGCACTCTTGTTAAGATGACATCAAGCGACTGACTGGAGAACATGGGAAAATATTGGAAAGTCCTTAGACTGTTTTGGAGTGCTGCGATCGCAGCTGAATTAGAATATAGAATTAACTTCTTAATTGCTACCCTCAGCAGCTTGGGTAATTTAGCGGGAAGTCTCTTTGGATTGTTTTTGTTTTACCGCACTGGCTATACTTTTGCTGGCTGGTCGTGGGAAGCGGCTTTGATAGTTTTGGGAATTTTTACTTTACTGCAAGGCTTTTCGGCTATTTTCCTCGCACCTAATCTTAACCGCATCGTCCGCCATGTCCAAGAAGGGACTCTAGACTTTGTTCTCCTCAAACCTATTCGGTCTCAGTTTTGGCTTTCCACCTATACTATTTCCCCCTGGGGAGTTCCAGACTTAATTTTTGGCAGCATAATTATTGCTTATGCAGGTCAACGCCTGGGGTTGAAAGTGGAAAACTATTTTCTTAGTCTCTTACCCCTATTTTGTGGCTTGCTGATTCTTTATAGTCTCTGGTTTATGTTGGGGGCGACTAGCATTTGGTTTGTAAAAATTTATAACGTTACCGAAGTATTACGCGGTTTAGTGGAAGCAGGCAGATATCCGATGATAGCCTACCCTGCAACTTATCGATTTTTCTTCACCTTTATAGTACCAGTAGCATTTTTAACTACTATTCCCGCAGAAATCCTGTTAGGACGGGTGCAAATTAATTGGTTGATAGGTACAGCCTTATTGTCGGTAGCTTTATTTTGGATATCTACTTACTTCTGGCGGTTTGCATTGCGGTTCTATACCAGTGCATCTAGTTAGGATAATGAGTGCTGAGTAATGAGTGGTGTTAGCGGAAGCGGGGCGTTTAGCCCGTGCTGAGTAGTGAGTGCTGAGTGCTGTTAGCGGTAGCGCGGCGTTTAGCCGGTGCTGAGTAATGAGTAATGAAGTCAGAAATAAATTCTACCTTGTCTACCTTGTCTACCTTGTTCCCAATCCCCAATCCCCAATCCCTAGTCCCCAATCCCCAATCCCCAATCCCTAAACCACCATCCGCCTAACTTGTTCTGAAGTCAGTGGTTTACGCTGGAGGCTTTGAAAATGATCAATTTTTTGCAATTGAGAATTGGCAGTATTAAAGTTACTTAAATTTAGCAAGACTATATCTTCATAAACAGCATCTTGCGGAATTTTTATATCTAAAATCAGTTCCTGAAGATTATTTTGCTTGATGGCAAGATTGAGATACTTCAAAAATGATTCTCGTTTTTTGGAACGAACATTAAGTAAGTACCAATTACTATTAATAGGTGCTGGTGATGATGATTCTACAGGTGATGATGGTGGCATATTGGCAGCGTTACAGATATAAAGTATTTGGTACTATCAAATTTTTTCAGAGATTTTTTAGTTTAGCAAGTAAATAATTTTTGTTCAACAATTTTAATTGACAATTTTGGAGTCTTGTTATATTTATACCCCCAAGATATATATCATAATTTTTGGGTAATTATAGCCCAGTTATGGAGGCATTTTTTTCATGTGATACTTAGATCAAATTAAAATAAATCATAAAAAAGTGATTTATCACTCAGATTTCTATGGGCTAGGAACACAAAATCATTAGCAGGGAAGACTATTGTGTTTCCTGATGATTCCAGTTTTGACTTGCTGTAGGAGTGCCAGAAATTAAACTATCCAATTTTGATAGTGTAGATTGTTCTTTGGTAGTTCCTCAAATGGCTGGTATCTCAATTTTGTGGTCTTAGTTTAAATTTTGATGGTTGTAGATGAACATAGGAATAATTGAGCCTTACAATAACGGATTTATAGAAGTTTTACCAGAGGGTGAAGGTAGCGACTATTGGTATATTGCAGCTATCCATATTGATGGACAAGCCTACTGTCCTACTCCTCAGCTTTATCGTTCAGAAAAAGTGGCATTGAGAAAAGCGGCTAAAATTTACGATTGGATAGTTGAAAATGAAGCAGAAATCAGTCAGGAAACTTGCTATTGTTCTCCATTAAAATTGGTTCTCTGGCGACAAGCAAAAGCATCTTAATTAGATATGAATCTGATTTAATTTTTCTTGGTATTGAAGCATTTAAGTAGAACAAGGTAAATAATTCAAGGTTTGTAGTGTACTTCTTCCCTTTGGAACGCTCCACGAACGGGGAAGCAAGCTGCGCGAACGAAAAAGGACTAAAGTCCTCACTACGAACTGAATTATAGTATTTTTACATTGCTTAATATAGATTGTTTTTTTCTAGTCGTTCTACTTAATAAAATCTAAAATTTAAAATACTAAATCCACACTTGTCAGACAGGGATTGAGATAAACTAGGAATATATCTTTCAATATATTCCTATATGGATAGATTTCAATACTTAAATTCAGCAATTAGATACTAGAACAACGATTTATTAGAATGTTTCAATACATGAGATAACCATGATCATATGAGACGATGGAAAATACATTAATTGATAAAACCTTCCGTGATAGTGATGGCAATATCGTCATTGCTCAAATGCCTAATCTACCGCTTATTGTTTGGGTAGTAACTAGTTTACTTGCTCTAGTTTTCACCAACGGCAAAATCAATACAGTGTTAGAAGTAGTGGCGAATGGATCATTATTTACTTGGGCGTGGATGGAATTATTTCAAGGCGTTAATTATTTTCGGAGAACACTAGGTTTTGTTGTATTAATTGCTCTTATTGCATCAAAAGTTATGTAGTGAACATTTGACTAAAGACTTAATAACTAACACCAAGTTTGTAGAACTTTCCCGGTTAATTCTTTTCCTAACCAGGGGGTATTGTTAGAAAGACTGTGCAGATTTTTGCTTTCTACTTGCCAAGTTTTTTGAGGGTCGAATAAAGTGATTTCGGCTAGATGATGGGGAGTGATGGGATTAACTTTTGTGTGTAGACATTCGGCTGGTTTTGCACTCAAAGCTTGCCACAATTCTAAGGCTGTAAATTCCCCAGTTGTCACTAAATTTTGCCACAGCAAAGGTAATGCTAATTCTAAACCAATTGCTCCAGGTGGTGCTTCGGCGAAGGCTTGGACTTTTTCTTCGTAGGTGTAGGGTGCGTGATCAATGGCGATCGCATCTATAATACCCCCGCGTACTGCTTGGCGCAAAGCCTGTAAATCACTGGGATTACCCAACGGTGGATCTAAATGCAGACTGGTGTGATAACTTTTCACTGCTTTGGTATCTAACAGCAGGTGCATCCAGGTAGTGCTGGCGGTGATGGGTAAACCTTGCGCTTTAGCCGCAGCAATTAATTCTACACTGCGATCTGTGGAGACGCGCATAATATGTATAGGTGTGCCGATATTGGCTACTATCTCAATTAAAGCCGCGATCGCACTGGTTTCAGCACTCACTGGAATAGGTGGTAAACCAAAGCGTAACGCATCTGCACCTTCTCGCATCACCCCATTAGATGTAAGCTGGCGATCGCAAGGCCAAAAAGCTACGGGTTTTCCCAATGGTTGCACATATTCTAACAACCGCCGGACTAATCCTAAATTATTTAAAGGCAAACCATCAGTAAACCCTACAACCCCCGCCGCCGCTAAATCTGCTAACTCTGTAATTTGCCCTCCCGCCACATCTAGAGTAATTGCACCCCAAATATTGAGCCGGGGAAGACAAAAAGATGAGGAAGACAAGGAAGAAATTCCCCCTTCTCTCCCTATTCCCTTCTGCAACTGCGCCACCAATGCAGGGTGATCAATGACTGGTGAAGTATCGGGTAAAATGCTAACTCTAGTAAAACCACCAGCCGCAGCAGCTTGTAACAAAGATGACAGCGTTTCCCGTTCCTCAAACCCTGGTTCACCAGAGTGACTATACAAATCTACTAACCCAGTTCCCAAAACCAATCCCCGACAATCTCGAATTTGAGTATCAGGAATGATGTCAGTAATCTGTGTGGCGACTGCTTGGATTTCACCATTCGTAATCAACACATCAGATACTTGGTCAGTTTGGGAAACAGGGTCAATCACCCTTACTTGTTGCAGAAGTTCAATGGTCATTTGAGCTATGTTTACGTGGGTTGGCTGTTACTTATATATTGTCATCACCTATAATGCCCCAGCTGCGGTTTTGTCCAGTACACCACCACTTAAATGAGAAGTAATGTTCATTGCTTGTAATACTGGTAAACCATTCAGTCCAGCAGGGTAGTCAATAACACTAACAGCACCGTTACCTTGGCGGAAATTCCAGAAATTATCCGCCGGTAAACCGAGAATATGACACAGTAAGGTTTTATTAGTAGCGTCGTGAGCTACGATTAATCCAGTTTGGCGTTGATTGGCTAATGCAGATTCTACAATTGCTTGCCAAGTGGCTGTACTCCGTTCCCAGACTTGCTGTAAATTTTCGCCTTCTGGCATCTGCACGGTAGCCGGTGCTGTGCGCCAAAGATGCAATTCACCAGGGAATTCTTGATCTATTTCTACTTCTAATTTTCCTTCCCAGAGTCCGTGACTGATTTCTCTTAAACCTGCTTGCAATTCTAAATTCACATCGGGGTGATGTTGCAAAATAATTTCGGCTGTTTCTTTGGGACGCGCCATAGTGCTGCTAACAGCAAAATCAATGGCGACATTTTGCAGAAATTCTCCGGCTTTTTGGGCTTGCTGTCTACCGTTATCATTCAAAGGAACATCGATTTGTCCTTGAAATCTCGTTTCCCGATTCCATTGGGTTTCCCCGTGACGTACCAGCAATAATCTCACACCCTGATGATGAGGCCGCAAAGAAGGCAAAGTCTCACCCATGTGTTGCGTCTGGTTCATTGATTCTAGTTGTACTGGTTCGCCCAAACCCCCAGCAAAGTTTAAGACACTAATGCAGCAGTTGGATTGTTGCAGGGAATGGTAGCGACTAGGGTGAATACCCAACGCCGTACTAATCAGAGCGCGATTAATGCCGTTATGCCCCACAATCAGAATAGTTTCACCTTGATGGTGGGGTAAGACTTCTTGCCAAAACTGCCTTGCTTGTTCATACAAAGCCAGCACCGGAAAATGTTCTTGAGTTTCCCCAGCTTTGTTAACTAACATTTTCAGTTCGTCGGGGCGTTCATGCCAAATGCGATAATCTTCGGCAAACTGCTGTTCCACTTCAGTAGTCAGCATAGCCTCCCACAGAGGTAAATCAATTTCCAGCAGTTGATCAGAAGTTTGCACAATGGCAGATTTACCCACATCAGAGGTTAATTCACTGTGAATAATCTCTGTTGTTTGTTTAGCACGCTGGAGCGGACTGCAATAAATCGCATTAAAGGAAATATTACTGAGGGCTTTGCCTACTTTACTGGCATCACTGCGACCTTTTTCGGTTAACGTTGATACGTCAGTGCGTCCTTGAATCCGTCTTTCGATATTGTATGTGCTTTGACCGTGGCGCACGATGATGACACGAGTCATCTTTTTGCCCTCCTCTATCTAAAGGATTAATTTTACTGCATAGTGTAGGCAGCGTTATTGATTTTGGATTTTGGATTTTGGATTAGTCATTAGTCATTAGTCATTAGTCATTAGTCATTAGTCAGCACTCATTACTCATTACTCATTACTCAGCACTCACCACTCAGCACTCACCACTCAGCACTTATTACTCAGCACTCACCACTCCCCTTTTCCACAGGAGTTACTTTCTATCCATTCTGCGTAGGGAGCATAGATGTGTTCTAGTTTAAAGGCGTGAATGGGGGGGAGTTCGTAAGAATGGAGTTGTTTGATGGCTTCTTCAATTGCTTGGTAGTTTTCATCAGTGGTTTTAAAGAGTACGCGAAACTCTTTTTCATTTTGAACAGCGTTATCCCAAACGTAAAAACTTTCAATCTCGGATATTTGAGCGCAGGCGGCTAATTTTTGTTCTACGAGAGTGCGCGCCATGCGTTGCGCCTCAATGAGATTACTAACAGTGGTAACAACAGCGATGTAATTCATTTGTGATGGAAAATACCAACTTGAGTTTCAGAAGCAGAGTGATTAAACAAATTCTACCTGTTTCTTTCTTATAACCCATGCCCCATACTCCATGCCCATATTACCGAATGGGAATGGCAATGAAAAACTCTGTTCCTTTTCCTGGTGTAGAAATGCACTTTAATAAACCGCCGTGTTTTTCTGTGATTATTTGGTAACTAATCGATAAACCCATACCTGTACCTTTACCAACGGGTTTAGTGGTGAAAAATGGATCAAATAGCTTTGATAGCACTTCTTCGGGAATGCCTGTACCATTATCCGCGATCGCAATTACAACATTGCTTCCTTCTTGACTGGATGTAATGCGAATTAAGGGTTCGGGACATAAACCTTGATCAAAGGCTTCTTCTAAAGCGTCGATAGCATTGGCTAAGATATTCATAAATACTTGATTTAATTGCCCAGCAAAACACTGAATATCTGGTATGTCGTTATAGTGTTTCTCTATTTTAATCTCTGGACGTTTGCCTTGGGCTTTAATTCTGTGTTGTAAAATTAGCAAAGTGCTATCAATGCCTTGATGTAAATCTGCTGTTTTGAATTCTGCTTCATCTAAACGTGAAAAGATTCGCAAACTTAGGACAATTTCCCGGATGCGACTAGCCCCGATTTTCATAGAAGATAAAATTTTTGGCAAATCTTCTATTAAATATTCCATGTCTGCTTCTTGTTGAGCATTTTGAATTTCTGGTGCTGGATAAGGGTAATGCTTTTGATAAAGCTCCAGTAATGACAATAGGTTTTGAGTATAATCTTCTGTATATTTGAGGTTGCCGTAGATAAAGTTGACTGGGTTGTTGATTTCGTGAGCAATACCTGCAACTAACTGTCCCAAAGAGGACATTTTTTCCTGCTGGACTAGTTGTGACTGGGTATTTTTCAGTTCTCTTAATGTATCTTTGAGCGCAACATTTTTTTGTTGTAGTGCTTGTGTTCTCTCTTCTACTTTTTTCTCTAAAGTTTGATTATAAGATTCTAATTTTTTGTTGTTTTCATATTGTTCTTCTAATAATATCTTAACTTGTTTAATTAACCGATTTAAGGAAATAGCTAAAATCCCCACTTCATCTTCAGTCATGACTGTGGCTTGAATATCAAAGTCGGATTCTTGGGTGACTCGTTGTGCGACTTGAGTCAAAGCTTGTAGAGGACGGGTAATTGTTCTAGCAATGAAAAACCCCACCATCGCTAAAATTCCACTACCTAAGATATATAATATCCCCAAATGCTCCCATAGCCGCCATTTTGCCGTTTCTATTGGTGCAATGGGATATAAAACTGTCACATTTAAAGATTGACTCACGCCGCTAAATTCAATACTTTTTGCTAAATATTGCTGCTTCTCAATTTCGATGCTGGTGACAGGTAAATTAGGATGAGGAAGTTCCCAAGGTTGACGCTTTGTAGGTAATAAAGTAGTAGCTACAACATAATTCGGTGTTTGGATGATCAGGTGTTTGGAAGAACCAGCAGCAATTTTCTGCACCAAGGTATCATCTATTTTTCTGCCAATAATCATGCCTCCCAAGATTCCTGATGGTGATTTAATACTATTAGTTACCACTTGTAGGACTTGTTCCCCACCTTCCACATTGACTAAATCAATTAAATGCGCGCCGTTACTAACACTGTTAGCTATTGCTTGATCAATTAATTTACTACCATATAGGGAACTACTGCGTAAATCTATGAGAATCTGACCTTGAGCATCAATAACTTTAATTAAGTCTAATTTCAACACAGATTTTAAGGGTATTAAAATCTGCATCAAGAGGATTTGGTCTTGCTTTTCCAAGGCTTGAGTAAGCATACCCCGATTAGTAATTAGCTCAATTTGCGTTTCTAATGCTTCCTGTTCATATTGCAAATCTTGCTCAACCCGTTTGCTAAAAACTGCAATGTCTTGACGCGCATTGCGTTCTAAACTCTCAGCAAACCAGTGTCCTAACACAAATAACCCGCATAAAAAGACACTGAGACAAATGGTAAGTAGGGGAATGACAATCTTTTGGCTCAGACTCAGCCGCCGGAAAAATCTCTGCATGGTAAAGTATTCAAATTATTTAGCGGGAACGAAGCCATTTTTATCTAGTATTTTACTACCTTCCTGACTGAAGACAAAATCAATAAAATCTTGAGTAGATGGAGATGGTTTTTTACTCCAAATTATTTCTATGTGGCGTACCATTTGATATTTCCCATTGGTGAAGTTTTCTATCTTGGGAGAAATACCATTAAGACTCAAACGATTCACTGGTAATTGATTAATCACAGAAGTTGCTAATGAAAAAGCACCAATGGTATAGGGTGTGCTTTGTAGGGTGTCAATTAATTCTCCTTCTTTGTTTAAAATTACGGCTTTAGTGGTGGTCTTTTCTTTGCCTAAATAATATTTGCGTAATAGTTTTTTGGCTGATTCATCTTCTGGTCGATCCAAAACTACAATTTTGGCATTGGGGCCACCTAATTGTTGCCAATTAGTTATGTCACCCCGATAAATGGCTTGCAGTTGTTGAGTTGTGAGGTTAGTAACACCCTTAACACTGCTGTGAGTCGCAACTAGTAATAAATCTGTGGCTAATTCACGGGATTGAATTTGGCCGTTATTTTCTTCCGGCTTGAGTTTGTGACTACTACCAACAATATCGATAATGTTACTTTTAAGAGATGCGATCGCCCCTTCTGATTGGCTATTAGTAGTAAAATCTACTTTTACTTGGGGATTTTTGGCTTGATATTCTTTAGCCAAGAGTTTTAAAACTGTTGTGGTTGAACTAGAACCACCTACTTTTATGATATTTTGTGCTTGAGAATCTGTTGCTTGAGGCTTCTGCTGGAAAGTTGCAATATCAGATTCACTGAATCGGATTCCTATACAACCATACAGACCTAGTAATGTACAACTGATAATGAGGGAGTGAATGAGATTTTTCATAAGAGTCAGTTAATATCCCCAGAAAATAATGTATAATCCTTTACGTGATTTTAATATGCCCAGATTGTCACCGAAAGTAACTTTTAAATGAGTTTTTCACAAAAATATCCCTGAATTTTCATATAATTCAGGGATATTTAGGTTCAGATTCATATTACTTATAGATTTCAACTAGCTTGTGAGTTTTGTTGCACTTTAACTAAAAATAACAGCTCTTGGGTAGTCAGACTGCGTTTTTTCTGCATAGATGCTTGACGTACTGCATCTAAAACGGATTGCGTATCTTCTGAGTTGAGAATAATACCATGCTGTTCTAAGACATTGGATAATAAATGTCTCCCAGAATGTTTACCTACTACTAACCGCCGCGAACTACCAACTTCTTCCGGTGCAAATGGCTCATAGGTGTGGGGATTTTGCAGTACCCCATGAGCATGAATACCTGATTCATGGGCAAAGTTATTGTCTCCCACAATGGCTTTCCACGGTGGTACACCGTAACCTGATGCAGATGCTACTAGTCGAGAAATTTCTATCAATCGCTGTGTATCAATTTTTAAATCATATTTATATAAATGTTTCAAAGCCATGACGACTTCTTCTAAAGCTGCATTACCAGCCCTTTCTCCTAAACCATTGACTGTAGTATTAATGGATGTAGCACCTGCTTTTACCCCAGCTAGGGCGTTAGCCGTGGCTAAACCGAAATCATTGTGAGTGTGCATTTCTATAGGAATAGCCAAAGCTGTTACGAGTTGTTTGACTTTGGTGTAAATGGTGAAAGGTTCGAGAATCCCTACGGTGTCACAATAGCGAAATCTTGATGCTCCCCATGCTTGAGCCGAAAGCACCACATCTTGGAGGAAATTATCTTCGGCTCTAGAAGAATCTTCTCCACCTACGGAAACGAAAAGCCCTTGATCAACAGCGAAACTCACGCTATCTTTGAGCTTTTGCAGCACTAATTGCCATTTACCTTGAAATTTAGCGTTTATTTGGATGTGAGAAACGGGAATCGATATATGTACCCGTTGCAAACCGCAAGCAATGGAAGCTTGAACATCTGAAATGACGGCGCGATTCCAACCTAATAGCTTGGCGTGCAAACCTAACTCACAAATCGCAGCAATGGCGTTTTGTTCAGCTTTTCCCATAGCAGGAATACCGACTTCAATTTCATCAACGCCAATCGCATCTAGAAATGTGGCGATCGCAATTTTTTCTTCTATGTTAAAAGCAACACTAGCCGCTTGTTCACCATCACGTAATGTGGTGTCATTAATCAAAACTTGGTTCATTTTTATTGATGCTGATTGCTCATTATTTATCGTAATGGATTCTACTTCTGTATTTTTGGCATCGGCGAAAAAAAGATGGGTTTTCTGTTTCAACCAAGCAGTGATTAATAATTAACGGCTAGTGGGTAATATTTCCACATCCTCAAAGCTGTTGCCGATTATTTTGATACATTTCTTGAACTTTATCATTCATTTTACTTTTTGGTAATTTACAAATCCCACCCATTGAAATTGTGCAATCAGAGGTTCAGAGTACCAATGAATCAACATTAATTAGTAAAATAATGGACGAATTGAAGTTATTATTTAGTTGTTCTAGATAAGATTGTTTACAATTACACAAAGTTGTATTTTGACTTCACATCTAATAAAAAAATAAATTATCCCCATACTTTTAATTACAACACCTTGATAACTGCATGGTGCGTATTCTGCTGTTTAGTGAGCAACAATATATTAGAAGATACTTGCAAGCTTTATTAGATCCTGACTTGGATTGTTCTTAGCAATACAGTTTATAACGTTAAAAATCTGATTTGGCGTAGTGGCATGGCAAGGCTAAAATGTTGCATTATAATCATCTGTTTCTGAGCTTTTAAAAATCGGATAAAGGTGTTTAAGTTTGACACGAGCATCTTCAGTAGTAAGATGCTGTTATGGCTTTACTGGCAGTACAGTTGCGATCGCCCTGCCAAGCAGCTAACTCACCAGAAAGTTCCTCGGCGGAAGAAGGAACGCTCCCTCCGCGAACAAGTCGGCAAAGCCGATGACACTTGCTTCAACGCGGGAAACCCGCGCAACGCAGTGTCTCCCCAACGCACTGGCTCACAAACTGGCATTATGAGGGCTATAGTCAATCTCCAATTTCCGTATTCCGTATATCGCGGAAGCTGTAACCGCTTCCGCTTACACATTTGGGTGCAATTCTTTCTGCCCTGTATATGAACAAGATAGAATATGCTTTTTTGGTTGAGTGGATTTAAATTTTCAGCCTACAGACTATTATTAACTAGAGTAAACATTAATCAAACCTAACCTGCCAACAGCAGGTTTTATGACCTATAACTTTTATCTGTTGGGTATTTTATAGTTAAAGTCTAATGAGTCAAATTCAATCAGAAGTTAGTCGCGCGCAAGAATTGCGCCAATTACTGCAAAAAGCTAGTTATGCTTATTATGTCTTAGATGCGCCCATAATGGAGGATGCCGTCTATGACCAGTTATACCGAGAACTGCAACAGTTAGAAATTCAATACCCAGAACTCATTACAGCAGACAGTCCGACTCAACGCGTCGGGGAAAGACCGGCTACACACTTTACCTCTGTACGCCACAATGTTCCGTTGTACAGTCTGGAGAATGCTTTTAATATTGACGAATTGCAAACATGGGATCAACGTTGGCATAGACAAGTATCGCCTACAGATCCGCCTGCATATGTGGCGGAATTAAAAATTGATGGTTCGGCTCTGGCTTTAACTTACCACAATGGCGTTTTAGTCAGGGGTGCAACTAGGGGTGATGGAGAAATGGGAGAAGATATCACCCAAAATGTGCGGACAATTCGTTCTATTCCCTTACGGTTAAATTTTGATGGCTTAGAAGTAATAGAGAAAATCGAAGTGCGGGGGGAAGCGTTTTTACCGTTGGAAGTGTTCCAACAAATTAATGAACAACGCCAAAAAGCAGGAGAACAGTTATTTGCTAATCCCCGTAATGCGGCGGCTGGTACACTAAGACAATTAGACTCTCGCATTGTGGCGCGACGAAGATTAGATTTTTTCGCTTACACACTGCACATTCCAGGGAGAGATGACGCAAGTATTGCAAATACGCAATGGGAAGCGTTGGAATTGTTGCAAAAATTGGGTTTTCGGGTAAATCCCAATCACAAGCTTTGCCAATCTCTAGCTGACGTTGCAGATTACTATAAATACTGGGATACAGAACGATTAAATCTCCCCTACATGACGGATGGGGTGGTAGTAAAGTTAAATTCCTATAAGTTGCAAGAACAGTTAGGATTTACCCAAAAGTTTCCCCGATGGGCGGTAGCCTTAAAGTACCCCGCCGAAGAAGCACCCACCCGTGTAGAAAATATTGCCGTAAATGTGGGACGCACAGGCGCGTTAACACCTTTAGCAGAAATGCGTCCCGTAGAATTGGCGGGAACTACAGTATCTCGCGCTACCTTACATAATAGCGATCGCATTGCCCAATTAGATATCCGCATCGGTGATACAGTCATTGTTCGCAAAGCTGGGGAAATCATTCCCGAAGTGGTGCGGGTACTCAAAGAATTACGTCCAGATAATACCCAACCTTTTATTATGCCTACCCATTGTCCCGTTTGTGGACAGTCTGTGGTTAGGGAAACTGGGGAAGCTGTAACGCGCTGTGTGAATGCTTCCTGTGCTGCGATTCTCAAAGGTTCAATTGAACATTGGGTGAGTCGCGATGCTTTAGATATTAAAGGTGTGGGAGAAAAATTAGTCCATCAACTTGTAGATAAAGGTTTAGTGCATTCCGTTGCTGATTTATACGACTTGACAACAGAGCAATTATTAGTCTTAGAAAGAATGGGACAAAAATCAGCCGAAAAATTAATTGGGGCGATCGCACAATCAAAAAATCAGCCGTGGTCAAGGGTATTATATGGTTTAGGCATCCGTCACGTCGGCAGCGTCAATGCTCAATTACTCACAGAAAAATACCGCACCGTAGAACAGTTAGCCACAGCTAAACAATCAGATATTGAGGGTATCTATGGTATAGGTGCAGAAATTGCCCAGTCTGTTTATCAATGGTTTCGCATTGATGCCAATCAAAATTTAATTGCCCGGTTGCAAACAGCAGGGTTACAATTTGCTAACATTGAAGAGGCACTAACTATTAATAATGCTATTCTCAAGCTAGTAGGTAAGACCTTTGTCGTAACAGGAACTTTGCCCACGTTAAAGCGCGATGAAGCCAAAGCTTTAATTCAAAAATCTGGTGGTAAGGTGACAGATTCAGTGAGCAAAAAAACTGACTATCTAGTTGTGGGTGAAGACGCAGGTTCTAAATTAGAAAAGGCACGAGCTTTGGGAATTATACAATTAACTGAGACACAATTATTAGAAATGTTAGAAAATTAATCCATCATGCTCTAGACGCAAATTTGGAAAATTTTGTATCTGATTGTATAAATGCTTTCATCTCGGAAATGTTGTAGAGACTGCATTTTTTAATGTCTTTACGAAAAATAATTGGTGTATAAAGAGGATGTTTCAAGAGTCTTTAACGATGAATCAAGTAAGTTTAGATCCCCCTAAATCCCCCTTTTTAAGGGGGACTTTGATTCTTACTTCTCATTAAAAAGGGGAACTTTGATTCTTATTCCCCCCTTTTTAAAGGGTTTTAGGGGGGATCAGAATATACTTCAAGTCCCAGCTAAATACTTTTTAAGCAACCTCTCAAGTAAGAAATTAGTTTTACATCTTTAGATAGATTCATTTATTGATTATGTATCCAACCTACAGGATGTATTTGCATTCGGCTAAAGTAAAATAAGCAAAATTTATTCACCATTCAAAAATAAAACCCCGAATTCTTATCAGTGGCTCATTATGACTTCCCAAGAATCTCGAAAAAAATCTCAATCTCATACTTCTAATGAGCAACAAGACAAGCACAACGAACTATTTCCGGTTGTTGGGATAGGAGCTTCTGCGGGGGGACTAGAAGCATTTATAGAATTACTGAGTAATTTGCCTACTGATACGGGTATGGCGTTTGTATTAATTCAACATTTAAGTCCCCATCAAAAAAGTTTGTTACCTGAGATTCTCTCGCGTACAACTCAATTACCTGTGGTGCAAGTACAAGATGGAATGATTGTAGAACCGAATCATGTGTATGTCATTCCATCTAATGCGACAATGATCATTTCCCAAGGGATACTAAAACTAAGTCCCTTTCAGAAAATTCGTGGTCACTTGATCACAATTGATACATTTTTTCTTTCCTTAGCAGAGGATAGGGGTAGCCAAGCCATTGGGGTGATACTATCAGGCGGTGATTCTGATGGCACAAGGGGATTAGAAGTAATTAAAGGATCTGGCGGGATTACTTTTGCCCAGTGTGAAGAATCGGCTAAAGTTAGTAGTATGCCAAATACGGCCGTGGCTTCTGGTCACGTAGATTTTATTTTAACACCCAAACAAATTGCCAAAGAATTGGCAGCCATCAGCTCTCATCCCTACGTTAATCATTGCACCTCAATTAAACCAGTGGATACTATATCTGAAGCCGGAGACGCTCTTACTACTATTTTTAGTCTCCTAAGAACTGCTACAGGAGTTGACTTTAATCACTACAAACAAACAACTTTAAAGCGGCGCATTCTGCGGCGGATGATTTTGTATAAATTAGACAGGCTAGAAGATTATGTTCGTTACCTGCAAGATCACCCCGCAGAAGTTACCGCCTTATACCAAGACATTTTAATTACCGTCACTAGCTTTTTTCGTGATCCCGAAGCTTTTGAAGTTTTAAAGACAAAAGTATTTCCAGTTATAGCCAAAGATATAAAACCAGATTTACCCATCCGCATTTGGGTAGCGGGATGTTCCACTGGTGAAGAAGCCTACTCTATAGCCATCTGCTTGCTAGAGTTTTTCAGCAATCAAGTAATGAATACCGCCATCCAAATTTTTGCTACGGATGTTAATGATGTAGCAATTGATAAAGCTAGAAGTGGAATTTACAAATCTTCTCAATTAGCGGATGTTTCGCCAGAACGGCTACAGCGTTTCTTTGTTCAGGTTGAAGGTGGTTATCAAATCAGTAAACCAGTGCGAGAGTTGTGTGTTTTTGCCAGACAAAACCTCATTAGTGATCCGCCATTTTCACGCCTAGATTTAATTACTTGCCGAAATGTGCTAATTTATCTGGGAAGTGCAGTACAAAAAAAATTATTACCAGTCTTTCATTATGGACTCAAGTCTAATGGATTTTTGATGTTAGGGACTTCTGAAACAGTTGGTGAATTTACGGATTTGTTTACTTTAGTCGATAGAAAGTATAAAATATATTCCCGCAAAATAGCACCAGCTCGGCTAGGAATTGATTTAGTTACAAGCAACTATCCTCTTGAAATTGTCACCCCCCAACTAACATTGAACTCAGATGCTCCAGATGATTTAGAAATGCAAAAAGAGGCTGACCGGATTGTGTTAAACCAATATGCTCCGGTTGGTGTAATTCTTGATGAAGAATTAGAAATTGTGCAATTTCGTGGACAAACTAGTCCCTATCTGCAACCGCCTCCAGGTAGACCCAGTTTTAATTTGTTGCGGATGGCAAAAGAAGAATTACGCATAGAATTACGCACTGCTATCCACCAAGCTAAAAAGCAGGGAATCCCCATCACAAAAGAAGGGGTACAACTAAAAGAAAATGAGCAAGTCAAGCAAATACGCATTGATGTAGTACCATTTAAAACTTCTGGTAGTACAGAACGCTACTTTCTCGTCATGTTTGCAGACATAAATTTGATAGTTCCCACTTCATCAGAGTTAGGTAATAACAATAGTTCTCGCCGACGCAAAAAAAATAATGAAGAGGAAGAAATTAAGCAACTCAAACAGGAGTTAGCCAATACTAAAGAATATCTGCAATCAATTATTGAGGAGCAACAAGCCACCAATCAAGACCTAAGAGCAGCTAATGAAGAAATCCTCTCAAGTAATGAAGAGCTACAAAGTACAAATGAGGAATTAGAAACCGCTAAGGAAGAAATTCAAGCGACTAACGAAGAACTAAACACAATCAACGACGAATTACAACGACGTAATCTCGAATCTACTCAAGTTACTAACGATTTACAAAATCTCCTGAGTAGTATTAATATTCCGATTTTAATGTTGGGTGGTGATCTGCGGATTCGTCGTTTTACCCCCGTAGCTGAGAGCATCTTTAATCTGATTCCCAGCGATATTGGTAGACCCATCAGTGATATTAATCATAATCTCAATATTCCTGACTTAGAACAACAAATTTTAGAGGTAATTCGGAATCTTAGCTTTAAAGCTCAAGAAGTCCAAGACCAGAAAGGATATTGGTATGACCTACGAATTCGACCCTATCGCACAATAGACGATAAAATTGACGGTGCTGTGGTCGTGTTAGTCGAAATCGATGCCCTAAAACGTAGCACCGAGCAACTTAGAGCCTCTAGAGATTACGCCCAAGCAATTGTGGATACGATGCGAGAATCTCTAGTGGTGCTGAGTGTAGATTTACGAGTGCTGAGTGCGAATCAGTTTTTCTATGAAACATTCCAGGTTGCACCAGAAGAGACAGAACAACGTCTAGTATATGAAATTGGCAATGGACAATGGGACATTCCCTTATTGCGATCGCTTTTAGAAGACATTCTCCCCCATCAAAGTCAATTTCACGATCTAGAGGTTGAGCATAATTTTGAAAATATTGGGTATAAGATTATGCGCCTTAATGCTCGGAGAATGACTATAGAAGACAACCGAGAAATGATTCTGTTAGTCATTGAAGACATTACCCAGCAAAAGCAGCTAGAAGCGGAACGCACACAACTTTTAGCTCAAGAACAATCAGCCCGCAATTCCGCAGAAGCCGCCAACCGCGCCAAAGACGAGTTTCTCTCCATCCTCTCCCATGAACTGCGAAACCCACTCAATTCTTTACTGGGTTGGGCGCAATTGCTGCAAAGGGATAATCTTGACCAGTCTACTATGACTCAAGGATTGCAAGCGATAGAACGTAGCGCACAGGCTCAAGCCCATCTGATTACTGATTTACTAGATATTTCCCGCATCAGTTCAGGTAGATTGCGTCTCGATGCTCAACCTGTGGAATTATTTCCTGTAATTGAATCTGCGATCGCGGTGGTTCATCTTTCCGCAGAAGCTAAAAACATTACCATTGTCACTAGATTAGATTCTACACCCAGAACTGTAGTTGGTGATGCTACCCGCCTACAGCAAATTATTTGGAATTTACTTTCTAACGCCATTAAATTCACCCCAAATGGGGGAGAAATTGACATCAGCCTCAATTACACTGAACTTCACGCCCAAATTCAAGTCAGTGATAACGGTAAAGGCATCAGTGCTGACTTCCTCCCCTATGTATTTGAGCGATTCCGTCAAGCTGATGGGAGTAGAACCCGTTCAAATCCTGGCTTGGGGTTGGGACTGTCTATTGTTCGTCACTTAGTAGAACTCCACGGCGGGACAGTTGAAGCCTTCAGCCCAGGAGAAGGTCAGGGAGCAACTTTTACAGTTACCTTACCTTTGCAAGCTAGCCAACCAGAAAATACTGTGGCGATCGTCCAAGAATCAATAGTATCAACCAATGAGCCAGAATATCCCATAGAAAATATTCCCTCCCTGGAAGGCGTGCGGGTACTTGTCGTAGATGATGAACCAGACATCCGCCTGTTATTTGAAATCGTCCTGGAGGAGCATGGCGCAGAAGTTACACAAGCCGCATCTGCACAAGAAGCACTATCAAAGCTAGCAGAAAACCCTGGAGGGTACGACGTACTTTTATCTGACATTGGGCTACCCCAAGAAGACGGTTATGCACTAATTCGTCAAATCAGACAGCTAAGTCCTGAAGCTGGGGGACAAATCCCAGCCGCCGCCCTCACCGCCTATGCTGGATATGCAGAACATCAAAAAGCGGTAGCAGCAGGATTCCAAACGCACCTTGCTAAACCCGTCGAACCTCCACAATTATTATCTGTAGTTGCTACATTAGCCGGCAGAATGAATTGACATTGGGCATGGGGAATGGGGCATGGGGCATGGGGCATTGGAAGAAAGAATGATTTCAGGAATCAAAGTGGATTCCTACATCTGCTGAAAATTGCCTGTGAAACTAGATTTTTGCTCCCATTCTAAATAGAGAATACAGACAATCAACCATAATAAACCGGCAGCATATCCAGCTAAAACATCCGTCGGCCAATGCACTCCCAAATAAAGTCTACTAAAACCGATTGCCAAAATTAAAACTGTTGTCGAACTTAAAATCTGCTTACGCCATTGGGGAAACTCTTTCGCTAAAATATAGCCAATGCAGCCATAAACTGCGGTAGAAACCATTGCATGACCACTAGGAAAACTATAGTGAACTGCATTGACAATATAATCCCAAAGTGTGGGACGCGCTCTTCTAAATAATTCTTTAAACAATAAATTTAAACCAACTGCACCAAATGTTGCTAAACCCAAAGCTGTAGCTTCTCTTGGTCGTTGGTTTTGCCAAAGATTGATTCCTAACGCAGAACAAATTGCTAGAAAAAATGTTGGCTCTCCCAAAAAAGTCACACCTTTAATGATGGCATCTAGTAGGGGATTGTGTAGCTTTTGTAGTCCTAACAAAATGCCTTCATCTAAACCATATTGATATAAAATCCCACTACTTAACATCAGGGTAGTAGCAGCCGCAGAACCTAAAATTAGTTGATTGTTGAGTTCGTTTAATTGTGGCTGAATTGGTGCTGTAACTGTGGTATTTGGAAGAGTTTTAGTAGCTTTTGTGTAATCTAAAACAACATCTTGTAGCAGAGAAGCGATCGCACTATGGCTACAATCAGGATGAAAAATCACCAACACATTCCCTGTTAAATGGTTAGCACTCACTTGCACAATGTTTTCTGCTTTAATCAGGGATAATTCAATGTGTCTTGCCAAAAATTCCGACTGATGTAGTCCTGTGACTTTAAATCTGCCTCTACCTTTGACAGATGTGTGTATAGCTTGGATTAAATCCTGCTCATGGGAATGATGACTAAAATACCCGTTCATGGTGGAAACAGTCCTGAACTGTATTTTAGTATAGGCGATCGCTCTTGTTTGGGGACTGGGGACTGGGGATTGGGGATTGGGGATTGGGGATTGGGGATTGGGGATTGGGGACAAGGTAGACAAGGTAGATAAGAAGAAACTTGATTTCTATGCCCTATGCCCCATGCCCTATGCCCTATGCCCCATGCCCCATTTATTCTACGTCTTTAATCCGTGTCTTCCTTTCTACAATTTCTTTGAGTATCAAGGTGACAACAGCCAGTAATGCTAACAACACCGCCGCCGAAAATGCTGCTTCCGTTTCGTATTGTTTGTAGGCTTCTTCTACAAACAAAGGTAAACTTTGGGTAACGTTAGCAATGTTGCCAGAAACGACGGAAACCGCCCCAAATTCACCCATTGCTCTGGCATTGGTCAAAATTAAACCATAGAGTAAACCCCAACGAATCCCAGGTAGAGTCACGCGCCAAAATATCTGCCAATCATTTGCACCCAAGGTTCTGGCGGCTTCTTCTTGATCTTTGCCAAATTCTTCTAGTACAGGAATCACTTCCCGCGCCACAAAAGGCATACTGACAAAGGCGGTAGCTAAGATCATCCCCGGCAACCCGAAGATAATTTTGATGTCATTGGCTTCTAGAATAGGGCCAAACCAGCCATTTCTCCCGTAAAGTAGAACGATCATTAAACCTGCAACTACTGGAGAGATGGAAAAAGGCAGGTCAATGATACTTAAAACGAAAGCCCGTCCGGGGAATTTATGGCGGGCGATCGCCCATGCTGCACACAAACCGAATACCGTATTTAAGGGGACAGAAATCAAAGCCAAAATTAAAGTTAATTTGGCAGCAGCGATAAAGTCAGTACGGTGGAGGTTTTCGATAAATGGCTCTACACCCTTACTAAAAGCTTGGACAAACACATTGATTGCCGGGATATATTGAATCAGAGCGAGATAGGCGATCGCAATCACAATTAAAATTGTGGGAACCAAGCTATCTTTTTGTTTGGGGTGGGATTTACTAGCTTTAGACCCTTTATTTGTTGTCATATCTTCTTGTCCAAGCTTGTAATAAGTTAATTCCTATCAGCAGTATTAAGGAAATACCCAATAACACCACGCCAATCACCGTTGCACCAGAGTAGTCATACTGCTCTAAGCGTTGGAAAATCAATACAGGTGCAATCAAATCTTGAAACGGTGTATTGGACGCAATAATTACCGTCGAACCATACTCACCCACCGCACGAGAAAAACCCAAAGCGATACCCGTTAAAACTGATGGGAATAAGGGAGGTAAAATCACCTTCCAAAAGGTCTGCCATTGGGAAGCACCCAAAGACCAAGCCGCTTCCTCTAGTTCTACTTCCATTTCTTGGAGTACAGGTTGCACTGTTCTCACAATAAAAGGTAGTGAGATGAACACCATTGCCACCCACACCCCTAACCGAGTGAAAGATACTTTAAATCCCAAGGGTGCCAGCAACGAATGAATCCACTCCAATTTTTCTGGCAGGTTGATGTGGCAATGCCCAAGAAAACAACCAGGTGTCAGCAAAGAACCAATCCAGCCATTATCACTGTAGACAGTTGCTAGTGTTAAACCTGCTACAGAGGTAGGCAAAGCAAATGGTAAATCTACGGTAGCATCTATAATTCTTTTTAAGGGGAAGTCGTAGCGCACTAACACCCAAGCCACCAAAGTACCGAAGACACCATTGAGTAAAGCAGCTAGCAACGATGTGACAAAAGTAACGTTATAAGTAGCTAAAGCTAAATCACTAGTAGCAATTTCCCAAAACCTAGTCGGTGGTTCTGTGCTAGCTTTGAGGAACATAGCAGCCATTGGGAGAAATAACATTACAGTTAGATATCCCAAAGTAATGCGCCATGTCCAAGGAAGTTGTATCACTGGACGGAGAAATTTTTGCCAAGCGGGAATTTTACTATCAACTTCCGCACTAGGAGATAAAGTCATAGACAATTCAAAATGAAGTAAGGGTGCAGGGGAGGAGGAGAGACAAGGGAAGGGGAACAAGGGAGACAGGGGAGCAGAGGAGCAGGGGGAGCAGGGGCAGAAAAACTCTTGAATTTTGAATTTTGAATTTTTCTGCCCCATGCCCTATTCCCTATTTTTTAAGACTGGCTTGGATTTGGTCAAACACGCCGCCATCAGCAAAGAACTTTTTGTCTATTGTTTGCCAACCGCCTAATTCTTGCACAGTACCCAGTGTTTTGACTGAGGGAAACTTATCTTTGACTTCTTTAGTTTGAGCTACTGTTTCATCTACTGGTCTAAATCCTAATTTGACGAACTCTTGTTGTGCTTCTGGTGTGTAGAGGAATTTGACAAAAGCCTCTGCTACTTCTCTGTTGCCATGTTTATCAACGTTTTTATCAACAACAGCAATAGGATTGTCGATAGAAATGTTAACTTCAGGAATGATGTAGTCTAGTTTCTCACCTTTTTGCTGTGCCAAGATGACTTCATTTTCGTAGTTAATTAAAGCGTCTCCCTGGCCTTGTTTAGCAAATGCGTCTGTGGCTTCTCTGGCATCTTTGGTGAGAATTGGCACGTTTTTGTAGACTTTGGTGACAAATTCTTGGGCTTTGGCTTCATCACTCCCAGTTTTAATGGCAGCATTCCATAAGGCCAGGAAGTTCCAACGGGCAATTCCAGAAGTTTTGGGGTCAGCAGTAATTAGTTTTACGTCATCTTTGGCTAAATCTGCCCAATTTTTGATGCCTTTGGGGTTGCCAGAACGAGTAATGATAGCTGCTACTGATTTGGATACGATGCCATCATTAGGAACTTCTTTTTCCCATCCTGGAGAAATTAATCCCGCTTTTTCGATTTTTTGGGTGTCTAGTGCTAATGCTAAGTGAACGACATCCGCTTCTAAACCATCGATGACGGCGCGAGTTTGAGAACCAGAACCGCCATAACTTTGTCTAAAGGTGACAGTCTGGTTATGTTCTTGCTTCCACTTTTCGACAAATTTAGGAATAATGGCTTCATGAGCGGCTTTAGTAACAGCAAAGGAAACCAGTGTAAGTTCCACATTCTGCTTGTTAGCAGCCACAGGGTTAGCTGTAGGTGCTTCACCAGTAGTATTTGTTTCATTACCACCAGAGCAGGCTGCAAGGGTAACACTCAACATGGCCCCCACTATCATCAGTGATACAAAGCCTTTGACGGAACTAAATCTAAATCTGAAGTGGTTTTTGGTCTGTTTAATAGTTAGTCGTAATTGTTGGAAGGGTCGCTGCCACAAACTCATGCCAAATTCTCCTAGAGAATATACGGTTAATCGATGTAAATACAGTTGTATATATATACAATAATTACAGATACATTGTGCAGTTGACAAGAAAAAACTTCATATTCTCTATCGGAGATATGGGAAATATAGAAATTTTACCAGTTTCATTGGCAATAAAACAGATTGTTGAGGTGTGGCTTCCATCAGAAAGTGTAAGTAAACCGGACTATAGAGAAACGCTAATCTTAGATTTCAACCTTGCTTTTTGCCACTGTTTCTGGGGATGAATTGTGATGTCAAAATTTGAATACTTGAATCTGATAGGTTTCTTGTAGGGTCAGCCTTACGAGCGTTAAATTCTGCTCACAATTTAGTTAACTCATTAGTAACGCAACTTGATATTAGATGCTTTTTAACTAGTCAGCATAGTTAAGTTTTCAGAGCAACCACTGGTAGGGAAAAAGCTTTGACCAAAAATAATAAAGTTTACTTTCTGCCGTTACCGATTTTCTGACTGATGCTTAATTCAAATATTCGGAACATTGGAAATATTTGCTCCTACTTTACTTTTTTATAACCTCGTTTTACGATAGATTAACCGTAAATTATCAGTAAAAAAACGGGACAACATAAAGTAATGATTAATACTATGTTGTCCCAAGCTTTAACTATCTTCGTCTGGAATTTGCGTCAATTAATTGCCGTTAGCTAATCAAAAGAGACACATCCCATGACATTCACAATCTTATCAAGGCTGAATCTCAGATTGCAGCCATCTTTACGTCGCTCCTCAGTTTTATTAGTAGCTGTAGGTTTAGGTGTCACCACTTTCATACCTGTTTCTGGGACAAACTCCCAAATGGCATCTGCTAGTCAAAAGACACAACTAATTAGCCAAAGAGGAAAGAAAGTTGAAATTACTTTAGTTTCCTATGCTGTCACCAAGGCTGCTTATGAAAAAATCATTCCTAAGTTTGTCGCCAAGTGGAAACGAGAAAAGGGTCAAGATTTAGTCATTCGACAAAGCTATGGTGGTTCTGGTTCTCAAACTCGCGCCGTCATCGATGGTTTAGACGCAGATGTTGTGGCTTTAGCACTGGCTTTAGATACTAAAAAGATTGAACAAGCAGGGTTAATTCAACCTGGTTGGGAAAAAGAAGCACCAAATAGCTCCATCGTCACCCGTTCTGTAGTCACAATAGAAACAAGAGAGGGGAATCCGAAAAAGATTCAAGGCTGGAGTGATTTAGCTAAACCGGGAATTAAGGTAATTACAGCTAACCCCAAAACTTCAGGTGGTGCGCGCTGGAATTTCTTGGCTTTGTGGGGCGCGATCGCTAAAAATGGTGGTAGTGAAGCTCAGGCTTTAGATTTCGTGACTAAAGTCTATAGAAATGTACCTGTGTTACCTAAAGATGCAAGGGAAGCGAGTGACGCGTTTTACAAAAAAGGACAAGGAGACGTATTGCTCAACTATGAAAACGAAGTTATCTTAGCTGCAAAACAAGGGCAGACTTCACCTTCTTATATTGTTCCGCAAGTCAATATCTCCATTGATGGCCCAGTTGCAGTTGTGGACAAAAATGTTGATAAAAAAGGTACTCGTGAAGTTTCAGAAGCCTTTGTCAAGTTTCTATTTACCCCAGAAGCACAACGAGAATTTGCCAATGTTGGTTTTAGACCAGTTAACGCCAGTGTGAGCAAAGAGGTTAGTAATAAATTCCCCAAAGTATCCAAGCTTTACAATGTGCAGAGTTTGGGCGGTTGGAACACTATACAGAAGAAATTCTTTGATGATGGTTCGATCTTTGACAAAATTCAAGGCGGACGGCGTTAATTTCAAGAGATAAGCCAAAATTTTGTAGAGACGTAAATCTTCGTCTCTACAAAAAGCATTTTGTTTTGTAATTAAGTCTTTTTAGTGAGATTTATCATAATACTTGTTTTAACTTTTTGCCCCTATCTAATGGTAGATTTTTTGCATAGAAAAGCAGACTAAAGTCATCTGAATAAATCCTAGAATCACTGCTATGAGCTACTCACAGAGAAAATAAAATCAATGAAGTAGATGGTACTGAATTTTATAACATCATATTTGAGTGATCTATAATCAACAACTTACTAGTAATTACTACGAGGATAATTATTAAACTTCATCATTATTTCAAACTCATGAAAGTTGTATGATTTTCATTAAAAAAAGCGTTTGTACTAGTATGTTTTGCATCTAATTAGCTAGATAATATGACTAATATATAGTGCCAAAAATCACTTATTTTTAGGGATGGGATTTGCGATGAATAAACGTATTACTAGCACCGTCAATTCATTGGTGACAAAATTTTCACGAAGAAATGCTCTTTTGTGGTTAGGCGGTACTGGAGTAGCTACGACATTAGCAGTAGGAACACAAGGTCAAGCACTTGCAAAGAACAACAAAGATGATGATGTGACCTTGATCAATCCGCCAACTTTATATAACGCACCCCAAAATGGCTATAGTCATATTGCCATTACCCCACCTGATACCAGAACAGTCTATATTTCCGGCCAATTTGGTTCAGATTTACAAGGAAATCTTGTTTCTAGCGAATTTGAGCCACAATTAGTCAAGGCTTTTCAAAACCTCCGCTTCGCCTTAAGTGCAGCCGGAGCGCAGCCAGAAGATGTAGTAAAAACTACTGTTTTAATAGTTAATCATACTCAAGATAAATTGATTCCTTTAGGACGAGAAATAGCGGCTTTGTGGGGTTTTAAAGTACCGGCAAATACACTGATACCCGTCCCTAGACTAGCCCTCGATGGGATGTTGTTTGAGATTGATGCTTATGCAGTCATTCCAGAAAAACGCGATCGCAGGTAGTTTTCCTATATAAAACTCTCTTCTTCATTGACACATTTAGACCGTAGAGAGAACAGGGAGAGAAGATTTTTAACTAATCTTCTTCTCCTGCTACTCCTTGCGATTGGATATTTGTCTATTGAAAGTCTCTTGATAGAGGTTGAGTTCTTGAAAAGGTTGGGAAGTCGCTTCCAGTTGTAGAGTTTCTACCTTGACTGGTTGGCCATTAACTTCTATCTTGTAATTGCCCTGTGGTAAACCTTGCAGATAATATACTCCTGCACCATTGGTAACAGAAATATGTCTGTTCCCAGAATTAATTTCTATAGCTTCTACTTTCGCACCTGGAATGGGTTGGCCTCTAGAATCGGTAACAATGCCTGAACGAGTGAAAGCACGAACCATCGGCAACATAACAGTGGTATAACTACCAGCAACTACATCCACTGCTAAAGCTTCTACTGCTGTTTTCCAGTGCAGAGGAAAGCCAGCTGGATCTAGATCCAGGCGATATTTTCCAGGAAACAGGTATACTAAAGTACCGTCATCGTCAATATTCGAGACAAAAGACTCTAAAGATTGATTATTAATGGTAAATAGTAAGTTAGATTTTTCTAGATAGATTGGTTCATCAGCATCATGCTTACCATTATCATTGCGGTCAAAGAAAGGTTGAATCAAAATTCCGCCTTGAGTACGTAAATAGTCAGATGGACGAGAATTATCAGGCTTAATTCCTCTTTGTAAATCTAGACTGGAAACTAACTCTAAGCTGAAACTTGCTTCATCTGATGTGGTTGAGACTCCTTGATAACGTCCTCGAAGTAAGAAGCCAGGAAGAACATTTGTCCCTAAAGTAGCAACGATTCCTGAACCTTGGGAACCGACAGCATAACCTAATTGCCCCTCCCAAAGATAATTACCATTACGGGAACGTTGTGGGGAACGATAACGCCATCCCAAGGTAGCCAGGCGATCGCTATGTGAGAAAATATCGCTAGTTTCATAACTAGCAAATAATGAATTACCTTGATGAGAAAACTTTCGTGGTGAAAAATAGTAAGCTAATTCGGAAAAAGAGGCGACTTCGTTACCATTAGCTTTTAACTCTAGTTGACCCAGACGTTGCAGTAAGTTCCAACGTAAATGGTTTTGGGTGTTGAAAGTGACACGAGCGTAAGTAAAAGAATTTTTATCATTACGGGAAATTTGTAAACCTCCAAACCCACCATCCCGGCTATCCACACCACCTAGTAAGGTCAACCAAGGAAACATTCGCCAATCAAAATCAAATCTGTTTTTGAAGCTGTCGCTAGTAAAGCGTGTATTTAAACTAGGTGATACATCAAATGTCACATTAGCGTTAATATCCCAGCGATCGCCACTTAAGACTGATAACGCCACCTTTAAAGGCGTATCTTGTGGTTGATAAAATATTTCTGCCAATCCTTGGAATGACTGATCGTAAACACCACCAATACCTACAGTTAAATCAGAAGATAAACCCCAACGTTGTGCCACGCCACCGCGAAAATCCGAAAAATCTCCAATCAAAGCATCTGCATGAGAAAATTGTCTGCGTAGACCACCAGAAATAACTAGCGCACTCGCTCCTGCTGGTAATTGTCCAGGTAAGGTAGAAAATGTCACATTCCGAATTTCTGGAGGTTCTGTTAATCTTCCTTGGGGATAAAGTAACAGCTGATAGTTTGCACCTAGAAAACGATTATCCACCGGCACATCAGGAAACCGATAAATCCCGGAAGAATCTACTAACACCTCAGCAATCACGCGATCGCTTAAACCTTGAGCAAGTCGCACCAGAGTTCCTGGTTCAGCTTTTCCTGTAATTACCCGACCAATTTGAGCAGATTGCATCCTTTGGCTCAAAGATGAAACACCCCCAACAATTTCCGGTGGTTTAAAACCCCAGCGTTGGATGGTTGTCAAGCCCCAATAATCACCAGTACCCTGACTCAACCAAAATGGAGCTTGTGAACCGATGACATAATCAGCTTGATCCGTTTGTCGGAGAAATTGTGCTTCCGTCAGTTTCCAAGTGGTCGAATCTTCTAAGTTAGGTTGGTTAAGGCGGATAAACCAACTCCCACCCAAAGCTGTACCGACAGCTTTCAAATCTCCTTGGTAATTACTGATGTTGCTAGATGAACCACTAACATTCAAGCGTTGCTCAACTGCGGTCAACGTTAAGCCAGGAGCGGGGATTTCCGGTAATCCCGTTAATTCTATAGTTGGTTCTGGTGGCGCAATAAACTGGCTGGGATTGATAAGTCCAGGACGTTCTAATCGTATGGAATAATCATTGATATCGAAGCTAGCAGTAACACCCAGTAAAGTTTGCAGTTGTTCTACAGAAAAAACCAATCCCAACTCTGGATCATTCTGAAGTTTCTGGGAATCAATACGAGTGACTAAACCAGGAGTACGGATTTCTAATTGAGCATCCGGTAAGGTTTTTACATTTAATTTTAAAGCTCTGACAACGCCCTCATAGGGTATTAACCATTGCTCAAAATTGACTGCTTGTTTACCGTCTTCCTGACCCCGAATTAAGATACTTTTAATCACAGGACGTTGGTCTACATCCACACCTACAGGAAAAACTGAAAACTTTCTTGATGCTGGGATGGGAACAGAGGGTGTAATAGTTTTTTGTAGTTGAGCAGTTGGCAATGAAGAGTCAGATAACTGAACTTTTCCTCCAGAGAATTCACATAATGGGGTTGTACTTTCATCTGCTAGTTGAGGATGAAAATCGGGACTACACGACCATTTGTCCTTAGTGTTCCCGCAGAGTAGGCTATCTTCGCAGACTTCATCACCTGTCTGTAAAGACTGAGTTTGGCTCGGCTTGAGTTCTAGTCGTGCAGACTGGATGTGAGATATGAGTTCAGGAGATAAAGTTTCTGGCGGTGACATCATCATCGTCACTGGCTTGGTTGCCATCGCAGGAGTCCGTGATGCAGATGATGGAACATCTGCAATGGGTAATGTTAATTCCTGTTCATCTGTATCTTTGTCTGCGTTCGAGTATACAGGAGGTAGACTTTCTGGAGAACTAGGTTGTATATTTACTTGACTGGAGGTTTCTTTGGCAACAGATGCAGGATTTTGCTTTTGAGCGATCGCATTGACAGGTGGCAAGTAATTGCTATTGTTTGGAACTTCACTATGAGATATCAGATAAGACACGGGAATTTTACAAGGGAAATAAAGATCATGAAGATGCACCCTCTGTCTCCAAACAGCACTTCCAGTCCATAGTTTTACAGAAGAAAATCAGTGTTAATTAGGAATAAAATCCCGATAATTAACGCTGGTATCAAACCTATTTGCATATTTGTGTCTTCGCGTCTCAAAATAGCTAACACGAAGACACAAAATTCAATGAGTGATCAGAGTGATCAGGACTATAGTGCTACTTAATCAACGTAGAGCAGTAGCCGCAGTTTGGGGAATGGCCAGATTTAAATTGAAGGGAACAGTCTGGGATTGAGATTTTTCGCTCCATACCAACTCGCCTGTTAATTCATATTCGCCTGGGGTAATCTCTGGTTGATCTGGAGCAACAAGATTAATTAGAAAATTGCGATCGCTTTGAGCAACAATGGCTGTGGGAGGTATTTGTCCACTGCGGATAATTTTTCCCTCTCGTTTTAATGTCCAGTTAGCCGTCGGTAGGGCAGAAGCTGTACCTGTATTTTTGACTAACAATTGGATTTTTTTGGCAGTTGTATTTAATTGCGCGCTATCTACAGTTAGACGAGGTGATACATTCCCTTTGCGGACATAGAAAGTAGAACCTACTTTACCTCTAATACTAATAGCATTGCCATTAATATCTGTTGAGTTAATTTCTTTGAGGTTTTCGGTGAAAATTACTACCCTATATTCACCATCTGGTAAGTTAGGAGGTAACTGACTAATTAAGCGTATGCGTCTGGTAGCTCCTGGAAGTATAGTCAGTTCTCCTGGAGAAAATTGTAAGTAAGGACTCAGATCGGTTGGACTAGATTGCAGAGATTGAAAGCCTGCATCTCTATCGTATGTAAAAGGTTGCACATAGACACGAGCTCGGAATGGTTCATTAGTCATATTTTTGACATAAATCACGCCTTCTGCTGGTCTTTGGTTGGCCTCTGCTTGAATTACCATTGGAGAAATTTGTACTTGTGCTTGTGCAGTGCCACCAGAAATCCCTGTGAATAATGCCCACCCACCTAAAGAAGTGGCTGCAAGCATGAGCATATTTTTTTGCTGCCAATTCTGTAAAAATTCTCTCCATTTTGTGAGAGCTAAATTACCAACCATGATGCTTGATGATGAATATTTCAAAAGTGCGTCGGTGAGAAGATTTTTAACCATTAGGGGTCTATTTTTCAATCTTGTCATGTTTGTAGTCAGAATTTGTTTCTTGATGAAATCATGATTGAAGTTTCTACTACAAACACATTCAATTTCTAAGGTGTCACTGTCAAATCAACAGTGAAGCCGTAGGTACCTGCTGTCAACTCAGCACCATTAGTAACAGTCATATTGATATCTAAAGGAATAGTTGTCCCAGGAAGTACAGTTTGTGGCAACCCAGGCGTTCCTGCTACGTAAGTAGCTGCGATGGTTCCCCCTGCGGCGGTGGCATTATAGATAGGAGAAGTCAGAGTAGTTCCAGCAGTTTGGGTAACACTAGTAATGTTAAGGGTTCCTGTACCGCCTGTACACCGCACCACGGCTGTCCCCTTTGTGCCTCCGTCTGCTAAGATACTACTCAAAGTATTGGGAAGTGGGTTTCCTAGTGTACCAGCACCAGGAGCATTTGGAAAAGAACAAGCAGAAACTACTGTACCTCCAAATGGTACATTTTCTGTGTCTGCGGCAAAAGCACTGGGAGCCACAACAACAGTTCCTAAAATCAAAGCTGAAGCGATAAAAAGATGACGACTCATACCAAATTCCTCAAGTGAATTGTTAGTTATGCAATGAAGATTGAAATTCGCAAAGAGGTAGAGTCCCTGATATTTATTGAAACCCTGTTAACAGTCTTATTTAACCGCTATTCATGTTTTTAATTCTGCTGCTAATACTCAGTATGTATCCACCGTATTGGTGCTTAATTTATCAAAAAAGTTATTAAAATAATCTCAATATTTTTACTGAGTATATAAAATTACTCATTAATGGATTGATTTCTTTGATGCTTCAATGATGAGCAAGCTTTAAGGTTTGGGAACGGGGAATAGGGAATAGCGTTGAAAGCCTGAATGTTTTTATCAAAAATCTGGTTTGAAAACCCCGTCCTTCTAGAAGAGCTTTGTGATTTGTTGTAAAAGCTCAAGACTAATGGGAGATATTGTCAGAATAGGATGCTTAATGCCTCCCCAAATACTGCCATTGTGGGCGCGATGCAATGATAAAAGCTCAGGCATTTGTGGGGAGATAAAAACTTTTGGTGTTGCAAGTTGACCAAGCGATCGCGCTCGATGATAATGATGTGATTGAGATAAAGCTGCATCTAATTGTTGAGCAATAAATTCTGGTGTTTCTTGGGCTGTATCTAGCAAAAGAATATAGTGTGGTGGCTGGGCGACGGGAACTAAACTTTTAAAATGAGTTCCAGACAAATTCAGGCTATTCAAAGCATCATACACAAAGCTTTCATGTAACTTTTCACCAACTAAATCGCTGACTGCTGGATGTCGTCCCAGAAATTCTAAGCATGGTGTATTGCGATACCAATGAGTGACGCGGATGCGATCGCCGATACGATAGCGATATAATCCGCCTTTTTGGGATAGAATTATTCCGTATTCTTTGCCAATGCAGAGTTCGTGTAACTTATACAGAGAGCCAGTCTCATCCTCAAACTCGAAAAATACTTCATCTATAACTGGAACATATCCTTGCGCTGCAATCAAGGGAATTGTCATTGGGGCTTCAGTCGCTAGCAGTCCCTTACCTTGAATTAAAACATGGGGAAAGAGCGATCGCAATCCCCTAGCTTGGTCGGCGGCGTTAGCACTATCCCAGCAAGAAATCAGCTTTAAATTTGGCCATAGTTGCGCCCAGGGTATAGTTTCTTTCAATAATTGCAGGCGATGTTCTGATATTTGCCCTTGTAATTCGCTTCGCAATAACTCGTGATTTTCTTGAATATATTTTAAATGTACTTGTAAAAAACTTGGACTCCAAATTGAGATGATTTCTAATGTTTCAGCTTGTAATAATGCCAAAGCTAACTGATGTTTAAACTGTTGGGCATCATGTAATTTATTTAATCCCTTTGGCATCACCAACCAAGGACGCAAAAACCAACGCAACCAACCATCAAGATAATCTAAATCATCTTGTAAAGATGGAGAATTAGTTTGATTTAACTGTGGCGAAATACAGGCGTAAAGCTTACCTGTGGAAAATTTCGGCCCATTCACAATTAAATCATGCGCCCAGACGCAAAACATTTGATTAAATGATCGCCGTAAAGATTGCGTGTAGGGAATCCATTTTACCGCCCCACTACTACCAGAAGTTTTTTCATAAAACAAAATAGGTTCAGGTGTGAGGGGAATTAACTGACCTTTTTGATGTTTTTCGGGCTTACCAATCCAAGGTGTGAGTGTGTCGTAATCAACAATGGGAACACCTTCCCAATCTGCGAGGGAATTAATTCCCAAGGCTTTGCCGTATGGACTTGCAATCAGGCGATCGCAAATTTCCCTCTGCACAGATATCTGCGTTGATTCAGGGTCATCCAATGCTTGCTCAAATCGTCGCGCCGTGGGTGCGAGTATTTGCCCAAAAAGCTGAATAATCGGACGCATCATACTAAAGTAAAGCAGTATCATTACATCCTAGATTATTTGTTTATCCATAAGCATCGTATTTTGTAATATATTGTAGTATATTGAAACTCAATACCCTGGAGTTCACCATGATTCGACCGATTACACCCGATGACACAACCGCACTAATCGCCCTAGCTGAAGCAACAGGGCTATTCCAGTCAGACCAACTCCAGACACTCAGTGAAATGCTGGTGGATTACTTCAGAGGTAATAGCGACAGCAATCATTTTTGGCTTACTGACGATGACGACGACTGTCTGGTGGGGGTTGCCTACTGTGAGATAGAACTGATGACCAATCAGACCTGGAATCTGCAATTGATTGCTATCCGACCTGATTACCAGGGACAAGGACGCGGTACGAAACTGCTGCATTACGTTGAACAAACGTTGACGTTGCGCGGTGGGCGTATGCTGCTGGTGGAAACGTCAGGGCTACCGGAACTCAAGCGCACGCGAGCTTTTTACGCGAAGTGCGGCTATGAGGAGGAGGCGCGTATCCGTGACTTCTATGATGCGGGTGATGATAAGGTCGTGTTTCGCAAATTATTAAATGTGGCGTTTTAATAATTAGTCAGATCAGCACTGTTTGGTAAGCTATCTTTTAATACTACCAATGACGAGAAATGCGATCGCGAATCTCGTCAAGTAGGTTGCAATTGACTAAACTGTGTTATTGGAGTTTATATGTTCAAAATTAAGGTTTATGCTTCAAGTATCTTCATAATTTTTTCTATCTTTGTAAGTGCGTGTATAGCTCACTCTCAACAGCAACCATCACAGAAAGTCAGATCAGAAAGAGAAAACACGACTACAACATCCAAGAAAGAATTAGCTAAACAAGTGCTTTCGGAAGCAGGAATTGCTCAAAAATACGACCTATATCTTAATAACAGTGTTGATATAACAATCTCACCTTCAACGAGCAATGACCAGTTTAGGGTATGGTTAGTTGGCATTTTGGCGAAAGAAGCCGGTTGGCAGAAGATTGAGAATCAATACATTACTTCGCTAGAAGCTAATTTTTCAGAAGCAGAGTTAAAAGAATTATTAAAGATAGCAAAAAAACCCCTAATGAAAAAGTTATTGCAAGCTGAAATTCAATCTTATGTCAATGCGTCTCAACAAAGGCGCAAATTACTTGATAAAGTTTGGGATGACTATAATTCTGGCAAAATAATTCCGCCACAGAATATAGTGCCAAAATAATACCCAGAAATGTTCTTGATATTATTACTCAAATGTTTGTCATCCTTTCCCTTCCTTAAAAACTTATGGGTTTCAAGCTTGTCTGTTGGAAGCATGAGCCTAATTTTGAACTTTACAGGGTTAAAATATAGGGTGTATCCTCAAAATACTTATGACACTAAACCTACACTTGTCACCAGAGTTAGAGCAGTATCTTGTACAGGAAGCCAATCGATATGGACTTTCAGTAGAGGCAGTGGCATTGCAGCTTTTGACAAATTCTGTTTTGTTGAAGCAAAAGCAAGTTGAAGCAGTTAACTTACTTCAATCCTGGATTGATGATGAGGATGGGTTAGAACAGCAGGAAACAGGTGAGTATTTAATTCATGCTTTAGATGAGAATCGGTTATCCAATCGCAAGTTATTTCCACTTGAGATGAAAGGTATAACTTGGTGAGTCGAGCCATTGTTCTAGATACAGGGCCGCTTGGTCTAGTCACGAATCCAAAGGTATCTGCTGAGAGTCTTGCTTGCACCCAATGGCTACAAGCTCACATTACATCAGGCAACCGCGTTATTATTCCAGAAATTGCAGACTATGAAGTTCGCCGAGAGTTATTACGAGCAAACAAGTCTAAGGGTATTGCTCGTCTAGATAATTTAGCTCAGTTTATTGAGTATTTGCCAATTACAACGGCTGCAATGCGTCAAGCGGCGCACTTTTGGTCACAAGCTCGTCAGCAAGGGCAGCCAACAGCAGGTGACAAAATGATTGACGGTGATATGATTCTGGTAGCTCAAGCAACTACTCTAGCAATTCCAAATGTTGTCATTGCAACAACGAATGTAGGCCACTTGTCGAGGTTTATAGCAGCTGATCTGTGGCAAAACATCACTTAAGGATTCCCTAGAGAAAAAATAAAGTTTATCGAGCTTTAGCTGATTCAATCCACCCATACCAAGGATTGGAATTGATTAGTGAAGTAAGTTGATAATTAAGGTCAGAAATTGTCGGCGCATCTCCCTTAACTATCACAAGGTAATCTCCAGAACCATATATACCAAACGTCCACATAGAACCTGTATTTTTGTCTTCTGTGACGAAAACCCATTGATGATAATGCGGCCTGTACAGAGGGTAATAAGCGAATGCTATAACTTTCACCTCTTGCAAAAGGTTAATTATATGCGGTTGCCAAAAAGACTTTTTGGTCAGGAGAATCGATTGTCGAGTTGCGATAGTATCACCAAAGATGACATTGAGCTTTTCTTGTCGTATTTTAGCCCATGCAGTTGGTACATAAAAGAAAAATTGTCCATCAAAAACCTCATTAAACTCGATAGCTTTCCACATCCATTCAGGTGTTTCATCCCTGTGAAATAGCGAATCAAATGTAAATGCTTCGGGACGGACTCCTAAAGAATTGGCAAATTCAGGGGCGACACCTTCTATTGGTGACTCTGGTGTTGCGTCAGATTCTAACCATTGTGAAAAAAGTGTTTGCACAAGATTGTGAATAGTGGTTGTCATATTTCGCCGAATTTATTGTGGGGATATTTACAGTCGATGACCAATTATCACCAGTAAACTTAGCTACTGACAAATTACTGCACCTGTTGGTTAGGGTAAAGGTTTGTATCAGCAGCAATAAAGGTATGGTCATTAATCACTACACCAGGAGCAAGATGACTTCCAGCACCAACAAACACATTGCTACCAATCTTCACTTTTTTGACATATAACATTAAATTCTGCTTGCGGGGTTTGATGACATGAGAATATATCCCCACACGATGACCGATAACTACGCGATCGCCTATTTCTATTAAACCGCGATCGGCAATCTCTAATCCTGGTGTCCAGTAAACATCTCGTCCCACCTTTGCACCCCACAATCGCAACCAAATAGAAAATACCCCAGGAATCAACCGCAGCATCGCTTCTAAGGCTGGAATTGCTATATAAATCGACTGGATTTGATGACTACCCCACCAAGGACTATATTCTTTACCTTGTAGATAACTAATACCCTCCTGCACAGGATAAATCCATTGATGACAGCGATAAACAACCACAGGAAACCCATAAATCGAAAATAATACGGCTAGAAGGCTGAAAATGCTGGGTGAGTGGACAAAATAAAAGATTGCAGTCCCAGTGATGATAAATACCAAGGTAGGGAAAAATAAGAGAATTTTACTTAAAAGTGTCATGAAAAAGGAAAGAAAAGTTTTTGAGTCAAAGTTAAGGAAGTGGGAATACCTATGGCTGATGGTAAAGTATTGCTTTGATGATATGTATGGTGTAATTTGTCCCAAATTTTGAGATTAGCACCATAGTTGCAATGATAAGTTTCACTGCAATGATGCCAAGCATGATCTTGGGGTAAGATTAACCAGGGAGAAATCAATTTATATAGCCAGTGATTTGTAGGAATAAATAAGCGGCTATGTCTCCATAAATCTAGAGCAGAAGTCAGACTAACTCCTAGTAAATAACCTGTGGGGTCAACTAATAGATATAAAAATAATGTATGTAGCCATAGATAAATAATTAATAAACTTGTCCAGATAGTATTGCGAGAAGTACCTAAAACATCCATCTGAGTCACTGTGTGGTGGACTTGATGCACTTGCCACAACAATTTACTGTGTAATAAACGATGATTCCAGTAATATAAATAATCTACTACAGCAAAACTGAGAATAAAAGATAAAATTGGTGATATTTTTAAATATCCCTGGTGATTGGGAAATAAATAATGGTAAATTCCATAAACTAAAGTTGTTTGTAATAAAGGAATTAAAATACCTTGAATCGTTAAACCGAGAGTATCTATTAGCCAATCTTCACGACTTTTTAATTGTATTTGCTGGCGACTAATTTGATTGTTAATTGTCCATCCAACTAAGCCAATAAATGCACCAAAAACTATTAGTTGTATCAAGTTTTGTATATTCAAGATAATTAAACCCAAAATGTCACTTTGGCAGATTGTTTTGGCAATAATCGCGGATCTTCTCCACGAGCGATCGCTGCTCTAATTGACTCGACAAACACATGAATTGTGTCAGCCGGGGTATGAGCAAATTGTGTACCATATTTAGCTATGACTTCACCTTGAATCGCCAAAATTTCTACATCTTGGCGGATAATATGTTGAGCAGTCCACCAGACAAAGGGACGCGCTAATTTATTCCAGATACCGTAGTTGTAAGTCACATCAGTGTAGACCAAAGTAGAATTATCGCTTTCGGGGATAGATTGACTGGTAATAAATAAATGACGCGTCCGTCCCATTTGATATTCCACCGAGGTAATATTGGGCATATAAAAGCGATCGCTATGTTTAATCTGTGTGCCTTCTGGATTTAAAAACCGCGTGTACCATCCTAAATTACTGTTTTCGTTGCGATATTCCACCGAAACCGCACCATTTTCACGCTCAACCGTCATCTCTAATTTTTGCTGGCGCGAAGTCCGAAACACCCCAGGATGAACAAAGGCTGTATGGGGAATATCAATAAAATTTTCCGCACAATTAGTGACATTATTCGCAAACCGATTAATTACCCGCACCGTCTCCCAACCTACTTCTCCATAGTGAGGCATAGAAAAAGGTGCAAAGTCAACGCTGGGGTTTTCAGCTAACCGCACATATATATATCCGTCTTGTTCCTTAGTGGCGTAAACTTTGGCTCGACGCTGCTGGGAAGTTTGAAAATCCACACCCTCAGCCGGAACAGCAATCACTTTACCTTCGTTATCATATACCCAACCATGATAAGGACATTGTAAAGCACCTTGACAGACCTTTCCTGCCGACAACCGACTGCTGCGATGTAAACAGCGATCGCGCAACGCCACAGGCTTTCCATCTTCACCGCGAAATATTGCTAACCACTCACCTAAAAGCGATCGCGCCAAAACCGTGTGAGGTTTTAGCTGTTCGCTGAGTGCGACAATATACCAAAAGTCGGCAAATTGCATAGTAGATAATTTTCTTTAAAGCATTTTCTGAAATATGACTACATTACCGTATCTAGAGAATTCCAAAAGAGCTAATTTACAATTAAAAGTGAGATAGCCTCAGATGGGAAAATAAGCATGACATTACAGGAATTGCAAAAGCAAGTGTTACAGTTACCGATTAGCGATCGCTGGCAATTAGTTCAGACTATTTTGGATTCTTTACAGCGAGAAACATCTTCTGAATTGAAAAAGGGTAACTTGTCCCGATTGCGAGGGATTGCAAAAAGTACGGAAACATCCGGCGAAGATGTATGTGGAAGGCGATTATGTTAACTACCTAACGGAAAAATACCAGTAATGAGAATTTTAATTGATACAAATGTGGTTCTTGATTTTTTACAAGAGCGAGAGCCTTTCGTTGAAGATGCTGCAAAATTGTTTGAGAAAATTCATGCAGAAAATTTTAGCTCATTTAAACTGAAAATTACCGCTATCAAAACTTTATAAATAGAAATACAAGAGCAGCAAGAGACGAAATCAGAAAACCCCAGCCAAGTGCTGAGTAACGACGAATATAATTTGGTTTCAAGAAGGTAAATGCCGCAGTTACCAAACCACCCAAAAAACAAACTAAAAAAGTTCTAGACCACACGATAATTGCCATAAGCTGAATATCATAGGTTGGACTAGGATCAGGTTTATTATTTGAGATGTCCAAGAAAGTTAAAAATAAAAGTATGCTTGGTATGATAACTGATCCGACAATTCCAATACTGCGGTATCCTGGTACAGTACGACAGTAAATATATGAGACTATAACCGAACATAAACCTACAAAATTTACGACTCCCCAAACACCTAAGATAAATAAAAAAATTATGCCCATAAACAATAAAAGCTTAAAATTTTACTTTTTTAATAACTTAATAACTAAATTCACCTTGAAATATATTGTTTATTCATATTCTGTAACAAGTTCACGATTCATGTTTAATTACATCAATAAATTGAGATATGTTTACTATATTTTACTCACCATAATAATTGTTGTAATCAAGTAATTTCCCTGAAAAATTCATAAATTAAATATTTTAGTCAGTATTTTTATTGAAATAGGTATTATCTTATTGGTAAAAGCCTAGCTTATACTTTTCCCTTTACTTTTGTATTGTACTAATTTCTATATTTTGCGTCAGGTCTAACTGACAAGCCAAGCGAGCATTTGCAATGTTGGGTGCTAATGTATCTAACATTTCCTGTTCATCAGGTTGAGGAGGAGGAACATCACCAATCACCTCAACCAAACAAGTTCCACAAATACCAGTCCGACAACCAAACAAAACAGGTGAATTCTGAATAGTCAAATGCTCAGATAAATTATCATGACATTCTAGAATGATAGGCTCATAATCACTTCCCGGAAAAGAAACAGTACACAAATTAGACATAGTATATTAAACCAAACTCTTGCGCTCTTCTTCGCGCCTACTCTTCGAGATCGCGAAGCGCGATTGCGCCTTTGCGCGAAACAAAAATAAATCCTCCATCTCCTCACGAAAATACCCCTCAAACCTACTAAACTCCCTCTTCTGCATCGCCAAACACCGAGAAATAGAATTACCCCCCATCAAAGACATCTCCCGATTACGCCGCCAAAGATAACCCAACTTTTCCACATAAACCTTATAAGACTCCATCGCCTCCTGATGAGTTGAAAAACTCCGATTTAACCCTTCCGACTCCTCCGTAAAACAGCGACGCATCATTTCCTTAGCCTCAGCATCACCCATATCAAAAATAGGCGATCGCAACACATAATAAATTTTGTTATATAACGCCGGATCATACCAAAAAATCCCATTCATTGCCGCCGAGAAATGAAAGTGATCACGCTGACATCCCAACACTCCCAAATTCGCCACCAACCTCTCAAATGCAGTTGGCGCAGGTAGAAAGTTAATCACATCATGAGAAATAATCGTAGAACTATTGAAGTGAAAACTTTCATCTAAAAAGTGATAATAAGATATCTTCGCCGGAATTGGTGCAACCTCTGGCTGTGGATGTTTTTGATAGTAATTACTGAGTTTGTGCTGGACTAATTTACCATTTAGTGTCCGCACTCCCCTAACTGTAAAATACTGACAAGCTAAAAAAGTATTATTCGCAGATATCAAGCCAAAATATTGCAATTGAATTTTTTTCCACCAAGTTTTTAGGGCGTTAGTATCAGCATAAACCATTGTTTCTGTAAAGGGGCCGCGCATAGGGTAGGTGAAAATGAGCTTACCAAATAAAGCTTGCTCAACTTGTTTGGCGATGGTGCGAAAGGCGTTAATATGCGCTCTTTCTTGGGAGGATTCTAAGTCTAAGGTATCGCAGATTAAGCGGAAGTCTTCTTGAGCATACAGTCCGACTGCACTGGTTTGATTGAAATAGATGGTTGCAATCTCGGCGGAAACTATTTGTGAGTAATAAGCTACCCAGTAAAGATGGTTGAGAATTATCTTTTGGCTTGGGGTGGATTGTTCCCAGAGGGATGTACCGTAAAGTAGGGAAAATTCTTCGGGATTCCAGTATTCGTTTTTACAGTCTTCGTAGTGGAATTTGGCGGCTGTTTCGTCCATAACCGCCGTGTGATCCTGCTGTTTGTTGCGGGTATGGTTGATTTGGAGTTTGCGTTGGGTGGTTGGGTTCATAGAGGTTTCGCGCAAAGGCGCAGAGGCGCAGAGAGGATTTATACCAAATTGAGATAAGTGTCTTTTTTCTGACTGTGAGAATATTTTATAAATCAAGGTCTTGAATCCAAAATCCAAAATCCAAAATTGTTATTAGACGCATTGGTGAGGGGGGAGGGGTGTGAATGATCCTTGTGTTTCTAATGTTTGAACTATGACATCTGCGGTGGTTTTTTGCATGAGCGATCGCAATATTTGTAATCTGGTATTACTGTGGGTTTGAGTGTCTACTTGTTCGAGGATGTGGATTTTTTGCGATCGCGAGAGATGTCCTTTGATTTGTGCGATCGCTGATAATATGCTTTGTGGGCCGATTTGTACCATGAGGAGAAATTTGGTTAAGATTTCGAGAATGGTTGTTTGACTGTGGGTTGTTAGGGGTGTTTGACTAAATAATGTTGAGCCTGTACTGTGATGACGGGATTCAGCGTCTAGAAAACTGGTGAATAGTTCTGCTAAGGCTGGATGCTGACATGATTTGGCTAGGCGGCGATAATGGCTTAAACCCCATCCTTCTAAGACAACCTGAAGCACAAATAATAATACTGTTTTGTCTGCACTTTCTACGACTTCTGCTAGTAGCTGCAAAAATGGGTTTTGGTAGTGATTCTGTTGATTTTCTGGTAAAAAATGGCTAATTTGCTTTAAATGGGTGGCTTCATCGGCGGTAAACATGGCGTAAAGCATTCGCTCTTCTACTGTTTCTGCTAACATGACCATCTTAGCCATGTAACCAACGCCTGCTTTCTCAATAAAATAGGATTCTGTCAATAAGCCTTGATTGAGAATTTGAAGTATCGCTAACTGTTCGCTCTCACTGGCTTGTTGAAAAATCTGGACTTGATGTAGATTGAAAAATTCCCTATCCCAATAATTGTCTTGAGGATGTGCAGAATTTTCGCTTTGATTTGGTAATGTTGCTGTGAGTATGCGCCGCAAGCGATTATCTGAGTCTATATGTGGTAAGTCAAGTCCGGCAACTTGATATTTTAAAGTTGTATTAATCATGCTAGTGCATTGAAAAGTTAGTTTAATAATGTCTGTCTAGAACTCCATCCCCTGCAAAAATAGGGGTGTTTTGCTCCCCATTCCCTTGTAGGGAATGGGGTTGGGGGGTTAGGTTTTGATGACTAAATCGCTGTTCTTGTGTCTCTGTTGCAGAAACAGTTTCCCAAGTTCCCCAAGTTAAGGCTTGCTGACGATTAACGTGCTGGATAAATTGCAAAATTGCGTGATCAGCTTTGGTGGGAGTCTTCAAATCAAAGTTAATTGTCTGAAATACCTGTGTGTCGCCTTTAGCGAAGTAATTACCAACCTGTTGAGTTAACCACAATAACCCGCGATTGATCACCCATCCTAAAAGTCCCCGTCGTTTGGGTGTAACTAAGATGGTTTGTCCTTCGGTTTTGCCACCTTCAATCATTCGCAGTGAAAATATGATGTAAAAGTGCAGAAAATCCGGCCCTAGTGTGACTGTACCAGTGCTGCCATACCAATAACACATACTATAAGTAACTTGATTGCGGTATAGGGGACGAATCAGGCGAATCAACCAGGAATCATCACCGCCTCGTGTGGTATTGCTGAAGGTAATAGCATTGGCGTTGAGGGCTTGGCAGTCAAATACAATCTCTAAAGGTAGGTTGTGGACTGTGTTAAAGTGATGAGCATCGATCGCATTAATCAGTAATACATTAGGATGACAGTTTTTCTCAAACCGAGTCCCCAACAGATAATCACACTCTACCTCTTCCAATTCTGGGACAAAGGGTAGCGCAGTCGGTTGTTCTTCTCCTACCCACACCCAAATCAAACCGTACTTTTCTGTAGTCTGCCAAGTTTTGATACAAACTGGTAAGGGTTTTTCCTGAGAAGGAACATCTACACAAATTCCGCGATCGCTATACTTCCAATTATGGAAAAAACAGCGAATCCCATCACCCTCTACCCTACCCTCTGCTAAATGCGCCCCCATATGTGGACAATAAGCATCTACCGCTACAACTTGACCACTAACTCCGCGATAAATTGCCAAGTCTTTCCCCAGTAGTGTAACAGCTTTTACCTTGCCAACTTTTAATTGTCTAGATGGCAATGTCCAATACCATCCGGCTATAAATTGGGTAGGGTTGTTAAAATTTGCGTGTTGGTTGGTGGAAGACATAAGGGATTGGGGACAAGGTAGACAAGGTAGACAAGGTAGAATTTATTTCTGCATTAGCACTCACCACTCATTACTCATCACTCAGCACTCAGCACTCACAACTCCCTTATCTTGAAAAAATTCTAACAACGATTCTGACTGCCACATTCTTTGTCCAGCGTGGGTGAGATTTTCATAGCAGATTTCAGTTAAACACACCAATTCATCGCCTAGAGAATAACCTGGGTTTTTTTCTGTAAAAAATTTGATATGGGGGTTCGTTTGTCTTCCTGTGGGGATTTCTATTAAACCCTCGCGTAGAATTTGCGGATGGGGGAAGCGAACAATACCTGTTGCTCTTTGATAGGAATCACCGTAGTATTCTGTTGCTAGATGTGCAATTAGATTTGTTACATCTGGGGGTGTGGCTACATTGTAGCGGGGATAGAATTCTTGCCAAAAAGTGGGGAGAAAGCGGTAGGTGCGAAAACCGGAGGAAATCAACAGCCAGTAAAGTTTATTGTTGCCATAATATTGACGCAGATAATTCACGGCAGCAATCCATGTACGTGGTAGGGTGGTACTCGACCAAGCACTAGGATCAACAATTGTATCGCCGGAATAGACTACACTAATCCGTTCTCCAGCAAAATTAGTCTGACGCAACATCAGGGTAGAAAAGCCTTTGAGAGTATTGGTAATTTCTTCTCTCAACAACAACACCCAGTTTTTCTGTTGTAAATCAGCCTGGAATCCTTCCCAAGTGACACCTTGAAAGTGATTATTTAACAACGCATACATGGCGATGCGATCGCCTGGTTGTAGTTTTTCCACAGGGACTAGCCAACTTTTCATTATGTTGCAATTACCTAAACTTGTTTTAATAGGATGCTTATAATTAACACGTTATCTAGCCAAATGGTAAAATTACGGTGTGATGTGACAGATATGAGAATGGATACCTAAAAAACTCTATTCTGTTCACAAATTACATACAAAAATTAACTTTTTTTAATTTAATTTTGAATTTTGAATTTTGAATTTTGAATTCGGAGCGCAGCGACGTGACCATCGAGACGGTTCTAGCTGATTTACATACTCCATATACTTAGCCAATGGCTGGTCAATACTCAGCAGTAACTTAGGCGAAAATTGAATATTATCGTAAATTTTGCCGTCTTCATCTCTGAGCATATAGTAAGCCAAGCGAGTGCAAAATAATAAGAAATTACTGATGATATATCCCCAAATTCCTTGACGTTTTGCTGTTACATAAATCGGTTGAATGCGCGTTTTTCCTGGTGCTATGGGAGTGTAAGCATATATCATATGCAATGGGGGAAAAACTTTAACATTTTTCATCATTGTTAATAAACCGATACAACCATGAGCATAGCGCATGGAATATTCATAGGTAGCACCTAAAAATCTTTTACCTAAGCGTTCTCGCCAAGTAGATTGAGGAAAATTTCCCTGCATTGTAAAGTCAATTTGTGTCCCTAATTGGTTACGATGTAGGGACAAATCCATTTTGATATCTAAACGATGAATTGTTTTTAAATGTTGCGCGTCAATGCCATTCATCATACAGATATGATGATGGCAACTTCTTTCAAATGGGGTATCAGCTTTAGTAATAATTTCTTTACGCAACAATTCATCAAAATCAGCTACATCTTCCGGTGCTTCCGCATCAGGATAAATCCAAATAAAGCCATATTTTTCAGATGTTGCATAAGCTTGGACTTTAGCTTTAGCCGGAATCTCTATTTGACAAGGAATATTTTGACAGATTCCTGTTTCATCAAAAGCCCAATGATGAAACGCACAGCGAATCAAATTCCCATCAACGTGTCCAATACCCAAATCTGTTCCCAGATGTGGACAGTAAGCGTCTAAAGCCCGGACTTGTCCATCTACACCCCGAAAAATCACAATTTTCTGTCCACAAATTTCTAGAGATTTAGCTGTAGTTGGCGGTAATTCTCGACTATGACAGGCGATATACCAACCCTTTGCTACAATATTCCAGTTATTAAAGATTTGCATAATTGGTAGATTGATAATTATTTAATATTTCTTGTCTTTGGTGAATATCATCTTGATATTTCCCCATCAAAACCCTGATGAGCATTTTACCTAAACAGTAAGAAGCCCGCCAAGAAAAGATAGCATCTTGTAAATCAATATGGCTACGCTCAAATAAAAAATGTCCCATTAAGCCAATTAACTGCGTTAATGGTAAGCCCAATAGTAACCAGAAATTATGTAGTTTCCAAACACAAAAGAGCAAGCTATAAAAAAATAGTATGCCAACAATATGCAGGGCAATATTAATAGGATGTTGATGTTTAAGCACAAAAATATCCCAATAATCTGTAAAGGGATGATCCAGAGTTTGATTGTTAATCCGATTTCTCAACTTTGGTCTAGAATCAGAACTAGTGTTATTCATAGGATGATAATTGAAAATATATTTATCCCCATACGCTTTATAAATCTGATAGTTCAGCAAAAACGGTTTCTCTCCAAAAGTTCATGCAATTTTCCCTTGTGGCTGGTTTACCCATGAGCTTACGCCAAGCACCACGCGCAGCACCACTGGGATGAGGAAATACAAGATGTTTGTGTTGTAATTTTATACGGCTAACGCCTATCATTGCTTCTCGCCCCCAGGTAATTACCGCTATTGGCTTGAAAATGTCTAACTCCGCCTTCAGCACTTGAATGAAACGAGTATAATCTTGTTTTGTCAGAGGAAGACGGCGATCGCAATCTTCCTTACTGACAAATACTTTACAAATATCGGTGAGGTAGACTCTGTATCCTTCATCTAGTAAGACTTGGATCAACTCAAAATAGAACTTTGTATTACGCAACTTTTTACGGCAATTCTTTAAGTGTAAAGCGTAGGGGGTGGCAATAGAAATTTCCTCTACTCTTTTATTACTTTTTCGTAAAGGATCTTGTCCAATGATAGCCACTGTTTTCTTGTTTAAAATATTGTTGTCTTTTTCCAGGATGCTGGGAATATCTACCACAATAACTAAAGCTTCTTTGTAGCGGTTTTGAAAACTTGCATTGTGAGAGTGAAAGATATTCCTGGGAAGAGTATGTTCGGGATAACCCTCCAATTCAAATTCTTGCTGCATCACCTCATAGAGAGATTGTAGTTTGCATTGGGAAATATCAAAAACTGTAGATAACTCTTGACGCAAAGCTGCAAATTCTTGGGCTTGAAACTGGGAAAATAAGTAATCTGACATAAATGTAGTAACTATATCAACACACCATTAATATAGTTCCCACATTTTTTCAGTAGATTGAGATAAAAATATAGACATTGATCTGCGGATAAAAACCAATGCCGCTAAAAACAGACTAACCAGAATGAGACACAGAATAAGACATCTTACCCGCATTCCAGGATAATCGCTAACTATCTTCTCTTTCCCTCAAATTACAATGTTGTAAGATAAATAAAAGCTAAAACATAACTCTGTACTTATGAGTCTCCATCCCCTCTTGAAAGTTGACATTTCTGAACTTAGCGTTGCAGAACGTATTCAACTTGCTGAAGATTTATGGGACAGTATCTTAAAAAAGCAAGAAGAACTACCGTTAACTGAAGCACAACAACAAGAACTAGATCGACGCTTAGAGAATTACCATAGAAACCCCAAAAACGGTTCTAGTTGGGAAGATGTTAAAAAAACGTTAAGGCTTTTTCCAATAATCTTCACAATAATTTTTAATATTGCTTGAAATAATTTAAGCATACAGCAACTGATTCCTAATCTCATCAGCCGTTAACGCATTGACTAAAATCCCAATACGCTGTGCGACTTCATAAGCACTTTTCTGAGGAACAATGATAATTCCAAAATGTTGTTTGCCTTCTGCCATATATTGGAGATGTAATCGCTCGAAATCAACTCGATTATGAGTTAATATACACCTGTCAATGGACGTTGCAAACTCCAGTTGTTCTCTATCGCTTTTTCCCAGAGTAGCTTGTTCAGGAACAGTGACAACATCTAAACCACGCGATTTTAAGAGTGTTGCAACCAACGCCGACATATCCTCGTCTGTGTATAGCGCAGCAAAAACTGTCACGATGTACTTAATGTTTTTCTTACAGATGGATGTACTAATTCATCAGGAACTTGGTTCTGCTCTATGTAATTATTAATCTCTGCCTGATTATCAAGATAGAAACTCAGTGCATCAAAAACTTGTGCCAGCGTTAAATGAGGTAAATGATTCAAAATCTCTTCTGGCATAATTCCCATTCGCCATAGTCCAACTATGGCACGAACAGATGTGCGTGTTCCTATAATAATTGGCTCTCCATTTAAAATTTCAGCGTTTCGAGTAACATAGCGTGAAATTGTTTCAGAAGCCATAGAAAAACTTATTTGCTAGAGCCAGTATTATCCCAGTGTAGCAGGAGGTGGAAGTAATCTGGTTCGACATATTACCTTTTATTAACACGGAGATAAAACAGTTCCGAATTTTTCACATCCCAAGCGATCGCTCACTTTCCCTTGATTAACCACCCGCACCCCATTAATATACACTGCGCTGACAATCTCATCTGAACCACGCTTCACCATCCGGGGTTCACCATCCAAAACCGGATCTAAAATTTCTACTTGGGGGCTAATGGGTTGATTTAAAGCATCGGGATTGAGTAAAACTACATCGGCTTTTGCACCCACTTTCAGGACTCCCGTATCTAGGCGAAACCATTGGGCGGGTTCTCCTGTAACACGATAAATCGCCGCCTCTGGTGACATAAATTTGGTAGTAATTGCTTGTTTAAGTAAAGACAACGCCCCATCGTAGTAACCCAAGTTACGAACGTGCGCGCCAGCATCCGTAAATCCTGGGAGAATGTAGGGATGCTGCATTAATGCTAAACGGGGCTGTAAGCGGTCATTTGCCCCTGTCCCTACCCAGCGTAAATCTGTGTCGTATTCCTGCAAGGCTTGGATAAAAAAATCTACCGGTTCTTGTTGGTGTTGACGAGCAATTTCCGCGAAACTTAAGCCTTCCCAACTGCTTTGGGGAGACTGTACAATGGTGATCAAATTTAAATCACGATGAAATGATCTATGTTTTCCCCTCAGCCATTCTTGGCGGAATTGGCGACGAAAAGCAGGAGATTGCCAAAGTTTTTGCCTTTCTTGGCGGGAATCACAGCTATTGAGTTGTGCGCCTGTAGGAAAGTCTTCAAATAACGGGGTGACAGAACCATCTGAGTAAATGGTGAAGGGTTCAGTTAGGGTTTGAAAACGCACATTCCCGCCCAGCAAATGATTCCAGATGTACAGAATCGGAGAAAATATTTTCCAGAGGTGACGATTATGGACAGCGTCTAAAGCTGAGAGAACAGTTAACCTCAGTGGACGCTTACCTATACCTACACCCATGCGGAGAATATCCACAAAAGAAGCGAGGCGTTGTAAATTGGGGGTAACTTGAAAAACGCGATCGCGCCTTCTACACAAATCCGCCAACATCGCATATTCTTTAAACTTGGCGTGTTGTGAAGGAATTGTCATCCCCCGCCATTCTCCACTCATACGATGCCAAGGAAACATATCAATAGAAATGCCGACAAAGCCAGCATCTAAAGCATCTGCGGCTATGCGTTGCATGACTTTTAACTCGAATTTGCTAGGCTGCACCTTTAAACTGCGTTCCAACCCCATAACTTCCGCACGTAAAGCACTATGTCCCAGCAAAGGTGCAATATTCACCCCCAAGGGTAACTGCTGCAAATGCTGCAAATATTCGGCGGGAGTTTGCCAAGACACCGACTTTTGCAGCCATTTAGCAATTAACCGATGGGAAAGCGTCTCCACCCTTTGAAAAATATCCGCCAGCATTTGCGGTTCACCAATGGCGATGGACAAACTACAATTACCAATCACAACGCTAGTCACACCATGACGCACTGATTCACTCAGCCCTGGTGCAATTTCTAACTCTAAATCATAGTGAGTATGAATATCAATAAATCCTGGTGTCACCCACAACCCAGCAGCGTCAACCACTTCCCTTGCTGGGATATTTAACGAAGGTGCAAGGTTGATAATCTGTCCATTTTTAATTCCGATATCTCCCCGTACAGGCGCAGATCCTAAACCATCAAAAATTAACCCATTTTGAATCAATAAATCTAACATGATAGTTTTTTCTGTCCGCTAATTCTTTCCCGAAGATACTTTAAAAGCTAAATCTTTGCAGTTACAACAAGCATTGAATTCTGTAACAAAAATTTTAGTTTTTGGGCATGGGGAATCGGGCATGGGGCATAGGGAAGAGATCACCAATGCCCTATGCCCTATGCCCCAAGCGACGGGCGAAACAACCTCTCCACCCACAAGGCTTCCGCCGTGAACGTGAGCGTTCGACTGAGCGCTCACGCCGAAGTACGAACGGGGATGGAGTTTCCCGTCGCTTTCAATGAAAGTGCGATCGCAATTCTACGAGATCAATTGCAAAAGCAACTCCAAACCGCAATTCCTGATTTAGTGGTGAATGGAGACTCTAAAATTCTAGATAATTCCTCATTTTTTATAAATTAAAAATACTGAACCAATAAAACCAGGATTTTCCACATAAACTTTATTATTATAGTAAAGCCCTGGTGACATACCACCATCAAATAAAATGCCTTCTTGAATTGTCCCCAAACAATTTTTACGGGCAATTCCCTCTAAAACATCATCAAATTTATCTGGTGTTAGCTCTTGATTAATTGATGATACTTCAATATTAGAATTCGCCTTGATATCATTAACTAATAAAATTACATAACCCTTAGTAGTAATAGCCGCCATAGACCGATTCGTTGCTTGTTTACAGGCTAACTCCCCTAAATCTTGGCAAATATCTTTAAATTTACCTTGACGATAAAATCTCCCATTACCGCCTACTAAGTTGTAATTCAGAATATTATTCGCTCGTCTACCTGCTTGAATTGTTGCTTGTCTTTGTTGAGGTTTACCTCCAGAAATCCCAAAGGAAGAACGTCTATTTTTAAAATCCCCTGCATACTCAATCCCACGGGAAATATTTAACCCTTGAGGTTTATTTTCTGTATCTATATAATCGGCGTTAATTGCTGCTATGGGTTTTTTACCGTTAAGTAGAGAGTTATTATCAGTAATAATTTCACGAAATTGTTTTGGTATGTATTCTCTCCTAATTCTGCCTCTACTGTCTTTAGCATAAATTGCATGAGCTAAACCCACATTGACTTTAAAATCTAGTGCCTCAGATTTAGGATTAAAAATAATCACATGATTAATACCTTTAGCAAATTTCTCACCACGATTATTAGTCTTGAAAAATTCAATACTAAATTGAGGATTTTCCCCAAGACAAGCTTTTACTGGCCTTGCGGCTGAACTAGTATCAAACCTGCTACAACTTGATAATAAACTACCAACAATAGCAACTATAGATAAAGTAATTATCTTTGGAATAGACATACAAAATAAAAACCCACTACAGCCTAGACTATAGCGGGTGTTGATTCAAAATTCCAATGAGTATTGGGGATTGGTGACTGGGGATTGGGGATTGGGGACTGGGAAAGTGGGGGAAGAAAAACTTCACTTCGCACTTCCCACTTCCTACTCAGCACCGGCTAAACGCCGCGCTACCGCTAACAGCACTCATCACTCAGCACTGAACCTAAGACAGCCATTCTAAAACAGCTTCATCTTTGGTGTTGGTGTTCCGAGATGGGGTTTCACGCTCGAATTTCATGTGGATGGAACGGGTTTGCTCACCATCAGCTGCGACAGCCAAAATGGGGTAGTCAATTAAGCCGTCTTGGAAGGACATCTGGAAGCGGAATGTACCATCGGGATTGAGTTTGACGGGACGACCACCAATTGTGACGGTTGCGTCTGGTTCGGTGGCACCGTAAACAATCAACTCAGCGTCAGCAATTAACCAGAACTTACGAGGACGTACAGGAACGGCGGAAGCGGAGAAGCCTACACCAGACATTCCCACACCGGACATATTGATACCGGAAGCGGTGGGAACTGCCCACATACCTACACCAGAGGGGAAGATGTAAGAACTGATGGCTTGTTCGGGACGCACAGAACCAGGAACGTGCTGCATAGAACCGAACAGAGAACCAGCCACCCGTTGCGCTTCGGCGGATTCTGCCAAGCCAAAGATTTGGTCGTAGATGGGGTTGCCATTTGCACCCACTGCGGCAACTTTCTTGGCGGGGGGTACGAGTTCGTAAAGGGTTTTACCGCGTAAATCTTCCTCAAAATTGACGGTGATGAAGACATCTTCAATCCAGTCGGAGGGATATACGGGGGGAATGTGAACGCGCGCTGAACGAGCTAGCACCAACCAATGTCCATCAAAAGCACGATAACCGATATCGATAACATAATCGCGATCGCTCACAGGAATGGGAATATACCATTCTCTTGCTAGTTCATCGGCAGGATACTCTTGAATGCTGTGGGGGCTTTGATATTCAATATCGATGTCGGTAACATCATAAATTCGTAGTGCCAGTTGTTGTCCCCCTTGCCGACGCAAGTCTTCTTTATGCTCGTTGGGAACATCCCAGTAAGCATAAGCCCACTGTGGATCACGGGGTAAAAGCACAATCCGACTGTCACCGTAACCACCCGGCAAATCCACTAATTCTTCGTCAACATCAGCTAGAGAACCACCGGTACGGTCTTCTTGACCGAGTTCAAATTTTGCTGCTTCCACGGTTTCTTGTGCCTCCAGTGAACGAGATGGGTTAAGCGTCGCTTTTTGACGTTGAACTTCTTGAATTGATGCTAGTAACTGAGATTTCCTCATCCGGCTATAGCGAGAGATGTTAAATTCGCTGGCAACTTTACGTAATTGCCGCAGTGTCATCTCTTCTAGCGGTGGGCGTTCTTTTGCCATGAATTTTGGCCTCCAGTAGCTTGAAAGGTAAATTATTTCTCTGGGTAACAAAATGCTTGGTTAGATGCCCAGATGAATTTCTTATGCCTGACTCCTGGTTTTGCCCAGTGTGTTGTTTAGTCTTTTGTTAAATGGAAAGTTTCATCCTTTCAATTTCTTACTCATGCCAAAATCAGCACTTTGGGATTGTGAGAAGTCACTTATTAAGTTTGTTAAATGAATATTAACTAGTAACCCCGGTTAGGGATCAAGGGGTGTCAACAGGCTTTTTTGCCTATTTGACGAACTTATTAGCCCTTGTGGGATCAATTTGTCATGATCCCCTGACATTTATACCTATTCATAGTAGCTTAATATCATGAAGTATTGACATTGTTAGTGCGTTTAATAGTATTTAAGCTTATTAGTTAGTGCTGAGTTGTGAGTGCTGAGTTGTGTTAGCGGTAGCGCGGCGTTTAGTCGGTGCTGAGTGGTGGGTTGTGAGTGGTTAGTAAACATATTTGAATGTGTCTTCAGTATTCCAACCTTATACCAGTCGCTCTTTGATGCTTGCCTATGAAATAAGTTTCATCGACACTACCGTTTACCTTTTGCCTTTTGCCTTCTACCTTTTACCTTTTACCGTTTACCTTTTGCCTTTTGCCTTTTGCCTTTTGCCTTAATTGACAACTGCCGACATACTTTGAATCCGCCAAGTCCCTTCTTGACGCACTAATTCATAACGCACGCGCAAATTGTCGTCCTCAGAGTCTACTTGTTGACCATTCCGATAAAATTGGGTCATTTCCTTGACGTTAGCTCTGACGATCGCCCGATTGGGATCTTGTTCTGATGAGTTGACTTCGTTGACGGTGACGCTGTGACTATAAAGGCGATAGTTACCAGTCGCTCTGACCTGTTGGGCAGTAAATCGCCACTGTGACAAAGCAGAACCAGTTAAAATATCCCCTAAACCTTCAATTTCGTGGTTAGGGCCAAGAGCCGCAGCTTTAGTAGATAACCAAGTTTTAATCACTCCTTCGGCGATCGCTTCTGTCATTACTCCATCCTGCTGAAACGCGCCGTTGCTCTCCAGCGTCGTCACCACTGGTTCATTAATTTGAGTCAAAAATGGTTCTGCGACTACCGCCGGTGTTGGTGAAAATACATTTCTCAAGGCACCGAAAATCGTCGAGACTAATAGCCAAAACACCAAAATACCGGCCATAGACAAAAATACAGTCCACACTAAGCGTGTTCTGCCGTCTAACCTGCTGATCAAGTTACGTTGAGAGTGGGGACGATGATGTTCTGTGTTTTTGGGTGCAGTCGGTTTGCGTCGTCTGCGTTGAGTAGTGGGACGCGGTGGGGTACTAGGATGGTGATTAGCCCTCGCGGTACGTTCTACGCCTGACATTGGTGCTGGTGTCTGGGAATTTGGCGTGCCAGTGTATGGTGGTATGGGCGGGGTTTGTTCTCGGACTCTGTGAGAATTTGCTGGTTCTGGAACTCTGTAATTTTGGGTTGTGGGTAACTCTGGATCTGGTGTGCGGTGGTTATTAGACTCAGTGCGAGTATTACCTTGATGAGAGTTACGATTTTGGGGACGATTAATTACTTTCCATTCGTTGGTGACTTCTGCATCCGTGGGTAAAGCTTCTAGATAAGCTTGTACTTGCGGGTTAGCAAAATAATCTTTCAAGGATGCTGGTTGTTTGGCTAAGTCCCGAAAATGGGGAAATACTTCGTTATGTAGCCATTGTTCGGCGTAAAGACACAAACCAGGCAGTAAATCCGGTGAATCCTGCGATTTTTCCCGAATAAAAGCTAAAGACTCATATTCCTGACTCAGTTCTAAGACGCGGGTAGCTTCTTCCGTTTGCCCTAGCAGCAGCGCACACAAGGACTGTTCTAAATGCACATCTTGCCGTTTTGCCAACCGCATCAGCATTTGTTTGGCATGACGAATTAAAGCGGGTTGACGGTTGGTAAATCCCCGCGCAATTGAGGCGTAAACCGCTAAATAGGTAGCTACCGCCGAAGGACGTTTGCTTTCTGCTTCAAAAAGCTTGTGTTGTTCAGCAACTGTTAAGTAGTGGCGTAGTTGCTGGATAAAGCGGAGAAAGTCGTCTATGCTTAAGCCTGATTCATCATTGCCATTGCCATCAATACCACCGCGATCGTCTAGAATGCCTTGCAGTAAATCCAGACCTTGATGGCGTTCTATTTTCTGTTCCAAAGGTAGGGCAAGTAGTTCTAGAATCCGATATGGGCGTAACTTGTATAAGTCAGCTTGAATTTCCCCTTGGACGTTGGGAAACAGCCCTTCACGCGCCAGCATTTCTTGCCCAGTTTCTAGAGAAAGGGCAGCATTTTCATAGTGACCTTGCTGCCATTGCTCACGACCCAATTCTAGACAAGCTAAAGCCACCGTCAAGATAATATCTGGACGTTCGGCAGTTTGCAGAAAATCTTCTGCTGCCAAATGCACACCCTTTTTCGACCCTGCACCGTTTTGATTACCCAGATAGGTACGACCTAGTTTCAGCACTAGCTCGTATTCACCTAGCTCTTGCAAGATTAATAAAGCACCAACTAGCTCCTCAGAGGCCACCTCGATACTGAGATTGTGAGCATCGAGCCTACCCTGATGATCGTGAGGACGATTTTCTAGGGCTACTTTGGTAGTACCAGGACTATCTGGGTCATAGGCATGAGCAAGATATAGCTGGTCGTAACTACTGCGTTCCTTGGGATCAGATAAAACCACGTAAGCTTCTTCTATAAGTTGTTTACGGGAAGCAATGGCTGCTTGAGAATACTCCCTTCGGGGCAATTGGACAATGCGATCGCTATAAGCTTGTCGCAACTGTTCCTCGCTTGCGGCCAAAGGCAGTCCTAAAATTCGGTAGTAATCAAGCGGAATTCGCACAGCCTACTTCCCCTGCACCGTGATCAACATAATTCACCTAGAGCATTCCAGGCCTGTAAAACCGTGCCACAATCATACGGTGAATAATACCGTGCCGGACTTACACTATTAAGTGTATATTGCAACAACTAGTTTTGTTGCTTCCTAAAATTTGTGTCATATTCTAGTACCAACATTTTGCCTTCGCCTAGAAAGTGCTGATATTTTGTCTTAATTCTTAGTAATTTTCCTGACCATAAATGTTATCAGCTTTTGAGCATTTAAAACTTAACTAGCAGCCTTCTTTGACACAAAGTCCTGCTGGTATAAAACCAGTATGATTTATTTTTGTTCGGAGATTTATCTGTCTATAACAGTTAAACCGGAAGATGCACCACTTGAGAATAGGAGTTGAGCAATATTAAAGAACCAGAATATATCACAAGAAAACTATTCTGGCAATTATTTGTATATATATTTAAGATTTTGGCGGGGATTTTTTCTAAACTGTTCATAGGTATGCAGAAACCAAGCTATCCTGAGTGATAGCCTATGAACGGGAACGGGTAATAGTAAAGTTAAAAGGTAAAAAGTTTGCCAGGGACATATCTTGCTAGATATCCCAAAAATACAGCAAATTTACCCTGTAATTGCCAAATATTCCCTATAAAGATTTCTGGTGCTGAAAAATTGGTTGTGGACTCTAGCAAAACTCTGTAAAGACAGCAAACTTGTTGAGAGAACAACCTATAGAAAATGGTAAATTTCGACTTTAGGATAGGAATACTAAAAAGTAATGATTCAAGAACGCGCGTTACCTAAATTTGATACCGCCTCAGTCCAGATCAGCAAAGAGACTGGCTTACTTTTATATGAAGACATGGTTTTAGGGCGTTTCTTTGAAGATAAGTGCGCCGAAATGTACTACAGAGGCAAAATGTTTGGCTTTGTCCATTTATATAACGGACAAGAAGCCGTTTCCTCCGGCGTAATTAAAGCCATGCGCCCAGGGGAAGATTTTGTTTCCAGTACCTACCGCGACCACGTTCATGCTTTGAGCGCGGGAGTACCAGCAAAAGAAGTCATGGCAGAACTATTCGGTAAAGCCACTGGTTGCAGTAAAGGCCGTGGTGGTTCGATGCACATGTTTTCTGCCGAACATCGTCTGTTAGGTGGTTATGCTTTCGTGGCTGAAGGTATTCCTGTGGCTGCTGGTGCAGCTTTCCAAAGTAAATATCGCCGTGAAGTCTTGGGTGATCCCAATGCTGACCAAGTAACCGCTTGTTTCTTTGGGGATGGTGCAGCTAACAATGGCCAGTTTTTTGAAACCCTCAACATGGCCGCCCTATGGAAATTGCCAATTATTTTCGTAGTAGAAAATAATAAATGGGCAATTGGCATGGCACACGATCGCGCCACCTCCGATCCAGAAATCTACAAAAAAGCCAGCGTCTTCAACATGGTGGGCGTAGAAGTAGATGGTATGGATGTCCTAGCAGTACATTCTGTAGCCCAAGAAGCCGTAGCCCGCGCCCGTGCAGGAGAAGGGCCAACCCTCATCGAAGCCCTCACCTATCGCTTCCGTGGTCACTCCCTAGCAGATCCAGACGAACTGCGGAGTAAAGCCGAAAAAGACTTTTGGTTCTCCCGTGATCCCATCAAAAAGCTAGCAGCTTACTTGATTGAGCAGAACTTAGCAGACGAAGCAGAATTAAAAGCGATCGACAACAAAATTCAGGCACTCATCGACGATGCCGTAAAATTCGCCGAAAGCAGCCCTGAACCAGACCCCAGTGAGTTGTACCGCTTTATTTTTGCCGAAGACGAGTAGGGGAGGCAGGGGGGCAGGGGAGGCAGGGGAGGCAGGGGAGATTTTTGACTCCACACCCAATGCCCAATGCCCCATTCCCCATGCCCCATGCCCAATGCCCAATGCCCCATGCCCCATATCCTAAGATGGAGGACTAATATAATGTTTAGTATTGCCACTCAACAACAACAGTACAAAACCTATATCTTGGCTGATGAAACCGCAGGTGCTTATTTAGAAGTCGTACCAGAACGCGGTGGTATTATTACCCGTTGGCAAGTCAAGGGTGAAGAACTTCTCTATTTGGACACTGAACGCTTTGCCAATCCTGAGTTAAGCGTCAGGGGGGGAAACCCAATTTTATTTCCCATCTGTGGTAACTTACCCGATAACACCTACACCCTCAACGGTCAGCAGTACACCCTCAAACAACATGGCTTTGCTCGTGATTTACCCTGGGTAGTAACTGAACAAGCTACTAAAGACAAAGCCGCACTCACCATTGTTCTGAACAGCAACGAACAAACCAAAGCCGTTTATCCTTTTGATTTCCAACTAGTGTTCACCTATGTCATCCAAGGGAACACCCTAGAAATTCAACAGCAATATCACAATCTCTCCTCTACAGACCTACCCTTTTCTGCTGGTTTTCATCCTTACTTCCTGACTGGGGATAAAAATCAACTAGAATTCGCTATTCCAGCCCAGGAATATCAAGACCAGAAAAGCAAAGAAGTTCATCCCTTTGATGGCAATTTTGACTTTAACCGCGATGAAATTGATTTTGCTTTTAAACAGATTAGCTCTCAGTCTGCGAGTGTAACAGACCATAGTCGCAAGCTCAAACTGTCCATAGATTACGACGATATCTTTTCTATGCTGGTATTCTGGACAATCAAGGGCAAAGAGTTCTATTGTCTCGAACCTTGGAGCGCGCCCCGTAACGCTCTCAACACAGGTGAAAAGCTGACTCTCTTAGCTCCTGGAGCTAGTCACACAGCCTCTATCAAATTAACGGCAACTTTTTTCTAGTCACCCCTTTACAAATCTACAGATATTGGTGCTATAATAGTTAAGTTGCGAAATGCAAAGCGGGTCGCTAACTCAACGGTAGAGTACTCGGCTTTTAACCGATTAGTTCCGGGTTCGAATCCCGGGCGACCCATAAAATCCTAATTCAAGTACATCCATCAGATATCTATCATTCTGGTTTTTGTGTAAATAAAAAATGCCGTAGTTTTAACCACCACGACATTACCTTGATATTTAGTGAAGATATTCGTCTATCGGGAATCCACAGCGTATTGAATTAACTGGCTGAGGCGATGACGTAAGGTTTCTAGTCCTAAACGCTGACTAGCAGAAATAAACACAGCTAAAGGAAACTCTTCTTGGGCTAAAGCTAGCGTTGTGCTGTCTACTTGATCAATTTTGTTAAAAGCCACCAATGCTGGGCCGGGAGTGACCGGCATTTGGGCGAGAATTTCCCGCACTGCGCGGATGTGACTCAACCAAGCTGGATGGGATAAGTCTACTAAGTGTAGTAAAGCATCAGCTTCTGTGACTTCCTCTAAGGTGGCGCGGAAGGCATCCATGAGGGATGCGGGTAACTCGTGGATAAACCCTACCGTATCTGTAATCAGAATTTCTTGGGTTTCACCATTTTCAGCCCCAGGAATCGCTAAACGGCGTGTTGTGGGGTCGAGAGTCGCAAATAACTGGTCGGCGGTGTAAACTTCGGCGTTGGTGAGAGCATTTAATAAGGTTGATTTGCCTGCGTTGGTATAACCAACTAACGCCACTGAGGGAACTTCTTGATGTTGGCGGCGTTGGCGTAAACGGGAACGATGTGCCTGTAATTGGTTGACTTCTTGTTGTAGTCGGGAAATGCGTCTTTGAATGGCGCGGCGTTCGGTTTCTAATTTAGTTTCACCAGGGCCGCGAGTCCCAATACCACCCCCTAGTCGAGACATTGCCTGTCCTCTACCAGTCAGTCTAGGCAGCATATATTCTAACTGCGCCAGTTCCACTTGTAATTTACCGGCGCGGGATTGAGCGCGTTGAGCAAAGATATCTAAGATAACTTCAGTGCGGTCAACGACTCTAATCCCAATTTGCGCTTCTAGGTTGCGGACTTGGGCGGGTGAGAGGTCGCGGTCAAAGACGACGAGAGTACATCCCAAGGTTTGGGCTGTAAGGGCGACTTCTTGAACTTTACCTTCACCGATGACGGTTTGGGGATGAATGCGCGATCGCTTTTGTTGTACTGTCTGTAATACATCACCACCAGCCGTATCTACTAGGCGCGCCAATTCCGCCACCGTGTCGTGAAATTGTTGGAGAGAGATTTCATCAGTCATCACACCCACAATTAACACGCGATCGTGGTCAGCATCAACTTCCTGGGCGACAAATTCCCGGCTGAATTCTGCTTCTAGCCCTTCCACCAAATCGAGGAAATCTTGCTGTGCCAGTTCCTCTAAATTTAAAGGTGATGAAATACTCCAACTAGCAGATTTACCATTGCTCGACCCCAACAAAGCGACGCTAGGAGTTAACACACGGGCATCTTGCGGGACTAAGTGCGCTAAATAGGCTTCTTTAACGTAGCCTGTAGCCCCACCACCCCGCCTTGTAAACCCTGTTCCAGTAATATTTATGACTGCTAGAGCATCTAGACGTTGCATAGCCATTGCTGTCAGTGCCGCTTCATTAGGCGGTTCTGACTTGAGATGAGTAGCGATGCAACGGATACCACTAAGACGTTCCGCACCATAACGGGGTAATTCCATAGGGGGAATTTGCGTCTGACGCGGAGTGCCTACGCCAACACGAATCACTTGTCCGCGACGGTTGACGTAGGCACATACAGGTAGGTTAATTTCCGTGCTGATAGCCGCCAAACGCTGGGAGAATTCAGGCGTAGTGATGCGATCGCCTGGGATGCGTTGGTGGTACAGTCGCTGTAGTTGTTTCAGCTGACTGGATTTTAAACCCTGAAGATTTCCGAAAATAGTTTCTATAGGCGTTTCGACCAGTAAACTGGCCCCCCGAATCCTTCTATTGTCTATTTTACAACAGTGCTAAAACTGCAAACTCAATCTTTTAGGGGTTGCGATATCAATTAAAAATTAAAAATTAAAAATTAAAAACAAGTAGCGAGCAATAAGTAATGGGTATTTAGTCAATAGTCACTACTCATCACTCATCACTCATCACTCATTACTCATTACTCATTACTCAGCACTCAGCACTCAGCACTCAGCACTCATTACTCAGCACTAACCTTTGTACATAAGTCCTGATTAATTCAGTAGTTCAACTACAGTGCGTAAGCCATTGCTACTGAGAACCTTTTGCATTTCATCGGCGTTATTGCGATCGCTAAACACACCTACTTGCATGACTCTGCGACTTTGCCAAATAGTTGGAAAAGCACCAGGAGCAAGGGTTTTTACTAATTCTTGCTCGGTTTCGCTGGATGTCTCTACTACTACACGGTAACGCACACCTGCGGGTGTAGATGCAGAATTACTAGCAAAACTGGTTGTATAAGTCTGTGGTGCGGAGATTTTTCGCATATTTTGGGTATTACCCAGGGGAATATCACCATTAGGCACGAGCAACGGCTGATTATTTCCCGCAGTAGTTACTGTAGGGGCTGGTGAATTTGCTGTTGGTTGGGATGGTGAGAGGTTCGCAGGCCATGATGGTGTTTCTGATTGGGGCGCAGCAAATTCAATAGTATTGTGATCAATCTGCACATAATTTAACTGTGCCTGTGCAGCTTGGGTTGGTACGGGTGGTAAGGAAGTGGTTTTTTTGGTGGCTACTGGGGTTTTCCGCGTACTGTTGCTGGTGGGTGTGCGCTGGGGAACTGATGCAGGGAGTTGATTGTATTTAGGTAAAGTCAGGGGTGTATTTGCTGGGGTTAAGGTAGTTAACTGACTTTGACTGGGATTTGGTGCTGCTGGCTCGTCAGTCGCGCCGGGAGCCGCAAAGACGATTTCATTATGAGCAGTTAGTTGTTGGTTATCCGTCGGGGTAACAGCTGGGGGATTAAAAGTTACTTGACCGGCGACGCGTTGAGTATTGATGGTGTTACCAACTGCCACAACCATCTGTTTAGCAGCACTGGCGTTAATGTCATAACGTTGGTTATCACGGAATTCATTTTGGCCTGCTTCCGTGGCGTTACCTAAATCGGGTAGGGCTTGGGCGATCGCTACTAACCCATCTTCTTTACTATTTGTAATGACATTCTGGCGTAAAATCGGACGAGCCTTACCTTGAACAATAATCCCGGCTCGATTATCTTGCAGTCGATTACCTGTTAATGTCGGTGCAGCATTTTGCGTCACATTGATCCCGAAACCAGTCTGCACAAAGATATTTTCCCGAATTTGGGGTTGGGAAGTACCACTAATTGTGATTCCGTTAGCTCCATTGCGTTCAAAGTAATTCTTGGTAATTGTCGGCGTACCTTTACCAGCTACAGCTACACCATCTTGAGTGCTACCTGTAAATGTATTGGCTGTAATTACCGGATTACTAGATTCAATCCATAAACCGTAACCACGGGGATTAGTGTTAGTTACAGTCACCCCAGTTAACACAGCTTGGTTAGCACCAACGATAGCAACGTTCTGTCCACCGAAACTACGACTGAGAAATTGTCCTCCACCTTGAATAATGATTCCCTGTCCTTGGTTGGTGGAATCTCCTTGAATAGTGACACCAGCCTTGAGCATTAAAGGAAACACTTCTCCTGTTGCCTCACTATAAGTACCAGGAGCTAATTTAATCACTGTATTAGCCGTGGCAACTTGCAAAGCTTGGGTAATTGTTCTCCAGGGAGCATTTTCACTGCCATTGCCTGTTTTGTCATCTCCGACACTGGGGTTGACAAAGAGGATATTAACCTGAGAAATTGTTCTTTCACCCAGGGGCATTTGATTTGATACAGGTGGTACTTGAGCAACAACGCGACAAAAGCTGCTGCTAAGTAACGTTATGCCCACTACCCCCAAGGTGCATATTAAGGAGAAACTAAAAATTGGATACTTGGCTGACACTATCCTAGATGGTTGAGATAGCAAAGCATTTAATCTAGGATATCTGGGAGACAAAATGAGGGAAATCACCTTCACACCACTCCTTAGAACTAATAATAAGTTTTCACACTTGCAAATATTTCAGTATGTCGATTATGTTATCCGCTATATTGACCAATTGACTATTTTGATTACAAAGTAATTAGTGAGGGATTGGGGATTGGGGATTGGGGACTGGGGAGACAAGGGAGACAAGAAAGGTAGATTTTACTCCAATGCCCAATGCCCCATGCCCTATTCCCAATGCCCCATGCCCAATGCCAAATTATCGAGGTACATCGCAACTATGAAAGAGGCTGGCTATTACGATGAAAGCACTACTAATGGGGTTGTTGTAATGGTCACAGCCCAAGGTCAACAAACGCATATACAGCAGGTTGTCTACCGCATTTTAGATGCTAATTTAGATCGTGCGCGTGAAGGCTTGCGAATTATCGAAGAGTGGTGTCGGTTTGGTTTAAATAATAGCTCCATGACAGAGGAGTGTAAGCACCTACGCCAAGAGGTCGCTAGTTGGCACACTGCGGAGTTAAGGACGGCGCGAGACACAGCAGGTGATATCGGTACAGAATTAAGTCACCCCCAAGAAGAACAACGTTCGGGGATCAAGTCTTTGTTACAGGCGAATTTTTGCCGAGTCCAAGAAGCTTTGCGGGTAGTGGAAGAATACGGTAAGCTTTATCACCCCAGTATGGGTAAAGCTTTTAAGCAAATGCGTTATCAGGTTTACACCCTAGAAACTAATTTGATGGGTTACGAACGTCATCAATTATTGTGGCGATCGCGTTTATATCTGGTAACATCTCCTTCTGATAATTTGCTAGAAACTGTAGAAGCCGCCCTTAAAGGGGGATTGACTTTAGTGCAGTATCGTGATAAAGAAGCCGATGATATAGTGCGTTTAGAACAGGCCATCAAGCTGCGAGAATTATGTCATAGCTACGGCGCGCTATTTATGATGAACGACAGAGTAGATTTAGCTTTAGCTGTTGATGCCGATGGGGTACATTTGGGACAACAGGATATGTCCATTGCCATTGCCCGCCAATTACTCGGCCCACAACGTTTAATTGGTCGTTCTACCACCAATCCCCAAGAAATGCAAAAAGCCATTGCAGAAGGAGCAGATTATATAGGAGTTGGGCCAGTTTATGAAACTCCTACCAAACAGGGTAAACCTGCGGCTGGTTTAGAATACGTCCGTTACGCTGCAAACAATAGCACTATTCCTTGGTTTGCCATTGGTGGGATAGATCCCAATAATATTAATGATGTAATTGATAGTGGCGCAGAAAGGGTAGCAGTAGTGCGATCGCTCATGCAAGCTGAACAACCTACTTTAGTAACTCAATATTTACTCTCTCAACTCAATCGAGTGAAAGCGGGATAGTCATTAGTCATTAGTCATTAGTCATTAGGGAACAGGGAACAGGGAACGGCTTTTCTTATCTCCTACCTTGTCCCCAGTCCCCAATCCCCAGTCCCCAATCCCCTCTCTTTGAATTGTTTATGTCTGCTCAAGTTACTTTACAAGTAAATGGGGAAACTCATAGTTGTGTTTCCCAGACTCTTTTACCTGATTTACTCCAACAATTGGGTTTTAATCCTCGCTTGGTGGCGGTGGAATATAACGGCGAAATTTTACACCGTCAGTTCTGGGAACAAACTACGGTAAAATCAGGCGATCGCTTAGAAGTGGTCACAATTGTAGGTGGCGGATAGTTGGGAATAGGGCATTGAAAAGGAATTGGTGCAGGGTGCAGGGGGCAAGGGGGAGAAAGATTTCCCCATTTCTCCCAGTCCCCAGTCCCCAATCCCCAATCCCCAATCCCCAGCCCCCAATCCCCAGTCCCCAGTCCCCTATCCCCTATCCCCTATCCCCCAAAATATAAGGAACGATGCAAAGTCCTACGTTTGGCTAGTTCTTTACCTTGATGACCAAGTTTCTCTCGTAACTGTTGGTCTTGACATAGTTGCTTAAAAGCTTGAAACACTTCGTAGCCGGATTTAGGATTGACTAGTAAGCCGTTTTCCTCGTGATGCACTATGTCAATTAATGCCGAATTACGAGAGGCTATTACAGGTTTACCAAAATAACTGGCTTCTAAAGAAACTACCCCAAAACCTTCTAAGTAGCTAGTTGCTGTCTTGGATGATGTCAGCATGGCGAAGATGTCACAGGCTGCATAGTAGCCTGCTAGTTCTTCGGGAGGTACATAGCCTGTAAAGTGTACTCGCTTGTCTACTCGCAATCTTTGCGCTAAAGCTTTCAGTTCTGACTCACAATCGCCTTGACCACAGATTATATAGTGAACATCCACACCAATGGTTAACAGTAGTGGTAGGTTTTCAATGACGCGTTCAAAGCTTTTTTGTTTGACTAAGCGTCCTACTGAGAGTATAACTACGGCTGTGCTAGGAATATGGTAATTTTGACGGATCTGAGAGCTTAATTCATCTAAATTTTGGGAGTTATTACTTAAGCCAAACTTTTCTGGTCTGACTACTGGATGAATCACATGGGTGGGTGTTTGTAAGCGAAAGGTGTTTCTCAGGTACTTTTGTGTAGCGGAACTATTACAGACAATTCCGGCGGCGCGTTTGAGGGTGAGTTTAAATAGCGATCGCCATAAGGGATTGTGTGCAGCATACACTAAATCTCTACCGTGCAAGTAAATGAAAAAGCGTATAGGTAAAACATAACTCAGCAGCAACAAAGCCGGAAATTCGTATCCATGTCCCCATTCAATGTAGCTGTAGTGGTAACGAAAATAGAGTTTGATTGCTAGTACAAATGAACAGATTAAATTAAACCCAGGTTGTAAAAAATCACCCAGAAAACTACCTAACCAGTGTCTCAGACTAGGCCAGCGATACACCGGAAACTGTTGCGCTTGGTCAAATACTTGATCACCCGCACAACTAGCAGTCAAAACAATTACTTCCTCTGGATCTTGCAAACAGCGATTGTAGAGATATTCTCCAATCACCGCTTCCTTCGGCAAAAACAGGCGCGAGATGACTAAAATATCCGGCGATGCAGTTTTATCTCTAATTTTTGTTGCTAGTTGCGAGACTTGTTCCATGTTGATTCTGATTGATTGACAGCAAATCCGTTGTAATTCTTCATCCTCATCACTGTATTTGTGCGTATTAATACAGTGTGCCTTGAGTAAACTCACTATCAGAAATAGCCGAGAAGTTGCTCACATCCACTATTATTTCTTTATATTTTTTACTTTCTTCTATTACCTCCATTCAGTAATCTTATGAAATCTATTTTTCTTGATGATTGTACTGATGAATCCACTGACCCTAGTATCTAAATTTTCTCCTCTTTTTTTCTTTTAGCCAACAACTCAAACCGAAACGCTAGGTATTTACACAATTTTTTTTAAAAAATTTACATTACTTTACAAAAATATCTGTGATGAAGACATAAGTATACGGAGAGCAGCGAACAGGGTTAAAATTCCTCTGTCATATAGATGCGTGCTGAAACACCGTGGTTCATCTACCTGCTATCTGCTGTATTTGGCACGTCAATATTTTGTAGTTGAGGTAAAGCAGTAAAGAAAAGGGTTTTAGCCTGGTTGACTTTTATTAACATAGTTGTGTTTTCCCACCGACTTACTGACTAAGTGGAGAAGAGAATGATACTTGGTCTTGAAAATCTAGTGCATCCAGGTGGTTATAACTATATTTTAGAAGATAAAATCTGAGAATTTTATAGCTACTTAAGTAAAGTGTTTATTAAGCAAAAACTGTGATTTTTATGTTTGTGTGATTGACTGTTTATGATAAACAAAAATTCTTTTTATATTTCCCTTCAAATCTTCTAATGACTAATGACTAATGACTAATGACTATTGACTATTGACTATTGACTATTGACTAATGACTATTGACTATTGACTATCATCCCCCTAGTAATCATTAATTAATTACAAAGTTCCAGCAAAGGGAATAAATTTCGAGGTACGGTTATCCACTACAGAAATCCCTCTACGGTTCGCTGCTGCCCTAAGATAAGACGCGGTAGATTGGATATGTAGCTGTACTACCAATCAACTACTTGCTGCTAACTACGGGTTGGTATCAAATCCCTAAATAAATACTCTCAATAGAGAAAAATAATTAAACAACAGCCGTTTTTCAAGCAAATTGTGATTATGTCCAAAAAACTACAACAAGCTATCAAACCACTCTTAAAAACCGTCTTTACCCTGGGTTTGGTGTTGGTTTTAGCCTTAAGTCAAGCTGATGGTGCATTAGCTGCCCGTAGTGGTGGCAGAATTGGTGGTGGCTCCTTTAGAATGCCTTCTAGTCGGACTTATACTCCTCGCACCTATGCACCTCCTGGTGGTGGAGGTTACTACGCACCGTATCCTGGTGGCGGTTTTGGCTTTCCTTTCTTGATTCCGTTTTGGGGTATTGGCGGAGGATTTGGTGGTTTATTCACTATCTTAATCTTCTTGGCGATCGCGAATTTCTTGGTTCAAACCTTCCGTCGTGTTTCCAATGGTGGAGGCGAAGATATTGGTTATGACAGCAACCCTTCTGTGAGTGTGAACCGTTTACAGGTTGGGTTACTAGCACAAGCACGAGACTTACAACCAGAACTTAACCGCATTGCGGAAGCTGCTGATACTAACTCCCCAGAGGGACGCGCAGAAATTTTGCAAGAAACTACCCTCGCATTACTGCGCCATCCTGAATATTGCGTATATGCTGCTACTGGTACACAACAAGCCAAGTTAAATGCTGCGGAAAGTCAATTTAACCGTCTAGCATTAGCAGAACGCAGCAAATTTAGCTCAGAAACCCTCTCAAATGTTAACAACCAATTGAGAGCAGCTTTAGCTCAAGAAGCTTTACCTTCATCTAGTGAACTCGATAACCCCACCCGTTTAATTAGTGAAGGCCCTGGTGAATATATTATCGTCACCTTGTTGACAGCCACACTAGGCAAATTGGAACTTCCATCAGTTAATAATGCTGATGATTTGCGCCAAGCTTTACGACAAATTGGCAGCATTCCAGCAGATCAACTTTTAGCATTGGAAGTATTGTGGACTCCCCAAGCAGAAGGCGATACACTTTCATCAGATGATTTATTTGCAGAGTATCCCGATTTAAAATTGGTTTAAGCCATAACTGAAACAGAGTAAGTAATTAAAGGTTTGTAGTAAGAACTTTAGTTCTCAAAAAAAGAACTAAAGTCCTTACTACAAGCCTTTTTATTTATCTTGGTGATTGGTAATCACAGACTCCTGAAAATACAACTTAATTTAAGTATAATTACAGCTTTTGATACTTTCGGAATTTGCTGAGGATTTATCTGACTTCCAGACAGAACATTTATATCAACCTATTTGTTTGTCAATAAAGATAAATACTGCTTTTAAATCCTTGTGATTTTTCTATTAAATACATTGTCTACTCAAAATATACCAGTTATTGTAAGCAATATACTAAAGCTTCAGGAGTGATAATCATGCACCAAATACAATTAGCCTTAATCATCAGCTATGTATTGATGAGTTGTTACTTTTTCGCCAACTGGCTGCGCTTTGCTTTGCGTCACCCGCATTCTTCCCCTGAAGATAAATTCCTATCTTTTTTGATGTTTTTGATTACTACGATTTTTTGGCCTTTAATTGTTCCTGTTTCTTTGATAGAAGTAGTCAAGACAAGAAAAATAGAAGCTACTACGATAATACCTGTAGTTTTAGCGATGATTGCCTTAAGTATTTCTTACTTAATATCTGAAATTTCAGCATAAGTATCACAATCACCTACTATTCATGACTCGATAACTTAAATTCAAATTCTGTAGTATATTGTCAAATTAACTGGAGTAGAAATAGCACCTAACATTAAATTGAAATATAACATTCTTCATATCAGTTGGATTCTGGTTATCTTCTTGAATACGGCGTTAGGTTGTCAGTCAAATGGAGTGAGCAAATCTCCTCCATTATTCGCCCCCATCGTCCAGTCACCTATTATGCAAGGAAATACACTGCCTTTAAAGATTTTTGCTGATAAATCCTTTTATAAAGAACATCCCAATACTGAAATTACCCTTACAGGAATTTTGCGAACCTCTACAGTAAGACTTGGCCCAAATACAAGAGATATGCCTTTGAGATTAGAAACAAGTCAAGAAAATTTGAGTGTTTATGTCACTCGAAGAGAAGAGGAATTATTGTTACCTTTTGTTAACCAAGAAATTAAGGTGATTGGCAAGCGTATCGACCAAAGGCAATCAGGGTATGACTTTGAGATTTGGATTGCTTGGATTATTCCAAATGCGAATGAAATAGATGTCACGAAAAACTAACTAATATTGACTTTTGTAGCCTAATTACTAAAGAAATCTAAGGAAAATGAGAGAACAGCCAAACTCAAATATATAAACAGTTGTAAGGGAGTGAACGGGCATTACTATAGGTTATGTTTCTACCCGATGTAACTGACAATGAAATGAAGATTGCTGAGGTTACATCAGTTTATCAATCTTGACAATTAGGGCGAAAATCTATGAAGCAACCATATCTATCTCCCGACGATTTGCCCACACATAAAACTACTCTGATTAGTGAAATATTACTCAGTCAATTAGAAGAGGTAACGAAGACAAAATTCTATTTAGCTTGTAGGCATAAAGTACGTATTTTGCTCTCAAGCTGTCACTGGTATTTTAAAGTTAATAGTGGCATTCTGATGTTAATTATGGTGTGTCATGATATTGAAAGTTATCAGAATGTAATGATGAATGTGCCTTACTTGGCTAGCAGATTAAAGTTATTTGCCAATCATGCCAAAATTAGTATTAGTTCTCCAGTCAATCAAGGTATGCCTTGGGTAATTGGTATTAATCAAATCTTACCGGAGGATGATTCAGCTAGCACTTAAGATTGGGGGTTGGGGGTTGGGGACTGGGGACTGGGGACAAGGTAGACAAGGTAGACAAGGTAGACAAGGTAGGAGATGAGAAAAGCCGTTCCCTGTTGCCTGTTGCCTGTTGCCTGTTCCCTGTTCCCTAATGACTAATGACTAATGACTAATGACTATTGACTATTTACTCTTCTTCCCCAAGGCTTGATGATGGAAATAGCAATAATTGCTGATAAGCAAATTAGCTGAATACCACCGCCAATAATTACGCCGTGAATATCAAACATAAATAAGGGATTATTTAAAGCTTTGGTTCGTTCTATATCTGCGATCGCAGTCATGGAATTCGTCCAAGGCCCTAACCAAAATGTCCCGAAGATAATTAACGTCGTTGTTGCAATCCATTTGGTGATTACCCAATAAAACTTAAAAAATCCCCAGACTGTTAACCAGCAAAGTAATGTCCCTGTCAGTACGGATGCGATCGCCATTGGAATTACAACAAAATCATCTAGAAACTTTACCATTGCATTGATTGCATACAGTTCATCTCCATTGGTAGTCTGAAGGTTAGCCAATGCCATTAACATCATTGCTAACGCTACACCAAACCAAGCTGCGATCGTGACTACATGGAGAGAAATTAGGGAATCTTTGGGTAATCCCGTCAATTTTTTCTTGGCTGGCTTGTTGATAGACGTTGTTGATGTGGTTTGAGTCATACAGTAATCTCATGAGATGTTGACGTTTGCTTGTGAATCCTCTCTAAATTCCCAAGCTACATCAGTTAAGATAAAAAATTCAGGCTGATTAGTATAGATGATTCTTGCATAAAGTTTGAGCTTCAAACATATCTATCCTTAAGTCGAGGTGTTGATGAATTGATAGATAAATTTACTGTTTGGAGCTTACGTAAATATGAAAAGCAAATACTATGTTCAGGTTTCCAGTTTATTGACAGTAGGATGGATGTTATCTAGTTTGGCTACTGTTCCTGCTACTGCTCAAATATCTACTGTAGGAAATCACCAATCTCATTCTGTTGTAGTATCACAAAATCTGGCAAAACTTCAAGAAGATTGTATCTCCTTTAACCCGAATAATATTACTGTCAAACAAGTTAATGGTAGCTGGAAAATAGTTGAAGGTGGCGATCACTGGATGTTCGACTTTGGTAGTAAACAAGATGAGGCAATCAAAGCTTTCCGAACGATCAGACAGTATAAAATGAATAAATCCTGCTTTGTTGGCAGACCACAGCCTTCATTTCAGTATCTATTGACAAATAATTCTGCTCCATCTGGTGCGATCGCTGGTGAAGATTGTGTTGCTTTTAATCCAGGGACTACAACTGTTAGTAAAATTAATAATCGCTGGAAAATTGTCGATGGTAGTCACTGGATGTTTGATTTCAACAATAATCAAGCAGAAGCAGAACAGTCTCTAGCAGTGATCAAAAAATATAACTTTAATCGTTCCTGTTTTGTCGGCAGACCAAATCCCAGTTTTAGCTATTTGCGACGCTAGTTAGTCTCTATAGGAATCCGACTTGATTATTGAAATTATTTGCGTAGGTAGGGAACAGGGAACAGAGAGAAGTCTGAGCGGAGGTTTCCTCCGATGGGCGAAGCCCCACCTTCGGTGATCAGAACTTCGGAGGAACAGGAAAAGAGGTAGCAGAGGTGTACTGAGTTTTTTTCAGAAATCAAATAGGATTCCTATATGTTAATTAAATCAGTTATCAGTTACCAGTCCTGACGGCGTATACTTCGACAAGCTCAGTAACAGGTGGGGGATTTAGACCCGCCACCAACGCATTCCACCTAGAGGTGTGGTGTTTCGCCAGGGATAAATAGATCGCTGATAACTGTTTACTGTTCACTGTTAAATGAGGTGCGTTAGGGAGAACTTAACGCACCATTGTTAAAATTACAAAATGCTTTTAGTCTTGGGAATTATTTTGAGGAAACAAATAGGCGATCGCAGCGTAACCAGAGGCAGTAATTAAACTGACTAATAATGTAGCTAAAATCAGGGTAGACATAGAAGGCGAATGATCCTCTAGTCTTGAGTAAAGTATCTTGATATTTCTAAACTAACAGGTGTATGTGACGCAGATACATCCAGATTATGACAATTGTTTGTATCTATGCCAAAGGTAAGCAAAATCTAAAAGTAGTACCTGTTCCTAGTTCACTTTCTACTTGAATTTGACCACCTTGTAACTCAACCAAACGTTTAGTAATAGTTAAGCCAATACCTGTTCCTCCAGAATGGCGATCGCGTGATTGATCAGCTCGCCAAAAACGTTCAAACACATGAGGTAAATCTTCACTAGAAATACCGATGCCTGTATCAATTACTGCTATCCATATTTTACCAGCCTCCGTCCAAGCCCTGAGAGTGATTGAGCCAGTGGATGTATAACGGACTGCATTACCCATCAGGTTGACTAAAATCTGTTCAGTGCGATCGATATCAGCTAACACAAGCGGTAATTGAGTGGGTAATTCTGAAGCAATTACCGGGCCATCTTCCATTAACTGATCAGTAAATCTCTCTACCAATGACTCCAATAAAGGATATAAATCCACAGATTGAGTATTAATTGGCAAATAACCAGCTTCCGCCTTAGAAAGCTCTTGTAAATCATTGACCAAACGCTCTAAACGTCTAGTTTCTCTCACCAAACGCCGATAAACCTCTGGGGACGCGTCCATCGCCCCATCTGCCAATTCTTCCAAGTAACCGCGTACCACAGTTAACGGTGTCCGCAGTTCATGAGTCATATCACCAATTAATTCTCGTCGCCGTATTTCTACCCCCTCCAAACTATCCGCCATGCGATTAAAACTAGTACCCAGTCGATTAAGTTCAGGAATATCAGATATAGGTAATCGTGCTTCCAAATGACCAGCCGCAAACTGTTGGGTAATTTGTTCCATCTCCGTTAATCGCTGCATAATACGCTGAGAAACCCAATAACTCAAACCTCCCGCCGCACTACCACCCACCAACACCGACCACAAAGTGCTACGTCGCCAAGCAATTTCAAACCCCTGCACTAATTCCGTGCGACTATGAAAGATATTAAATCCTCTACTTTCTAATCTTTCTAAATGCAGAATAAAAAACCGAGGGGAAGAAACTTTACTAATAATCACAAGACTAATTAACCCCACTATCATCACCACCAAGTGGGAAACAAACAAGCGCGATGCTAAAGGTAAAGATTTCATGCAATTAAAAATGACTCATAACTAATAACTAAAAGAGTGCTGAGTAACGAGTAACGAGTGCTGAGTGCTGAGTAACGAGTGCTGAGTAACGAGTGTTGAGTAACGAGTGCTGAGTAAAAAGTAAGATTAATTGCACCGACTAAACGCCGCGCTACCACTAACAGCACTACTGACTAATGACTATTGACTAATGACTATTGACTACTGACAGTATCTTCAAACTTATAACCAACCCCAACCACAGTTTTAATAAAAGTAGGATTAGCCGGATCAGGTTCAATTTTTTTCCTCAACCGCGCCACATGAGTATCTACAACCCTTTCATCACCAAAAAAATTATCTCCCCACAGTTTGTCAATTAGCTGAGTACGATTCCAAACTCTACCAGGATTACTGACAAAGGTACTTAATAAGTTAAATTCTAGAGTCGTTAAATCCAGCGTCTCCGGTGCTTCGGAATTCATTTGGCGGCTGGCTGTACGTTGGTCTACATCTACGATAAAGTGTTGGGTACGATTGACTTGGCTTTGTCCCCCTTGACGCAAACTCCGCCTTAGTAAAGCCCTGACTCTAGCTACTAACTCTCTAGGGCTAAAGGGTTTCACCATATAGTCATCAGCCCCTGTAGATAAACCAATTACCCTGTCTATTTCTTCCCCCTTAGCTGTCAGCATCAAAATATAAGGGTCTTTTGCACCGGGTTTTTGACGAATTCTCGCGCACACTTCCAAACCATCCAAGCCAGGAATCATTAAATCTAAGATAATTAAATCTGGCGGTTGTTCTTGAAATAGGCGCAAAGCATTGATTCCATCCCGACTAGTACGACAGGTAAATCCCTCTTTTTCTAGGGAATGTTGGATTAACTGAGCAATTTCTGATTCATCCTCAACAATTAAAATATCCATTTTGTTAAAATACGCAGACTTATGGCTTGGCTTGTTATTCTACTACAGTCAATGTTGATAGTTCTCATAGTAATTAATTTAACACTACAAAAAAGTTAAATCCCCAACTTTTAAAATAAGTCAGGGATCTGGACATCGTAAATTCTCACAGAGTCTTTAGGATGAATAGATATTGAACAGTCGAAAGTTAACTGTTAACAATATGTGATGGTTTTACAAACTGGAATGAGACATGGTGCGATAGCTGTACCCCAAATGGGAATCCTTTTGAATATGGTGTTTAATGCTATCGAGGTCTACAAAATAATCAGCCACATCGATTAAACAGTCGTTAGTCATAGTTCGCAAACTAACTACTTCTACCCGCACACCTGTACTAGTAACAGCATTCACAGCATAAGCTAAATCGCCATCTCCACTCACTAAAACGGCAGTATCGTAGTAGGGAGCTAGGGTAATCATATCGACGGCGATTTCTACGTTTAAATTAGGTTTTTTAGTGTTATCTGTCACCTGAATTTCCTTGGTGACTACACGATAACCATTACGCCGCATCCAAAATAAAAAACCCTGTTGTTTATCGTTGTTGCGAGGACGATTAGTAGTTGGTCTAGAAATGTCAATTCCGGTGTAAAAAAATGCCCGCAATAACCGCGAACCGGCAGTTAAACGACAGAGTAATTTGAGATAGTCGATTTCAATACCAAGTTGTAAAGCTGCATTAAATAGATTAATTCCATCAATAAAAATCGCAACTCGACCACGGTTAGAATCATTGGTAGCAGCAAAATCAGTTCTAGGTTCTCGCTGTCTAGACGATTCGGTTTTATTACCATTTTTTATCTGCACTTTCCCTGATAAATTCGGCTCTTCGGACAGGGGTTTATATGTATTTATTGCTTTGGTAAAACTAGTGTTAGTCATTGATTCCTCTGGATGTTAAATCTCGCAAGGCTTTGGGATAATTGACAAGAGATTGTCTGCACTGGGTAACTAGCCAGGCAAAAAAAATATATGCAGTTGCTTGACACAAATACACTCAAAACTTTGTGCAATGTTGAGATTCCAAAGTTAGATGAGCAAGAGTGTTTAGCTCTTGTTCAAGCAATATTTACGAGATATCCCCCCAGCCAATATGCTGCTACTTCCTACCACCACAGCACATCAACTTGCTACAGGAGCAATTGGGCGAAAGCAACTTACATTCATGGTTTTGCTAAGAAACCATTTGCATCTTCATTCTTATTGTAACCCCGTCTTTAAAATTTCTTACATTAAGGCAATATTTATATATTGATATGCTGATTTGCTGCAAAAATTATTATTAGTTAACATTTACCACCAAAAGTGTTGATTTTATATTTGCTTAATGTTGTTATGGTAATTTAATATTCTTATGGATAGGTAATTATGTAGTCATTTTAGATCATTAGTATTAGATGCAGGTTGGTTTGAGCAAAGCGAAACCCAACATGGATATCGGTTTTAGGTTTCCTTGCGTCTACCCAATCACAATTCTATTACCTTTTATCTATGTCCCTTCCTGAGCAAATGATTGCAGGGATCAAAGCGAATCACTATAGTACCTTTGATTACGGAAAAATGTAACCTGTACTATCTCCAAAGATAGAGGGAATGTATTTTACATAACAGATAAATTAGTAACTAGACTAGTCCACAATTAAATGTCTTTGATCATTGCCTCCTCAAGTGTCTACGTTGGAGGTAATTTTTTTGTGAAGAGAGAATTTGAGTTGGAGAGAAAAAATACCCTTGGTAGTTAGCCAAGGGATTCTGCAAGTCGGTATTGTCGCACAAAGACATTCGCGAGTATCACAATACCAACCTCAAAAGTATGATATGTGCCAAAATGCCAAAACTAAAGATCCTTTCTTTTGCCTAGTCTTTGCTTCAGTAGTGCTGAGTTCTGAGTACAACCCCTCACTTCGCTATGGGTTTGCAAGTGGCAAGCCGCAGGCATCTAAACTTTGTAAGAGAGGGGCTGTGATCTATGTGCTGTGGTAGTGCGGCGTTTAGCCGATGCAATGAATCTTACTTTTTACTCAGCACTCTTTTAGTCAAGCTTGACTAGATGATGTAGATGACACCGCGATACTTCAGTTGACGGGGAGAGTAAGTTTGAGGTTTTGCTACAGGAGTGGGAATATTTATTTTCACACCACGATAGATACCTGTGCTGTAGCTTGCAGTTGCTTTAACATCTGTAGGGTTCACTTCATACCTAACAGCGCGATAAGTTAGTTGCATGGCTAGTTAATATTTACTGAGAGTTTGAAGAGTAAAAATTAGTGATATCTAAAAGCCAAGTATTTCCACTACTTAACTTTTAATACACAGTAATTGCTCCCTGGAAAATTGGGTGTTGCATCTAGTCAGGATGAATTTAGATCAGCAAAAAAGGAATGTAGGGGAAGTCAGGAGAAAATTTCATCAGGCTGTGCATCATATCTAAATTCAGCAACACGATTTTTCTATATAAATAGAAAAATATAATTTAATTATAGCTACAAATACTCAGACTTGATACTTAAAAAAATATAGCGATCGCCTCTTGAACACCATCAATTGAGTTCCGCACACAAAATATCGTCTTCAGAAGTGCAACATTGCGTTATTAAACTCAACATTCTTTTAGAAACTCAACTATTTGACGTTAACTGTCCAAATACGGATTAAAAACTGAAAAAATTGGGTTACAAAAGATATAGATTAATGGCATAGGGGCGAAAGTATGAGTGAAGCTCAAACCCATTTACCGGTAAATACATGGATTCCGGTTTCTTGGCAAGAATACTTACAAACACTAGCAGAATTACTTAATGTTGAGGAGAAACATTACTACTACAAAGGACATATGAGGCTAGAAATGCCACCATTTTTTTCTGATCATGCTCAAGACTACATGACTATTATATTTGGTATTAGTTTATTTACTACACTCAAAGGAATTCCAGCTACGGGTTTAGACCATACTACCTTTCGCAAACCTAAATTAGAAGATTGTCAGCCAGATGTAGCTTATTACTTTCAAAAACACGTTCAATCTGTTCCTAGTGGGACAAAAATCGTCAACTTAAATCGCTATCCTGCACCAGATTTGGTGATTGAAATTGCTAAATCTTCGCTGTTAGATGACTTAGGGACAAAACGCTCTCTTTATGAAGATTTAGGTGTGCCTGAATACTGGGTAGTAGATGTGCAGAATACCCAAATTATCCCTTATGTTATGGGAGATAAGGGTAGTAAACGTGTTCATGAATCAAAGGTTTTACCTGGATTGGCAATGGGTATTTTAGAACAAGCTTTACGTCGGAGTCGGGAAACAAGCCAATCTGCAATAGGTGCGGATTTATTTAGCTATCTTTAATTCAGTGTTTGATTGGTTTGAAGAATTTGTTAGGGTTGACTCATTTGCAAGAATTAGTTAACAATATTTGTTTGCTGATAGGTAGTAAGGCTGATGCAGATGCGTTACAGGTATATAATTATGCAAAAGGTAGTAAATGAGCCAGACAATTAGAAGGTGTAGTTGAGAAAATAGGGTAGAGATTTGCGCGTTAATCTCCAAAAATCAAGACTTAAGTAGCTTGGATATGTTGAGAATTTGGGGTGTGGGAGGGGGTGCGATCGCTTAACTTCTCTGCTAATATCATCATCAATAAAAGTCATGAATTACGAGAATTTATTCTCCCAAGGATTAATAATAAAAATTTCACAGCCTAGAAAATCAGTAACATTACGAGTTGCTATGGCTGCATTATGGGAATAACAAATAGCAGTAATTTGAGCATCAGCTTGAGACATAGGAGTACCACTGAGCCGTCTTTGGGCTGAAATATTAGCAAAAGCTATTGCAGCAGATTCATCAAATGGTAAGATACGCTCTAAAAAGTCTTCTGTAAACATTAAAGTTGCAGCTTGGTAGAGTTCATATTTACGCTTTCCTTCTGGTAAGACAGTTATGCCATAAAGAATTTCAGCCTATGTAATTGTTGTAGTAAACAAACTTGTCACAGGCTGTTGTGCTGCCCAATTACGAACTACTATAGACCCTTGGGGTTTCATGAGTTCTGACAATACGTTAGTATCAAGAATAATCATGATTCAAAATTAGGTATGGGGCGTATAGCTTCGCGTTGGATTTCTGGTATTTCAAATTCTCCCAAATGAGCAAAGCGTTTTTCTAGCATCGTAACAATATTAATAGGAGGTTGTTGATTTTCTGTTAAAGCAATACGCAAAATTTCTTTGATTTCTGCTTCTACAGAACGACCATTTTTTTCTGCTTGTTGTTGCAGAATATTTTTGATGTTTTCATCTAGGTTAGAAATAGTGATACTGTCCATAATGAGTTGATGAATTTGTGATATTAAAAAATATTATATCAAGTGCATAAGTTCTAAATTGATAGTCTGGGATTGTATGTCAATTGGCAAAAGCATAGGCGCAACCCTCCGCAGGCATCGCTCTTGAGGTTGAGAATTTGGGGTTGTGGGGAGTGCGATCGCTGAATTTGTTAGTAACTACCTTAATTAATGAACCAATTTTCTATGTATATACCATTAAAATCCTGAAAATCTGCCACATTATTAGTTACTAAAATTAAGCTATTTGTGACTGCAATACTGTCAATTTGACCATCAATAAAACCAGGAGTTTTACCAATTTTTGATAATCTAGTTCTTTCTTGAGCGTGATATTGTGCAGATTTTATATCATAATTAAATAAAGGTATTTGTGCTAGAACTACACTATTTATATAATCTTCTATATCTTGACGTTTTGTAGAAATAGGCAGACGTAAACAGCCATATAGCATCTCATGGATAACTAGGGTAGCTGTGGATATTTCTTGACTATACAGCCTTAGCTTGGCCATAACTGCTTCACTCGGCTGAGGTCGTTTAGCCTCTGATAAAATGTTAGTATCTAGTAAATATTTTAGATTCATAAATTGATTTCTCTGCCCGGTGATTTGTCCCGTAAATTCTCAAATGTATCATCGTCAATACTCTCTAAATCAACTCTTTGTCTAAAGTTTTGTAAAGCTGACCAAAAGTCATTAATTTCTTTATCTTCTCTGATGTCTTCTTGTTGAGAAGATATATGTAATGGGTTTTGAAGCGATAATTTATATTTAAGAAATTGGATAAAATCTAAAACCTCTTGTTGTTTATCTGTTGGTAGTTCTCGCAAGGTTTCTAAAACTGTTTGTTCGATGTTCATAGCTTTACCTCTGCTATATGATATGCAGTTTTATTCTAACGTGATTGGTTGGATGGGAATTTAAGGGTGTGGGGAGTGAGATCGCTCTTGAGATTGGGAATTTGGGGGTGTGGAAAGTGCGATCGCTGTTTTAAATTATCGGTTACTTGCAGAACAAGATTCTAGTTCCTCAAGTTCCCAGGTTTTTGCAAGATCATAAAGAAGCGGTTTAATTTTTTCATTGGCTGTCTTCACAATTTTACTAACAGACATTGCTCCCTCCTGATGTCCTGCATGATCTAATCCATTTCGCACAGGTTGGAGAGCATTCCATAATTGAATCAAGCCATCTTTCTCAGTCCATGTATCATATATAATTCGTCCGTACTCATTCAATTCTTCAACTTCAAGAGCGTTACGGCTAACCATCTCAACACCAGATATAGCTCTGGCAATTAGTTTTTCACGCGTATTAAGCTTCAAAGTAAATGATAAACCGAGGCGGTAGGTTACTGCATTTATTAGCCATTCACGAGCTAAACTCATTGCCTCAATTAAACGATTGTTATTTTGATACCAAATAATTAAACGAAACTGCGCCTCTAATGCTTTTTTAGTATCTTTTTGGAAGTCACCTATAAAATTACCAAAGGTGTCAGTAATACGTTGTCGAAGCATTTCAAATGGTGGTGCTGTCAACTTTAATTGTTCCTGAGCTTTTAATAAGTCAGATTCCAGACTTTGAGCTTTACTTGCTAACTGTAATGGTTGGCACAGTAGTGTAGCAAGAGAAACATCAGAAAGAGTTGTTGCTGCTTTCTTTGTTATATTACTAGCTTTGCCATCTGGATTAAGTAATTTAGCAAGTCGCTGTGCATCACCAGTTTGAGTAAATTGATCAGTTGCTGTAATCCAATCAAGTATCCCTACAAATTCCGATAAGTTAACTACTGGTGCTATACCATTATTAGAAATTCCTAGTTCCCAAGCTCCATAGTAAATCGCCTCAATTGTAACGTTTTTAGCTGTTTTGAGATATGCAGCAAACAAAAATACCAAAAATGGTAAAGAACGTAGCCCGTGAGTAATATCAAAGATTACATGATCATTTTCATTAACTTTCTCAGTAATAAATGAGAATGTTTCCCACATTTCTTCAGTTGTTTCACCATTTGGTATTTCAACTGCTTGTATACGTGAGTCTTCTAATTTTTCTAAAATGGGAAAAGTCTTTTTTTTGGCTTCGCTAGTGACACAGACTAGCATAGAATCATATTGACAAAATTGGTGCAAAGCCTCTGCAAATACATCTCCCTTATAATTTTCACCTTCAAAACTATATGTAGTTGTCTTTGCTTGAAGTCCTAAGAAAGTGATGATTTGTCTCATATTTATTTTCCGTTATCTATAATTGTCTGTCCCATACCCAAGCGGGTTTTCATTCCCGTACCAGCAAACCACGCATATTGCACCAATAAATGAGCGACATTCGCTAGTAAGGGATCAGCACGGTTGAAAACTTGTAAAGTCACATCACCAACAAAACCATTGATAAAACCCTTATGTAATTGCCAACTTCGCGTTTGAATTTTGTGGCTTTTAATCATGACTGCATTACTCAGATAAGCTATTAATTCATCACCTCCTAAATAAACTGGTGCAAAATGATTCCAACGTTCTAACCAACTACGAAACATTAAAGTTGGTACAGGTACAGGTAAATTTGTTGCACTTTGAGCAAAAGCTGTGGGTGTGATAAATTGCAAGTTAAAGCGTCTAGATGGTTCTGGCTCATTTCCGACTAGAGTTGTGTATAGTTCTTCGTAGCTGGTAATTTCATCCTCACGGTTGATGATGTTAAATTTAGCTCCGAATAATTCTAAGGAATCAGCAAAATTAAAGTGAGAAATTGTCTTAGATGCTATATCTTGTAATCCACAAAGTGATAATTTATAAAATTCCTCTGGATGAAAATTTAAAAATTCTTTTGTCCTAGAATATGAACCAATAAGTCCAGAATAAGAAACAGCAGGTTTATCTCCTCCCATTTCTAAGCCTAGTTGTTGATGTATTTGCTTTGTTAATTCCAAGTTATAGGAACGAGGTAAAACTGTTGATTCAGTTACACTGAGTGTCCATGTAGAACGAATTAGCATTATTTTGATAAACTCTTAAATTTAACCCATCCAGGTACAAACTTAATTTCACCATTGGGATTCATTACTGTTCTTCGAGATTTTGGTGCTTCAAATCCAGGTGCTTTTAAACCACAAGTATCGCGGATTTTTTCACGCATTTCATCTGCAAACAACAAATCTACGGTTGTTCCTGTCATTCCACTACCCCAACCTAATCTGAGGCTATAGGGGCATTTTTCTGATTCATAAAATTCTCGAATGTAATTAAAATCTAAGTTTTTGCCTGATGCCTTGGGATTGTTTTTGATATCTTGCCAATAATCATGTTCATAATCCCATTGTTCTTGGGTAAACTCTTGGCATATTTGCACTAATTCATCCAGGTTGTTAAATGGTAGTCTCATTCCTTTTTGATGTTTAAACCAAGAAAGCATTTCTGTATCTAATGTCAGGGTAAATTCTGTTTGGACATTACGCACCATTTCAGCATATATAGATGCTTTATACTTGGCTAAGTAATCAGGAAATCGGCTAGAAATAACTACTTCTGCTACTACAGGAATATTTAGTGGTATTTGTTTACCTGTTTTTGTGGTGATTTTATCTTCTATTAATGGCTGAGAATCTGTGACTTTAATAGCTCTTAAAAAGTCAGCATTTGGGCCTTTAGCGAAAAAGTTTCTATCTTGATATGTGAGTTGAAATTCTGAGAATAAGCTGTTCATAAATAGCTCATCATCTAAGAACTTCTGCTGATATGGGTTGAGTTGTCCTAATTTTTGTCTCAAAGTTTCTTCAATTGCGCTTAACTGTTTAGACGCAGGGACTTTATATTGATCAGCGTGTTTGAGTAAATGATAGGCTATGGCTGTTCTAATTGCGCCTTTAATTGAAGAACCAGGGATGAATAATTGTCCCATACCATTGCGAATCATGGGACGTAAAAAATCTGTAATTCTATCTGATGTTAGCTTTTGGCTGATAGCTTCTTTGGGAAAAATTGGGTTATCATTTGTATCTTTAGCATTCCACCACTCATTACCAAATGCTTGTTTTAAAAGACTGGTGATGTCTCGACGTTCTTCAATTGCTTGAATGTAGTCATTAAAAAAGCTGCCACCCTGTGATAATAAACCCTTGGCTAATGCTTCCTGATTGGGAAGATAGACTTTTTTACTTGTCTGTACATATTCAAATGGATTCAATCGAGATACAGATGAACCTATATGCAGAATAGGACTGGTTAACTGTATTCTTTTTGATTGATAAAAGTCAGGTTTTTGGAGATGCGAAGGAAGCGAAGCCACCATACTTTTATTTTTCCTTGGCTTTAATTGGCAGACTTAAACTAATACCGCTACGGTAAATTTTATGTTTTTTGAGTTTTTCAAATTCTTGAGGTGTCACATCTGCTAACATTCCTTGTGGTGATGATAGAAAAACAGAACCTTCAGCAAACATTCGTACCATTTTGCGCCTTAGTTGACTTTCGGCTATCCAACCACCCCGTTCTTGTATTTCGTAACTGGAATTTTCTAAGAAATCTGCTTTTATTTCAGAATCCCAAAATAAGCTTAAAATGCTGTGGTATTTACCATCTTGAAAGTCAACTATCTGCTTCCAAGTTTCAGGTAAATCTAACCAATTCACTTCAAATCTTCCCGCACCACTCGAACGTTCTCCGCCAATTCCTTCTTCTCCCAATAGTTCTAACGCAGCGTGTAATTTATCTGCTAATTTTTCACCTTCTGGAGATAATTGCAGAAGAAAGTATAAACCTGCTTTGTCTTTTTCCCAAGCAAATTGCACAAAGCCAGTATGATAAAGGTTGGTTGCTCTGGTGACTCTATCAACGGCAATCTTGGGAACTTTATCAATTTTAAAGGCTTTTTTATAATCAAAAGTTCCTAATGTTTTTAAGTCTCCCTGAGATTTATCTTTGGTTTCATCAATTAATTCCTGAGTATCACTTTCTTTAAACCCCTCCCCTTGATACCACCTCTGCCACACTTCTAGCGGTAAGTAGTTGAGTTTTTTGTAGGTTTTAAAAAACGCTAAATCATCATCAGGGTAGTTAGTAGGAAATTTCAGAGGACGCGGAAGATAGTAGATTTTGCGATCGCCTCCGTCTACTTCCCTGTAAACAAATGTCGAACTGATACGGAACGGGGGTGCTAGTTCCAGTTTGTCTTTAGTGGGGAATTGCTGTAACAACTCCTCAACTGCTTCTTTACCGAACAACCGTGCATAAATACTTACCCAAGCACTAAACAAAGCATCGGAACGGACGCGATCGCTTGTTTCTTCCATCCCAATTCCCACTTCACCAAAGTGCGCCGGACTTCGGCCAAAGTTGAGTTTTACTAATTTCCACACACTCATGATTCGTTTCCTGGCAATAATCGCTGAATGTAGTTGCGTAAGTTTCCGAAGTTCTCTAAAAGTTCTTGAGTGTTAGCGATGGGTTGAAATGGTTGAATCTCAGATGTCCCTTGAGTATTTGTCATTTGGCGGTATTGTGCCAAGCTGCGATAGGAAAAATTGAAGTGTTGAAATCTAACTTTCCCATAACCTCTTGAACCATGTCCGCCGAGTGCGTCATCTTCAAGGATGGCAAGAGCTATGGCAATATTTTGTAAGTCTTCTATAGCTTGGCTGGCATCTTCTACGGTGTAAACTAATTCAAACAGAAATTCTGCGCCTGCTGGTATACGTTCTACCTGTCTGGGGTTAGCGGCGGCTGTTACTCGGTCGATACCGTTTTCAAATTTCCACTCGGTCATGTATAAGCTGGTATCAACTCGCTCTAATAAGCCAATTGAACCTTCTTCTAAATGACAATCTCTTACAATTAAACGAGCAGGTGCGTTGCGTCCTTTAACTTTTACATACTCCTCTTTAATTTCTTCAGCTTTAACTTCTTCTGCTGGATTAGCAAATCTAGCGAATTTATGAGAGTTATCACGAGATTTAATGACCATTTTTGGTGCAACATTAGACACTCGCTCTAATCTTTCTTGAGCAGCTATCTCTGCTTTAATCCAACAATTACTTCCAGTTGATCCAAAAATTCTAGATAGCTGGCAATTTCTAGATCCTTCAAACTTAATTAGTATTGGTGAATCATTTGTGTTTATTTCGGTATAGCCATCAACTAGATCATCACTTTCATAGCGATAAGTACCACTACCACCTTGACGGTTCAAAGGTTTTTTCCAAAAACGCTCTAAAATTGACCGCATTTTTCCTTTGATAGATGAGCCTGGAAGATAAGGATGTCTTGTTAAAGGATTACGAATAACAGGTTTATCTAGTCCACCTATATCTAACCTTTCGCCACCACCTCCGATATGAATACCTGTTTCTAACTTAATAATGCTGTTAACTCTTACTTTGCCTAATAAATCTCTCTGTTCAAAATTATGTGTTGATAACGTCATTGGTCTTGTCCTCCTGCTGCTTTGTGATAAGCGATAATTGCTTCAACTAATTGAACAAATCTGTCAAAATCTTCCGTAGTTTTTACTTGTTTAATTGCTGCTTCTAAAACTTGCTTAAAGGGAGCAACTGGCCCAGGGTCTCTATTATTCTTTTGCTGTCTAGCCGCAGCATAAGCTAGTTTAGGCAGTAGAAAAACTAAGTCGGTTTGAATTGTATTAAAATCTTTCTGTTTATCTTTAGCTAAGTTGGATTTAAGACGGGTAACAGCGTCTAAAAACTTTCTTATTTGGTTAGTTTTTAATCTTGGTGCTAGTTCTTTTCCCAGTTTTTCTGTATCGTTTACCAACTCACGAATATCATACGATTTTAACCCTGGCTTTAGTAAATTAATTTTATCAACCATTTTTGTGGTGATATCATCACCTGAGTTTGATTGTCTAGTCTGTTGTGTCATATTCTTTCTGATTTACGGTTTAAGAGTTCAATCCAAGTTGCGATCGCCCGAAAATAAGGCGCATTATATGGACTTTTTAAAGAAGTCCTAAAGTCATTATCATCTAGTACATTCTTGGGTAATCTCGCTAAAGTATAAGCAATCTTTGGCAAATGCAAATAATAGCGAGTGCTTAAAGCCTCCTCTGATTTGTTATCTTCTTCAAACTTTCTCAATGCTTGCTCTTGTATCTGTGCGGTGATTAACAGATTACGTACAAAGTTACGAGCATAATTAACCCCGATATTTTGCTGTTCTAGTTTTTGAACAAAAGGTAGAATACCTAACAGTGATGGTTTCTTTGTTTCAGGATTATTATAATTTTTATTCACATCATCAAAATTAGTAACTTTGGCATTTCCTAACCATTCATCCCATTTAAAAACTTGTCCAAATAAACCTAAACTATCTCTACCTTTATTTTTGGCTGCTTTCTCAGCATCACCTGAAGATTCAGCAGATTGATAAAGAGGGAACTTGGCATCATCAATACTAATTCCACCTGACAACGTAATATCTGGATTTTTGCCAGTATAAGCACGAAAGCACTGATAAACATCAAATGCAAAATCTACTACTTCATTCCATGCCCCACTAATGAATAAATCATCACCACCAGCATATATAAATAGTATATTATATTTCTCATTTTTATCTGACAATTGTGTAATTTCTTGGGGAATATTTGCATTTCTTTGCTCTGCTAAACTATTCAAATACACCTTAAAAAAGTAGCTCATTTCCCGTGAAAGTCCAGCCAACTTTGGTAAATTTTGATTTTTACCGAAACCTTTAGCAAATATTTGTCCGAGTCTGTCTACATCCATTCTTAAATAGCCGACTCTATTAATACCTTGGGCTTTTGCTGCCATTTCTTCAGCACGCAGAAAGCTTTGTGCTTCTTCTTGATTATTTTCGTCTGTTTTATTTTCCTTGCCATAGTTACCTAATAACAAGGTAAAAACATTTTTAAAATGCTTGAATTGATAATGATCTAAATTCCAATCATTAACTAATAGAACTGTATCAGACTCTGGTACTATTGGTTTCCAATTTTTAAAGTAGTAATAATAAATATTGACGGCAGGAAAGTCATCAATAGCAGGCAGTTTAAATGACAGTGGAGAAAATTGACTATTTACGCTATCACGAGTTGAGCGTACAATTGCTTTCACTCCAAATAAATTACTTCCTAAATCAAACATACTGCAACAAATTCCACAAGCTAAGACGGAATCTGGCTCATGTTTGTTAAGAGGTTGTAATTTTTCTGATTCTACATCATCACGGTGACAAACCTTGCATGGTTCATGACTATCTTCTGGCGCAATAAACTTATTAATTTGTTCGGCAAATTTCTGAGATTTATGTAGAGCTAGATTTTTGGTTGCATTTGTCCAATGATTAGCAAATTCATCACTAGCAATTTCTGTAACTGGAAAATTTAAATAATCCAAAGCAAGAAATACTTTACCTTGAAATTCATCTAACAGCCATTTATTGAATTGTTCTCTTACTTTTTGAACGACTTTTTTAGTATCTTCAGTTCCCGATGCCAAAATATATAAGTTACCACCACCAGCATAAATGACATTAGTTCGCGGAATCTCTAATCTTGATAGTAATTGCTGTACTACTTCTTCTGTGACCAATTCTAAATAAAAACTCCTAGCTCTGAGGGATTTTAAAGCACCATCAGAAGAAATAGTATAAATAAATCTTTGAATCCCTGATAAATCACCAGCAATTAAGCTAATTTCTTCGGCGGGATTGTTAAGTAAAGCTGTTGCGATCGCTGCTGTTGTTCTGGCTATGTCTACCAAAGCTATCTCTGATTTCCCAAAGCTGAGACATGAACCAAATTTTTCTAATATCAGCATCAATAAAGACAGGTTTCCCCAGTTATCTTGAAGAATATCTCTCAGTGCTTGCTTAATTTCTAATTTGAAGGCTTGTTGTTGTTCTGAACTAGGTTCAGAATCTAAAGGATAAGGAATATCTGGATATTCTTGATGGTCATTGTCAATTGCTTTGAGTGGGTGATAATTTTGTTGTATTTTGTTTTTCTTTGGTTCATCAGATAAGTCTACGCTGTCAAAAACTAAACGCAAAGTTCCAACGTTTGTATCAGGTTTCCAGCCTAATATTTCCTTTGCTCTAGTCACTTCTGGATATTCATTATCTAGATCAGGATGAGTAAAACCAGACCATTTAGCTAAAGCTGCGATCGCCTGCTGAATTACCTGTAATGCAACGTCTTGAGAACTAGTCACCATACACACTTGATCTCCCTGAAACTTTCAAACTGAATCACTACTCAAACCCACCAACAACCGCGCTAAAGCCTGGATAATTGGACGCTGAGACACATCCTCACCTCGTTGTAATCTATGAACTGTACCGCATAAAATCGGTAATTCCGACTTAATAACGTCATTATTCCCAAAATAATCGCTAAAAACGATCGCAATAACTTCTAACTTCAACTCGTCACAAAACTTCGCCCAAGGCTCAATCTCCGCCTCATCTTTGACTAAAATCACCGCATGAGTAGCCTCTTTCATAATCAAGCGGTTCGCGTCGGAGATTCTTCCCCCAATATCAAAGACGAAAATGGGAGTATTCACACCTCGAACTTCCTGCGCTTTAAGTTTGGCGAACTCTGGACTAAATCCGGCTTTGTATCGTGCTTTCAACTCGGCGGCTAAATCAGGATCACGTCTGGCGGTTTCGCTGTACCATGAACCATCGCCATCGGGACAGCCGGAAATAAAGTATGATTCTGGTGCGTCGGGAATCTGCAATAGTGCTTGTTTTAATCCTTCCCGAAAGCAAGTTTTTCCAGTATTCGCAAAGCCACACAACACAACTTTGAGGTTAGTTTGCGCCTGCGACTCTCGCACCACATCCAAAATATCCCCGACTTGATATTGGGGATGTCTGCTAATGGTGACGACATATCTATCTATTCCTGGTGCGCCGATTTTGGGATCTAATAGAGCGATCGCCTGATACAATTTCCCTAACTTATCTGCTAAAACCTGACTAACTAATACTGAAACTCGGCCATTGATTTTGATGAGACTACCACCAGATAATTCTCCTGTAGCTATCATCTCATCTAACTTAGCTGCAACATCGCGAACAATGCGATCGCCTGTAGCTAGCGTACTACCAAATCCTACCTTGAGGACATCACCCTGTAACTTGATATAGTAGGTACTCATTATGTAATTAATGACAAAGCATTGATTCTGGCTTGTACCAAATAAACCTTTGATTACCGAACTTTAATCAATCAAATCACCCAATTTATACGCAGGATTATGGGTAATAGAAACCACATACTTTGCTAATTTGGGGTCATAAAAAGCCACCGCACCGTAAATATGAGCCAGTTTATGTGCTAACACAAACGCTACAGGTATAGATATCGGCCCGTTAATTTTCAGTAATTGACCCCCAGCCAATTCTCCTGATGTCGTCATTTCTTCTAATCTGGCGGCTGCATCGCGGACTATTTGGTCATTTTGAGCAGGTTCGCCAAAGCCAATGCGTAAAATTCCGTCTTTTAACTCGATTTTGTATGTAGTCATGTCGTTTTACTCCTGAATTGGGGACTGGGGATTGGGGACTGGGATTGGGAAGAACTAAGATTTTTCTCTTCCTTTTTACTATGTATCTTTTTTTCTTGGTTGTTTTTTCCTGTGATTGATACATCATACACCCTGCTGGAAGATGCCACTTCCAGAGTGTCGTATGCTGTAGGAGGTAGGGGAGCAGGGGCACAAGGGAGACAAGGGAGACAAGGAAGAAATATTTACCCCAATTCCCCATGCCCAGTCCCCAATCCCCAATCCCCAGTCCCCAATCCCCAATCCCCAAAACAGTGTCTGAACAAATTTTTACTGATGTCCCACAAGTTGAATTATTACAATGGCTCGCGCGGGGTTCGCTCAAGCAAAATTTACCGCGTGCATTGCGTTTGTGGGTGTGGTTACGCTCTTTGTACGGTGATTCTCAAGACCGTATTCTATTAGATGATGGTTTTTCTTTGGCTCAGTGGCGTGATACTTTTTTTACTCTTACCCATCCCAAGGGGGAAGCTGTGCCGCCACTGCATAACCGTAGCTGTCCCTGTGCTAAAACTACCGCAGAATGGTTGTTTAACCAGAAAACAGGACTGGAGCGATCACAGTGGTTAGAATCCGTACAAGCACATACACCAGTTCCTGATTTAGAGAAACTTTTAGAACAACGCTTGTTTGGGGTGACGCGTCGCAGTCTGCAAGCTGATTTAGATATTTTGGCTGAATTAGGGTGGTTGGAGAAGCACCAACAGAAATATTACCGTATCAAGTATTTCCCGGCGCGTCCCACGACTACTAAATTACACGCCCATGAATTAAATTTTCTCAATCAAGAGGACTTAGTGGCGATCGCACAAAATCTTTCGCAAGAAATCTGTGGTGTACGGCGGTTTTTCTTTAAGTTAGATTTTGTGGTGACGGCGACAGATGAAATAGAAAATTGGCAACATGAGTTACAAAGACTCTGGGCAAAAACACCAGTACCGCCTATTCAAATAACTTATAACAGTGCGAGATTAAAAAACATTTTTCTTTGTACAGTTTACCCAGTATGTATTTATTATGTCCAGCGTGCCGTTTATCTGTGCGCTTTTGGGGAAAGTCCTGATTTAAAGACGGATTGGTATAATTTCCGCCTCGATAGAATTGAAAATATCAACCCCATTGAATGGACACATCGCGACATTCCCAAAAATCTCATTCAACGCTACCACCAGCGTAATTTACCCACCCCAGATGAAATTGAAATGCAAATGTCTTTAGCTTGGGGGTTTGATTTTTATTTACAGTCTCGCTTGATGTTGCTACGCTTTGACCGAGATTATCACGATCGCTATATTCGCCGCACCTTTCGCCATGATACATTTAAAGCGATCGCCTATGCCCAAGTTAAAAATCTCATCAAAAAACATACACCCAATCCAGAACAACAAGAGCAATTATTAAAAATTCTGGCGCATCGTTCCCCTGATGATGCTTACTACCGTGTGCAGTATCGACATGGTGATCACAATGTTATTATGCGGTTGCGTGCATGGCGACCAAAAGTAGAAGTTTTCCTCCCTTGGGATATGCGACAAAATATTGCTAGAGATGTGGCTAGAGAATTTCTAATTTACAATTCGTAATTGAATTTATCATCAGTATTCTGTATATTTTCTGTGATTCTCACCACAAGTAAATTCATTACATGAAACTCAAACCTTATATTTGGATAGCTGGTTTAACTATCACTACTGTAGGTGTTGTTTTACCTGGAAACTCACAGCCAACAACCCCCGCCAATACTTTATTTCAAACATCTACAATTAGTGCTTTAGCCGCAGGTGTTTATGACGGAGATACTAACTTTCAAGAATTAAAAAAACATGGTGATTTTGGCTTGGGAACAGTCAACGCTTTAGATGGAGAGATGATTGGCTTAGATGGTAAATTTTATCAAATCAAATCTAATGGTGTTGCTTCTCTAGTCTCAGATCAGATGAAAAGTCCTTTTGCCGTGGTAACTTTTTTTAAACCCCAAACTACAATTCGGCTGCCAGGACAAATGACTTATCAGCAAATGCAGCAATCTCTAGACCAAAAAATCACCACAAAAAATTATCCTTACGCGCTGCGAATACAAGGGAATTTTCCTTATCTAAAAGTGCGGAGCGTACCCAAACAAAAACCACCTTATCCCCCTTTAGTAAATGCTGTCAAAGCCCAAACTATTTTTGAATTAAAAAACGTTAACGGAACTTTAGTTGGCTTCCGTCTCCCTGCTTATATGGCAGGAGTAAATGTTAGCGGATATCACTTTCATTTTATCACTAAAGATAAAAAAACTGGTGGTCATTTATTAGATGGTCAGTTGCAAAATCTGCAAGTAGAAATTAGTAAAATATCTAATGTTGCCATCAATTTACCTAAAAATCCTGGATTTGCCCAAGGTGATTTAGGAGATGGTAGAGCAGTTGAAATCAATCAGGTTGAACGTTAGTTTTTCTCTTTAATTAAAAATCAAATATTTTTCCTGATGGCTCAAAATTGAGGTGAATACTGACTTTACAGTGAATCTATATACTTAATTTATGGAAATGCCCCAGCGCGTATCAATTCGCTATAAGGATAAGCCTTACACTACTAGTGAGATACGTTTAAAAACTTTTCGTCTTGGCTTACAAATTTGGGATGAACAAACTAAACCCAGAAAAACAGAGTTGTATGAGTTCATTTTATCTTGCTTGAAGCAAATCGACCGCCAGGATCGGTTTATGATATCTCTGCTATTTGTTGAGTTAGCCGACTTAATTCGCGACACAGCTTTAGAACGGAACATGAAAGAGGATTTGATTAAAACAGCATTTCGAGAATTTGCTTGTGCTGTAGCAGATTTTGAAGATATTGCTAAATAGGGGACTGGGGACTGGGGACTGGGACGAGTTTTTTCTATAGTAATTAGTGAGCATTTTTAAAAAGTCCTGGATGATGTGTTAAATCAGTTTAGATCACCCTAAATCTCCATTAAAAAGGGGGACTTTGATTCTTGTTCCCCCCTTTTTAAGTCTACCGTGTACACACAAGTCTTATAACCTTGTCCCACATCGTTTATATCCCCCTAAATCCCTCTTAAAAAAGGTAGGGCTGTTTCATTCGCTCAGATTAGGATTTTGTCAAGAGTATCAGCCAGAAATTTTAGTGAGTCGGCAATCGAAAAATTACTGTTTCAAGGAGAAAATTTAAGTGCGTTAGCGAAGCTTTGCCGAAGGCATCGCCTAGTTCATCAGGAAATTAAGTTGTTGAACTACCTGATTTTTTTGATTGATACGCTTGTAAATTATGGACTTTTAGGGAATGAAATAGCCCTGGGGCTAGGGGATCGAATTATATGCAGCTTCATATTAAATTGGTATAAATTATTGTGACTGCAAAAATCAAATAGTTTTCTCAATCACTGTACCAGATTCAGACAATTTCCCTTGAATAACCATCACAGAACAAGGTGCATGATGAAGCACATAATTACTCACACTACCTAAGAAAAACTCACTTAATCCAGTACGACCGCGACGACCAAGTACAATTAAATCAGCAGGCCAACTGCGCGCTACTTCACAAATTATCCGCCCTGGATCACCCATATTTTGAGTAAATCCAGTTTTCACACCTGTATTGATAGCAGTATTGGTGAGCGATCGCAACCATTCTAATCTTTCTTGCTTGAGTTCTTCCCACTGTCGAATATATGTCTCTGTTGGTGCGGGTGGAACTGTGGGATAAATAGCATCAGGCTGCATAAATATCGGACTAATATAAGGCTCTTCTAAAGGAGATAAAATATGCAGCAACATCATTTCCGCATTAGTTGCTTTCGCTAAACATACAGCCTCATCAAAAACATTTTGACCGAATTCTGACTGATCTATGCCTACCAAAATTTTTTGATACATAGTAACAATTCTCCTATGTTACTCATGGGATTTCTGCATCTTAATGATGATTTTCCAGAAATGAAAATACTATGATTGAGTTCGTAGTAAGGACTTTAGTCCTAATTTGATAACTAAAGTTCTCTCTATAAACATCTAATTGTTGAGCCTCATCCCTCTCATATCATACCGATAAAAAATATCCCCCACTTCCTCAAAAAGTAGGGAATTGGATTTATTGGGACAAAATTTAATGCTTGGGTGTAGCTTCACCAAACTTAATCAAAAGAGCGATCGCAATACTCACAGCTAAAATTAAAGTCATACTCAAAGCTGAACCAAAACCCCAGTTTTGCGTAACTCCCAGAAACTGGTTGTAAACTAACCGCGCCGCCGTCATACTAGAAGCACCACCCAATAATTCTGGGTCAACAAAATCCCCTAAACCTGTAATAAATACCAGTAAAGAACCGGCTGCAATTCCTGGTAAGACTTGGGGAACAGTCACCTTCCAAAAAGCCTGTACAGGATTTGCACCCAAATCAGCTGCGGCTTCTAACAAACGCTTGTCTAATTTTTCTAAAGAAGCATATAAAATTAACACCATATAAGGTAACAAGCTGTAACTCATCCCAATTAATACAGCCGGTATTCTATTCAGTAATTGTAGAGTTGGTAAATCTAAACTAGCCAGTAAATTATTCAATAAACCACTGCGACGTAAAATAGTTACCCAAGCATAGGAACGCAACAGAGAAGAAGTCCACAAAGGTAAAACAAAACCTAATAGTAATAAATTACGCCATTTCTGAGGTGCAAGTTGAGCAATCCAATAAGCAACAGGAAAACCCAAAATTAAACAAATGATTGTCGTGCTAACTGCTAAACCCAGCGATCGCACAATTACTTGTAAGTATAAAGGATCAAAAATCCGAATATAGTTAGCAAAACCTTGAGGATTTACTAGATCACCTGGTCTAATATCTGGCACTAAACTTAATTGAAAAATAATTAATGCAGGTAACACCAGCAAAAGCAGTAACCAAATACCAGCCGGCGCAAGTAAAGTTAAAGGTTGTAACCAATCAAATCGGCGGCGATTTAATTCGATGTTATCCAGAGTACGAAGTTTAGTATGCACGGTTGGGGATTGGGGATTGGGGATTGGGGACTGGGGACAAGGGAGACATGGAAGACAAGGAAGACAAGGGAGGAGAAAAACTGTTGACTAATGACTAATGACTATTGACTAATGACTATTGACTATTGACTAATGACTATTGACTATTGACTAATGACTATTGACTATTGACCATTGACCATTGACTAACTACTCGTCAACTTTGTCCAATATCGATCATAGACTTCCTCAAATTGTCCCAAGGGACTGATACGTTCACACTTGGCTAATAAGTCATCTGGGGGGAAAAAGTTGGTGTTGTTTTTGATTTGTTCGGGTAACAGTTCAAATCCAGCGCGGTTTGGTGTAGCAATTTTCAATCTTTGACTGATAGTTGCTGCTATTTCTGGTTGTAAAATAAAGTTAATCCAAGCATAAGCACCATCTTGATTTGGTGCTGATTTCGGAATTACCATTGTGTCAGTCCATAGCGAAGAACCACTGCGCGGAATGACATATTTTAGCTTGGGGTTTTCTTTACTGACTCTAATAGCATCAGCAGAATAACACATGGCTAAAATTAAATCCCCTGCTAACATCTGATTTTGCCAAGCATCAGTGTCAAAAGCTGCGATCGCTGGTTTTAATTCTGTTAATTTTTGATACGCTTGTTTGATTTCATTATCATTTTGTGAGTTATAAGAGTAACCCAACATTTTTAATACTGCACCCATGACTTCCCGCACATCATTTAATAATGTCATGCGTTTATTGAGTATGGCTTTATTCTGCCAGAGATAATCCCAGTCTTCGGGGGCTTGTTTGAGAACCTCAGAGTTATATAATAATCCAGTTGTTCCCCAATTAAAGGGAATACTATAACGGTTTTTTGGGTCGTAAGTGGGGTTTTGAAATTGCGGAAATAAATGATCTAAACCAATCAGGCGATCGTGTTTTAATTCTACTAATAAATTTTTATCTACCATCTTTTGCACCATATAGTCTGATGGATAAATCAGACTATACGCACCACCACCACTAGCTTGCAGTTTTGCCAGCATTGATTCATTAGAATCATAAGGGTCTACTAATACTTTCATCCCAGTTTGGGTACTAAAAGTTTGTAATAAGTTCTGATCAGAATATTGTGTCCAAGTATATATATATAATTGGTCGGTACGACCAGAATTAGTATTAGCCCGCACATCTGCCAACCTCCAGCCGCAACCAGCTAAAGATAAACTAGAAAGTGCCGTTAATCCCTGAATAAAATTGCGTCTTTTAGTCATTGGTTATGAGTCAATAGCTAGACAATCATCTTCTGCCCACCAAGCGTAAATGGGGGTGTCACGGTCTGGTAAACTACCAAAGGTATTGGGTTGTAAAACGTTAATTTTAATGCCGTTAATTAATTCCACAACATAATTAACGTGAGTCCCTAAATACATAATGTTGACTAGCCTACCTTCAAAACAGTTATGGGCTAGAGTTGGTTGATATAAGGAAAGTTGAATTTTTTCTGGACGCACGCTCACAACTACAGTGTTTAATAAATCTGTGGGTGTGTCTTCAGTGCGATTCACGACAACTGTCAGTCCAGTTTTGGTGACGACTGTGACAGTTGAAGCTTCCACGGCGGTAATTTCACCACTAAATAAATTTGTGTCGCCAATAAAATCTGCTACGAAGGATGTTTTGGGACGTTCGTAAATATCGCTGGGTGTACCGATTTGCTCGATTTTACCTTGATTCATCACCGCGATGCGATCGCTCAATGATAACGCCTCTTCTTGGTCGTGCGTCACCATAATAAATGTTAAACCTAAGTCTTTGTGTAAATTCGATAACTCAAACTGCATTTCTTTCCGCAGTTTTAAGTCTAACGCCCCTAACGGTTCATCTAGTAGCACCACAGCCGGGCGATTGACTAAAGCCCTGGCTAATGCTACTCTCTGCTGTTGACCACCAGAAAGTTGATTGGGAAAGCGCGATCGCAAACTTTCCATTTTTACTAGTTTTAACGCTTCATTGACACGGCTTTCAATTTCAGCTTTACGCAACTTCTCTTTTTTCAGGCGTAAACCAAAAGCAATGTTATTCCACACATTTAAGTGATTAAACAACGCATAGCTTTGAAACACTGTATTCACGGGACGACGATAAGGCGGGACATCAGTCATTATTTGACCTTGAATCAATAACTTACCCGCATCCACCCGTTCAAACCCAGCAATCATACGCAGTGTAGTGGTTTTACCACAACCAGAAGGCCCTAAAATGCTAAAAAATTCCCCCTGTCTAATATCCAAATCGATTCCATGTACTGCCGGTTCTTGGTTGTAAAACTTGAACACACTACGTAGTTCAACGTCAAGGGGCTGAAAAGCCACGATTCCTTTCTGGTGCTGGGTCACAGTTTGAGCCATAGTTTTGAGTAGAATGCCGCAATTCTCAGTAATTTTGCTAATTAATGTAGTCTATTAAGCAGAAAAAACATCACACTTTGGTTTATTGTATCCGCCGAAAACCACTGTGCCAAAAAGAATGTTCCCAATTGTTACACACTCAATATTAAGTAGCCATTTTGGGGAACTCTAAATCAAGGATACCCATCCCTATTGCTGGAGTGAGTGTCATACAACAGTTATTTTCAGTTTTCACTCCCAACAATAAGCGTTAGCTTAACTCTTAGTTGGTAAACTGAGGAAATAACGATATTCCTCTTCCCAATCAATTAGTTCATCCATATACATTTCCTATGGCTACATTCCAACCAACTCCCCTGGGAGGTAAAAAAAATACGCGCACAGTTGGACGGAATTACCAATCTATAGTTTTGATTATCTTCACCCTATTAATGACGACCGGGATTGGTGTACGTTTAGCATACTTGCAAATTGTCGAAGGCGCATCCCACCGCAAACGAGCCGAATCTAATCGTATTCGGATGATACCCAAGCAGCCAGAAAGAGGTAATATTTTTGACCGTAATGGCAAGCTCCTTGCTAGTACACGCTATCCCCGTTCAATCTATTTGTGGCCAATGGCACACACGAAACCCTCATGGGCTGTAGTCGGGCCACGGCTGTCTAAAATTTTAGACATTCCCCAAGATGAAATTGAAAAGAAACTCCAAGACGCAGGCGCAAACTCATCTTCATTAATTCGGATTGCACGGGATCTCAATGAAGCCCAAATCACAGCTATTAAAGAGTATGAAAACGAACTGCAAAATGTGGAAATCCATACAGAAGCAGTGCGCTATTATCCCCACGGTCGAGAATTAGCCCATGTCTTGGGTTATACACGGGAATTAACGGCAGAACAACTCCAAGAAAAGAAAAAAGACGGCTACCGTCTAGGAGATGTCATTGGACAAATGGGCATCGAGAAAGCCTATGAATCTGTACTCAGAGGGGAATGGGGCGGTCAGCAGGTAGAAGTTGACGGAGCTGGGCGACCGTTACGGGTGTTAGGAGAAAAACAAGCTAAACCGGGTAATGATATCCGCCTGACCATAGATTTAGATATGCAATTGGCCGCCGAGAAAGCCTTGGGAACTCGTAATGGCTCAATTGTGGCACTTGATCCCAAAAATGGGGCAGTCTTAGCAATGGTGTCTCATCCCACCTTTGATCCCAATATTTTCTCTAAACAAAAACTGACCCAAAAAGACTGGGAATTTGTACAAGGGGAAGAACATCCTCTATTGAATCGCGCCCTACGTGCTTTTCCTCCCGCCAGTACCTTTAAGATTGTGACTACAACCGCAGGGTTAGAGTCAGGGAAATTTTCTCCCAGTACAGTGCTGCAAACCTATGGTTCTTTAACTGTTGGTGGAACCACATTTGGTGAGTGGAATCATGCAGGTTTTGGCCCCTTGGGTTTCGTGGGAGCAATGCAGTGGAGTAGTGATACTTTCTTTTATCAAATTGCGAAGGGAGTCGGCGGCCCCACCTTAATTAAATGGACTCGGAAATACGGTTTTGGTCAAAAAACAGGCTTTGAATTTGTTTCAGAAGAATCAAAAGGTTTAGTCCCTGATGAGGAATGGAAGCAGAAAACTTGGAAAATACCTTGGACTGTAGGCGACAGCATTAATATGTCAATTGGTCAAGGTGCTTTACTAAGCACACCCTTGCAAGTGGCTGTAATGTTTGCTGTCCCAGCGAATGGTGGTTATCGAGTCCAACCACATTTACTGAAAGATAATGAAGAAGCCAAAAGTTGGCGAGAAGATGTCCACATGAAGCCGTCAACCCTCAAAATTTTGCGTGAAGGACTGCGTAAGGTGATTTCTGATGGTACAGGAAAAGCTTTGAATAAAACCACTGTTCCCCCAGTCGCTGGAAAAAGTGGTACAGCCGAAGCATGGAAGCGGGGTGTCAAGCAAAATCATGCTTGGTTTGGTGCTTATGCTCCTGCTGACAAGCCGGAAATCTTAATTGTCGCCTTTGCTGAACATTCTGGCGGTGGTGGTGGTAGCGTTGCTGCTCCGATGATCTTAGAAATCATGGAAGACTATTTCCACCGCAAGTATCCAAGTAAGTATCAAAAGCCTGTGATTAGTCAATAGTCAATAGTCATTAGTCATTAGTCATTAGCCTAAAAAATTATCTGCGTCCATCCGCGTTTAATTCTGACGTTTATGGAGATGTTTTTGCTGGTTTGATGTTTCTGGCTTTATAGAATGTCTCTAAGCTATCGCGATCGCCTACAAAACGCCAGTGCCAAGGTTCATAACTCACCCCTTGGGGGTTGTTTTGCGGAAATGACATCTCAAAGCCATAACGGGCAGCATTAGCTTGCAACCATTGAAAGGCTCTGGTATTTTCAAAGGTAGCTAGCAGATTTGTGGCTGGTGCTGCTCCATCTCCAATATCAACAGCATAACCAGTGTGGTGTTCACTGTGACCTGGAGGCGCACTGAGTGCGGCTCTTTGTGCTGGGGTTTGATTGCGTTGCGCGCCAACGGTAAAAAATAACTGTTCTTGTTCTTTAACTGAACGAAAACCGGAAATCGGTACTAAAATCACACCGGAACTGCGCGCTGCTTGTACCATTGCTTGATATCTAGCCGCAGCGTTGCTTCTCATTCTAATTCTGCCATCGGCGGAGATGGGAACTAATTCTGATTCAGTTGCTTCTGGGTATGCTAAATGTCCCAATACGCTATCAACATTATTTGGGGAATTAGTCGCAGTGGGTGTAGGAAGAGAATTAGTTGGTGATGGTTGAGATTCTGCGGTTTTTTTCGGTGTGTTGAGTGCGAAGAAAAAACCGCTAACAATAGCCAGCAGAATAAATAGTGTTACTCCTCCTAGTAGTAACACCAAGGGTTGTAACTGTGACTTAGGCGCGACATCAGGAGTATCACGTAAAGCTGCTGGAATGTCGTCACTGGGTTCGCCTAATGAGTTTTTGGGTTTTCCAGAATATCCAGCTTTATTCAAAGGTCAACTCCTGTGGTGGGTTACGAAACATAATAGATTTTAAACTAGTTTGGGGATTGGGGATTGGGGACTGGGGACTTGTACTGAGCTTGTCGAAGTATTGGGGACTGGGTTTTGCTTCTCTTAATTTATCTTGGGACGTAAGTAACACAATACAGTTTCCCAGTTAAGTTTTAAACCATACTTTTGTTACCAGCCATAGGGGAACGGAAAATAATTGCTTCGATGGTTGTAAAAATGTAATCTACCAAAACCTAAAAATTGACTGTGGGTTTTCTCGCCTTGGGGAAAGGCTGTCACACCAAATAAGTAAACACCAGCAGAGGTGGGATTTTGCCAGGGTTTTAAGCCGATGGTAACAGTCTTTCCTGGGGACACTGGAGGATCAAAAGTTAGGGAGACTGTTCTGGTTTTGAGATCGCTAGTAACATCTTTTAAGCCAATTCTCTCACCTCTGTGTGAGCGTGTACCCTCAAAGGCAATGGTACTGTCTAAATCAAAGCGAATATTATCCACTCCCTCACGCTGATTAATGGTAATTTTCTGTAAAGGTTCGCTGGCATTTTCTGGTACGCTAACGGTGAAATAATAAGTCGCACCCCAAACATAAACTTCATTATAGGTAGTTGCTGCTTCCACTAGCCGGGGCGGTTGCACAAAATAAACTGTCCCGTCTTGCAACTGCACAGCTTGAGCTTGACTATATCCTCCGATAAATACTGTAGTGGCGATCGCTGTACCAAGTAAAACTGCCAGGCGCATGACTTTATCGATATAACCAACTAGATTAAGATTATACCCTCATCATTTGTTAAAAACTCCCGTCAAAAATTAATATTTGTTATCAATACATTGCAACTATCACTATATGTTAATGAAAGCTTTCAGAGTTTGTTAAAGTTAATTGATATGTGTTGTCAGAGTCAGCATAAAAGTTAGAAACTAAAGATACAACACAGGCAATTATTCTTATGAATACTATTTCTACCATTGAATTCAGACGGTCAAGTTGGCAAACTGCTGTCTTGTTTGCTCTTGGCTTTTGGCTAAGTGCTAGCCTAGTGTTAGATTGGGTAGTTATGCCTAGTCTTTACTTCTCTGGCATGATGAACCAAGATAGTTTTACGACAGTAGGCTACATGATTTTTTGGATGTTCAATCGCCTAGAATTATTATTTGCGGCTGTCGTTTTAACCGGTGTTTTAGCCTGGAGAAAAACCCACTCTCAGTGGCATACTAACTGTTTGTTTTTAGCAGTAACACTGTTGGCGATCGCGTTTTTAAATACCTATCTCTTAACACCGCAAATGTGCGCCGTTGGGGTTCATCTCAACTTATTTGACACAGTGTCCACAATTCCCACCCAAATGAATCTACTCCACGGTAGTTATTTCTTCCTAGAGGTAATTAAATTAGTAGCCGGTGGTACACTGCTGATGCGTTGCTGGCAGAATTCTTGAAAAGGCAAAAGGTAAAAGGCAAAAGGCAAAAGAAAACTTGTAACTTTTTCAAAGTGTTCTAGTTGGTAATTACTTATGAAAACTAATCGATTCTTGCAGATACTGGTAGTAGTGTGTGTAATATCGATTGGTTTTCCTGTTTTTTGGCAAATTAATTCATGGCAAGCTAAAGATGCCGGGAGCATCCACTTTTGGCAGAAACACTCAAATAGCAAGTAAACCATTCAGATAAGCACAACGAACAGAAAGAATTTGGTTGACACTCTCAACATTCCACTGTGCGCCAGAAATTTTCATCCTAGCTCCAATCTGTTTAATAGCAGACTCGACTGCACCAGAACCAATAGAACAAAGTTGTTCAGCTTGATAATAGCTATAGTTGACAATACGGGAGCAATGTTTTTCGAGATAAGCGATGAAGTTCTTAGCTTGTTTGCCTCGGCAATTATGGAATAAAGCTTTAGCTTCTTCAACTTGACCCTGCCATAAAAGAGTTTCAGCTGCTTTGAGTCGCTTATTTGAACCACCTACTTTATAAAGATTTTCCTTGAGATGATACCAATCTAAAATTTCCCAACGTTCAAAATTCTCACTTTTACCAAACTCTTTGACGAGATTCCATACACCATCATGACCATCTCCTAAGCAGACTAACGGGTTAACTAAACGCTGGCTATTGACATAATCAATTAATGATTGGTTGTCATCAAAAAACGCACCATAGTAAATCCCTTGCAAACGAACCGTTTTATAGTCTCGTCAGTGACAGCCTGCTTTGAGTTTACCTCTAAGTCGAACTTTTCCTCCATCTACGCTGATGTAGAGCGACAAATTAATTGTCCATTACGACAAATTATTTGTCACAGCATTGCCTGAACCGAAAAACCATATATATCAATACTTTCCAGCAATGAAAGCCAAATCCAACTAATTCAGTCTCTGACGACGAATTACATGACCTTTTTAAACGACTCCGACTTATTAGATGACAATTATTAATTTAGCGAAAAATTGAATGTCAATTATTTGCAGTTTTATAGTAGTATGAATGTACCCAAATAATCAAAGATAAATCACATCTATGAGTTATTTAGATGTAGATAACCAGTTTGAACTGGAAGATGAAGATGACTTCCTTTTGGATGATGAGGATGCAGATATACTCGACTTGTCAATGGAAGTTGAATCATTGAGTGAAGATGAGAACTCCATAGCAGAAGATAAATCAGTTGAGTTCCTGGATCAGAGATACTTAGAGGACTCAGAACTCAGGCTCTCAGGAGAACAAAGAGTAAAACTAGAGATAATTAGTAATTTACGTGAACCCTGCGATCGCCTAACTTATGGTGAAAGGTTGAGGGAAGCAGCCAAAAAGCTTGGTAAATCAGAACGAACGGTTAGGCGTTTGATTAAGTCATGGGAAGAAAAAGGTCTAGCTGCTTTAGCAGAAGTTCCTAGAGCAGACAAAGGACAGGTGCGAAAAAGCGAATACTGGTATAACTTAAGTCTCAAAATTTATAAACAAGGAAATAAAGGAAGTGATCGCATGACTCGCACTCAGGTTGCCGAGCAAATTGAGACTAAAGCCTACGAATTTGCCAAAAAAGAATTAGAAGCAGAAATATCAAAGTTAGAAAGTCAGGGATTGCGGGGAGAAGATTTAGATTGGGAGCTAAAGAAGCTGATAAAAATTAAGGAAAAAGCAGGAGGCTTTAAGTATTGGTCAAAGTATGGAAAACCTCCTAGCACTAGAACAGTAGAAAGATGGCTCAAACCAGTTGAGGAGAAAAAGCATCAGTCGCGCACTAGCCGTAGCCCAGGATGGCACGGTTCTGAACACACAATCAAAACCCGTGATGGTCAAGAAATACCTATTAAGTACAGCAATCAGGTTTGGCAAATAGACCATACTAAAGCGGACATTTTATTAGTGGATGAGGATGGTGAGGAGATAGGTCGTCCTCAATTAACGACAGTAATAGATTGTTATTCTCGCTGCATTGTTGGACTACGTCTAGGTTTTGCTGCACCCAGTTCTCAAGTTGTAGCTTTGGCACTGCGTAATGCAATTATGCCAAAACGGTACACTTCAGAGTATGAACTTAGATGTAAGTGGAGTGCTTACGGTTTACCTAAATATGTTTATACTGACGGGGGCAAGGATTTTCGTGCAAAACACATAATTGAATGGATTGCGAACGAATTAAATTTTGAGCCAACCCTGCGAAGTCAACCTTCCGATGGCGGCATTGTAGAGCGACCATTCAGAACCATGAGTGGTCTACTTTCTGAAATGCCGGGTTATACGGGTTCAAGTGTCAAAGATCGGCCAGAAGGAGCTGAAAAGAAAGCTTGTATTAGTCTTCCTGAGCTAGAAAAACTAATTGTTGGTTACATCGTTGATAGCTATAACCAAAAGCCTGATGCCCGAAGTCAAGCCAACCCTCTAACTCCAAAACAAAGTCGGATTGAGCGTTGGGAGAAAGGATTGCAAAGACCTCCGACTTTACTGAACGATAGAGAACTTGACATTTGCTTAATGAAGGCAGCAGAGCGGGTTGTATATGACAATGGTTATCTTAACTTCTCTGGTCTTCGTTACAGGGGAGAAAATTTAGGAGCTTACGCAGGCGACAAAGTTATCTTAAGGTTCGATCCCAGAGACATCACTATGGTATTGGTATATGGTCGAAAAAATAATAAAGAAATATTCTTGGCGCGTGCTTATGCTATTGCTTTAGAAGCAGAAAAGCTGTCAGTTGAAGAAGTTAAATACGCACGTAAAAAAGCAGAAAATAGTGGTAAAGGCATCAATAATATTTCAATTTTAGAAGAGGCTCTTAGACGCAGAAATTTTTTACAACAGAAGAAAAATAAAACTAAAGCTGAACGTCGCCGTTCTGAAGAGAAACGTATAGAGCAAATACCACAAGTCTTGACAGAAAAGAAAAATGAACAGGTTGCGGTATTAATATCTCAACCCGAAGACGACAAACCAATAGAAAAATTGGATTTGAAATTATTGCGTGAAGAACTGGGTTTGTAAACTATGACAAACGAAGAAATACAGCAAGAGATTGAACGGCTTAGACAACCAGATATTTTAAACCTCGAACAAGTAAAAAGATTTAGTGCTTGGTTAGATGAAAGGAGAAAGTTACGAAAACCTGGTAGAGCAGTAGGAGAGTCAGGTCTGGGTAAAACTACAGCTTCTCTTTTTTATACCTATCAAAACAGAGCGGCTAAAATCCCCAATCAAAACCCAGTCGCGCCCGTATTATATGTAGAGTTAATAGGTAGTTCTTGCAGCCCATCCCTTTTGTTTAAAACTATTATTGAAACTCTAAAATTTAAAGCTAAGGGTGGCACTGAACATCAACTGAGAGAACGGGCATGGTATTTGATTAAACAATGTAAAGTAGAAATGCTAATTATTGATGAAGCCCATCGTCTTCAATTTAAAACACTCACAGATGTTACAGATTTATCTGATAAGGTAAAAATTATTCCAATTTTAGTAGGTACAAGTAGTAGATTAGATGCCTTAATTAGTAAAAATGAGCAAGTTGGTGGACGTTTTGCAGCATACTTCAGTTTTGAAACACTAATAGGAGCAAACTTTACAAAAACAGTAAAGATTTGGGAACAGCAAATTCTGAAATTACCTGAGCCATCAAATTTAGCAGATAACCAAGAAATCATAACTATTTTACAGGCAAAAACGGCTGGGCAAATTAGATTACTAGACCAAATTCTTAGAGATGCAGCAGTAAAAGCATTAGAATCTGGTGTTAACAAAATTGATAAGTCACTTTTAAATAGTATTGAAGGTGATTATTCATTAGTGGCAAGCTAAAAGATATATCATCAAAGTTATCAATCCATATGCCAGAAGAAATCTATAATTTTGAAGCATGGATCAATATAGTTGAACCATTACCAGGGGAAAGTATAAGCCACTTTTTAGGTCGTTTTGAAATGGCTAATTTACTAACGGGTTATCAAGTTGGTAAAGACGCGGGAGTTGGTGCAATAGTAACAAGATGGAAAAAACTTTACTTCAATCCATTCCCAACTCAACAAGAATTAGAGGCATTAGCAAACTTTGTTGAAGTTGAAGTCGAAGAACTCAAAGGGATGCTGCCACTAAAGGGGATGACTATGAAGCCTCGCCCAATTAAATTGTGTGCTGTCTGCTATGCAGAAGAGCCTTATCATCGGATTGAGTGGCAATATAAGGAGCAACAAAAATGTGTTCGCCACAATTTACGCTTGTTAACCAAATGTACTAACTGTGAAACTCCTTTCCCTATTCCCGCAGATTGGGTAAAAGGGGAGTGTCCTCATTGTTTCTTGCCTTTTGCAAAAATGGCTAAACGGCAACAGCGTTATTAAACTTTGACGAATTTTTTCTTTAGTAGTTCACCGTAGACTGATACTGGAGTTGATAGAGAATAATTTGATTCTGAGATGTTCTATGTGAGCCTCTGACTAGCGCGACTACACACCAGCACAATTATAGAAGAAACACTTCTTTCTTCCCCTACACCCTTACACCCCCGTGTTTCTGGAGAGCGTAATCAGTCAACTTTAATTATTTAATTCCCTCACACAGTTTCCTATCCTGCTCACTTGCAATCGGATTCCTCACATAATATTGCAACCACGCACAACCCCGCACCAACAACTGGTCTAAACTCTGCACAGGCCACAACCGCGCTGTCCTTTCATCCGAGGCGGTGGCGATGGTTTTGCCATCGGGGCTGAAACTCACACTATAGACAATGCCCTGATGCCCTTTCAATTCCCGTAACAGTTGCCCGTCGGTCGTCCACAACCGCGCTGTCCTGTCAGAGGAGGCGGTGGCGATGGTTTTGCCATCGGGGCTGAAACTCACACCCCAGACAATGCCCTGATGCCCTTTCAATTCCCGTAACAGTTGCCCGTCGGTCGTCCACAACCGCGCTGTCCTGTCATCCGAGGCGGTGGCGATGGTTTTGCCATCGGGGCTGAAACTCACACCCCAGACAATGCCCTGATGCCCTTTCAATTCCCGTAACAGTTGCCCGTCGGTCGTCCACAACCGCGCTGTCCTGTCATCCGAGGCGGTGGCGATGGTTTTGCCATCGGGGCTGAAACTCACACTATAGACAATGCCCTGATGCCCTTTCAATTCCCGTAACAGTTGCCCGTCGGTCGTCCACAACCGCGCTGTCCTGTCAGAGGAGGCGGTGGCGATGGTTTTGCCATCGGGGCTGAAACTCACACCCCAGACAATGCCCTGATGCCCTTTCAATTCCCGTAACAGTTGCCCGTCGGTCGTCCACAACCGCGCTGTCCTGTCATCCGAGGCGGTGGCGATGGTTTTGCCATCGGGGCTGAAACTCACACTTAAGACAAAGCCCTGATGCCCTTTCAATTCCCGTAACAGTTGCCCGTCGGTCGTCCACAACCGCGCCGTCCTGTCAGAGGAGGCGGTGGCGATGGTTTTGCCATCGGGGCTGAAACTCACACTATAGACAATGCCCTGATGCCCTTTCAATTCCCGTAACAGTTGCCCGTCGGTCGTCCACAACCGCGCTGTCCTGTCAGAGGAGGCGGTGGCGATGGTTTTGCCATCGGGGCTGAAACTCACACCCCAGACAATGCCCTGATGCCCTTTCAATTCCCGTAACAGTTGCCCGTCGGTCGTCCACAACCGCGCTGTCCTGTCATCCGAGGCGGTGGCGATGGTTTTGCCATCGGGGCTGAAACTCACACTATAGACAAAGCCCTGATGCCCTTTCAATTCCCGTAACAGTTGCCCGTCGGTCGTCCACAACCGCGCTGTCCTGTCATCCGAGGCGGTGGCGATGGTTTTGCCATCGGGGCTGAAACTCACACCCCAGACAATGCCCTGATGCCCTTTCAATTCCCGTAACAGTTGCCCGTCGGTCGTCCACAACCGCGCTGTCCTGTCATCCGAGGCGGTGGCGATGGTTTTGCCATCGGGGCTGAAACTCACACCCCAGACAATGCCCTGATGCCCTTTCAATTCCCGTAACAGTTGCCCGTCGGTCGTCCACAACCGCGCTGTCCTGTCAGAGGAGGCGGTGGCGATGGTTTTGCCATCGGGGCTGAAACTCACACCCCAGACACTGCCCTGATGCCCTTTCAATTCCCGTAACAGTTGCCCGTCGGTCGTCCACAACCGCGCTGTCCTGTCAGAGGAGGCGGTGGCGATGGTTTTGCCATCGGGGCTGAAACTCACACCCCAGACACTGCCCTGATGCCCTTTCAATTCCCGTAACAGTTGCCCGTCGGTCGTCCACAACCGCGCTGTCCTGTCAGAGGAGGCGGTGGCGATGGTTTTGCCATCGGGGCTGAAACTCACACTTCTGACCCAGTCCTGATGCCCTTTCAATTGATTACGTTCTGTAATCCTGCTTAAAATACTATCTAAAGCAAACATGGGGCTAATAGCCGGGTATTTTTCCAAAGTGCGGCCATCTTTCACCAATCCTTTCAACTCTTTAGCTGAGTGCATCACCGCCACCAAAGCTTCTAACTCTGCAAATTCAAACTGTCTTAAAGCATTCACCCCTGCTCGTTCTAGTTCCGTTCCCTTTTTTGCTTCTGCTTGGGCTGCTTGTGCTACTTCCGTTGCTTTCTTTGCGTTCACCAGTTCGGCTTGTGCTGTCTTCAAAGTTTCATCAGCCTGTCTAGCTTTAGCTTCCGCATCGTCTTGCTGTTTCTTTGCCTGTTGTGCTTTAACCTCAGCAGCTTTGACTTTTTCTGTCGCATTTTTAATTCTGGCCTCAGCCTTAGCATTTTTCTGTTGTAAATTTGCTGCTTCCTTGTTTACTTTATCTAAATCTGCTTTAGCATTAGCTAAATTCTCACTTGCCTTTTGGCTTTCTAATTGTGCCGCTTTAAACTTCGCTTCTGCATCTTGCTGATTTTTTAACGCTGCTTGATAGTTTTTCTTTAAATTATTGCTTTGATTTTCTAATTCCTTAGCTTGTTTGCGGTTGTTAGCTAGTTGAATATCTGTCTGCTGCTTTTCTTGCTTAACTGACTTTAAATTAAATTGTGCTTGGGTTAATTCTTTTTCTGAAGCTTGCTGTTTGCCCTTCGCAGATTCCGCCTGTTGAAATAAGCTAGAAGCATACAAGACTGTTACTGCTAATAAACATATTGATAAACCAGAACTTATCAACAACCGATTTCGCCCCTGCTTAATTTTCTGGTCAGCTTCCCTTTGAGCATCAGCTAATATTTTATTTTTCTGTTCAACCCGTTTTAATTCTTCTTCTGTTAGTTGACGCTGTTCTCTTTCTCTTGCCAGTTCTGCTAATATTTCATTCCCCTGCTGCTGCCGAATAAAAGCTACTAAATAATCATGCACCAATTGATAACGGTCAGCAGGCGATTCTGGCAATAATAAAACTAATCCAGATTGCACAAAAATCTCTAAAACCAAATCTAACTTATCAACTTCTGCCGCCAAACCCTCTACTAACTCCGCACGAGTTTTTAGCGGTCGTGTGCCATTTTCATCTGTAAGCAAGTATAAAACTAATCGCGCTACCCGTTCATTTTCTGAACCACAATCTCTAATTACATCTTCTAAAAAGTTCTCAACCAGTTTTTCCTTAGTCCCTACTTGCTGATACTGTCTTAAAGTAGTAATATTCTCTGTTTGTAACTGCGCCCCCACAATTTGCAATTCAATCGGTCGTACTTCTCCCAATTTCCCAGCTAAATCACTGACTAATTGTTCAACTAGCCCATCTTCTAAATAAAACTGGGTTCTCTCCGTCAAACTTTTGATAACTTTTTTCGTATCTTCTACCGAAAAATTACCCAAATAATAACGAATACCTTTATCTAAAATATTATTATTAACAACACCCAAATCAAATAAACGCTCTAACTCTAATAAATAATGTAAATAATCTTCTCGCAAAGACAGCACAACCTTAACAAAAGGAATATCCAAACAAACCCGCAAAAAATCATAAAATTCTCGCCGTTGCACCTTATCTGGATAAACAAAGAAAAACTCTTCAAATTGGTCAAAAATTAACACGGTCAACAAATTACGCTCATTATTCAGACGTAACTGTTCAATAATCACTGCGTCCGAGTTAAAATCAACAGCTAATTTACTTCTCCGCACCGCCTCAAAAGCCTCTGATATACCCCTTCCCAACACACTAACCCAATCAGAATAAACCCGCACCAATACAGGTAAAGCCTCTCGCGCCTGTATAGATTGTTGCTGCAAAGCAGGTATTAAACCCGCCTGTAAAATTGAGCTTTTACCCACCCCAGACTGGCCATGAATTACAATTAATTTATTCTTATCTTCAGCAATTTTATTTCGCAGTCGATTAACATCTAATTCCCGCCCAGAAGCCCGAATTTCATCAGCAATTGTTCCTGTTTTCTCTCCTTGGAACTGTGTAGTATTAATCTCCTGGCGTTGTGGGTTAAGATAAGATGCACCCACAAAAGCCCTAAACTTATACTGTTGTTCAATTTGTAATTGCTTCAGCTTCAACCTAAACGCTTGCAGATATTCTTTATCATTAAAATACCACTTCCGCAACAATGCCAAAATGCTAATATAAAGCCTGGGATTATATTGATGATCACTTTCATCTTTAGCTAATTCTAAATTAGCAATAGCCTGATTAATTTGTTTGGTAGCATATTGAGCGCGTGCCAAAATCAACCGATATAAACCCCGCTCATGAATTTGCTTATCAGCTACATTTTCACTACTAGCTAATGCGTGTTCAGCAAATTCTTGAGCTTCACTCCACTGCGCTTTTGCTAAAGCCACCTCCGCCAAAAAACCATAACATTGAGCCACCTGCAACGCCGCACCATGATTTTGCTGTAAAGTTAAAGATTTTTCCGCTAGACTTTGCAACTCATCCCAAGCTTGCAGATGTCGCAGCACCTCACCCAATTTATTAATATACTTAGCAACTAAATTACTAAATTTACCCTCTTCTAATACTGCAATAGCTCTTTGTAAATAATCTCTAGCTGTCTGCCAATTTCCCTGATGCTTTTGTGCTTGACGTTCCCAAGCCAACCCCAAATGAAATAATAAAATACCCTGCCGTTCTAAATGATTACTTCCCAGCCAAAAATTTAAACTCTGTTGATAATTTTCTAAAGCAGCATCTATCTGATCATGCAGATAATCATACCACCCCTGCACAAATGCTAAACTAGCTTGCAAAGTTGGGTTTAAACCTACTTTCTGCGCCTGTAAATCTTGGTTAGCCTGTGTTAATTCCCGACAAACCTGAGCATGAGGAATAATATCACCATGAAATATCTCATCAGTGATTTGTTGAATTAACTCAATTAATTTATGAGTAGAACTTTCAAAAACTACAGTAGTAGTCCAACTTTCTAAATCAGTTGCTAACCGAATTAACTTTTGCAGAATTTGGTCATTTACCCACAACAAAACCGGGAAGCGAAAGTTATTTCTAAACTCCTCCCGCACCCGGTTAGCCGCAGTCAGAACGCTATCAATATCTTGCACTGACTCCAAACCAAAAACCATTAAAGCTTCTGGCTGTTCATCTCCCAACTGCTCAACTATGCTGGTATACAGCGTTTTTACCGATGTGGGTAAACTAATTTCGCGTATTTCTAGCGGAGACAGTTCGTGTAATCTGCGTGTAATTTGCTGCCTCAAAGCCCCATAATTACAACGTAATAAAATCAGCGAAAATTCACCTTGAGACAAAGTAATTGCTCTTACCAGAGTTTGTAAAGAGCGTTCATTTTCCGGCGTTAAATTTTCTCCATCACACTGATTATTCATACAAAGAGATTATATCAAGTCCGTTTAGTTGTCATAACTGAAAATCCTTAGCCTCTGCCAAAATGGGATTGATATCAAACCATGAACCATCTTCATCACGATATTCAAATACAAACATACTACGCAATAATAATTCGTAATTTTCATGACCTCGTAAAGTTTTCACCCTCGCTACCTCACGCAGCACTTCCCATTCATCAGGGGTAATAGCTAAAGTCAGTTCATTACAACGTTTTTTAATCACGCTTTCTAAACACTCCCTAGAAATGGGAGGATCATCTTGCTGAAGACAGCGAAATAATATCATTAACAAATTCCGCAAATGACCACCGCTAACTAAGCACAGCCTTTCTAATGTCTCAGAGCTATCAAACACCTCTGTAATTAAATGCTGGCTTTGTTCCCAACTTACCCCAGGAAAAGCCCTCACCATCACCATTTGTTGCAATAATCTCATTCCCTCGGAGGATCTAGTTCCATCCCGCAGTTTTACCGGAACCATTGGTAAAACCTTGGGGTCAACTCCAAAGCGATTTGTTAATCGACCTAAAGTGTTGGAGAAAAGTAATACCAAGGGAATTGTATAAACAACGTGACAACTGAGCTGGTTTAACTGTTCGCCACGTTCCACAAATAAATATTCCGGCTGAATTTGACCGTAACCTTTTAAGGTATTATCAATGCGATCAAGGTTATCAATAATGACAACTAAACCCTGTTTACCTTGCTGTTTCAGCTTTTCAATGGCAGGTTTGAGTATTTCTTTATTGATAGATTCTAGAATACCGTTGGTGCGTGGTTCTAAATACTGTCGGAGTTGCGATCGCAAGTTAGGACTATCTTTAGTTTTGGCAGTAATTTTCCCAATTCCCACCGACAACTCAGCCTCTACCCCAATATCTAACGGTGTCTGCAAAAATTCCGCAACTTCCCTAAATAGGTTTTGAAAGTATCCTGGCTTGAGGTTAATCTTCACTGCTTCTAAACTTTGACCCACTTCACGAGCTATAGCTAACAAAATATCTGTAACATCTACATCAGCCGTATCTAGACTTTGGCTAGATTCAAAGTAAACTACATGAAATCCCTGCTGTTCTAACTCTAATTTCAGTTTCAGCAACTCTGTCGATTTACCACAGCCAATATGTCCAGTAAATAATTGACAAGTAGGTTCATCAGGTGACAGTCGGCTAATCGTTCTGCCTAATTCATTAATAATCTTGCTACCACGCACCTTAGAGAAATCTATATAATATTGCCGATCCTCTGGTTTACTCACAACCAGGGTCTTCATTGGGTTGCACGCCTGATAAAACCTCTTTAAGTCCAGTTTCATGACAAATTACCCAAATTTAACGTAAAAATACACATATATTTAAAATTATACCTGTATAATTACGCTTTCCTCTCGCCAAAGCACAATGATGAAGCAAGAAGGCTAATGTACTAGATTTACTAATCTCTACAGCGAAAACTCAAAAAAGTTTAGATACGCGGATTCATCATTTTGATTCAGCAATCTTGTTATTTTTATTCTTGGGAACTTTAAACATTCATCAATAAAAAAGAGACGGGTATGAACCACGTCTCCAGGCGATGGAAAAATTTTTTAAGGGTCTATGCTACATCTGCAACCAGCAAACCATTAACAGCTATGATGAGCAACTGCGCTTGCAAAGCTGTCTCACAACAAAGTTTTTCATCTCTATTACAAGGCTGCGCTATCCATTTACCCTCAAGATTTTGATAAAAAGTACCTAGCAGTTGTGAACCGTTCCAAACTCGATAAAGTTCTCCAAAATCATCTGTTACAGAATCAATCTCTATTTCTGGCGGTGTTGGGTCAGTTAGCTGGTCAACGTATTCCTCAAACTCTGATTGCATCAAAGTTTGGTCATCAAATGCCTCTTGTATAATCATGTGAATGACTTCATCAATGGGGTTGTACAAAATGCGATCGCGGACTCTTCCCGGAGGGCGATCGCTTTTGTTTTTGTCTACCATTTAATCTACGCGACACGTAGATTTGCGTCAAGTGTAGATTAATAAAACTTAGAATGTTATATATCTACTTGTTAAATAGAATACTGAGGAGTAGATAAATCTACATCTAGCAGCGACTAAACTGGTGATGTAGTCTATGTCTGAGAATCAAGTGATTCGCTGGAAATTAAATGAAGTGATGGCGCGTAAGCGAGTGAGAAATAAAGATTTAGCTGAGGCGTTAGGAATAACGGAAAATTCTGTGTACAGACTGCGTAAGGTTGACGAAATGCCACGATTAACCCCAGAAAGGTTAAACGGCATTTGTAAGGCGTTGGATTGTCAACCTGGAGAACTTTTGGAATATGTACCTAATGATGACGATGGGAAGGTAGCTTCTAACGTTGAAGTGGCATGATTTCAGGATTTTGGAAGTTTAAGATGGGCTGTTCCTAAGTATTCATGGTATCTATTACTACAAAAAAAGTCGTTTTGAGAGGCGATCGCCATTGTATGCAATGGTTATGTAGTTTTAAGTTAATCGCCTAACTGGGGTACTTCATGGCAGCAATATGCCCAATTAAGCTGCGGTGTCGTGTAAATACAAATACTGCTGAAACCCGATAAATACTGCACTGATATTCGCAACGCTTCCTAGTTCTGCCACAGCATCACGAACAGTATGATATTTCAACTCTAACAGTTGAGGTAATTTAGTGCGATCGAGTTCCCCCACTCCAGCTTTGATGTATTGTTCCAGCACAAAGTCAAGAAATTCTTGCTGTTTACCGAGATACTGCGAGAAGATTAAAGACTTGTGAGCAAGGACGCGCTCTCTGCGGCTAATTGGTGGTGAGGCATAGGCGATATAAGCTAGTACATCGTATAAATCGCTTTTCTCGGCATCAATTATGCGGCTAATTTCTGTGAGTTGTTCCTCGCCGTACCCTTTCTCTGCCAGTCCTTCTAATAAAGCTCTACGGGTGTCAGGGCGACTCCAGATTGTTCTTAATTCTTCTTCGTCTCTGAATAGTTCAGGAATTTCACCAAACAAACGTTCCACAAATTCTGCTGCACTCATGGGTTTACCGTCTGGACTCCAAAAGCTGGTAGAAATCCGGTGTTGGAGGGTGCGTTCTTTACCGTCAGCGAGTTTGATTTTGATGGTTTTGGGGCGGGAATCTTCTGTACTGTCGTTGCTAGTTTTGCCTCTATTTATACTACTATCTGTTGTTGAGATATTGTATTTATCTAATTTCTCTCCCACTCTGGAAATTGTGACGAGTACAGGTTCTTGGGGTTCGCCATCCCATTCAGGATCGTCGAAGCGTTCGTGGGCTTTTACAAAATCATAAATGGTAAAGTAGTCCTTCCCTTCAAATAAGCGAGTACCACGACCAATAATTTGCTTAAATTCAATCATCGAGTTGATGGGACGCATCAGTACGATGTTGCGAACGTTTCGGGCATCAACCCCAGTGGATAGTTTATGGGAGGTGGTGAGAATGGTGGGGATAGTTTTCTCGTTGTCTTGAAAGTTTTTGAGGTGCTGTTCTCCCAGTTTGCCATCATTGGCAGTAACGCGGACACAGTAATTAGGATTACTGCTAATCTTCATTTGGTTGATTAAATTGCGTACAGCTAGAGCGTGGTCTTGGTTAGCGCAAAACACCAGAGTTTTTTGATTCTGGTCGATTTCTTCCATGAAAAGTTGTACCCGATAGCGTTCGCGTTCTTCAATTACAATGATGCGGTTGAAGTCAGCATCAGTATAGGTTCTGTCTTCGTCTACTGCACCTTCGATTAGTTCATCTTCACTGCTATAAATGTATTCATCCAGAGTAGTTTCGATTTGCCTGACTTTAAAGGGAGTAAGAAACCCGTCGTTGATGCCGTCTTTGAGGGCATAGGTATAGACTGGCTCACCGAAATAGGCGTAGGTATCTGCGTTGTTTTTTCGTTTAGGAGTGGCGGTGAGTCCCAGTTGTACTGCTGGGGAGAAGTATTCTAAGATTCCCCGCCATGTGCTTTCGTCACTGGCTCCGCCTCGGTGACATTCATCAATGATAATGAAGTCAAAGAAATCGGGGCGATAGTCGCTGAATTTGGGTGTAGGATTGCCGGTGTCGTCCCGTCCAGTCATAAAAGTCTGGAAAATGGTAAAAAATATACTGCCATTTGTTGGGACTCGACCCCGTTTTTTGATGATTTCTGGGTCTATGCGGACTAGGGCATCGTCGGGGAAGGCAGAGAAAGAATTATAGGCTTGGTTAGCTAAGATATTGCGATCGCTTAAAAACAAAATTCGCGGACGACGGGTGGGTTGTAGGCTGAGGTTCCAACGGCTTTGAAAGAGTTTCCAGGCGAGTTGGAAGGCGATGAAGGTTTTACCTGTGCCTGTTGCCATTGTTAACAAAATCCGGTCTTGTCCTTGGCAGATCGCTTCTAGGACGTGCTTAATGGCATTGTGTTGATAATAACGGGCTTCCCATGTGCCGCTTTTGTCTTCAAAGGGGATGGCAGCAAAGCGATCGCGCCACGCATTTTTTTCGCTAAAGGTGGCTGACCACAGTTGATCCGGGGTGGGATATTGCTTGATGTAGCCTTCTGCCCCTGTGTGCATATCTACTTGGTAGATACCGTCGCCATTTGTAGAGTAGGCAAATCGAGTCTGCAACTTTTGGGCGTATTTTTTGGCTTGTCCTAAACCTTCCGTATCTGGTAAGAGGATTTAAGAGTGACTCATCTCGATTTGCGATAAAACACTTTTATGCCCAAAAAGGGAGATAGCCAGCATAGCGGGTAGAGCTTGATTCAGATTCATCTGTCTTGATCGAGCCACCTTCTTTAGTAGCTCCTATGATGTGGGAAACGGTTTCTACATATCCCGTAGCGTTTGGTTAGACAATTCGTTGATTTTTGACATACAACAGGCAAAAATGCTGGTAGCAGTTATGATGTCAGCAAAATGTGAAAGCCCAGAAATTTTACAGATTTTGTTTAGTATTTGTAGTAAATTAATGCTAGTAGTCTAGTAACTAAGTTATTAAGTATACAATTGAGTTTGTTTTTATATCCAAAAAGCAAAGGGTAATGTATTCAAAACACTTCCCCGATGACTGTCCTCCATCGCAATCTGATATTGCATCGGGAGAGTTTTACAGGTTTATTAACAAGGCTCATGAAACACCCCAACCACAAGATTTCTTATCTTGGCGACAAGAAAATCCAAATAAGGAATGTCCTGCGAGTATATCTGAATGTCAAGTCTGTTGTTTATCAATTCATTCATCATTGGATGATGCAAAAAATCTATCTCTGAGAATTCCGCGTTTTAAGAAGATAAAAATAGCTAAGGGTGGTTTGAGCGAGGAACTAGGAAGAATACAACATACTCCGTCAAGGAATGAAAAATCACATCATACTTGGTGGATACCAGAGAATACAGAACCTTATAAGGTGTTTGAGATAATTGATTTAAAACAAGAAGTTCTAATAAAACATAAGTTATAAACATGAGTTTTTTGCCGGAACAAACAATACTAGGACAGCTTGAAATCATAGAAGTTTACGACTTTTATGATAAGCCAGTGTTGTTTTCCTGTAAAAACAAATCGGGATTAATTTTTATTGTAATTTGTGTCGATAGTTCTGATGTTGCTGAGATTTGGTTATATGCTCCCGCGTCTTCATCTAGATTTCAAAACGTAGCTCAGGGTAAAGTTGAGCTTAGAGATATATTTAATAATACAGAAGATGGTTTTGTATATCATGTAGAAATCCCTTATGAAAACGGGATGAATGTTGTTGTAAAAACTGTTAATTGCCATGAAATTACAGATGAATATTTGCCAGAATTAGGGCAATTTATTCAATCTAAATCTATATGAAAGATGTAGGAACTATTAGTAGAAAGGTAGTTTATGTAGCCACTATTCAAGCGTATGTAATTGTATCTACTATTCTGAATAAGGAAAAGCACGAATATGAATTATTAAGTTTAAAGTTAGAAGTAGAATCAGAAAATATATAAGCTTGAGATGATTACTTTATTGCGTTAAATAATCTTTTATGCTGCAATTCTCTCCTTAGCAGCTTTTGGGGTATCTGCGGTGAGTTCGCCAGTGAGTGCTTTTTGCAGGATGGATTGTTTGAGTTCTTTTAGTGCAGCGATTTTTTGGCGGTAGATGGTTTCGAGCTTGCGAATTTCTTGAAAAAGGAAGTTAACTTTTTCAAAAATTATTTGTTGTTTTGAAATAGGTGGAAGATAAAGTGGTAATTCCTTTATAATTTCCATATTTAACCCAGACATGATAGAGCCTTTAGCTCTTTCTGTTAGATATTGTTGTGCTATCGGATGATGGAGAAAGTAAGCATGAAGAAAACTAGGCAGACATTGTTTTTGGTCTAATGTAATACAGCAGAGGTGTTTCGTATTAATTGCTGTAGGAATATCATCTGGAACAATTGCACAACGTCCACAAGTACCCATAATTGTAATTAAAACATCGCCAGGTTTGACTTGATAACGAGAAAGCTGGCGGAATTTTTCAGGCGTAATAAATCTTCTTTTACCCCATTTAAATTCATTTTCGACAGCGTTATCAATTCCCAGAACTGCAATTCCTTCATCTACAAATTCACTGTGTAAAAGCTGGCTTCCGAATGGTCCAGTTCGTATTGAGCCTTTTTTCGGAGATACTACATCTGCAACTGTTTTTATATGGCAGTCATCTTGATCACTCTGAGAAAAAATAGCTGTCTGAATAACAGATTCAAATATTTCGCGAGAGTTGGCGAGGTTTTTTTCGGTGTTTGCGATCGCTCTATCAATCCCCTCAAACGCCTCATGCAAAATCGCCACAATCAGCTTTTGTTCTGGGAGTGGTGGAAATGGAATAGCTATTGAATTTAGTGATTTTTGATTAAGTTTTGGTTGAGCCATCCCGCTTACATAAGGCTCAAGGGAAATATAGTTTAAATAATATTCGATGAAACTCTGTGTAGTTTTTTCTTTAAATCGGAGTACATGAGCGTGGTTATTTACCCATGTCTTACCTGTAATTGAGAATGCTATTGGATAGGTTCTTGCTAAAAGATTTGCACCATCTTCAGACACCAAAAGTAAATCTTCATCAAAGATGTAATCAGCAACATAATCAACAATACCAGAAGCACCATAATAGGGAATATTGCCAGATTTTCTTGAAGCCTTTGTAATAGGTACTCTTTTACTATCTAGGTTTTCACAAAGTTTATCTAAATACTTTATTTGCCAACCTACTGGCAACTGTCCACTATCAACTGTCAACTTCATACCATCCCCTAATTATTATCATCCCTTTAATCCTCTGCTGGTTGAGCGGAGTCGAAACCAGCATTTTCATAATGTGAATAATTCTGACACTCCGCCAAAATATGAAGACGATCCCAATCACTATTCATTAAAGCAATCTTCTTAGCACGACTCCAACCCTGTACCTGTTTTTCCCGATAGAAAGCATCCGCCACATGATCATAATGCTCTGCATAAACCAACTTTATAGGTAATCGCTTCTTTGTATGATTTGCACCCAAGCCATTTTGATGTTGCCATAAACGACGAGGTAAATCCTTTGTACTTCCCGTATAGAAAGAACCATCAGCACATTCCAGAATATACATATATGGCATTATTTATAACCTTGTGCCAAAAAACGGACTTCGACTTCGCTCAGTCCTCATCTATAGCTGGTTGAGCGACTTGCCGAGCGAAGTCGAAGGGAGCCGAAACCAACTTCCTATAGCATTCCCCCAATACCAGCCAAAATTTCTGCACTCTCCGCATCTAAAGCCGCAATTTCATCCAAAATTTCCTGCGGTTCTCGTAACGTCGATTCTTCCGCCTTATTCGGATTCTTCACCGACAAATCAAACGTCTCCCGATCCACATCAGCAATATCCACCAGCCAAGCGTTTTTACACTGAGCGAAGTCGAAGTGTTCCGATTCTGCAAACGTAGCCTGTAATTCCACAAACTCGCGCAAATCATCATCATTCAGCGCATTCGTTTTCCCCAAACTACGCCCCGGATCGAGTTGGTAATACCAAATTTTCTGAGTTGCCATTCCCTCAGTTAAAGGTTTTCCCTGAGAAAATAAAGGCGTTCCCTGAACCGAAGCTGCTCCCTGAGCGGAGTCGAAGGGAGCTTTCTCAAAAAACAGTACCACCGTTTTGACACCCGCACCGATAAAAGTCCCACTCGGACAATCCAAAATCGTGTGCAGATTGCAACTACTCAAAAGCTCTTGACGCAACGCCCGCGAAGCATTATCCGAATTTGATAGGAACGTATTTTTAATTACCACCGCAGCCCTACCGCCAACTTTTAGCATTTTGATGAAATGCTGCAAAAACAGAAACGCCGTTTCCCCAGTTTTTATCGGGAAATTCTGCTGTACTTCCTTGCGTTCCTTCCCCCCAAATGGCGGATTAGCCAAAATGACATCAAAACGATTCTTGTCTTGAATATCACTGAGATTTTCCGTCAGCGTGTTGGTGTGGATAATATTCGGCGCATCAATGCCATGCAAAATCATATTCATGATGGCAATCACATACGCCAAACTTTTCTTTTCTTTACCCGTAAACGTATGTTTTTGCAGAATCTCAAGCTCTTTTGTTGTCAGCTTACCGCTCCGTAAATAGTCGTAACTCTCACACAAAAACCCAGCCGAACCACAAGCACCATCATAAATGCGATCGCCAATCTTCGGCTTCACCACCTGAATCATTGCCCGAATCAACGGACGCGGCGTGTAATACTCACCCCCATTGCGTCCTGCATTGCCCATATTCTTGATTTTGGCTTCATAGAGATGCGATAGCTCGTGTTTCTCCTGTTGCGATCTAAACCGTAGCTCATCAATATATTCCAGTGCATCCCGTAAGCTATAGCCGCTTTGGAATCTGTTCTTAATCTCGCTAAAAATTTCCCCAATCTTATATTCGATTGTGTCTGGACTAGTAGCCCGTTGCTTGAAACTTTGTAAATATGGGAATAATTTGCGGTTGACATAATCAATCAAATCATCGCCAATCAGCGCATTATCATGATCCAATGTACCATCCGGTTTTTTCGGTGCTGCCCAAGATGACCAGCGATGCTCCTCATCAATAATAAATTCGTATTGCTTGCCAGCTAACTCCGCCTCTAACGCCCTTTCCTGCTCCAAATCATCCAAATATTTCAGAAACAGCAACCAAGACGTTTGCTCGGTGTAATCTAACTCTGTAGTACAACCCGCCTCTTTCCAGAGAACATCATCAATATTTTTAAAAGTCTGCTCAAACATTTAGCTTTACTCTAGGACTTTTAATATTAATAGCTTGGCTCATAATTTTACACCTGCAAGGTGAAATGAGCCTTTGATTCATTAAAATGCTATGTTACAAATATAACACCGTAATTCGTCAATCGAATGTAAGATTTCTCCGTTTATATTAAACTTTAAGACTAATTTTAAGTTTCAACCTGGGTTTCTTCACCAAGGGTAAGAAAACATTAAACAAACAGTTTTACGGCACATATTATACAAACATTACAGCAATTTTAACTATAAATTTTTAACGCCCCTGCGACTCTCCACCAGCAGGGGTGGGTTGAAAGAATATCCATAGATAACCCTGATTCAGCACTAGGAGTTTCAACGACCATCCCGGCTAGGGGTGGGTTGAAAGAATTTATTGTTTGTGGGATGGAAAATCGTTAATATCATGTTTCAACGACCATCTCAGCTAAGGATAGGTTGAAAGAAGATTTTTTGTTCCTAGCTAATACGTATGTCCATTAGGAGGGTTGAAAGGCGCACTTCGTTCGGGAAAAAGTCAGATGCTGTGTATATTAGGATTAATATAAATTTAAGGAAGAAAATCGTTTTCACAAACGTAAGTGTGACAAATAATTTGTCGTTTGAGGTTTTTGACAAATAATTTGTCGCCACGGTCAAATAATTTGTCGCTCTACAACAAATCGGGATGACTGGATTCGAACCAGCGGCCCCTTCGTCCCGAACGAAGTGCGCTACCAAGCTGCGCTACATCCCGTAAATTTTCACACACTCCTAAACATAGCACAAATTCTGAATAGTCAATAGTCATTAGTCAATAGACATCTCCAGAAATGAGGTTTTCATCTAGATAACATAAGGGTTTGAGATTCTTTTTCGGAGATGTCTAATAGTCATTAGTCATTAGTTTTCTCTCCCTTGTCCCCAATCCCCAGTCCCCAATCCCCAATCCCCAATCCCCAATCCCCAATCCCCAATCCCCAATCCCCAATCCCCAATCCCCAATCCCCAATCCCCAATCCCCAATCCCCAATCCCCAATCCCCAATCCCCAATCCCCAATCCCCCATATATATAGATATAGTGAAATGTCTTCAGCGAGGAATTTGCTTGCTAGGATTAGATTTGTACAACTTTGAGTGGTAGGGCGAATTGTGACAGTTAAACCAGACTGGTTGCGAGTAAAAGCTCCTCAATGGGAGCGAGTTGGCAATGTTAAAGAGATTTTACGAGATTTAGCACTGAATACAGTTTGCGAAGAAGCATCTTGTCCCAATATTGGGGAATGCTTCCAAGCTGGAACGGCTACATTTTTAATTATGGGGCCGGCTTGTACTCGTGCTTGTCCTTACTGTGATATCGACTTTGACAAAAAACCCAAAGCTTTAGATCCTACAGAACCAGCACGATTAGCCGAAGCTGTACGCCGGATGAAACTGAATCATGTGGTGATTACCTCTGTGAATAGAGATGATTTAGCAGATGGTGGTGCGTCTCAATTTGTACAGTGTATTGAATCTGTGCGGACAGTTTCACCAAACACTACAATTGAAGTCTTAATTCCTGATTTATGCGGTAATTGGGATGCTTTAGAGATAATTCTTCAAGCTGCACCAGAGGTATTAAACCACAACACAGAAACAGTTCCACGGTTATATAAACGGGTGCGACCACAAGGTAATTACGATCGCACACTAGAATTACTCCAACTCAGTCGTCAACTTGCACCTTGGTTGTACACCAAATCTGGGATTATGGTGGGATTGGGTGAAACCGATGAAGAAGTTCGTCAAGTTATGCAAGATTTACGCTCCGTAGATTGTGATATTTTGACTATCGGGCAGTATCTCCAACCCAGCCAAAAACACTTGCAAGTCCAAGGCTTTATCACACCAGAACAATTCGCAGCTTGGCAAGCATACGCTGAAGAATTAGGATTTTTGCAAGTCGTAGCATCACCCTTAACCAGAAGTTCTTACCATGCTGAACAAGTGCGGGAACTGATGGAACGTTATCCACGCCAGAGAGTGCTGAGTGTTGAGTGCTGAGTGCTAAGTGCTGAGTGCTAAGTGCTGAGTGCTAAGTGCTAAGTGCTGAGTGCTGAGTGCTGAGTATTTGGAATTTTTTAGGCGTAAGCCTTTGCTACGCAACGCTACCGTGAACTCGTAGAGTATTTTGAATTTTGAATTTTGAATTTTGAATTTTAAAGGTGCAAGGAAATAAAGTCGCAATTCTGGGTGCAGGTGCTTGGGGTGCAGCGTTAGCAACGTTAGCAGCAGAAAATGGCCATAGAGTGCGTGTGTGGTCACGCCAGGGATCTGCCACCTTGGCAGAGGTTGTACAAGATGCTGAAATAGTTCTGTCTGCAATTTCAATGAAGGGTGTGAGAGATGTTGCATCTCAAGTACATTCTTTCACCCTTTCACCCACAACTATCTTTGTGACGGCGACAAAAGGACTAGAACCACAAACCATCTTTACGCCGTCGCAAATTTGGCAATCAACTTTTCCCGATCATGCAGTTGTGGTGCTGTCGGGGCCAAATTTATCGAAAGAAATTGAACAATTATTACCAGCCGCCTCGGTTGTCGCTAGTCGTGACACAACAGCCGCCGAAAAAGTGCAGCTGGTATTTTCTTCTGCGCGGTTTCGCGTCTATACCAATGCTGACCCCGTAGGTGTGGAGTTAGGCGGTACACTCAAAAACGTCATGGCGATCGCAGCTGGAGTTTGTGACGGTTTACATTTAGGAACTAACGCCAAAGCCGCTTTAGTCACTCGCGGACTCACAGAAATGGTTCGCATCGGCAATTACTGGGGCGCAAAGACGGAAACCTTTTATGGTTTATCTGGTCTAGGAGATTTGTTAGCCACCTGCAATAGTCCTTTAAGTCGTAACTACCAAGTCGGCTATCAACTAGCTAGCGGTAAGTCACTTACAGAAATTCTCTCCCATCTACCAGGAACAGCTGAAGGAGTAAACACTTGTCAGGTATTAGTCCAACTAGCCAGACAGAAAAACATAGTTATTCCTATTACCGAGCAAGTTTACCGATTGTTACAAGGTGATGTTACTCCAAAACAAGCCCTTGAAGAACTAATGCTTCGGAATATTAAACCGGAGTAGTCAATAGTTAATAGTCAACGGTCAACAGTTATTAATTTTTCCCCTACACCCCTAGTTAACAAGATGAAGAAATATTGATGTAATCCGAACTAAGTATGAAGTGTTGATGAAAAATTGCTAATTGTGAACAATTTGATTGTTGAAAGTATCACTTGTAACAGACCACTTGAGCCTCTGGAATTATATGTTACCTCTCATTGTTCCCCAAAAATCCCTAGAAAAAAATTAGAAAATCGTCAGGAAAACAGTTTCATATCCATGTAGATGTGACTATACCAATGATAAACATGATTTCCACTGAATGATGTTTATACAAAATCCTAAAGTAGCAACTAATATCCCTGATGTTTGAAAAGCTAACTCGGTAGTTCAGAATCTAAAACCTAATTGTGAATTTGAATAGCTATTGGTTCAATCAGAAGTTTAGCAACCGAGCCTGATTCGGTGTTAATGCTTGCCAGAACCAGTAATTTGTTTTGCAAAAAAACATTACTGGAATTCTCAACCGTGTTAGATCATCTAAAATCACGGGAACAATAGCAACAGTTAAATTTCAATAGCTGACCGCAATCTATTGTTACCTGGAGCCATAGAGACGATTTTATGCCAGCAACATCTTTTTACGCAGATGCCGCCTACAATACCCCAAAATCCCGCCAGATGTTAGAACCTGATCTGACGGTTGATGATGGTGAGTTCTTGGCTGACGATCTCCATGATTTGGAAATTGCTGCGGCTGATCCCAGTAATTTTGCTGCTAACAGTAACCGTCGCAGTACAGACTTAGTACGTCTATATCTTCAGGAAATAGGCCGAGTTCGGTTGTTAGGACGCGACGAAGAGGTTTCCGAAGCTCAAAAAGTCCAGCGTTACCTTAAATTGCGGACAGTGTTAGCTAATGCAGCTAAACAAGGAGATGCAGTCGCCACCCCCTATCTGAACTTAATTGAAGTTCAAGAGCGTTTAGCATCAGAGTTAGGACACCGTCCTTCTTTGGAAAGGTGGGCTTCTACGGCTGGTGTGAAGGTAACTGACCTGAAGCCGATTTTATCTGAAGGTAAGCGTCGTTGGGCAGAAATTGCCAAAATGACCGTTGAAGAATTGGAACAAATCCAATCTAACGGTTTACAAGCCAAAGAACACATGATCAAGGCAAATCTGCGTTTGGTTGTGTCGGTGGCGAAGAAATACCAAAATCGTGGTTTGGAATTACTAGATTTAGTCCAAGAAGGGACTCTTGGCTTGGAAAGGGCGGTGGAAAAATTTGATCCTACCAAGGGTTATCGTTTTAGTACCTATGCTTACTGGTGGATTCGTCAGGGAATCACCAGAGCGATCGCAACTTCTAGCCGCACAATTCGCCTGCCTGTCCATATTACAGAAAAGCTCAACAAAATTAAAAAGGCTCAACGCAAAATTGCTCAAGAAAAAGGTCGCACTCCGACTTTAGAAGACCTGGCCATTGAGTTAGAAATGACACCTAGTCAAGTACGGGAAGTTCTATTAAGAGTACCTCGTTCTGTTTCCTTAGAAACTAAAGTTGGTAAAGATAAAGATACCGAACTCGGTGAATTATTAGAAACCGATGGTGTTACTCCTGAAGAAATGTTAATGCGAGAATCTCTACAAAGAGACTTGCAACATTTATTAGCAGACCTAACCAGCCGTGAGAGAGATGTCATCCTCATGCGGTTTGGTTTAGCTGATGGTCATCCTTACTCATTGGCAGAAATTGGCCGCGCCCTGGATCTGTCACGGGAACGCGTCCGCCAAATTGAATCCAAAGCCTTACAGAAGTTGCGTCAACCCAAACGTCGTAACTTAATCCGCGATTATTTGGAATCTTTGAGTTAATTAATAGTCAATAGTCAATAGTCAATAGTGAACAAAACTTATACTATAGATTGTTGACTATTGACTATTTATTTGCATATAAATCTTTTGATCCCCAGACACATAGGCAGTCATTGCTTATTAGAAATTTTTCCAACTAATAATTGTGTTGTTACACCAGTTATTTTTGGCAGAAATATTCAAATTGGGGATCAAAATTTTTATAATTTATCTTGTAAGCTTCATCAGTTATTTTAAAAAGCTTAATAATTATTCTCAATAAGCAATGATTGTTGCAAACCGCCCAAAACATTTGCTATATTCTCAATTAATAAGCTTTGTTGAGAAAAATTAGTATGACTGTCTACACAACTACTTCACTCAAGGCAGAATTAAACGAACGTGGTTGGCGTTTAACACCCCAAAGAGAAACTATATTACATATCTTCCAAGAACTGCCTCAAGGCGAACACTTGAGTGCTGAGGATTTATACCACCGCCTAGAAGGTGATGGTGAAGGAATTAGCCTTTCTACTATCTACCGGACTTTGAAATTGATGGCGCGGATGGGGATCTTAAGAGAACTGGAACTGGGAGAAGGGCATAAACACTATGAAATCAACCAACCTTACCCCCATCACCATCATCACTTAATTTGTGTACGTTGTAACTCCACAATTGAGTTTAAAAATGACTCTATTTTAAAAATTGGAGCTAAAACCGCCCAAAAAGAAGGATTTCATCTGCTTGACTGCCAAATGACAATCCATGCAGTGTGTCCCAAATGTCAACGGGCTTTAATGCCGCTTTAGCCCTCATTACAAGAAGGTAAAAGGCAAAAAGCACAAGTAAATTAAATATTAATTATTAATTGCCGATCCGATTAGCTTTTCGCCTCATACCGATTGCCTAAAAATAAGTAACAGATGTGAGTCAGACAAATCTTGCTGCATCTAATACCAGTTTGAAAAATGATTGCGACAAATGGATTGCCCAAAAGCTTCCCAGTAAAGCATTACACAATCCAAAATCCCAAATCTAAAATTCAAAACGGTATAAGTTTTTGAGTCTTGTGAGCGTAGCAGGGCATAGTCTATTGCAAATTACTATGCGGAGGTAAATCAACTGTTACAAATTGATACAAAGCAAATACGGGAGTGGGTGCTAAAAGCGTCCACTTCTAATATCGTTGAGGCTGATGCCATAGAATTCCTGTGCTAGTCTGATGGCATTTTTGGTATCTTCTGCCATTAGTCCATTTAGTTGACCTTTATAGAATCCTCTGGCTTGCAGTCTGCGTTGGATTTCTAAAACACTAAAATCGCCTTTTGGTGTTTTGTTAACTAAGCTATACAATTTAGCTCTGGTAGTCGGGCCAGCAACGCCACTGACAGCTAAATAGTTTTCGGCTTGAAATCTTTTAACAGCATCTGCGGTATAAGAGCCAAAATAGCCATTGGGTTGTCCCTGCAAATACCCAGCTTGGATTAATTGTTCTTGTAAGACTCGCACTGCTTCACCGCGATCGCCCATTCTAAGTTGATCCTTGGTAGTATTGGCAGTGCTAGTATTGGCAGTGCCAGTATTAGCTGTCTGTCTAGGGGGAGAAGTTCTACCACCTACACCCAATGGAGGTAGTTTCGCTAGTGTCGCTGGCCCTACAACCCCATCAACGTCTAATTTGTAGGCAGTTTGAAACCTTTTGACGGCTTCTTCAGTCACCGGGCCAAAAATGCCTGTGGCATTACCATAATAAAACCCAGCTACTCGCAGACGTTCTTGCAGAATTCTCACCTCTTGACCTTCATCACCTGAAGCAAGATAGTTGGGATTTTGGCGTTTTGTAGTGACAGAACTAGCTACTGTAGTCTGTCTAGGGCGCGTATTGGTGTTAGTGCTGGTTTGTCTGGGGCGTGTAGTAGCTGTGGTGCTGGTGCGAGTTTGTGTGTTGTTAGTAGTTTGTCTGGTTGTTGTCCTATTACTTACAGGGGTAGCTGTGAGTGGTTGACTGATGACTGTCGCTGACGGCCACTTATCCAATCTTTCTAAAGTGCTGGTATTGACAATACCATCAACAGGTAAACCTGCTGCTTCTTGAAAACGCCGCACAGCCGCTTCTGTATTAAAGTCATAAACTTGGGTAATTTGTTCACGATAAAAACCTGCGGTGCGTAGCCTTTCTTGGAGATTTCTGACGGATGGCCCTTGATCTCCCCTTTCCAATGCCCAAACGCTGCTAACACTGCTTAAAACCGCTAATGTCAGAGCAAGAGGTAACATATGCTTCCAAGCTCTACTAGACAGACGTTGCCAATTGGGTAACGTAGCTTTATCTAGTAGGGGAGTAAAAGAAACAAACTCACTAGATTCGTTTCCTTCGTAGGCGGAAGCTAGATGTAAATACGCGATATTGTCCATAGTTCTTACACCACTTACCTTTCTTCAATCGCTGCTTCAGCTTGATGTACTAAACTGCGTAAATTTTCTAGTGTTTGTATATTTACATCCTGCCATAAACCGCGCTTGTGTGACTCTAATAATTTTTCCGCAATATCACGTAGAGCATGGGGATTTTTATTTTGAAGAAAATCACAAACTACTGGATCAAGTAAATAAGCCTGCATCACACCTTGATACATAAAGTCTTCCACGCATCTAGCCGTGGCATCATAGGCAAATAAAAAATCTACAGTTGCTGAAAGTTCAAATGCACCTTTGTAGCCGTGGCGCATCATCCCCTCAATCCATTTGGGATTAACTACACGGGAACGATACACCCGTGCAATTTCCGTTTTGAGTTGGCGGACGCGTGGTTGGGATGGAATGGAATTGTCACCAAAATAAGTTTCAGGATTTTGGCCTTGAATAGACCGCACAGCCACCGTTAAACCACCTTGAAACTGATAGTAATCATCGGAGTCGAGCAAATCATGTTCGCGGTTGTCTTGGTTGTGCAGCACGATTTGCATTTGGGCTAATCTTTGGGTGAAGGCTTCGGGGTTGGGGAGTGGGGAGTGCTGAGTGCTGAGTGCTGAGTGCTGAGTGGGGAGTGCTGAGTGGGGAGTGTTGAGTGTTGTTGTCTCCTCTGCGCCCCTGCCCTCTTGCACCCCTGCCCCTTTGCTCTTGGAAGAATAGGCGTAAGAACTCCAGTTAATGTAAGCTTGGGCTAAATCTTGGTCGGTTTGCCAGTTTTGGGAGTCCATTAAGCCTTGGAGTCCTGCACCGTAAGCACCTGGTTTAGAACCAAAGATGCGATAGTGCGATCGCTCTATGGCTGTTTCTATACTTAAGCCTTGTTGTAACCAAAACTCAGTATCAAGTTTGACTTGGGCAGCTACAGGATTTTGTTCTGGGGGTTCATCTAGGGCGGCGACGGCGTTGACGGCTTGGTCAAATAAATCGATTAAGTTGGGAAAGGCATCACGGAAAAAGCCGGAAATACGTAAGGTGACATCGACACGGGGTCTTCCCAAAATGCTCAAAGGCAAAATTTCTAAATCGATCACTCGCCGTGCTGCTCCATCCCACACAGGCCTCACACCTAGTAAAGCTAACGCCTCAGCGATGTCGTCCCCTCCTGTCCGCATGGTAGCTGTTCCCCACACTGATAAACCTAGTGTCTTGGGATACTCACCATGTTCTTGAGTATAGGATTCAATTAAGTTTTCGGCGGCTTTTCTGCCTACATCCCAGGCTGTTTCTGTAGGGATGGCGCGAATATCTACAGCGTAAAAGTTTCTGCCTGTGGGTAAAACTTCCGGTCTGCCCCTAGTAGGTGCGCCTGATGGTGCGCTGGGGACATATTTCCCATCCAATCCCCGCAACAAATTTGTGATTTCCATGTGGGTTTGTTGTAAAGCAGGGAGGAGTTTGGTACTAATCCAGTCGAGAAGGTTGGGGACTGGGGATTGGGGACTGGGGATTGGGGACTGGGGACACTTCGACAAGCTCAGTGCTTCGCTGGGGACTGGGGATTGGGGATTGAGCAAAAACTCTCCCCCTGCCCCCTGCCCCCTGCCCCCCTGCCTCATAATCTCTTCTACTAACACTGCTGCATACTCTTCCAGGATGGTAACGGCATCGCCTGCGGTGCGGCAGAGATGGGGGGTTTTTTGGGCTAGGATTTGTTTGTCGGTTGGGGATAATTCGCTGCTAAAATCGGCTGCAAGGGGGTCGATTTCTAAACCCCAGGCATTGGCTAATACTCTGGTAATTCCTGGGGAATGGCGGTTAGGAATACGGGCGATCGCGACAATTAAATCCCGTAGTTGTCTACCTTGGGGACATTGCCCAAAAATATGCAAACCATCGCGAATTTGTGCTTCTTTTAATTCGCATAGATAACCATCTATTGAATTCAAAATGTCTTGTTCGTCTTTAATCCCTAAATCTTGATAAAGATTTTCTTGGATGATTAGTTGTTGGATGCGATCGCGCAATGTGGGTAAACGGGAAGGATCTAAACTTTCGGCTTCATAATATTCATCAATTAAATTTTCCAGTTGTTGCAAAGCCCCGTAAAGTTCAGCGCGAGTCATCGGGGGCGTGAGATGGTCAATAATCACCGCTTGGGCGCGACGTTTAGCTTGTGAACCCTCACCTGGGTCATTAACAATAAATGGATACAAGTGAGGCATTGCACCAAAGGCAACTTCAGGGTAACAGGTATTAGATAATGCCAGACTTTTACCAGGAAGCCATTCTAAATTCCCATGTTTTCCCACATGGACGATAGCATCAGCCCCAAAACATTCCCGCACCCAATAATAAAAAGCTAAATAGTTATGAGTCGGTTCTAAATCCGGTGCGTGATAATTCACACTAGGGTCAAAGTCATAACCCCGTGATGGCTGAATACCGACGAATACGTTACCGAGTTGAATACCAGGAATGGGGCATGGGGCATGGGGCATTGGTATAAAATTCCCCTTGTCTCCCTTGTCTCCCTTGTCCCCCTTGTCTCCCAGTCCCCAGTCCCCAGTCCCCCATCTCTCCCCAATACCCTGCTGTACTGCTGTAGGTAAAGAGGCGAAATAGCCTTGATATTCTTCTATCGAAAGGCTTTGCCGTATCGGTCGCCAGTCTCTACCTTCTGGATCATTGGTGACACCAGATGTTAAACGGGTGATTAATTCATCACTATTAGTGGGGGGATTTTCCACTATATAGCCGCTTTGCTGCAAGGCTTGGAGGATTTCTATACAACTAGCGGGTGTGTCTAAGCCAACACCATTGGCTAAACGTCCGTCGCGGTTGGGGTAATTGGCTAAGATGAGAGCAATTTTGCGTTCTTGGGGTGGTTTTTGCCGCAGTTTTACCCAGTTAGCCGCTAGTTGAGCGACAAATTCAATGCGATCGCTGACTGGTTCATAGACTACCACATCAGTTTCTAAGTCAGGATTGCGAGTTTGTACTGTCTTAAAGGAAACTGCACGGCTAATAATTCTACCATCTACTTCCGGTAGTGCGACATTCATAGCAATATCACGGGGAGAGAGTCCTTGTGATTGTGTTGACCACTGCTCTAAAAATCCACCACTTAAAATCACTTGCAATACAGGAACATCTAATTTCTCCCATAGTTCAGTCTGAGGTGTTTCTGTATCTAACCGTGCCAAAGAAAAACTTGTGGTGTTAAGTAATACTGCAACTTGCTCTGAGTCTTGGGGTTGGAAAAACTCCATCAACTCTGCTTGCACTTCAGGGTCACGCAAAGAAGAAACAAATATCGGTAAAGGCTGCAAGTTTTTCTGACATAAAGCCGCACACAACGCATCAATAACTTTAGTATTCCCCGCCAAATAGTGAGCGCGGTAGAATAATATGCCGATTTTGGGAATAGACAAGGGAGACAAGGTAGAGCCAGTAGACAAGGTAGCTATTTTCTCCTTATCCCCCTTGTCCTCCCAGTCCCCAGTCCCCAATCCCCAATCCCCCACATACACCCCCACACGGGGAACTCGTTGCGGTGGTGCTGGGTTATATGCGGTTGCTAAACATTTATCACTAATAAATTGCAAGGCGTTAACAAAATTTTCTACGCCACCTTCATGGAAATACTGCCATATTTGATTAACAGTGGACACAGGCAAGGTAGACTGAGAAAACAATTCAGGATCAAGCGCATCGTCTCCTGGCATTACAATTAAATTTATGCCATTACGTTGCACAATTTCTTGCACTATTTCTAAACCGTAAGTCCAATAGGAACGTCCTCCTATTAGGCGTAAAATAATTACTTGGGCAAGTTCTAAAACTTGTTCAGCGTAAGTATCAATGCTAATTTGTTGCTGTAATAGCAATAAATTAGCTACTCTCAAAGCAGGAAATGTTGCAGGTAATTGGGGAACTGCGGCCGCCAGGGTTTGGATGTCGGTATCAGCAGCAGTAATGAAAACAAAGCTAGCTGGAGTTTGTTCTAAAAAAATGACACCTTCTGACTGATTCAATCCTACCGATGTGGTACTTATACGATGCATAATCCTGTATTACCGCTTTAAACTGTTGGTTAGAAAATAATCAAACAAATATTTCTGCCTAACACCCCACCCCTCTTACACAGCCATTGACAATGCTTAGTTCTCCTGATTTGAGCTTTTCTCGAAGTGTACCTGTAGTTGTGTTTAATCAACTTGGGGAATTGTTGCAGCAGATGGCTTGTGCAGTGGAGACTGCTGCTTTGGTATTGACAGAGGCGATTTTGTCTAGAGTTCGTGTTCCTGTGGAGTGGGAAAGACAGAAGTTTACGTTAGTAGTATCTGAGCGTTTTAGTGCTTTACTTGTAGGTGAGCAAGAACAACAAAGTCAGTTATGGGAAGAAATTTTACCTTTAAGTACGGATGGAGATAATTCTTCAGCTTCATTACTCCATACTAAGCTGACATTTAATTTAGATGCGATCGCCTCCTTCATTTCGCAGTTGCAAGACTTGTTTGGATGTGATTCTTATACTTACCAACATTTAGACAACTATCGCCAAGTTCTGCAACCTAATGATGTTACACTACAAAGTCAATTTTCCTTATTGTTATTAGAATATTTTTTACCACATTCACCATCGGAGTCAACAACATCTACACTTAAAAATGTACCAGAATTTTATAGTTGTCAGCCGATAGAAGATGCCCTCAAAAAACAAATTTCTCAAGAGAGACTGCTAAATCAAGTAACAACTCAAATTCGCAAAAGCCTAGACTTGTCAGTCATTATGACAACGGCGATCGCCCAAGTCAGAGAGTTTTTAGAATTAGATAGATTAGTAATATATAAATTTGAGAAGGCGCGAGTCAATAATTATAATTCCCTACATCCAGGCATCCAAAAATTACAGAAATATGGGGGTTGTATAGTTTATGAAGCTAGGGCTACAGAGACAATTCCCTCAGTATTACATTATCAGGAAGAAACTTGTTTTAGTAAAAATTCCTCATGTTGGGATAAATATCGCCAGGGTTTTACCTTGGTTGTGGATGATGTAGAAAAAACTTATGCCCTAGAAGGGTGTTTCTTAGATTTTCTCAGACAAAGCCAAGTCAGAGCTAAATTAGCAGCACCGATTATTTTTGAAGATAAACTCTGGGGTTTATTGATTGCTCATCAATGTTACAATCCTCGTCAGTGGACTGAGAGCGATAAAAGTTTACTGATTTCCATTGCTGAACAATTAGCGATCGCTATTCATCAGTCAGAATTAATGCGATCGCTCACTCAAGAAAAACAAACCCTAGAACAGCGCGTTATAGAACGCACAATGGCTTTAAGAGACGCTTTACTCGCCGCCGAAGCCGCAAGTCGTCTAAGAAATGAATTTTTAGCCACCATCAGCCATGAATTACTCACGCCATTAACTTACGTAATTGGAATGTCTTCGACTTTATTACGCTGGCCTTTGGGTGAATTGAGTCAACGACAACGGGATTATTTACAAACCATCCATGATAGTGGCGAACATCTTTTAGAAATGATTAACGATATCCTCGATTTATCTCAAATTGAGGCGGGTAAAGCTGTTTTAAACCTGGGAGAATTTTCTTTAGTCAAAATTGCCGAGAATACTATAGAATCCTTACTAGAGAAAGCCCAAGCTGAACAAGTCAGCCTAAAATTAGACTTGCAAATTGACCCCAAACGCGATCGCTTCACTGCTGATGTTACCAGAGTAGAACAAATCCTCTGGAATTTATTAACCAACGCCATTAAATTTACCCCAGAAGGCGGCAGCGTCACCTTACGTTTATGGGTAGAAGACGACACCGCTATTTTTCAAATCGAAGATACAGGTATAGGTATTCCCGATAACCAATTACCGCGACTATTTGAAAAATTTCAACAACTCGACACCCCCTATCGCCGCCGCTACGAAGGTACAGGATTAGGTTTAGCCTTAACTAAACAATTAGTAGAACTACATCGGGGACGCATTGAAGTAGAATCCACCGTAGGTATAGGCTCAATTTTTACAGTCTGGATACCATCACAGCAGATGGGAGCATTAAGTCATTAGTCATTAGAGATGTCTATAAATTCAAGAGTTATCTTTCTGCGTTCTTCTTTGCGTCTTTGCGCCTTTGCGTGAGCTTTCAAATAGTATTGTTAGCAAAACCAAAGTATTTATGCAAGAAGTCTACTGTGATGTCAAAACTTCCAATTCCTGATTTCAATCAAGGACTCATCGTTTCTTGTCAAGCACCAATTGATTCACCATTACATGAACCATCGGTAATTGCTGCAATGGCTGAAGCGGCTATCAATAACAGTGCTGTGGGTGTGCGTATCGATACACCAAATCATATTCGTGCTGTGCGTCAAAAAAATACAGCACCAATTATTGGTTTATGGAAGCAAATCACCACTGGCTATGATGTGTACATTACTCCGCAATTTCACCATGCTGTAGCTGTAGCGGAAGCGGGGGCTGATATCATTGCCATAGATGCCACAACTAGAAAGCGTCCTGGTGATGAGACTATAGCAGATATCATCACTCGCATTCATGAGGAACTGGGTAAACCCGTAATGGCTGATGTTGACACTATCGCCGCAGCAAAGTTTGCCGTGGCGGCTGGTGCAGATATGGTTGGGACAACGCTTTACGGTTACACTGCTGTTACTCAAGATTTATTTCCTCCTGGCTGGGAACTGCTGACACAGATGGTAGAACAGTTAGATGTTCCTGTGATTTGTGAGGGTGGAATTTCTTCACCGCAAATGGCGCGAAAGGCTTTAGATTTGGGTGCTGATGCTGTGGTAGTAGGTACGGCTATCACTGGAATTGATTTGCAAGTCAAAGCTTATGCTTCTGCTTTGCTGATTAATTTTGATTAAGTTGTAATTATGTGATTTTTCTGTTCAAAACCTGATACACATAGACTTTCTGTAAGGTTGGTATCTTGTTTACCTACAAAAAAATCCTCGACAATAGCAAATAGTCATTTTATGATTATGGAATCAGCTTGATGTTTGACGAGTCGAAGCGGGGTCAAAAACCCTGGGGATTCGTCAAAATCGCCAGAACCTTGACAACATAATAATTACAGCGTTTCAATAATTCGGGAAGTTGCGAATTACTCGCAATAAGGTGGGCTGAAATCGACCTAATTTTGCGATTCGTCAAAATGCTTCCCAGGAAGCTTGCTCTATCTCAGTTTCAGTACCGAGCTGTTTCCAAACATCTTTTCCCCGCAAGGGGACTGAAACTTAACACTAATGCCACGGCTTACGAGATTAAAGCTATGTTTCCAAACATCTTTTCCCCGCAAGGGGACTGAAACGATAGATTTATCATGAAAGCTATCTCTACCAAAGCCGGGTTTCCAAACATCTTTTCCCCGCAAGGGGACTGAAACAATAACGCTCAAGTTTCTTACCGTAGGCTGCATACATTTGGGGTTTCCAAACATCTTTTCCCCGCAAGGGGACTGAAACTGGTCGGTGGACAAGGGAACAATTAGAAGCACTGAAGGTTTCCAAACATCTTTTCCCCGCAAGGGGACTGAAACAAAGCTTATTAAAAGCTATTCCCTCTATAATCTGACGTTTCCAAACATCTTTTCCCCGCAAGGGGACTGAAACAAGAACTAGCTGATTTTCTTGAAACTGCACCCCAACGTTTCCAAACATCTTTTCCCCGCAAGGGGACTGAAACTTTTACCTTGTCCAGATGCAGGGCGACCTACCTTTTTAGGTTTCCAAACATCTTTTCCCCGCAAGGGGACTGAAACCAATATCTATTATTTGACTAAGTTTTTGACTAGATAACGTTTCCAAACATCTTTTCCCCGCAAGGGGACTGAAACACAAAGCAGGCGATCGCATTAAGTAAAACCCGCGATGTTTCCAAACACCTTTTCCCCGCAAGGGGACTGAAACGGTTTGAGTCGTCCCCACTCCATTGGTCGCCAGTTGGTTTCCGAACATCTTTTCCCCGCAAGGGGACTGAAACATCGCAGTCTGTAAACTTTCTGGAAAATTTTTCAGGTGTTTCCAAAGACATTTTCCCCGCAAGGGGACTAAAACAATGCAATACGTTTACCGTCGCATTCGCATAATAACGTTTCCAAACATCTTTTCCCCGCAAGGGGACTAAAAAAGAGCGCAGAGTTTGACGGATTGTCATTTGACTCAGCGATTAGTCGCAAATTAGGATGATTTCTGAGAAAGTCCTGGGGAAACTGAATCTACGAGGCAATCAAGGAAAAATTATGCAGTTGGCTACCAAACTAACAAAGAGTGCGCTAGTAACAATTGCTACTACTACCACCACCATAATTTTTCATCATGCTCTAGGTTTAGCCTCTGCTGCTCCAAACCAAGAAATTACGATTAAATTTGCCGCGAAAGTTGCTCAACAACCCTTTGAGTGTGGCAAAATATACACTTTAGGTAAACCAGCCACTAAAGTCACTGCTTCTGACTTCCGCTTCTATGTTTCTGATGTGGCTTTGATTGATACTAATGGCAAAGCTACACCCCTAACTTTAACTCAGGATGGCAAGTGGCAATACCAAAATGTAGCCCTGCTGGACTTTGAAAATAAAACTGGTAGTTGTGCTAACGGCACAGTAGAGACAAGAAACCAAGTAATTGGTACTGTACCCCAAGGCAAATATCAAGGATTGCAATTTACTTTAGGTATTCCTTTTAACCTCAACCACGCTGATTCTGTAACAGCCGAATCACCCCTAAATCTCACTTCATTATGGTGGAATTGGTTATTTGGGTACAAATTTGCACGCATTGATTTGGAAAGCGCAAAGCATAGTGCTAATGTCAAGCATGATCAGCCAAACCATCAGGCTTCAGGTTTCCCTATTCACTTGGGTAGTACCGCTTGTCAAGCTAGTGAAGGTAGTCAGAAACCATCAAAGTGTAATAACCCCAATACTGCAAAAGTCGTCATTGCTAAATTTGATCCCAATAAAAATGTAGTGGTTGCTGATTTAGCGGCGTTGGTAGCAAACACAAATTTAACAGTCAATCAACCAAATACCCCTGCTGGTTGTATGTCGTCGCCTGATGATCGTGACTGTATCAGCATTATGGAAAATTTTGGTCTGCCATTTGGTGGTAAATCTACTTCTAGACAGAAATTTTTTAGGCTGGAATAGTATTTACCAGATTGTTTTGTGTCTTGTTTCCGATGAAATTAACTCGCTGGTTGACTCTAGCTATTATTTGTCTGTTATCTATTTGCTTGTCAGTTGGACTGAGTAGGGTTTTGGCTGTATCCTCAACTTCAGAATATGACTGGAATCTTCCGGCTTGGATGCCAAAACCAATTGTGCCGGCTGATAATCCCATGAGTCCTGAAAAAGTAGAATTAGGACGACACCTATTTTATGAAAAACGCCTGTCAATTACAGGTGAATTTTCTTGTGCTGCTTGTCATATCCAAGCACTGTCTTTTACTGATGGTAAGTCGGTAGCTGTGGGGGCGACTGGAGAAAAACACCCCCGTAGTTCGATGAGTCTGGCTAATATTGGTTACAATCCGGTTTTGACTTGGGCTAACCCTTTCATGACAAGTTTAGAACATCAAGCCCTCATACCCATGTTTGGTGAGCATCCAGTGGAAATGGGTATGTCAGGAAAGGAACAGCAAATATTAGCAAGGCTGCGGAATGACTCTCAATATCGACAGATGTTTACAGATGCTTTTGGTAATACTAAAGATGCAATTAGCCTCAGCAATGTAACTAAAGCCATAGCTGCTTTTGAACGGACTTTGATTTCTATAAATTCTCCCTATGACCGCTATCGATTTGGTAATGAGCAAAATGCTATTTCTGCTGCGGCTAAACGAGGTGAGAAATTATTTAATAGTGAACGCCTAGAATGTTTTCACTGTCATGGTGGGATTAATTTTACAGATTCAATCACACATCAAAGGTTAGCTTTTGTAGAAACTGCTTTTCATAATACTGGACTTTATAATATTGATGGTAAAGGAGCTTATCCACCAAATAATACTGGTGTTCATGAAATAACTGCTCTACCCTCAGATATGGGTCGTTTTAAAGCTCCGAGTTTACGAAATATTGCTTTGACTGCTCCATATATGCACGATGGAAGTATTGCGACTCTCTCAGAAGTTATTGACCATTACAAAGCCGGTGGGAGGACTATTCATAGTGGTCAGTTTGCAGGTATAGGTAGTCAAAACCCTTGGAAAAGTAAATTTATTTCTGGGTTCGATTTATCTGCTAGTGAAAAACAAGATTTAATAGCATTTCTGCAAAGTTTGACTGATGAAAAGTTTATTAATAATCCTGCATTTAGTGAGCCGCATCATCAGCAGTGAAATAGTCAAAAATTTGCAACTGACTACTGGCGTGGCAAGGCTCAACCCAACCTATAGGAATTCGATTTAATTTTTGAAAAAATCTAAGTATATGTAGTATATGTAGGGTGTGTTAGGCATAAACCGTAACGCACCAAATGCCTTGGTGGTAGGTGCGTTACGCTGTCGCTAACACACCCTACGTATCTGTTCAAAAATCAAGTAGGAATCCTATCATTTTCTGTGAACTGAACCGCATTGAGTGATAGAAAACGCATAAAATTGGGAAATTTAAGATTAATCTATTCAAATTGACATACAAAAGTTTACATGAATTTTTTGGGCAGAGTCCCGTTAGCTTGGTTGCAATTGACTCGCTATAAACTACGTCTAGTTGTAGCGATTTTAGGTATTGCTTTTGCAGCTATTCTGATTTTTATGCAATTAGCCTTTTTAGATTCTCTCTATGACAGCCAAACAGCATTGCATAAACTCCTCAAGGCTGATTTGGTTTTAATCAACACTGATATGAAAACTTTGGCTAACACTGGGGATTTTTCCCGCCAATATTTATATCGCGCCCTCAATTTTAGGGAAGTTGAATCTGTAAATTATGTCTACCACGCGCGAGATGATTTCCGCTATGGCAGTGTTCGCGGCGGCAAAGGAATTATTATTTTAGGGATTAACCCAGATAATGTTCCTTTTGAGATTAAAGACTTTCAGACAGTTGCTCATCTTTTAAAAGCTAGAGGCGTTGTTTTATTTGATCGCAACTCCGATGCAAAAGAATATGGCAGTATTTTTCAAGATTTGCAACCAGGAAAACCAATTGCGGCTGAAATTGCTGGGCATCAAGTTTGGATTAGTGGCTTAGTAAATTTTGCTGGTGCTTCTTTTGCTGATGATGGTAATTTGATTACCAGTAGTATGACTTTTAACTATCTATTTCCTCACCGTTCATCTAATAATATTACCCTGGGCTTAGTGACTCTTAAACCAGGAGTAAATTTACAGGCGATCGCTCAACAAATCCGCGCTCAACTTCCCCGCAAAGTGCGGTTGATGACACGCCAAGAATTTATCGAATATGAAAAGCATTATTGGGCTACTAGTGCGCCCATTGGATTTGTCTTTACTACGGGGGTTTTTGTCGGTTTCTTAGTAGGAGTAATTATTGTTTATCAAATTCTTTATGGCGAAATTACCGACCATTTACCAGACTACGCCGTTCTGAAAGCTAGAGGTTATAAACATCGTTTTTTCTTAAATATTTTGTTTCAAGAAGCATTGATTTTGGCAGTTTTGGGTTATATTCCTGGTCTAATCATGTCTTTGGGATTATATGCCATTGTCAATAGTGCTACATCTTTACCGATGAATATGACATGGCCGCGAGCTTCTCTGGTGCTGTTATTAACAATAATAATGTGCTTTACTTCTGGTTTTGTGAGTATGAATAAGCTCAGAGATTCTAATCCTGCTGACCTGTTTTAAATTAGTAATTAATCTGAATTATTGTGCTGAATCAAAAAGTTATTTCTATTCAAAATCTCAATCATTTTTTTGGGGAATCCGCACTCAAAAAACAGATTTTATTTGATATTAATCTCACCATTAAAGCCAAGGAATTTGTCATTTTAACTGGCCCTTCTGGTTCAGGAAAAAGCACATTGCTCAGTTTAATTGGTTGTCTACGCTCCGTACAACAAGGCAGTTTAAATATTTTAGGACAGGAACTCAACGGTGCAACCAAAGAGCAATTAGTCCAAATGCGCCGGAATTTTGGTTATATTACCCAATCCAGTAATTTACTCGATTTTTTAACAGTCCAGCAGAATATTCAAATGTCTTTGGAACTACAGCCGGATTTTGCTGTACAGGCGGCGCGGGCGAAAACAGTTGCTATTTTAGAATCTGTAGGATTAAAGGAAAAAATCGATGTTTATCCTAAAAATCTGTCTGGGGGACAAAAACAACGGGTAGCGATCGCTTGTGCTTTGGTAACTCAACCCAAGTTGGTACTCGCTGACGAACCAACAGCCGCCCTGGATAAATCATCAGGACGTAATGTTGTCGCTTTAATGCACCGTTTAGCCAAAGAACACAACAGTGCTGTTCTCATGGTGACTCATGATCATCGCATCCTGGATTTGGCTGATCGGATTGTTCATGTGGAAGATGGCAAACTCGGTTTAGCTTTAAACCAAGAACTGTCTTTGATGTTACCTGGTTTTGATGAAGCCTTGCTAGAAAAAGCCAACACTAAACCCACTGTGTTGACTTACGCATCCGAGGAAATCATTGTTCGTCAGGGAGAACCAGCCACGAAATTTTATATTCTGCTGGAAGGGGATGTAGAAGTTTTTCAAGATTTCCCCGATCAGCCGACTCGCTTGTTAAATCGGCTGAGTCGTGGAGATTATTTTGGGGAAGTTGGTTTGCTGCGGGGTGGAAAACGTACAGCAACAGTGCGTGTCACCAAAAATTCAGAAGTGAAAGTGATGGTGATTGAGGAAGAATTATTTCAGTTGTTCGTGAATAACTCAGAGTTGACTAGTAATGATGTCGTTCGTCGTTTGCATCAACGGGTGATGACAAGTCATTTATCCAAAGCCTTACCCAATGTTGATCCATCAGAAATTGTGGCGATCGCTTCTCAATCTAAGGGAAGTCAATACAAAGCCAATTCTATTATTGTTCAACAAGGTGAATTTGGCGATCGCGTCTACTTGATATTAGAGGGAGAAGTGGAAGTATCTGTGATTGATCAAGGGGAATCCAGAACAATTCAACTCAAATCAGGTGAATATTTTGGGAATGTACAATTTTCCGGTAGTCAAAATTATCCTGTGAATCTTCGAGCCATAGCTTGTACTGACGTTGAATTGATGGCGATTCATCGAGACAGTTTTTGTAATTTGATTTTAAAATCCAATACAAATTCCGATACCGTAGCTGCTGCACTCCACCATCAATTTCTCAACTTTTGATTTCAATTAATCTGAATTGAGGCTCTAACTTGTAACTTATTCAATGTCCTCACCCGTTCGCTGTCATCGGGACGCAGGCGAATTTTCACTTTCACGATTCTAACATCAGCTTTGGCGGTGGGATCATCATTAATAATTCCTGGCTGTTCAATTTGCAATCCAATTTGATCTACCTCTCCTTTGATTTCTCCAGTAAATCCACCATATTCACTAACAATTGTTGCTTCCTGACCAATTTTTACATAATGAATATCACTTTCGTAAACTTCTGCAATCACATACATTTGTTGTGTTTGTCCAATATCAACAATCCCTTTACTACCTACAACTTCACCAACTCTGGTGTTGATATTTAAAATCTGCCCAGCCACGGGTGCTTTCACATAAAGAGATTCTAAGTCAACTTTTGCTTTTTCTAATTGAGATAAGGACTCATTCAATTCTGCTTTAGCAACTAAAATATCTGTGGGTTTGACATTATTTAAACTATCTAATGTTGCTTCCGCAGCTTTTACACGTTCCTTACCTGTACTAACTTGTTCGCTGAGGTTAGCTTTGGCTTCTTGCAATTTTTGCTGCTCAATTTCTACTTGCAAACGTCTAGTTTCTGTTTCTGATACAGAAACCGCTCCTTTATCCAATAAATCTTTGTAGCGTTGATAATTATCTTTGGCTTTGCGTAATTCCAGTTCTTGACGAGCAATTACAGATTGTTGTACCTTGACACCTTCAACTAATTGTGATTGTGTTTCTGCGACTTTTTTGCGTTGAGCTTCAATTTGTCCAGATTTTTCACCAGCTTGCACTTGCGCTAAACGCGATCGCGCTACATTTACTTTGGCTCTAGCATTTTCTACAGAGGCTTGATATTGATTCACATTATCCATAACTGCAATAATTTGGTCTACACTCACTTGTTCACCTTCTTTTACCAACAGTTTCGCTAAACGTTGATTTGAGCTTGTCGCAGACAGGTGAATAATATCGCCTTGCGGTTCTAATCTTCCTAAAGCTGTAACACGAACTATAGACTGTTGATTATTTGATATTGCTGGTAAATTATTCTGATTGGTGTTTGTTGATTGTCTACGTAAATTTACAGCCCAGAGAATACCAATGCTGCTAATAATAGATAAAACTAAAGTAATTGTCCTCAGACTAAATATCCATTTATTCTGACCAGATGCTATTTTAAACATGATTTTCACCAAGAAACTATTTTGTTATTTGCGCCATTATTTAAACAATCAAAGTAGTTTTTGGTATTAGACTGACTGCCATAAAATTTTTCATACAGGATATTATTCTCAGTTTTCCCGTAAAAATAGCTTCTCTAACAATTGTGATCATCATGTTTCCTACTCTCTGCTGTAATATGCTTTGGGTTTTAGGCATTTGTGGACAGATATTGATGAGTCAAGAAATCAGCGATCGCAACATAAATATTAAATTTTTATTAAAAAATGTAAAATAAAGACAGTCACACAAAATTCGTTCATCTAAAAATTTGGGGAATTTTGAACTATTAATTGTGAATATGTCATCTGCTTATCTCCTTGTATCCCACGGCAGTCGTGATCCTCGTCCTGAAGTAGCTATGCAGCAACTAGCAAAACTGGTGGCTGAAAAACTGCAAATATCAGAAAAATTTGTGGGTATTGCGTGTTTAGAAGTTAGTCCCGAACCTTTACATCTGCAAATCCAAAATTTTGCCCAAAATGCTGTGCTGTTGGGATGTCGTCACCTGAAAATTGTGCCGATATTTCTGCTAGCAGGTGTCCATGTGATGACGGATATTCCGGCTGAGGTCGCACTAGCAAAACAGACTATCGGTGAAGATATCACAATTGACCTACAACCATATTTAGGAAGTCATCCCGATTTACAGAGGTTTTTTCAACAGCAAATCAATACTATTAAAGCTGACGCAGGAATTTTGTTAGCACATGGTAGCCGTCGTCCTGGTTCACAACAGCCAGTAGAAACTATGGCGGCGAATTTGGGTTTAGTTACCGCTTATTGGTCTGTCGCACCAACTTTAGAATCACGGGTACAAGAGTTAGTGAGTTTTGGCAAGCAAGCAATTGCCATTTTGCCATACTTTCTTTTCTCTGGGGGTATAACAGATGCGATCGCTCAAGCTGTTGACGAGTTAAAATTACAATTCCCTGGGGTGAACTTTTACCTAGCACCACCTCTAGGCGCGAGTGACGAATTAGCTATTTTGATTGAGGATTTAATTCACCCATGAACCGCACAGACAATGAAACACAAAACAGTTTCGGCAAAGTTTACTTAGTCGGTGCGGGGCCAGGTGATCCTGGACTAATGACCCTCAAGGGTAAGAGTATTTTAGAATGTGCCGATGTCGTAATTTATGATGCCTTGGTGAGTCCGGCAATTTTAGCCATGATTAATCCCCAAGCAGAACAAATCAACGCTGGTAAGCGACGGGGAAAACATTCACTGCTACAGGACGAAACCACCCAATTATTAATCGAGAAGGCACAGGAACACGCTATTATTGTACGTCTTAAAGGTGGCGATCCGTTTATTTTTGGTCGTGGTGGTGAAGAAATGGTTGATTTAGTCGCCGCAGGTATTCCTGTAGAAGTTGTGCCAGGAATTACATCGGGTATTGCTGCCCCAGCCTATGCAGGGATACCTTTAACCCACAGACTGTATAGTTCTTCTGTAACTTTTGTGACTGGGCATGAAGCCGCAGGCAAGTATAAACCGAAGGTCGATTGGCAAGCGATCGCCCACGGTTCAGAAACCATTGTCATTTATATGGGAATTCACAATCTGTCTTACATCCTCGAAGAGTTAACCCAAGCGGGATTAAGTGCAGACACACCGATTGCTTTAGTCCGTTGGGGGACGCGTCCCGAACAGGAAGAATTAATTGGGGAATTGAGAAATATTGTAGAACTGGTGGAGAAAACCGGATTTGAAGCCCCTGCGATCGCGGTAATTGGCTCAGTAGTAAATCTGCACAGTACTTTATCAGAAAGCCGTCCCAGAAAGACAGAGCTTTAAACCCATTTTCTTGGTAAACTAAAACGCCACGCATTTATCTTCTGTGCATTTTAGCTAAGTAAAATTTTGGTCTAAAAGGTTGGGCTATGGTAGAAACAGCACTAAACATTACCTTGGAATCTGAGACAATTCTGATTCAGCAGTTGGAGTCAATAGATCAGAATAACCCGCAAACTTGGCAGAATAAGTTGATTCTCGGTGATTGTTTAGATGTTTTACGCAAGTTGCCTTCTGCAAGTATTGATTTAATTGTCACTTCCCCTCCATATGCTGATAGTCGAAAAAAAACTTATGGAGGAATTGCACCAGATGAATATACTGATTGGTTCCTCACAAGAGCGTTAGAACTAAAAAGAGTTTTAAAACCTGAAGGTTCTTTCATTCTTAATATTAAAGAGAAAGTTGTTAATGGGGAAAGACATCCATACGTATTGCATTTAATTTTAGGGATGCAGAAACAGGGATGGTTATGGACTGAAGAATATATATGGCATAAAAAAAATAGTTATCCTGGTAAGTGGTCTAATCGCTTTCGTGATTCTTGGGAACGTTGTTTACATTTTAATAAGCAAAAGAAATTCAAGATGAATCAGGAATCTGTCATGGTTCCTATGGGAGATTGGGCAAAATCCCGGCTCAAAAATTTAAGTGAGACTGACAAAAAACGCGATAATTCTAAAGTTGAAAGTGGATTTGGCAAGAACATCTCTAATTGGTTGGAGCGTAAAATGGCTTATCCAACCAATGTTTTACATTTAGCAACTGAATGCGGCAATAAAAATCATAGTGCCGCTTTCCCTAAAGCTCTCCCTTCATGGTTCATCAAATTATTCACTGATGTAGATGATGTAGTTCTTGATCCGTTTGCTGGTTCAGGAACGTCTTGTATATCTGCTAAAGAATTGGGTAGAAATTATGTAGGAATTGAGATTAAAAAAGAGTATTGTGAACTGGCAGCCATGAATATTAAAGCAACAGTTATCAATACTCAACTTATGGCAAACCATCATCAGTACCATGAGGAGTTAAATGTGGCAGACCAAAATTATCAGATTTATCATAATTACTTAATTCAGCACGTCCTCACACCTTTCTATGATAAAAGATTTGAGAAATTGAGCAAATTAAAGCTTAGAAATGTTCTCAAGCGTAAAAATCCTTATTTATTTAAAGCAAAAAATATTGAGCGCGCCCAAGATTTTGTTGATAGTATCATTACTGCCTTTCTTTCATCACAGGAAGAAACAATTTTTGGGAATTTGTTGGAAGGATTTGCTATATATATCTCTGAATCTTTATGCGGTGGTTTTAAGTCGAAACTCAACAGTGTTGATCTAGAGTTTGAGCGAAATGGAACATATTATATTGTAGGGATTAAATCTGGGACTAGTTGGGGAAATTCCGACCAGATTAGTAAGATGAAAGATAATTTTAAAAAAGCCCGGCAGTCATTGAGAAATCAAGGTATTACAAGTAATATTATAGCCGTTAACGGTTGTATGTACGGCAAGGATAGTAGCCCTTTTAAGGAAGATGTGGATACAGATAAAACATACTTCAAGTATGCGGGGCAAGAGTTTTGGGAATTTATTTCAGAAGATGCCAACCTTTACCAAGAAATTATTGTTCCTATTGGAGAGGAAGCCAAGAAAAAAGATGAAATTTTTAAGTCTACTCTTGATGCCAAAGTTAATGAAATGACGTTTGAATTTATGCAGTATTTTACTACAAAGGGTCGTATTGATTGGATTAAACTAGTTGATTATGTTTCTAAAAAAGGCGATGTCAAATTAGCAGCAATATCTCAACAGATGACATTAGAATTAGAAGATAGAGATGCAGATTTAGAAGAAACTCTAGATTTAGCAGATGCACTAGATTTTGAGGAATAGAACATAAATAGGTTTCAATCAGCGTTGAGTACCGACAAACAATTGAGCCACCATCTCAGCACGAGATGAAACTTCTAGTTTACGGAACATCCGTTTTAAAGCTTGCTTCACAGAATTTTCTGTAATCCACAGTTCCGCCCCGATTTGAGCATTAGTGCGTCCTTGCGCCACTAATTGAGCAATTTGCATTTCACGGGGTGTTAATTGACGAGTTTTAGATTGTTGGTATACTAATTTACCTGGATTTAAACTTAGGGATCTTACCGTCGCTACCCAAGCCGATAAATGCAGACATAGCGCGCTCACATCTAGCAAGTTCTGTGTATCAAATGCAGTCATCCCAATGGCACGGGTAAAACCAATCACACCCACTAATTGACCTTGATTGACAATCGGCCCTAGCAGAACGTGCCAATGATCAGCCCGTGGACAAATTAACTGCCATGCTTTCGGTGAAATTACTAAAGCTTCATGAACAGGAGTATGTCTTTCTACTAAATAACGCACAACGGGATTACGTTTAGTAGATAAAGCAAACTGCATCACCTTTTGCAACCTGCTATCCAGCAAAGGGAGTTCCTCTAGAAAAAATAATCCTGAGCGTTTAGCCGCAAAATAATCACTCAATTCGGGGAAAAGCAGTGATTTTAATTCCTGTTCGTTTTTGGCGTGGATAATCCTTTGAAACAAAGATTGTAAGTTTGCCATGATTCACAAAATGTACTCGTTCGAGGACTAGGCTGAGTCAGGGAATGAGCCTAATTTTAACTATGAACAGGAAATTATCTAAAAAATTTACTGTTACGAAAAACTGTAACATTTTGAGAAAAATCATGTCCCAGTACGCTCATCCTGAAGTTGTAGTAGATACTGAATGGCTAGAAAATCATCTCCATGATCCCAATCTTCGCATTGTTGAAGTTGATACAAGTCCAGAACTATACAAAAACGCTCACATTCCTGGGGCTGTATTTTGGCATATTTTTACAGACATATTATTGCCGGATTTGAGCATAAATTTAGATGCGATCGCCTTTGCTAATTTGATGTCGCGTTCTGGTATCACCAATGACACAACAGTGATTGCCTATAGTAGTTACCCAGGAACAGGAGGTTGGATTTTTTGGTTATTAAAATTATTTGGACACAATCATGTCAAAGTTCTCAATGGTGGATATCAAAAATGGAAATCAGAAAATCGTCCACTATCCCCAGAATTATCAACCTTTTCATCAGTTCCCTACCAAGCTAAAACTCCTGATCCTCAGTTACGAGTATTGCCTTCAGAAGTTCAAGCTTCTATGAATAGAAAAAATAGCATCCTATTAGATGTTCGCACACCTCAAGAATACAGTGGTGAATGGTTTTTCAATCAACCGCCAAAAAAGAATGAACGTGCTGGACATATTCCCGGCGCAGTTAATATTGAACACATTCTGACTTTCAATGAGGACGGCACTTTTAAATCATTGCCTGAATTGAAAAGTCTTTATGAAAGTCAAGCCATCACGCCTGATCAGGAAATATTTCCCTATTGCGCTATTGGTGGGCGTTCTGGATACATCTGGTTTGTCTTAAAGTATTTACTCGGCTATCCCCAAGTTCGCAACTATGATGGTTCATGGAATCAATGGAGTCGTCTTTCCAATGTTTAGAGATTTAAGGGTATAAGGGTGTAGGGAAACGAACTAGTAAAGCCTCTTTCCCTTTCCCCTTAACTCTTTCCTCAACTTTGAATGACGTTTAGTAAATCTTCTACGACAAAAGGCCAAGTAAAGTAAGCATCAGCACCTTGTTTTCTCGCCCAAATTCTATGATTTTCTTGATGATGCGCGCTACAAACCACTATCGGGATATTTTGATAAGTATAATGACTTTTAAAAAAGCGACATAGTTCAAATCCGCTTCTTCCTGGGATCACCACATCAGTGACAACTGCACTCAGTCTAACTTCTAAAGCAATTTCTATACCAGCTTTAGTGGTATGAGTCTTAATAATTTGATAGCCCTGTGATTCTAAATAACTACTGATGAAATCTAACTCACTCAGGGAGTCTTGAATAATTAAAACTTTGCCTACCCAAGTAATACTCAATCCTGAATCTCCATGATAATCAGAAGGTGATATCAGGTATTTAACTTTGTAACCGATAATTAAACAATATGTTTAAAAATTACTTTAAGTAAATCACTGTGAGTGAATGGTTTAATTAAATATCCTGATGACCCGACTATTTTAGCTCTAGCTCGGTCAATTAGACTGGCTTTTGCTGTCATCATAATAATAGGAGTATTTTTAAAATGAGAATGTTTTCGCAATAAAGAACACAGTTCATAGCCATCTAAATCTGGCAGATCAACATCTAGTAAAATTATGTCTGGCTTGGTGTGCAGTATTTCCATCAACGCTTTCAGTGAATTTGTAGCCCCAATAATGGAAAAAATCTGCTCATCTAAAAAATTCTTAATACTATTTAATACAACTAGGTTATCGTCTATACAAAATATCTTATAAATTTTTCTGTCAGAATCATTTGATGACGTTGACTGATAGTGATGGTTATTATTTAAGGGCTGAGATGGATAGCGTTTAGTATCTATTTGGGGGAGTCTTGGTTCTGGTTTGGGTTTAGTATAGTTCTGATAATTGACTCTATGATTTACTGAAGATTGCATACTACTTTTGTACAAATCGGCAATATCCATTTCCTTTTTGAATCCTTCAGATGCGTGTCCCCGTTGTTGACATTGTTCTACTAATAAGCGCAAATTTAAGTAACAAAACTTAGGTAAGTCATCTAAAAAACTCTCAGGTATAAACTCATAACTACCTTCCTCTAAAACTAAAAATGTCTGTAAAACTTCTAACGCCAAATGTTCTATGAGTATGGCGGCTTGTGAGGGACTGATATATTTTTGATTAACTAACCAACAAATAGCCAAATAATCGGGATTAGGAATAGATTGATTTTCAATATCTGTCTCGAAAATTACCCGTAACTGGTCGTTAATTTCTCTAGGGAGGGTGGTAATTTCCTGGCTCAAAGTCTGTAAGTGTCGATAAAGTGGCTCAAACATTCTTTCTGAGTAGCAAGCGTAAATTAGTCTACCCTCATCTACATAAATTGACCAAGCACCAGATGTGCTGAACACTTGTAAACAGCCAGTTACAGTTTTACCAGTGATTTTTTTTAACAGTGATAGTGGTTGTATTTTCTGGAAAAATCTGTATCTACTAATAGGTAGTGTTTTCATAGTGGCACTCAGCGAAAAATTTAATATTATATAAATATGAATTCAGGGAAAATTTGCCGGATTTTTAGGTATGTTTGTATAACTGCGATCACTCAATCGATGCAGCAAGCAAAATTTTAGTCAGTACGCTTTTTGCGGCTTACAGTTTTCTAATTTGTGTAAGCCACTAGCACTAACATTCATTAATACAAATTACTTGAAAAGTAATTGCACTCCCTTATTAAACAGCAAAGTATTTACTGATTACCAGGAAGAATTTTCCCAAAAATCAGCTATCTTTTCTGTATCTTTAGTTAATCTCACTCATCTAACAGTACAGCAATTCTTAAAATTAGAGATATTGGCTCAAACCCATCAGTAGCAAAAATCTATTTCTCATTATTATTACTTAATTAAAAATCACCAGAAATAGAGCCTTATAGCAATATTACTTAACATAATTAAGTGTTTTAAAATACATTCAAAAAAGTTCTTTGGTTAAAGAACTAAAGTATCACAAACTGACATCACAATAAATCATGAGAATCTAGTTCGTAGTAAGGACTTTAGTCCTTGTCTTTTCCCTACCAGATGCTTATGTGATATAGGAATCCGCTTTTATTCCTGAAATTATTTGCGTAGGGAGGGAACAGGGAACAGGGAACAGGGAACAGGAAAGAAAAAATCAAAGTATACCTAGCTTCACCAAAATCAAATAGGAATCCTATAGAGGCTCTTCTCTACGAATCTTAATTACGTTAGCGTACCCCTCCGTGGAAGCAAGCTACGCGTAGCGTCTCGGAGAGAAGCGGGGCGAGAGCATTATTGCGAATTGCGTTAGCGTTCGCGTAGCGTCTCGTAGAGAAGCGGGGCGTTTGCCCATTGCGAATTGATATAATTATTTCCACTTGAATTACAACTCAATGGTGAACAATTTCTTTTTACAAGTCGAAGAAGATAGCGCACGTCTTGACCGTTACCTTGCAGATGAGTTACCAGATTTATCGCGGTCTCGCATTCAGCAGCTAATTGAACAAAGCAAGGTGCAAATTAACGGTCATGTCTGCACATCTAAAAAGATCAATGTAAAAGTAGGCGATCGCATCACTTTAGAAATTCCGGAAGCGCAACCATTAGAACTGCAAGCGGAAAATATCCCTCTTGATATTCTCTATGAAGATGAGCAGTTACTCATTCTCAACAAACCAGCCGGTTTAGTCGTTCATCCCGCACCAGGACATCCCGACGGGACATTAGTCAATGCTTTACTCGCACATTGCCCCAGTCTACCTGGGATTGGTGGCGTACAAAGGCCAGGAATCGTCCATCGTCTAGATAAAGATACCACAGGGGCGATCGCGATCGCTAAAACTGACATCGCCTATCAACACCTACAAGCCCAACTTCAAGCCAAAACCGCACGCCGAGAATATTTAGGTGTAGTGTATGGTGCGCCAAAAACCACCAATGGCACAATAGATTTACCCATCGGTCGCCATCCCCAAGACCGCAAAAAAATGGCAGTTGTCCCCGTAGAACAAGGGGGAAGAACAGCTATCACCCATTGGCAAATTCAAGAACGTCTGGGTAACTATACATTAATTCATTTTCAACTCGAAACCGGACGCACCCACCAAATCCGCGTCCACAGTGCGAAGATTGGTCATCCGATAGTTGGCGACCCCCTTTATGCTTCCGGTCGTTCTGTGGGAGTAAACTTACCAGGTCAAGCACTCCACGCTTGGCGGTTGAAGTTACAACATCCCATTTCCCAAGAATGGATTGAAGTTACAGCAACACCTCCACCAACTTTTACAACTCTGGTGGAAGTTCTGAGACGCAGATCAATGTAACCTATCACCCATAAAGATTATGCGTAATATCTTGGATTCCGCTATATTGTAGATATTTAGATTTTCCTGATACCGAAAAATGCCAGCAAGGTTGCAAATAAAATCTGAAGATTGCTCCCCTTTAGGACGATTTATTCTTCAATACTTGGAAGAACAAGGTATCAGTATGAATCGTCTGGCGGATTTGTCTGGTGTTCCTCAACCAAGGTTGAGAGGTGCTTGCTTTAAAGGGACTTGTCCTACCCCTGAAACTTTAAGAAAACTAGCTAGAGTGATGGGAAAACATCACCTAGAACTTTATACCTTAGCCTACGAAGCTAGAATTCAGCCCGTTCCTGAAGATGCAGAGAATACTTCCCTCGATATATTAATGCGAGATTTATTTGAAACCGCCAGAGAAATGGGACTAACTGTTCCTAAAGTCCGCCCTTCTAAAGCTAAAATCCGTAAAGCTCTTTTAGAATTAGGGTTTAGCTCCGACAATAGTGATGAGTGTGCCTAATTAGGAAAATTAAGTGGTTTTAAATTTTGAACCTGGAATTTTCTATCCAAAATCCGTGTTGGAAAGTCTGATTGAAGGAAATCTCCAATCAGACTTTCTACAAAATTTAAAATCTCAAATTTAATGAGGTTTCAGATTTGATTATTTGCCGCGATAAGGAACGGAACGTTCAATATCAATGTTTTGTACAGAAAGACGTTGAGGAGCGTTAACTTGAGGATTAATACTCCGCGCCATATCTAAGAACAGAGAGGGGCTACCAGCTTTGGGCTGTCTGTCTGGAGATGCGTAGGTGCGGACAGAAGTTTGCCAAATGAATTGAGGGAAGCCAAGTTTCGCACGATAGTATTCGTCGTAACGAGGAGATGTGATGTTGAAAGGCCGTTCACCTTCTGAACGTCCGGGTAGGACTCTACGACGTTGGTAAGGTACGATATCATACCCGAAAGCGTCTAGATATTCATTAGAGTTGAGTAGGTCATCAACGAAGCCTTTAATACCTTTGGTAGCTACGACAATTGACCAAGCTAATTTTTCCCGATTATCGTATACATCACGACCGAGAACACGCTGTACTGTTTGCTCTACAAAACGGTAGTTGCTGTTGAGGTCGTAGAAACTACGCTTGTAGGTGTTAGATAATAACAATCCGCGAATAAAATCACGCACTGTAATCTGACCACTACGCAGCTGAGATTCTAAGAAACGCTCTCTATCAGCAGCAAAAGCATGGAAGAAAATCTGGCGATAGGAGGCTTCAATCAGATTATCTAAATCAGTAGAGGAAAGTAGGTTTTCTGTAGAGTAGATCCTGGGTTGTTCATCACCAGGAACTTCATAACCGCTTACTCGTTGGTTTTGAGACTTAGGGGAATATTCTAAAAGAGGAAGTGCCACGGATACAAAATCTCCCTTTTCCTTAACGAAATCTTACAAAGTTATCATAATCATAAAGGAGAAGGGAAGGAATTATTCGATTTAGTTTGATAAAAATTACATAACTTAATTAAGTAGTTGCAAATACCTGAAACGTTGACGCAACAAGGTTTTAAAGCTTCACAGGTTAACCGAGGCAAGTACAATGGCACTCACCAGGTGAGGAAATTGGCGATCGCTCTCAATCACTCCAGATGAGAATTGTATCAAGATAGACTACAAAATGTTTGTATTGGGAAACACCAAAAAGGGTCAATAGTCAATAGTCAATAGTCAATAGTCAATAGTCATTAGTCAATAGTCATTAGTCATTAGTCATTAGTCAGCACTCATTACTCATTACTCATTACTCATTACTCTTACTTGTCCCCCTGCCCCCTGCACCCTGCCCCCTACCCAATTCCTATCCCCAGAACAGAATATTGGCTTCTGCAAATAGAACAAACAGAACTGCTAGGGTGATGAAAAGGGCTATGAGACCAAAACTGGTATTCCAATCTGCTCTTTGGATGAAGGTATCAATATGAAAAGGTTCAAATTCGTCAAACATACCGGTGGGGATGGGACGGATGGGACGACGAGGTAGGGGTAATTTGTTGCGATAATCTTCGCCGTAACGTGACATCCGTGCAAAGGGTAGTTCACCTTGAGCGTGTTGTGGTAGAATGCGACGGCGTTGATAGGGAACGGTATCATAACCAAAGTTGCCGAGGTATTCTTCTGTATTGATTAAAGTATCAATGAAACCTTGTAGCCCTTTGGTAGCCAGTACAGTAGACCAAGCTAATTTTTCGCGATCGCTATATACATTACGACCTAAAAGTCTCTGAATGCAAATTTCGACAAACCGATAGTTATTGTTACTGTCGTAAACTAGTCGCCGAAAGGAATCACAGCTAACTAATCCTCGGATAAAGTCCCTGACTGTAATTTGACTAGCTCTTAACTGAGACTCTAAAAATCGCTGGCGATGATTATCTAGCATTTGCTGTTCATTAAAAACCTGCCGATAGGCTGCCATGATTAACATATCCATATCGGAAGCAGTTAACAGGTTCTCGGTGGTGTAAATTCTTGGTTGCTCATCACCAGGAATTTCAAACCCTGCAACGCGATGATTTTGTGATAAAGGTGCGTACTCTAATAAAGGAATCGACATAACTATCCTTCCTAATCAGCTAAATCTCAATTGTTGACTGTTGACTAATGTACGGACGGGTTTAAGCGAAATATCCGTTTTCAAGAGTAAATGTCGTATCAAACCCGCCCCTACTGGTTTTTGACTGGTAAGAGAGAATTTAAAGCAAATTTTGATGCAAATTGCCGTATTTCAGCCAATATTGTCTTAAATCATGATGAAGAGTGTACAAAATGGCTTAAAAACAATGCAAAATTACCTAACGCTGACTATTTTCTCTATACAGAGAGTCAACGCGATGGGAAGAATAACTTCCTTCTCTACGGCCTCTCAGCCTAGATAATCTCACACCATCAGTAAGGAAATCGGTCAAAAAATAGTAAAAAAATCGGAAATAATTAGCAAAATCAACAAATCTTGATGTTTTGACGGTCAATAGTCAATAGTCAATAGTCAATAGTCAATAGTCAATAGTCAATAGTCAATAGTCAATAGTCAATAGTCATTAGTCATTAGTTATTAGTTAACAATCAACGAATTTTCTTCAAATTGTCATTGGTGAGCTATCCTCACAACCATTAAAAATTAAGCTGATAAGAGTCTCTGCTGGTTCAAACCTGGAATTTCCTAGCTAATTCCTAGTTAGGTTTAACACCAAGTGGAATTATGGGTGGCTGTCTTTAATTTTGAATTTTGAATTGATTCATGAGGATTCTTCTGGTTGAAGATGATGTCATTCTGGCGGAAAACTTAGTAGATGCTTTGGCTTCTCAGCGTTATGTGGTTGATGTTGTGCATGATGGCGAAGCAGCTTGGCATCAAGTGAAGGCTCTGGATTATGATTTACTGTTGTTGGATGTCATGTTACCTGTGTTGGATGGGATGAGTCTTTGTCATCGTTTGCGATCGCACGGTTATCATTGGCCTATTTTGATGCTCAGTGCTTGTGACAACATCAACAATGAAATTAATGGTTTAGATGCAGGTGCGGATGACTACTTAGTTAAACCATTCGATTTACAAAAACTATTAGCGCGGATTCGTGCTTTGCTACGTCGGGGATGTCTGACATCACCACCGATTTTGACATGGGGTGAATTACATCTGAATCCTAGCACCTATGAAGTTACTTACGGCTCAACGCCTATTTATTTGACACCAAAAGAGTACAGCATTTTAGAACTACTGTTGCGAAATGGTCGCCGTGTTCTCAGTCGGCGTGTAATCATCGAACATATTTGGGCTTTAGAATCTCCTCCCGAAGAACACACTGTGAAAGTTCACATTCGCAGTCTACGACAAAAAATTAAAGCAGCCGGAGCAACAGAAGACTTAATTGAGACGGTTCACAGCATAGGTTATCGCCTAAATCAGCATCAATATAAAATCAGCTAAGGGAACACCAAACAATAAATTATTCCAAATAAACAGCTTAGTAGGGTGCGTCAGTATGAATAATCTCTTGGTATAGTTAGGTTTTCTCTCACTGACGCACCCTACAGTGTGGATATTTTTTTATCTGGCAGTCCCTAAACCACATTTAGGTTTGAGAAGGATTTTGCCTTTTCCACGAAAAATAAAAATGCAAATCTTTGCTACTTGCCATATATATCAAAATTACGGTACTCAGAGCAGCCATAATTAAACTTCCTACGATGAGGACAGTAGAAAGCTTTGCTTTTAGTGCAATCACCATTGCGACTAGAGCAACCACCAAAAAACTACAGATAGCCATCATGAGCCACTTCGCCCATTTTCGCCCCTGTAGCACAAAGTACATAACCACAATGGTGAATAAAATTCGTCCAATTGCCCATCTATCCCGCGCTAGAAAAACTAGCGTAGCATCTAGAATACAAAGCACCACAAACATAGCAGTTAATGTATTGCGTGCTTTCAAAGCAGATTGATCGATTTGGAGCATAGGTTGTACATCACAAAAAAATAACTTCACGCTTGTGCGTCAAATCGGGTGCGAAAGCTGCCGTATTTCAGCCAATATTGTTTCAGATTATGGCAAGGGGTATGTAAACTTGCCTTGGCCTGATAGAGAATTACTTGCCGATGATCACCCATCCAAATTTTGTCAATCGGATCAACTGATATGACTGTACCTCCTAAAGCTTCCACACATTGGGAAAATCGTTCAACGGCACTGTAATCTACAGTTTCAAACACAAAAAAATTACCTGAACAAATTAAATGCCTGCTGCGAATCCAGCACTGCATTTTTTTCTGCGCTTCTGGGGGCAGCATATTTGGTTTGAGAGATTCCAGATCCGGTAGGGAAAGATCACAGGATATTTGGGACTTCATGAGCGAAACTCTCCCGCTTTTTAAACCGCAATGGCCCATGTGTAGAACCCCAAATTTGTTGGTGGGTGTTGACATCAAGACCTTTATCGAGACTTACCCAAGTGCTTTCTGTGATTTCCACATAGCTATCTAAATAAGTCTGACAGCCATTTTTTTCAATTAAGCAGAGGTTGCCGGGTTCGACACTACCTTGAAAGCGATCGCCTTCTCGTTGGAAAATCATTGAGCAGTGATATCGTCGTTCAATACAGTCGGGAGTAATGGTTTTGAGAATATTTAAATCCCGCGCCGCACCCGCATAGAATATGGGATTTTTTAAACTGTAGTTTTCGATATAAATTTGATCACCTTGCTCAATTAAACGATGCACACCCTGACGATACGGTCGCCACAAGTCATAGTCATAAACCTGCTCGGAATACATCCCTATGCCAGAGAAGAATTCAAAAGGTAAGGGACGGAAAAAAACGTGAATATGGGCGTATTCTTTAGGATTTTCAAATGCCTGTTGTTGATTGCTGAAATCCCCTGCCATCCAACGAGCTAGGGTAATTAAATTATTGGACGTTGTTGCACAAATAGGCGTTATGGAAGAAGTCACTTCACTTTACTCCAAATTCAAAATTCAAAATTAATTACCTTCGTTCTCAGGCGTAAATAAACAGAGAAAACAATAAAAATCTGTGATTTTAACGGAATTTTTTGATGCTATTTTGAGTTTTAATTAGCTCTAGTTTAATTCTGGACACCCTGCCGAATTTCTGAAGAAAACGAGGCGGTAACAACTCCTGTGCCAGCACTAGTTTTAATCAGGGAAACTCGACACCGGACGTTAGGATTGACAAACCAAATTTTTTCCTCGGCGGCGGCGCGTTCGTAGGCGGTGGTTAGCACAAATGTACCGTCAGCCGTTAAGTAATAGTCACCGGCGGCGGCGATGGTTTCTGCATAACCTTGATCACGCAGGAGTTTACCGCGATGAGCCGCATCATCAGGATCAGGAATGGGAACTAAGACACAAGTACCTTTGACTTCTCCATCATCCCAATCTGATTGACCTTCCCAACTCATACGGAATGGAGAAACTGCTGTCTGGGGGTCGATGTCATAGCTTTTACACAAGTCAATGACTGCTGGATCATCAATAGAAAGAGCTGCAATCTCAATTTCTGACTGTACAGCTTCAAAGTGACTGAAAGCTAAATGATGTGCGCTACGTTGCGATCGCCAACGCCCAATGGAATTTTTAACAAACTCTTGAATATCCATCAATTTTTGATTTTTTTATAGTTATTTGCTTTTGAAGGCAGTATAAAAAATTGGGTTTCTTAAATCAGAAATCCTGGCTGTAATTAAGGCAAAAGGAAAAGGTAAAAATGCAAAATAAACAGCAATAAAATTTTTAAACAATCGTATTTTGATTGTAATGGGTTTTATTGCTTTTTACTTGTTAATTACCACTCATCAATGAAGGTGTAATCACCGGATTGAAAAACTGCGATCGCTCTAGGTTTTTGTTCTGGTGGAATTGTAATTAGTTCGTTCTTTTCAGATGTTGTGTCAGGGTGATTTTCTACCTCTACTTGAGGTGATAATTCAGTCGGATGTACTGAATCTAGAATATCAATTGCAGCTATTGTAGATAGTGGCTGTTCTTCGCACTCAATTTGGGAAACTGGAGTCTGGGAAGTTAATAAGGTAATTTGGGTAATTTTTCCCCCAAGGCGATGAATACTTTGAATTGTTTGAGACAGACAATTATAAGGAATTGTCTTTGTATATCTGCCTTTCCTCATTATCCCTTGATCACAGCCACCTGTGACTGTAATCTTGACTCGGCAACTACTGTATTCACTAAAATTGCCAGGAGCAATAATTGTGGTTGCCATACAAATCACCTGATAAATTTGATGTTGTCAGCAACTTATCATCAACTGTAATTTATGGACAAGCGAAGCAATCACTAAATAAATTGCCGCTTAATTACCAGTGATCACAATGCCAAATTCACTCATTAAGAAGTTTAACAAAATCTAGCCTTTTTTCAGACTTAGTGTTTGTGAGTGAATTTTGCCAAACTGTGATTGATTAGCAGTAGTTTTGTCAGTGGATTTTTGGTAACAGACCATCTATCTACAAACTTTTAGCGGTTCTGCTCTAAGCTATTTCTGTAATGCTCAGAATCTTACCGCCAGTTTTTTGGATGCTCTGAATTTTTTGTGATAGTTGGTTGTATCCCACATCAAAGGTAGCCATGCTTTGAGTTACCCGACGACCAAAATTAGCCTTCGACACAGCCACACGGAATCTTTTTTCTCTATTACCTACAGCACCACCACCTAAAGGGGCAATAATTTTGGTTGCGAGGTTACTACCAATATCACCAATTAACTTGGCAGATTTACCCACATCGTTAGCAGCAAATCCCCGCATTAAAGCAAAGGTGCGATTGAAACCAACATTCTTCACACCAGTTTGGGTACGATTGCCACGGGCAGAGGGTGTAACATTATCGCCAAAACTTCTAACATATTCATCACTGTCTATGTAGGAGTTGATTTCAGCTTCGTAACCCTGTGTGTTGTAAATCTGTACGTGTTCTGCAATTTCTGCTTGATCTTGTGGGGCGCGTCCCAACAGATGTTTGAAATTCAATTCAATGAAACGGTAGGGCGAAGAAGTTTCAAAAAACAAAGAGCGATATAAGTCAGATTGAGCTACCGCACGGACAAACTCCCTGACGCTAATATCGCCATTGCGTAATTGAGATTCTGCACTGGTGAGGCGTTGGTTATCGAAGATGTGAGCATTACCCAATACCTGCCGATACACGGCGCGGATAATGGTTTGTAGATCATCTTCGCTGGCGTTGGCTCGTAATTCTACGGACTCGGCTTCTATCCAAAGTGCCATATATCAGCCTCCTAAATTGAGGATTGTTTATTTGTGTTTTATTAAAAAAGCATGATTTGAGGATGGGCGTAGCCCATCCTGTTAAAGTTTACGCAATTTCAGTAATGCTGACGATTTTGCCAGAAGTACGATTAATGCGTTGAATTTGTGGGGTCATTTTACTCGCAGGGACGATGTACTCATTGGTACTGATGCGTCGGGGACTGTCGAATTTAGAACCTTTAACCACAATTTTGAAGCGTTTTTCAGTGCCAGAACCAATGACAGTAGCTGAAGAAGGTTTAATGTCATTTGCACTGTTGGTAGCGACTGCGTAGACTAATTGAGCAGATTTGACTGCGCTATCAATCTGAGCAGGGCCGCGATCGAGGGCAAATATGCGATTGTAGCCAACTTGCTTGCTATTGGCTGCGCTGTCTTTACCACGATAGTAGGGGACTACGTTTTCACCAAAGGCGGCTTGATATTCAGCACTATCGATATAAGAATCGATTTCCGCTTCATAGCCTTCAGCTACAGTCCGAACGATATGTTCAGAAACTTCTCTTTGGTCTTGGGGTGCGCGACCAAGTAAGTGGAGGAAGTTGAGTTCTACAAACCGATAGGGAGCGCAAGACTCGAAGTAGCGGGTACGATAAAACTCAGACTTGGCAACGATGCGGACAAACTCTCGCACAGTGATGGAGCGATCGCACAATTTGGATTCTGCTGTCACCAACCGCTCACTCTCCATGATGTGAGGATTGCCTAACACTTGTTTGTAAACTGCACGGATGATAGTTTGAACTTCTTCTAAACTACCACTAGGCCACAGTTCCAGGATTGTCTGGGTTGCCATAGGAATCTATCTCCTCAGTATGTTATAAGTTTGCAGCCGATTTATACAGCAGTAATACTGGCAATCACGCCACCTTGTTGGTGAATGCGCTGATACTCTTGAGAGAGCTTATCGTATGGCACCAGAAATACTTGGTTGGCACGGCGGAATTTGGAAATGTTATTGAAGGTTTTGGCACGATAACCTGTGACTTCAATGCGGTAAACTTTACCACCCGCACTCGCATCAACACCATGACGGCTACGAGAAGCAACCGGTGGTGTGCGGAAGGTTGCACCATCGCCAGCAGGAGAAATTACTGGGGTAGCTGTAGATTGAATAACCAACGCATTGAGTTTGGGACTCTTGCCTGCTAGGTCTCCCTTCAAGCTACTGCTAGCAGCACCCCGTACCAATTGGAAAGTATGGGTAAATTGCACCATGCTAGTGCAAGCTTCTGTTTTGTAACCCCGGATGTAGGGAACAATGTTTTCCCCAAAGGTAGATTGATACTCATCGCTGTCGATATAAGAATCAATCTCAGCTTCAAAACCTTGGGTATCAAGAATGGTGCTATGTCCGCGCATTTCTTCCAAATCCAGTGGCGCACGACCCAACAGATGGCGGAAGTTGAGTTCAATTGCTCGGTAGCGCGCACAGTTGGTGAAAAAGCGAGAACTGTAGAGTTCGGATTTAGCTACTGCGCGCACAAACTCACGAACGCTCAATTCACCAGATTTAAACTTGGATTCTGGTACGGCGAGCCTTTCACTTTCCATGACATAGGCATTACCCAATACTTGCCTATAGACTGCGCGAATGATTGTTTCGGCTTCTTCTTGTGAGCGGCCAGATACCCACTCAACGGGAGGGGTTTCATCAAACAGGCTAACTCCCAGACGAGAAGCTGGTCCAAATGGCATTAATTCTATCTCCTGTTAACGAAAGAGGTTCAGAAAATTGTTTCAAAATGTAAAGAAATTTCAGATTGTGCATCCAGACAAACCAGATCAATAGATTGATTTGCTTGAACCCGAACGACGATTTTCCATGAAAATAGCAATTCTAATTCCCTGGATGCTCAAGCCTTTTAGGCGTTTTATACGCTTTGTTATGATCAATTTTCTTATGAGGAAGCAAAGATGAGCGTCAAGATTTGTAAATATTGATATAGTTGTAGCGTTTTGCACTTATTTTGCACAAACCATTTTGATCTGGGGCATGGGGCATTGGGCATGGGGCATTGGGCAGAAAAATTCAAAATTTAAAAGTTTTTCTCCCTCTGCTTCCCCTGCCTCCCCTGCCTCCCCTGCACCCCTGCCCCCTGCCCTCAAATCTCCTTGGGCAAACTCCCTTCCAGGGCGGCGGCGACGACGTAATGATTTTCGTCTTGTTGGAGTTGGGCTAGTAAGAGTTTGGCTCTGGGGTCTGATGACAAACTCAGAGCCGTGGCGGTTCGCCAGCGATCGCGCCAATCTTGTGCCTGTGCTAATTCTGTGAGTAAATCTAGGGCTTGTTGCTGCAAATTCCCTTTGAGTAAACTACCGAGTGCTAAAATGCCGGTTTCTTTGACTGTTTGTGTTTCGTCTTGTAAAGCTTGGCGAATTACAGCTAGCAGCACTTCGTCTTGATTCGCTTCCATGAGAATCGAGATAATCGTCTGGCGAGTTAACCAATGGCGATCGCGCTCAAACAACTGTTGCAGTAACGGTACAGATTCATTACCAAATTCAAACAGTGAATTGGCAATTTCCGCTAGTACATTATGGTCAGACTCTTCTTGTAGTAGCTCTTTGAGGATTTGTAAGGATGCGGCTGTGCGATGATTCCCCAAGCCCATCACCGCTAAACGACGACACAAAAAATCTTGATCAACCGCCAGTCTTTGCAAAATAGGCAAGGCTAAATCAGCCGGACATTGTGCTAATTCATCTAAAGCAGCTTTACGCTGGTCAAGCGCACCAAACCGCAGCAAAGTTTCTAGTTCAGCGAGGCGATCGTTATTCATAAATTTTTACTATTTGGAATCAATCCAAAATCCAACATCCGTCATTGACTCACTCCGTCGCCCCAGCTCGAATTAACAATTCCACTGCTTGAGCAGAACGAAAGGAATTACGAGCTTCACTCAAGGCTGTTGCACCCCAGCGATTTCGAGGGCGAAAGTCTGCACCATTAGCTAACAACAGTGTCATAGTTTCTAAATCGCCCCTTGCAGATGCCATCATTAAAGGAGTCCAACCGCCCAGGTTTGCGGTATTTACTGATGCACCTAGTTCAATCAACGCCTTGACTGTGTAAGTATGCCCATTATCTGTGGCTAAGTATAAAGCTGTGTCACCGATTTTATTTACGGCATCCACCTCAGCACCCATTTTTACTAGACGTTGGACAATATCCGTTTGACCACGGCGCGCCATTGTCATTAATATAGTTTCCTCGTAGGAATTGCGATCGCTAATATTCGCACCATGATCTAGGAGTAGCGAAACAATGTGTCGGCGATCGCTCTCCGCCGCAAACATCAACGGTGTGTAACCTGCGGGATTTCTAGTATTGACATCCGCATTATGTGCCAACAATAATTCCACAATTTCCAGATAACCTTCTGTAGCCGCCCACATCAAAGCTGTATTACTAGCTCCCACGGCTGTAACACCCCCTGTAGTATTGGGATCTGCGCCTTGAGCTAATAAGCTTTCGACCGCAGCAGTATCACCTTTGACAATCATACGGATGAGGTTTTCGTTAAGAGAAGCCATTTTTATAAAGGAAAAAGGAAAAAGGCAAAAGGTAAAAGTACAGAAAGCTGAGGTTTGATGATATTTTATACCCATCAATTGCATAATTTCACTAGTCGAGAAAAGCTGTAAACTCTTTCCCTTGACTCCTGCCACCTGCGATTAATATGCAAATTAAAAGTACAACAGCTTAATTTTATACTAGTGTCAGATTTCTTTGAGTTCAACTTTGAAAATACTATCGGCTGGTTTTTGGGCAATGGTAGAATCCCAAGCGATTCCCTGCAAAAATGCTGCACCAGAGTTAGTCTCTACCACATCTACCCCCCAATTTCCCGGTTGGAGTGCATCAGGAGAATCACTGGTGGGTGGTGTAGTTTTAATCCCGCCTAAGACTAGAATTTCTGGAAGCGGGGCTGTGTCTGTTTGCTGTGAGCGTCGCTTTTCTGCTAAGGCTTGCGCGCAAAGTTTTCCGACTTGCTCAGGAGAAAATTCGTCTGTAGGGAATAAAATTTCTACAGTCCAATGGGGATGATTCACTAATCTACATTGCAGGTTTTTATAGGTACTTAAACCCACTTGAAACACTGCGGCAAATTCTTCTTTGCTGAGGGCTGGTACGCTATCATCAGCGACATTAAAATTGTGGGCAAGCAGCATCCGCCCTGTAATATCTGTATTCAAAATAGCTAAATTTGTTGATAAAAGTTTGTATGTTTAATTCTATACCTATTTAGCGATCGCTGAATCATCAACAAAAGCAGCGTTAACATCGCAGCGTAGAATGTCACATTCATTCAACACACAAGCTAATCTTTCAATATCCTGCGACGACATCCCAATGTAAACGGGAAGATAAATCAACTGCTCAAAAAACTCTTTGGCTTCTACTGGATTCATTTCAGGACGATGGGCTGGCGGTTCGACCACAGATAGACTAGAGCCTCCCTGAGTTGCATCAAAACCTTGACTCCATAAATAGTGCATCAACTTTTCTGGAGAATCGCACAGTATCGGGAAAACCCAGTGAGTATGTTTGATTGCTTGACTTCCTGGACGTTGTAAAGCAGGCGTGAGTTTGATTAAATATTCGGCAAGTCTGGCGCGTTCTACAATTCTATCGGGGTCGAATTTGCGGATACGACGCTCCACCAGTGATAACAAAGCAGAGGAAGGTCTTTGACGAATTTGTCTCAAGAAGTTGTCGCCGGAAAATCCCCGCACACTTTGACTAATCAGGCGATCGTGATTTAGCTTGAATGCAGAACATAAAGCAAGAAAAATGCTGTAAGTCAAGCGGTAAGAAAGGAATATTAATATAGAATATTTCAAAATTCTGATGAGAAAACGCCAGCGACTTTGTATAGGCCACTGTTCCTGACATAAACGTGTTGTATGACAAAGTGAAGCATCTCGAAACTGGAGAATTCCCCCAGCTAATGCTGTTGCAGTCTTGATAGGGCCGAAGCTAAATAAACTCACATCACTTTGAGGATGTCCCCGATACTCATTACCTACATAAGCCTGAGCGCAATCTTCAATGACGAGGAGATTATGCACTTTGGCAAACTGTAGAATCCGTTCCATTGGCATATAACTACCAAACAAGTGAGCCACCAAAATAGCCCTTGTGCGGGGAGTTACAGCTTGAGCCATTGACTCAGGACGCACCATCAGGTGGTTGCTATCGATATCTATGGGAACAGCAACCAAACCGTGAGCCTCGATAATGCGCGTCATCCCACGAATGGTGATAGCTGAAACTAAAATCTCTGTTCCAGGCTCAAAGTTAAGTGCTTGTAAGAGTGCATCAAAACCACTACGCACCGAAAGACAAGGGAGAATAAACCCCTTCTCAGACCATAAACGCTCAATTCTCTGCTCAACCTTCTCACGGTTTGGCGATCGCAGACAATATCCAATTCCTGACACCATATCAGCCCAAGAAATGTCAAGACGTTTACGGGGAATCACGCTTTCATGCTCCTTTCAACTCAGTTCTGACTAATACAGCTAACTTTTAGCGATCGCTTCATCAAGAACAGAAGCGATGTTAGCGTAGTAAGGTGAAATATACCTCACCACCGATAAGATTAAACTCAACATTACTACGTAACTTGATAACTCCCAAAATTCTATCCAATAGGTAGCCTGCGATACCGCACAGCGTTATCTTCTATCGTGATAGCTGCTCCCTCAATTAGCACTTGTTCTAGCTGAGGTAAAACTTCTAGTAATTTCTGTGACACCAAATCAGGTTGTGCAGAAGAAAGCCGAAGAGTAACCAAACTGGGTTGAGAATAACCACCTAAAGCAACTAATGCTGAAAAATCTAAGTCTTGAGTCAATACAATTCGATTATTTACTCTGGCAAATTCTAAAATTTCTATGTCAGTTGCGGTTGCAGGCAAAACTTCGGTAGAACGCAAAATGTTGTAGCCTGCTTGCTGCAAAGCTATAATTGTTAGTGGTGAGATATGAACATCTGCTATGAATTGAAGACTGTTCATGCAGATCGAATATGAATTAATTGCTCTGAAACTGACCATGCAGCATAATTAAGAGCTTGCTGAATATCCTCAACCTCTAACTCTGGGTATGACTCAATAATCTGTTGAATTGATAAATTGCTGGCTAGAAGTTTGAGGATAAAGCCCACCGTGATCCGCATTCCACGGATTGTAGGTTGTCCAAGGCAGATATTAGGGTTAATAGTAATGCGATCTAGCTTTTCCATAGTAGTGGATTTACTAAACATTTATGTGAATTGAAGCAGACACAATTACTCACCCTGACATTTTATCCCGCTAGAGTCATCAAAATCTCCGGCAATTTGGTCTTGATTCCGTTCCTTGATAGCAAATTTGTTGACTTACACAACTGTTTCAGGAGTTTCTCAGCAATTCAATTTTTACCGATTTGAATAAATTGCGTTTACAATTTCTTGAAAAGAGACGGATTCTATAACAGATAGTAGGTTAACCGCTTTACTTAATAAATAGGGTGTGTCTTCGTAATCATCTTGACTTGGCAGAACAATTTGAATTGGTTTACCTTGATCATCCACACCCTTTTCAAACACAAATAACCGTGTATTGGGATGATTGATTTCTACCCAGTAATTTTGCTGGAGATATTTGACTACTTTAGCAACCCGAAGTCCTTGAATTTGAGGGTATGTTGACAAAACTTCAGGGGTCATAACCACTCTCCTGTTGTGAGACACTGCGATCGCGGAATTCAGACTCTCTAAACTGGCGACTTTCTCTGGCTATAACAATTCTAAATGTTAAATTTTCCAACATTAACTTTATAAAATTTGAAGTTTTGATCGCTTAAGTAAACAATGGAAATGTCCCCCTGAAGTATGGATATAGGTGTCTAAACGTTCTTCTAAGCGGCAATCAGGCTCAAAAAAATCTCAACATCAACAAAAAGCTTACAAGCGTCTGATTAAAACTTTGTTTCAGAACGCCCATGATGCAGTTGCTCTCATTGATGATCAAGGTTGTCTGATTGAGATGAACAATGGTATCTGTGATTTGCTAGGGCTACCGCGTAAAAAGCTGAAAAAGCAAGCCTTATCTAATTTCATCGCGGCGGGGGATAACTTGGAGAGTTTTCCGCTACCACAATCATTGATGGGAGAACTCTTAATTTCATCTGCCAGTCATGTTAAGCGAGAGGTGGAATATACCTTAACACCGAATGTTCTACCCCACTTTCATTTACTGCTGTTACGAGATATTAGTCAGCGTCGGGAATCAATACAAGCAGAATTAAAACAGCAGCAGCAGCGAGTTGAACTATTTTCGGAAGTCACGCTCAAAATTCGTCAGTCGCTACAACTTAGGGAAATCCTACATACCACCGTCACCGAAGTACAACGGATTCTCAAGGCTGATCGCGTGCTAATTTACCATGTATTACCAGACGGTACAGGTAAAACCATCAGTGAAGCGGTTGTCCCAGATTACCCCTCGCTGATAGATATGGAATTTCCTCCAGAAGTGTTTCCCCAAGAGTATCAACAACTGTATGCTCAAGGAAGAGTCAGAGCCATCACCGATGTTCATGATCCGGCGGCGGGTTTAGCAGATTGTTTGGTGGAATTTGTTGAGCAATTCGATATTAAAGCGAAGTTGATTGTCCCCATTGTCCAAAGTCTCAACACTGCTCAAAATCATCTGTGGGGATTATTAATTGCTCATCAATGTAACAGCGATCGCCATTGGGTAGATTTTGAGTTGGAATTGATGCAACAATTAGCCGACCAAATCAGTATCGCTCTATCTCAGGCACAATTACTAGAACATTTAGAAGAAGTTGTCGTAGCGCGCACCGCCGAATTACAAGAAGAAATCAATGTCAGGATGCAGGCGGAAGCAGCTTTGCGCCAAAACGAAGAGCAACTGCGCCTAATTACCAACGCCTTACCAGTATTGATTGCCTATGTAGATGACCAACAATGTTATCGCTTCAATAACCAAGCCTACCATGATTGGCTGGGGCAGTCTCCCGGCGAGATTTACGGTTTTCATTTGCGACAGGTGTGGGGAGAAGATTGTTACCGAAGAATGCGCGTATACGTGGAAGTAGCTTTATCTGGACAAGCTGTTACCTATGAGAATGAAATAGTCTTGAAAGATGGAAATTTACGATCAGTTGATGTTACTTATATCCCTCATCTAGATGAGCAGAATATGGTGAAGGGATTTTTTGCCTTAAGTAGTGATATAAGCGATCGCAAAGCCATTGAACGGATGAAAGACGAATTCATCTCCGTGATTAGCCATGAATTGCGGACTCCCCTGACATCATTACATAGTGCGTTGAAAATCTTGGCGACAGGCAAATTAGGCAATCTTTCCAGTGAAGGACAACAAATGCTGTCTATTGCTGATGAAAGTACAGAAAGACTGGTGCGATTAGTCAATAATGTGCTTGACTTACAAAGGATTGAATCCGGTAAAGTCGTCATGGAAAGACAGGCTTGCAATGCAGCTAATTTAATTACCCAAGCCGCAGAAGCAATGCAAGCAATGGCACAGCAGCATGAAGTCACTTTAGTAAAACAACCACAGGAAATCTCTGTGTGGGCTGATGCTGACTACATATTACAAGCTTTAACCAATTTAATTAGTAATGCCATTAAATTTTCATCACCAGGAGGTACTGTTTGGCTAACCGTTGAACAGGGGACTAGGGATTTGGAACTGGGGATTGGGGATTGGGAAGTGATTTTTCGGGTGCGGGATGAAGGACAAGGTATACCAGCTGATCAACTGGAAAAGATATTTGAACGCTTTCAACAAGTTGACTCATCAGATTCTCGCAAAAAAGGCGGTACCGGTTTAGGACTAACTATCTGCCGCAAAATTATCGAACAACACAACGGTAGAATTTGGGCTGAAAGTAACCCAGGGTGCGGGAGTACCTTTGCATTTACATTACCTAATTCTGTGAAGAGTGCTGAGTGCTGAGTGCTGAGTAAGCTGTTCTTGAATTTTTAATTTTTAATTTTTAATTTTTAATTGAGTAGAGGGGTGTTATGGCTAAAAGAATTTTAATTATTGATGATGAGGAAACTATTCAAACTGTTGTGCAGTTTGGCATCAAAATGGCGGCGGGATGGGAGGTTTTTACTGCTAGTTCTGGTTCGGAGGGTATCCAAACTGCTCAAACCGAAAAACCTGATGTCATTTTGTTAGATGTAATGATGCCAGAAATGGATGGTATTGCTACATTTAAAGAACTCCAGTCACGCACCGAAACAGAAAAAATCCCTGTCATCCTCCTAACTGCTAAAGCACAAACTGCGGAAAAGCGTCAGTTTAATGATTTGGGAGTTAGTGGAGTGATTACCAAACCCTTCAATTCTTTGGATTTGCCAGAGCAAATTACTAGAATTCTCCATTGGTAGCTTCATCAATGAAAATCTTGCTTGTGGAAGATGATGATTTATTAATTAAAGTCCTCACCAGAAATTTAACCGCCCATCACTATATTGTGGATACTGTTAAGGACGGGGAAATGGGGTGGACTTATGGGTCTACTTTTGAGTATGACCTCATTGTCTTGGATATCATGTTACCCAAGTTAGATGGTATTAGCTTGTGTAAGCGTTTCCGCACACAGGGATACACCCTGCCAATCCTTTTACTCACAGCTCAAGATACGATCACAGCCAAAGTCCAGGGATTAGATGCAGGCGCAGATGATTATGTGGTTAAACCTTTCGATCCCGTAGAACTGATAGCGAGAATTCGCGCATTAGTAAGGCGAGGTAGTGCTAATCCTTTTCCTTTGCTGACTTGGGGTGATTTACTCCTCAACCCCAGCACTTGTGAAGTGAGTTACAATGGTCGTCCCTTGAATTTGACGACGATGGAATATGATTTGCTGGAAGTTTTGTTACGAGACTGTCAGCACGTTTTCAGCACTGAAGAACTTTTAGATAGATTATGGTCTTCAGAAGAATTTCCCTCTGAAGCCACAGTACGTTCCCATATTCGGCGGGTGCGACATAAATTGGTAGCTGCGGGTGCGCCTCATGATTTTATTGCTACTATGCACGGACGGGGTTACTACCTCAAAGCACCCAACACAGAAGAATCAACTACTCGCACCACGACTCCAGAAAATCATCTGCGGGGTGTAGCTAAATCGAAAGCAACTCTGAGTAACTCCCCGCAGCATCTACCGCCACCAGATTCTCAGCAACAATATCTGGCTTTTCTCAACGAAACTTGGACAACAACCAAACCCAAAAGTATTGACCAGATGACATTTTTGTTACAAACTGTCAGAGACTTACAAACCAATCAACTCGCACCAGGACAACAAGCACAGGCGCAACAGGTAGCGCACAAACTAGCAGGAACTTTGGGAGTTTTTGGTTTAACCAAGACCATGCACATCGCCCGTCAATTAGAGTATTGGTTGGGAGGACGCGAACCTCTGCAACCGAAACACGCGCCTTTGATGAAAACTCTGGTGACATCTCTCCAACAAGAAATTGAGCAGACAAACCTGATTCAAATGTCTCAACTTCCCTCTAGACAGTCACCCTTGTTACTGATTGTGAGTGGAGATATTGAGTTTAATCAATCTATAGTAGGTGTGGCAGCTAGTCGGGGAATTCGTCTAGAAATTGCGCCAGTGTTAGATGCGACTCAAGCTTTGCAGGTAACAGAGTCAGCTTTTGATGCTTTAGGTCAAAATCCCGATGTCGTTTTGTTACGCTTTTCTCATACATTAACCCCATCAGCAGTAACAGAGCAATCCGCCGTTGAACTCAGTAATTTTTGGGAGACATTGCAGACATTCAAACACCGTTATCCTGAAACACCAATTATTGTTATGGGCGATCGAGGGGAATTGAGCGATCGCTTACAAGTCATGCGCCAAGGTGGAAAGCTGTTTTTAACTGCACAAACCCCACCAGAAAAGGTAATGGATGCCGTAGTTAATTTGTTAAGAACTCCAGAAGTTCCCCATAAAGTGATGATTTTAGACGATGATCAAGAATGGTTACGCACTCTACCCACCCTCCTCAAACCGTGGGGATTTAAAGTCACCACCCTAGCCGATCCGCAACAATTTTGGAATGTATTACAAGCCGTCAGCCCTGATGCCTTAGTTTTAGATGTAAATATGCCCCAAATCAACGGATTTGAACTCTGTCAACTTCTCCGCAGTGACCCCCATTGGCAGAGGTTGCCTGTATTATTCTTAAGTGTGTTAACAGACTCCAACAGTCAAAATCAAGCTTTTAGCGTCGGTGCAGACGATTACCTCTGTAAACCCGTCATGGGAGTCGAACTAGCAAACCGCATTCTCCGGCGTTTACAAAGAGTCAAGGCATGGGCAAGTTAATTAGTCAATAGTCAATAGTCATTAGTCATTAGTCATTAGTCATTAGTCATTAGTTTTTTCCTCTCCTACCTTGTCTCATTTTCCCAGTCCCCAATCCCCAATCACCAGTCCCCATTCCCCATTCCCCATTCCCCAATAATGCACACATTTTGCACGAACAATAAGGTAAGTATTAATCCTATACTCAATAGAGAAGCGTATGTTGAATTCTATGCAAGCGTCGTTAAGAAGCCGTCAGCATCGATTAATCCACAAGTTGGCGGATTCCATTGAAGAAATTTGGCAAAAATATCTGGATCTCTCCCCTTACTCGATTCCAGAAGGTTTGGGTTATGTTGAAGGTCATTTAGAAGGTGAGAGGCTGATCATCGAAAATCATTGCTACCAAACCCCCCAGTTTCGCAAACTGCATTTAGAATTGGCTCAGGTCGGTAATGGTTTAGATATTCTGCACTGTGTGATGTTCCCGAATCCTGAATACGCAATTCCTATCTTCGGTACAGATTTGGTAGGTGGACGCGGTGGAACGATTAGTGCAGCGATCGCGGATTTGTCTCCTATAAGTAGCGATCGTACTCTCCCAGAACGCTACTATTCACAATTGTCGGTTTTGTCGGAACTGTCTTTTTCCCAACCACGGGATTTACCAGCTTGGGGTGACATTTTCTCAGAGTTTTGTCTGTTTGTCCGTCCAGGAACCCCTGATGAGGAAGATATGTTTCTCCATCGGGTGCGGGATTTTCTCACTATCCATTGTCAAATTGCTAGTACAGAAACACCCCTAACTTCCAATCTGGACATCTCTAAGGTGTTAGCAGGACAACGCCACTACTGTACAAAGCAGCAACAAAATGATAAAACTCGGCGCGTGCTGGAGAAATCTTTTGGTACAGAGTGGGCAGATCGCTACATGACTACGATGCTCTTCGATTATGTAGCTTGAGTATCTTTCATGAATTTTTTTCATACCAGGAAGGCTATCACACTGGGGCATAGCTCATCGCCATCCTGGTAATTCTACTTGGTGGAATTTAACGCACACAAGACTAAAATCGCATACCTGTGGAATAAAAAACTGCCAATATTCTACTTACTCAGATGTCTTTTATGAACTATATCTTGGCAGCCCATCTGATGAAAGATAAAGTGGCAAAAACTGCCATTTTATCCTTCAAGTAACACTGACTCTAATAATTTTCAGTCTTGCCCTTCTTTACTTCCACAATATTAGACCTGAATCCTTACCTGAATTTTATAGTAGTAAGCCTTTCAAGACTTAACGAGAAAAGTCAGAATTTGCATATCCTTCAGAGAAGAAGAGATATATATTTTTTAGAATTCTTCATCTGCTGCTGACTGTAAAATATATGCGTTGTCGCCAACTGAGTTTAATCGCATTCATCACTCTCATCTTGACTGTTGCGCTACCTATTGCCAATTTACCAACAGTATTTCCAGCGTCGCAGCTATTGGCACAAACACCAGCAGACAGGAAAGCCGAAGCAGATAGACTATTACAGCAAGGTATTCAGCAGTTTCAAACCAGTCAATTTACAGCCGCGTTACAATCTTGGCAACAAGCACTAATTATTTACCGTGAAATTAAAGACCGTAAAGGCGAGGGTTATGCACTGGGAAATCTCGGTATTGCTTACTATTCATTAGGAGAGTACGCCAAAGCCATTGAGTACCACCAACAGCTCTTAGCCATCGCCCGTGAAATTAAAGACCGTAATGGTGAGGGAGCCGCACTGGGAAATCTCGGTAATGCTTACAATTCACTAGGAGACTACCCGAAAGCCATTGAGTACCACCAGCAGAGTTTAGCCATCGCCCGTGAAATCAAAGACCGTCTAGGTGAGGGACGATCACTGGGAAATCTGGGTCTTGCTTACAATTCACTAGGAGACTACCCGAAAGCCATTGAGTACCACCAGCAGAGTTTAGCTATCGCCCGTGAAATCAAAAACCGTCTAGGTGAGGGAGCAGCACTGGGAAATCTGGGTCTTGCTTACGATGCACTAGGAGACTACCCGAAAGCCATTGAGTACCAGCAGCAGAGATTAGCCATCGCCCGTGAAATCAAAGACCGTCTAGGTGAGGGATATGCACTGGGAAATCTCGGTCTTGCTTACCAGTCTTTGGGAGACTACGCCAAAGCCATTGAGTACCACCAGCAGTGTTTAGCCATCGCCCGTGAAATCAAAGACCGTAACGGTGAGGGAGCAGCACTGGGAAATCTCGGTTTTGCTTACCAGTCTTTGGGAGACTACGCCAAAGCCATTGAATACCAGCAGCAGAGTTTAGCCATCGCCCGTGAAATTAAAGATCGTCAGGGTGAGGGAAATGCACTAGGAAAGCTGGGTATTGCTTACTATTCACTAGGAGATTACGCCAAAGCCATTGAGTACCAGCAGCAGAGATTAGCCATCACCCGTGAAATCAAAGACCGTCTAGGTGAGGGAGCAGCACTAGGAAATCTCGGTAATGCTTACCAGTCTTTGGGAGACTACGCCAAAGCTATTGATTACCACTCCTCAAGTTTAGCCATCGCCCGTGAAATCAAAGACCGTCAGGGTGAGGGAGCAACACTGGGAAATCTCGGTAATGCTTACGGGTCTTTGGGAAATTACGCCAAAGCCATTGAGTACGAGCAGCAGAGATTATCCATCGCCCGTGAAATCAAAGACCGTCTAGGTGAGGGTAATGCACTGGGAAATCTTGGTAGTGCTTACTATTCACTGGGAGACTACGCTAAAGCCATTGAATACCAGCAGCAGAGTTTAGTGATCGCCCGTGAAATTAAAGACCGTCTAGGTGAGGGTAATGCACTGGGAAATCTCGGTAATGCTTACTATTCACTGGGAGACTACGCCAAAACCATTGAGTACCAGCAGCAGCATTTAGCCATCGCCCGTGAAATTAAAGACCGACTAGGCGAGGGACTGTCTTTAAACAATTTAGGATATGCTCTCTACAAATCTGGTAATCTCGCCGCAGCAGAAAAAACACTGTATGAGGGAATTAAAGTTTATGAATCTCTGCGAGATAAAAAATTAGCTGATACCAATAAAGTCTCTATTTTCGAGACACAAAGTAGCATTTACCGCACTCTACAAAAAGTTCTGATTGCTCAAAAGAAAACCGATGCAGCTTTAGAAATATCAGAACGCGGTCGGGCTAGGGCGTTTGTGGAGTTACTTTCATCTCGCTTGAATCAGAATAACAACGAGATGAAATCACTTGCAGCATCAACAGTCAGCGATATCAAACAAATTGCCAAGATTCAAAATTCTACCTTGGTACAATATTCAATTATTTATGATGAATTCAAAGTACAAGGTAAACAAGAAACCAAAGAATCAGAAATCTATATTTGGGTAATTAAGCCCACAGGTGAAATCACATTCCGCAAAGCTGATTTAAAACCTTTGTGGCAAAAAGAAAACACATCTTTAGCACAACTAGTAAGAGTCAGTCGTCAATCCATTGGTGTGAGAAGTCGCGGTGCTATTACTGTTGGAGGAATTTCTGATGCGCCCACAACCAAACAAAGATTCCAACGGCTGCACGAACTACTCATCAAACCCATCGCGGATCTTCTCCCCAGCAAAGACAGCGAAAAAGTCATCTTCATTCCTCAAAGTTCACTATTTTCTGTTCCCTTCGTCGCACTCCAAGATGAGGAAGGTAAATACTTAATTGAAAAACATACGATTCTAACTGCGCCATCAATTCAAGCTTTAGATTTAACACACAAGCAGAGAATCGGAATTGAGGATTCAAAAGGCGGGAAAGAGGACATTTTAATAGTTGGGAATCCTACTATGCCAAAAATTCCCATTACCAATGAACAGTTAACATCTCTCCCTGGTGCAGAAAAAGAAGCAATTCAGATTGCAGATTTATTGAAAACCAAGGCAATTACAGGTAGCAAAGCCACCAAAGCCGCAATTCTTCCTAAGATGGCGAAAGCCAAAATCATCCATTTTGCTACTCACGGCTTACTTGATGATTTTAAAGGATTTGGTGTCCCAGGTGCGATCGCTCTTGCTCCTAGTAATCAAGATGACGGTTTCTTAACAGCCGGCGAAATCTTCGACTTGAAACTCAACGCCCAACTCGTTGTTCTCAGTGCTTGCGATACTGGCAGCGGCAATGTTACAGGTGATGGTGTGATTGGTTTATCGCGTTCTTTAATTACTGCTGGTGTGCCTAGTGTGGTAGTTTCACTGTGGGCTGTAGATGATAATTCCACCGCTTTTTTAATGAGTGAATTTTATCGTCACCTCCAGCAAAATCCTGATAAAGCTCTGGCGTTACGTCAAGCTATGCTGACAACTAAAAAACAATATTCTAATCCGCGTAACTGGGCTGCTTTCACCCTCATCGGGGAAGCTAATTAAACCAATTCGCAATGGGCTAACGCCCCGCTCCGCTAACGCAATTCGCAATTCGCAATTAATTCAGCCCACAAGGGGCGGGGTTTTTACCTACCTTGGGAAACAAGGATTTTTGGACGCAAGTCCGGTTTTGAACCTATCTTTTTCTGATAAATGGTTATTTTTGGACATGATCAACGCCGCTTCAGAGCTTCAAACATAAAAAATTATAAATTTTCAAATCAAACAAGCTGTAACTCAGTCTAGGCAAGGCTTTGATAGGTTATCTAAATCTGTTCGCGTACAATTTTCCCGTTTCGGCACGATGACCCCAACTAGCTCCTCCAGTTCCTCCACAATCTCTTCGATCTCTATATGCACTACCCCTGCCATTACTTACCCACAATGCTACCTCTGTTACGTTTACCATTTGTCGCATTCTTTTTTCAAATTGGTATAAGTTGTTTACTTTCTACTAAAGTCAAAAGCTCTCTAAGATTTTTGCATAACCTCAACAAACCCAGAAGTACAATCTTTTAAATGGACTTCAGCCAAGATATAAAAACATACTATGTCTTACCTCAAACGTGGTCAAAACAACCCAAGCATGAAGACACAGTACTGTTTAATTTTTCTGGGCATGGTACAAAAGTTTATATAGGACTTATAACTGATCTTTAACATCTCTGCATCAGTTCTAAATTTATCCACCTAGTCAAAAAAACACCTAGTCAACCAACTTGAAACATCAATAATATCTGATATGATGATTAGTCAATTTTCCTGTCCACATAACCTAGAAAAGCATAATTTTCCACTTAAATGGCGGTCTCAACACAATCTCCATATCAGTAGATGTTTGACCCAACCGACAAGATATGCAGTGTTATGGGTAAGAGCAGATAAATACATACTCTACGCCAATGAAGCAGCTTGTAAATTTTTGGGATATTCCCATCATCAAATACTTTCCATGACTCTGGAAGACCTAAACCTAGACAGTTTCATCGAAATATGGTCAAATTATTGGACACAGCTGCAACAACAAGGCTCTCTATCTTTTGAAGGTTTTTACCAGACTCAAAAAGGTCATAAGAGTTCCTTAGAAATCACTATTACCTATATGAGTTATCAAAGCGCAGAGTGTTGTTGTATATCTTTTTGCGAAACTTCCAAACCCATAGATATAGCTGATGATTATCTTCAAGAATATTCCGAACACTGGTCTTTTTGCTCAACCAAAACCGCAAAACAGTCAACATTAGTGCCATTCTGTGCAGAAAAAATCAATCCATCCGATATTAAGCTTAGATTCTCAAGTCATCCGCAATTAAAAGCTGTATTTGATTTTATTGAAGCTAACTATCATCAACCAATTACTTTGTGTGATGTAGCGCAGTCAGTTGGATATTCTTCCGCTTATTTAACTGATTTAGTACGTCGTTGTACAGGAAAACCGGTGAATCATTGGATTGTTGAACGTCGAATGTCAGCAGCGCGTAGTTTACTTTTAGAAACAGCCCATTCAATTAGTTACATTGCTGAAGTTGTTGGCTATCAGTATGAAGGACACTTTTTCCGGCAGTTCCGCCAGTATCACAAAACAACTCCCCAAGCTTGGAGAAAAGAACAACGTCAAAAAACTGATCTTCCTGAAAATATATTCTTCAAATTAATTGAAGATATCAATTTCTATAAATAAAAGCCCATACAGTAGGAATTACTTAACAGGGAACATACTAAAAGCCTATTTATCATGGCTTTGTTCTAAAAACCTTGCTTACTCCTAGTCATGATTTACCTTGGGCTTTTAAAAACGAATCTGTTGAGTCTCATTTGTAAACATCCACAAGTTTTTATTTCCTCATACTGGAGAATTTAATTCATGATTGCTATTCCATCCCAGAAGACAATTAATCAATCTGATATCGCAGAAATTGTAGCTAAAGCTACATTCTTATTTGAACATTTAGATAATCAATACTTTCCAGAACTAGACAAAGAAGTCAATACAGAAGAATCAAACCTACGTTTAGCTCGTTGGTGTAAAGTCGCTGCACAGGGTAATTGGGAACAATTTTATAAACGCATAGAATGGGCAGGATGGAATATTGAGAGTATCAAAGGTGTATTAGGAAGCAAATTGATATCCAATCATGAAATGCCAGCATGGACAAATACTCTCTTAGAGATTATTCAAACAGTCTCAGAATTTCGCTGCCAAAATATGTATCCTAGTCCCATCAACCCCGAACATCCTTATCCTTTCGAGGATATCTTGCTACCTATATGTTTTCTCGCTAGACAAAAATTACTAAAGCGTTTAGGCTCAAATTTCTTATCACCTGATAATTTACCCCTGACTGTACTCACAGAATCCGCTTACCTAGTTCTAGAACAATCTTTACTACAAAGATTAGCTAATATTAGTGTCAAGTCCTTAGATTTTGAATTTTCCCATTCTCGCCCTCTAGGTAAGAATTTACTTAATCTCATCATTAAAAGTAATAACTCAAGTAATAGTAAAGAGCAATATCATGCTTTTGTGCAAAGATTATTAGCTGATGGTCTAGTAGGATTATTTAAAAAATATCCTGTATTAAGCAGATTAATAGTCACCACTATAGAATTTTGGGTAGAAGCAACAGCAGAATTCATAGAAAGATTAACATCTGATTTAATTGATATTAAAAACTTATTTGCTCCAGATACTACACTCGATAATATTGGTAAAGTTGTCGAGTTACAATCTGGATTATCTGATTTACACAATCAGAACCACTCGGTCATTTCTCTGACCTTTGCCTCTGGGCTGAAGTTAATCTATAAACCCAAGAATCTAGATTTAGAAATTACATATTGTCAGCTTTTACAATGGTGTAATGAAAACTTTGCTCTGGCTCTGGCTGAAGATTTAGACACCCCAAAATTAGACTTTAAAGGACTAAAAATTATTAGCCGTGACAACTACGGCTGGATTGAATATATAGAGCAAGAATCCTGCGAGGATGAGTCAGCAGCAAAGCACTTTTATATTAGAGCAGGTATGCTGTTATGCCTACTATATTTATTAGGTGCTAGTGATTGTCACTATGAAAATTTAATCGCTGCTGGTGAACATTTTGTCTTAATTGATATCGAAACCATTCTGCACCATCAAGCAAAAGTCATGGAAGATTTATTATCCCAAAGTGGTGCTTCTGTAGCTAGTGAACAACTTTTTGATTCAGTGTTGACTACGGGAATGTTACCGATGTGGGATTTTAGTGCTGATAAATCTATTGCTTTTGATTTAAGTGGTTTAGGAAGCGTTGAAAGCCAACCAGTACCTATCCCTATGTCCGTATGGAAGTTGATCAATACGGATGATATGCACGAAGGATTTGAACAGGTTAACCGACCTCTGCAAAAAAATATTGCTATGTTGGGCGGAGTTCCCCTTTCACCCAATGACTATATAGATGAGTTGGTGGATGGATTTGAGCAAATGTACCGCTTTTTGATGAGATATAGAGAAGTGCTATTAGAATCTGATAGTGTTTTAGGCACTTTTCGTTCTCAACAGGTGAGATTTATCTTTCGCCCCACAAGAATTTACGGCCGGATATTAAACAACGCCATATCTCCTCAATATCTCAGTGACGGAAGGGATTGGAGTATAGAAGTTGACTTTCTCAGTCGGGCGTTTCTCTTTCCACAAAACAGACCTTTAGCATGGCAGATTTTGGGGGCAGAACTCAAGGCTGTAGAACAATTGGATGTGCCTTACTTCGATGCAGTAACTGGCAGTGATGACTTAGTTTTGAATGCAGGGGAAAAAATTGTCGGTTATTTTCAACAACCCAGTTACAACGATGTTCTTACTCGACTACAGAAACTTAGTGAGGGAGATTTGGCTGTACAAGTAGGGATTATTCAGTTGGCTTTTTATGCTAGAGTCGCCAAGAATATGCAAGGAGAAACCGTTGATTCCGTAGAGATTAACGAAGATGTATCAGTATTGACCCAGGAACAATTGGTGGAAGCAGCCCAAGAAATTGCTGATGAAATCGCCAAACGAGCGATCGCCGGTACAGATGGTAGTCTGAGTTGGATTGGTTTAAACTTTGATTTAGCGACTGAACGTTACCAACTCCAGCCCTTGGGAGATAGCTTATATGATGGTAACTCTGGTATTGCTCTATTTCTCGCCGCTTTTGCCCGTTGTACTGGGGATACTCAATTCCGTGACCTAGCTTTAAGCAGCATCCAATTATTGCAGAAGTCTTTACAAACAGACAATAGCGGAATTCAAAAAATGGGTATTGGTGGTGCTACAGGGCTGGCTTCCATCATCTATTCTCTGGTAAAAATCAGTCAGTTCTTGGATTTACCCCAACTGTTAGAAGATGCACAAACAGTTGCTCATCTGATTACACCAGCAGCGATCGCCAAAGATACTAAATTTGATATTGTTGGTGGTGCAGCTGGGGCAATTTTAGGGCTGTTGGCATTGTATGAAGTCAAGCCAGATGCGGTAACATTGCAAACAGCGATTGAATGTGGTCAGCATTTGCTGAATTATTGCCAAGGTGCTTATGTACTCAAAAATACCGTTATTGAACCATTAACTGGCTATTCCCACGGTGCAGCCGGAATTGCCTACGCAATGTTACGACTTTATAACGTAACTAATAAAGCTCAGTATTTAGATGCTGCACGTCAGGCGATCGCCTACGAGAATAGTTTCTTCTTCCCCAATGCGGGAAACTGGCGAGAAATCACCCCCATCAAAGATCCATCAGCCCCGCCAATGTTTTGGTCTACTTGGTGTCATGGCGCGCCCGGTATTGCTTTGGGACGATTGGGAAGTTTATCAATTGAAAACACAGAGCAAATTCTCGCTGATATCGAAGTTGCATTACAAACAACTCACAATACAGGCTTACAAAGTATAGATCAAATCTGCTGTGGTAATCTTGGTCGTAGTGAAGTCCTCTTAGTAGCAAGCCAAAAACTTCCTGATTCCGACTGGGATAAAAATGCTTTAGAACTAGCAACTATGTCCGTTCAGGAAGCAAAGAAAATAGGTAACTATCGTTGTTTTGGTAACTTACCAGCTTCCGTATTTCACCCTTGCTTCTTCCAAGGTTCGGCGGGTATTGGTTATCAACTATTGCGTTTAGCTTATCCAGAGGTACTACCTTCTGTATTGCTGTGGGAATAAGTCTGTAAATTGCTTTGAGATAGGGGTAAGGGTGTAGGGAACGAGGAAGTGAGGGAAAATAACTATGCCCCATACCCCGTTCCTTATTTCCCCAGATTAAGGAAATCAGACTTGCTTCTTTGTTTAAAGATATAGTGCTACCCTTCAACCCCACTCAGAGAATTACCGTGAAGATAAATATGGTTCATTCTAGCCTGACACTCCTTGCCAGAAATGCTATCAAATCCTTTCAATATCAGCTTCCGCTTCAGTTTGAATTTGATTCTCTGGATGGGGTGATGGACTACGTCCCGCCAGAGGCGATCGCCCAATTAGAATCAGAGGTAGCTAAATTGGAAAAATATGGACAAGAGTTATTAGCCCGCAAACAGCAACAAGGACAAGAAATATTACAAGAAACTGTCAACGAAGGCATTACAAACTTAGAAATTATCGCTGATAAAATTAATCATTTAGCAGTTGAATTAGAAAATCAACTGTCTAATTTTAAAGAGATTGCTGTTGAAATCAATCGCTCTTATCACCTGCTTCAAGAATCTTACCATATTAAACCTAGAGAACAAAAAGCAACCAAACCACCCCGACCTGCAAATATTTGGGAAGTGCATAACTCGGCGATTCCGGTAGTAGTGAAACAAGGAAAAAAGTTTATTCTGACAACCAAAACTGTTAATTTATTTCAAGCCGAAGAATCAGTTGATGTCAAAGCACAAGCACGGACAGCACAAAAGCGCAGAAAGTCCTTAGAAGCTTGGTTAACTAAAAGTTAGCCCTTGAAATACAAATTAACCTATCTAAAAAATAGAGATTCAAGAGCGAAATATAAGAGATTGTCACTGCTAATTATCTTATAAGATACTAAAAATATTCTCACAAGCCAGGAAATTAATAAAGTTTTCCATACTTAATAATTTCTATGCTGATAATTATCATCTCAAACAAAATATGGTTAATCTTCTCAAGAGTCATACTCAACTATATAATCAACTACTGCACGATGCCTTAGCAAATTACGAATTAGGTAAATTAAAGCATCTGCCTATAACACCAGAGCAATACGGACAAGATGTCAACCAACTCATCGGTTATGAATTATTTAACATAATTGAAAGTCGCTTATCACGGAAAGAACAATTTCTCTTAAACCGTATTAATAAAGCTCGCTTTCAAGCCTTAAATACTGCTCGCCAAGGCGACCTTTTCGCAGCCGAAGAGTTGATGAAAACAGTACGTACTAGCTGGGATATTAATCAAGTATCTTCTGAAGTCAATTTATTATATAAATCTTTCCAAGCCGCAGCAGAGGCTTATCTTGATTATCGACGTGGCAATTTTGAACAAGCTTGGTCAAATATTACAGAAGCCATCATTATTGATGCCATGTTAGAAACAGAATTTGGCTATAAAATTCTGTTTGCACACCGTCTTCACCTCGTCCAAAACCTAGTACGTTCCGAAGCTAGAGGACAAAGATTGGAAAAGGCTCTCCAATTAGGTAGCCAACTTTTATCCTATTTGCAAGGTAAATCAGAAAATCTACCTTTTCCAGTAGCTTGGGATGTAGACACGATTGCAACTTTACCGCCAGAGGTTATTTCTATCACCTTTACTTTAGTAACTACAGAAATTGCTTTAGCCTTAGCTGGTAAAAACCATCAAGCAGTACAAGAACTGTGGAAAATCATAGTCAATCGCATAGACTTAACAGTTGATGATAGGCCAATAATTGCACCCTCAGCTTATGGGTGGTTACGCATGAAGCAAGCTTTATTTAATGACAGCCTGAGCAGTGCTATAGAAGTATTATCTGAGTTTTTAAGAGCAGGACGTGGCAAAACCCCTTTACTTTGGTATGCTGCTGTGATTGATTTTGTAGCTATATCTAATGAGCTGAATCTCCCCGCTTCTGCAACGGTAAAGCAACAGATTAGCAATGATGCTGTTCATTGGCAAGATTTTCCGAAATTGCTTTTACCTCTGCTAAATAATTAAATATCCGGTCAAATTAGAATTATTACTTCAATTAAAATGAGGCACATATTTGGTAAAAAATATGCAGCCTTATTTTTGTTTTTATCAGGTAATAATGTGAGTGATTATGCAAATCATCTGATTTATTTGAATCTAAATAATTGAGATTTGTTAGCGAAAAATATGTGATTGTGACTATAAAAAAAACTGAATAATATTAGATTATTCGGAAAGCGAAAGAGGAAATAAAGAATAACTCGACTACATTCTCTCCTCTGATGCTTCTGATAAAACTCTCATCATCACAAAGGAATTTCGATCATGAATAACCAAAATCTGTACCAATTCTACACCTTAATTCAAAATAGCCAAGAATTACAAGCACAACTCGGTGCTGCTGAAAGTCCAGAAACTTTTGCAGAAACAGCAGTTCGACTAGGTGAAGAAAATGGTTACTCTTTCACCACCGAAGATGTTAACGCTTTCGTCAGCCAACAAGCTTCTCGTGCTAATGCAGATTTGAGCGAAGCTGACTTAGAAGCTGTTGCTGGTGGTAAAGCTCATACTTGCCCTATCGACACTAGATTTACATTCTGCGTATTTATCAGCGAATGCTGGGGTAGCGTTTGCTAATCTCTGGTTTGTCAATAAATTGCCTAAATCATCATTATGCAAAAGGGCTAGGAATACTCGACTATATCTTCGCCCTCATGCTTCCTAAAGCTCTAATTATTACTAAGGAAATAATATCATGAGCAACCAAAATCTGCACCGATTTTACAGCCTAATTCAAAATAGCCAAGAATTACAGGCACAACTCGGTGCTGCTGACACTCCGGAAACCTTTGCAGAAACAGCAGTTCGTCTAGGTGAAGAAAATGGTTACTCTTTCACCACCGAAGATGTTAACGCTTTCATCAGCCAACAAGCTTCTCGCCCTAATGCAGAGTTGAGCGAAGCGGACTTAGAAACTGTTGCCGGTGGTAAACGTCTTTCTGATATTTTCGGCTCTCGATTTACATTCTGCATAATGATCAGCGAATGCTCCGGTACCATTTGCTCTGGTTTGTAAACAAATTGCCTAAATCATCATTACGCAAAAAGGCTAGGAATACTCGACTGTATCCTCGCCCTGATGCTTCGTAAAGCTCTAATTATTACTAAGGAAATAATATCATGAGCAACCAAAATCTGCACCAATTCTACACCTTAATTCAAAATAGCCAAGAATTACAGGTACAACTTGGTGCTGCTGAGACTCCAGAAACCTTCGCAGAAACAGCAGTTCGTCTAGGTGAAGAAAATGGTTACTCTTTCACCACCGAAGATGTTAACGCTTTCATCAGCCAACAAGCTTCTCGCGCTAATGCAGAGTTGAGCGATGCTGACTTAGAAACTGTTGCTGGTGGTAAAGGTCGTACTTGCCCTCTCAACACTCGAATTACATTCGATTCATTCTGCCAAAGTATCAGCCAATGCTGGGGTAGCATTTGTTAATCTCTGGTTTGTAAACAAATTGCCTAAATCATCATTACGCAAAAGGGCTAGGAATACTCGACTATATCCTCGCCCTGATGCTTCCTAAAGCTCTAATTATTACTAAGGAAATAATATCATGAGCAACCAAAATCTGCACCAATTCTACACCTTAATTCAAAATAGCCAAGAATTACAGGTACAACTTGGTGCTGCTGAGACTCCAGAAACCTTTGCAGAAACAGCAGTTCGTCTAGGTGAAGAAAATGGTTACTCTTTCAACACCGAAGATGTTAACGCTTTCATTAGCCAACAAGCTTCTCGCGCTAATGCAGAGTTGAGCGATGCTGACTTAGAAACTGTTGCTGGTGGTAAAGGTCGTACTTGTCCTTTAGGCAGTCAATCTTTTACATTAATTATCATCGAGTGCGGGGTTAGCATTTGCTAATAGTCTCTCAATTATGATTTGGGTTAGATGAGACTAGATGATAATAGCTAGGGGTGTATGCTCCTAGTTATTGCTCATCAAAGAAAGGTAACAAGAAATCAAGTTACAGACGTTGCCCTACTAAGCGAAAAGTTTAGCCTTGTCACTATTTTATCCGTTAGGTATTAAATATTTTACGCAGATATACCGTCATTATCTATTAGCTTAGAAAAGTATATGTTTTACGAAAATAGCAGCTTTCCTTTTTCAGAAATTCTAGAGTCAAATTGGTTATCAATTAAAGCCGAATTAACTAATTTACAACAAGCTAATTTTATCCCCTGGCCGGCAAAATTTCTTTATAACCAAGGTTGGGATGTTTTCGGTTTATATGCTTTTGGCAAAAAGTTAGAGGAAAACTGCCGCCTGTGTCCACAAACAACTAAGCTAGTAGAGTCTATTTCTGGTTTAACTACAGCTGGTTTTTCTTGTTTAGCACCTGGAACTCATATCTTACCCCATGAAGGATATACAACGACTGTATTACGCTGCCATTTAGGTTTAATTGTTCCTGATAATTGTGCCATTAGGGTAGGAAATGAAACTAAAAGTTGGCAGGAAGGCAAATGCTTTATTTTTGATGACACAATTGAGCATGAAGCCTGGAATCGGGATAATACAACGAAAATTATATTATTAATGGACTTCAAAAAATCTCACTATGCAAATCTGACTCAAGTAGAAGATTTACAGCAGGTAGTAGCTGTGTAAAGGAAATATATGCTTACTCAAATAGAATTACTAACAGAAGAAGAAAGTAGAAAAGTTTATCAGACAGTCCATGAATTAAAAGAAAACTGGATTCAACGACATCCTCTACTACCATTTTACACATTAGGATTAGCTAGTTATATTGATGTACCGCAGGATAAGCCAGGGTATTACAAACAAGCAAAATATCATAACTCTATTTTGCGCGATCGCCTGGGCTGGTTATACACAAAGTTGGCAAATATTCTCGAAGAACATCTACAAGCACCAATTACCTATCCAGAAAATTTAGCTTTACCGGGATTCCATATTTTCTTATCACACCCAGTTTTTACCCAACCTGTAGGCTCAATCCATTTTGATAAATCTTATATGTTTCATTGGGAACCTACAAAAGATGTAGATTTTAGCCATCCTATCTCCTTTACACTGACAATTAGCCTACCAAAAAATGGTGGAGGATTAAACGTTTGGGATGTAGAATTTGCAGAAGCAAAACAACTTAATAATTCAGACTTAGAAAAATTAGCCCATCAGTGCCATAAGACTTTTTATCCTTATCAAGTAGGTAGCTTAGTCTTACATTCTGGTCACGCCATTCATCAAATTGCACCAGCTACAAATTTACAACCAGGAGACGAAAGAATAACTTTACAAGGACATGGTGTCCGATATCAAAATTGTTGGCAACTCCACTGGTAAAAGGTGAAAAATGTACATATTAAATCTTCTCAATAGTTCTACTGCCGTAGAATATCTATGGATGACATTCCCCAGTTACCAGGATTTGCTGCGTAATCTGGATAAAGATAATAGTATTGTGGCAATTGGTGCTACAAAAAATCAAAAACCAATTGGTTTAGCACTAGGGCAAATAGTTCAAGACAAAATCGCTATTATCTTTTCTTTATTTGTTGATATACAAGAACGGAATCAAGGAGTCGGTACAGCTTTACTAACTCAGATAGAAACAGAATTAAAAGCCAGAGGATGTAAAATAATGCAACTGAATTACACCACAGGAAAGCCAACTACTCCAGCTTTTGAACGTCTGTTAGAAAAGCATAACTGGACACCACCAGAAACCCGCACGCTAGTTTGCAAAGGCGATGCAAATACAGTTATGGAAGCAAATTGGTTAAAAAGATATAGCCGCCTTCCTAGTTCCTATAGTATCTTTCCTTGGCAGGAAATCACTCCAGAAGAAAGACAAACTATTCAAAAACAGCAGGAAACTCAACCTTGGATTCCTGAAGATTTGGTTCCTTTTAAATATGAAAAAGATTTAGAACCTTTAAATAGTTTAGGGTTGCGTTATGAAGGACAAGTGGTAGGTTGGGTAATTAACCATCGTATTGCTCCAGATACTATACGTTATACCTGTAGTTTTGTGAGAGAAGATTTGCAGAAAATGGGGCGAATTATCATTCTCTATGCGGAAGCTTGTCAACGTCAATTAAATGCTAATATTCCTTATGGGATGTGGACTGTACCATCTTTTCATAAGTCTATGGTGGCATTTGTGAGAAATCGTTGGTCGCCTTACTTGAATGCGGTTGATGAAAGTAGAGGAACCTTGAAGTTAGTTTAATTAAAATTAGACTTAGGGGAATGAGGTCAGTGCTGAGTACTGAGAACTGAAGCGCGGTAGCGGCGTGTTTAGCGCGTGTTGAGTGTTGAGTAAAATATCTATTTTATTCTTGGTTGTCAAACTGGTTTCATAGTGACTGCCTTATTTCCCTTATTTGTCTTGTTATCTCTTTTTTAGTTCCGAATGAATTCTATTTGTAATTATTTAATTGCAGTGTCAATGTTAGATCAAAAACGTAATCTTTTTAGAAAGGAATCTCTGGAGCGTTTATCTTCGCCGGAAAGATTAGATCAACTGATTCAAGTTGTAAGTCCACGTAGTTGGTTGCCTTTGACATCTTTGGGATTATTGGTGTCATCTGCTTTAATTTGGAGTATCTTTGGGCGGATTCCTATCACTATCGAAGGTCGAGGTGTGCTGGTTTATCCTAGTAAAGTGATTGCTATTCAATCAGATAGTTCTGGACAATTAGTGCAGTTAAATTTTAAGGCAGGAGATACGGTTAAGAAAGGGGATATATTGGCGGTTATTGACCAGTCAAAAGTGCAGAAGCAACTGCAACAACAGAGGCTTAAATTAGCTTCTTTAATGGCGCAAGACCAAGCAGTGGCTTCTTTACAGAATCAAGAAGACATCCAAGAAAAAAGAACTATTACACAACAACGCCTCAATGCCCAACAACAAATTCACGAATTACAGACACTGACACCTATTTTAAGAGAAAAAAGCCGCGAATCTATAGCGAAACAAACCAGCCAACTCCAACAAAGAATGAAAGAGTTGGAAGCTTTAGTGCCTATTTTACAAAAAACCAACCGAGAAAACTTACAGGAACAAAGAAAAAGTTTTCAACAGCGTATTCAAGCAGCAAAAGCGCAATTACCATTATTACAGAAGAGGGTGGAAAGCAGGCGATCGCTCTTAGAACAGAAGGTAATTTCTGATGATACGTTTGTACAAGCCCAAGAAGAATATCTACGTAAGGTAGAGGATGTAGCCCAACTAGAAACGCAGTTAAAGGAATTGGAAGTTCGAGAAAACGATAGCCAAGAAAAATATATTAATAATCTCAATGAAATTGCTAGTATCCGCTCTCAATTGCAAAAGTTAGAAGTGGATGAAACTAATGCAGAACAATCTTATTTGAATAATTTAAACCAAATCGCCAAATTACAAGCTGACTTAAAAACCCTTGATAGTCAAGAAGCGAATACTGCTAAACAAAATTTGCAAGAAGCAACTCAACGTACCAAAGAAATTCAAGAAGTTAAAAGTAATATCGCCCAATTGGAATTAGAGTTGCAAAAAAATAGCCAAATTATTAGTCAATATTCTGGCAGAATTTTGGAAATTACTGTTAACCCTGGTGAAGTTATATCTGCGGGAAATCGTTTAGCCAGCATAGATGCAGAAAACCCCAATAGTAAACTGGTGGGCATTTCCTATTTTGCGATCGCTGATGGCAAAAAAATTCAGCCAGGAATGCAAATGCAGATTACACCCCAAACGGTGAAGCGAGAACGCTTTGGCGGTATTGTCGGCAACGTTACCAATGTCTCCTCGTTTCCCATTACCAAAGAAGCTGTTGCTAAAGAGGTAGGTAACCCTGAATTAGCCGCAGGATTAATATCTGAAAAGCAAGATGGTGTAATGCAGATATTTGCCAATCTCGAATTAGATCCCAAAACGGCCAGTGGCTATAAGTGGTCTTCTTCAGCTGGGCCGCAACTGAAAATTTCTTCGGGAACTACGACGATGGTACGTGTGACGGTAGAAGAAAGAGCGCCCATTACATTTGTTTTACCAATTTTGAGGTCTGTCAGTGGCATTTACTAAATTTCCCTTAGTGAAATCGTTGCAAAAACTCCTGTTAGTTAGAGGTAAACGAGTCAAGACACCGACGCTATTACAAATGGAAGCTGTGGAGTGTGGCGCGGCGGTTGTCGGGATTATTCTCAGTTATTACGGTCGTTATGTACCTTTGCCTGAATTGCGCCGGGAGTGCGGCGTTTCTCGCAATGGTAGCAAGGCTTCCTACATGGTCAAAGCAGCCAAAAATTATGGTCTGCAAGCTACAGGATACCGCCGAGACTTAGAAGAACTACAAAAACTCCATCCTCCTTATATTGTGTTTTGGAACTTCAATCACTATGTTGTGGTTGAGGGTTTTTCTGGTTCGCGGGTGTATATTAATGACCCTGGTTCTGGGCCGCGGACTATCTCCATTGAAGAATTTGATCAGGCTTACACTGGTGTAGTGTTGGCGATGGAACCAGGTCCAGATTTTGTCAAAGGTGGCAATAAAGCCGGGATTCTTCCTTCGCTGTGGGAACGACTGCAAGGTTCTCTAGGGGCTTTAATTTACGCGATTATTGCTGGGTTTTTTCTCACAATTATCGGCTTGATTATTCCGGTATTTAGCCAAGTTTTTGTTGATGATATTTTAATTCAAGAGCGACAGTCTTGGTTGCGTCCCCTACTGCTGGCGATCGCTATTACTACCGTAGTTCAAGGATGGCTGACACTCCTACGCCTGCGTTATTTGCGCCGCCTGAAAATTAAACTGGCGGTGACGATGTCGAGTCGTTTTCTCTGGCATATCCTCCGCTTACCCGTCAGCTTTTACTCCCAACGTTTTGCAGGAGAAATTAGCAATCGCATCAACCTCAACGACCAAGTCGCCCAGGTACTCTCTGGACAGTTGGCAACGACTTTAATTGATGCGGTGATGGTATTTTTTTACGCCCTGGTGATGGTGCAGTATGACTGGGTGCTGACGGCGATCGTTGTCGGCTTTGCTAGTGTTAATATTTTTACCTTACAAAAAATTTCTCGCCAGCGTGTAGATGCTAACCAACGCTTAATTCAAGAATATGGTAAAGCGGCTGGCGCGTCTATTGCCGGTTTACAAAATATCGAAACCCTTAAAGCTTCTGGTTTAGAGTCTGATTTCTTTGGTCGTTGGTCTGGTTACTACACCAAAGCACTTAATTCTCAACAGGAATTAGGTCTAACTAATCAAATTTTCCTGGTATTACCCAAATTATTATCTGGGCTTTCGGTGATGCTGCTTTTAGTCGTTGGTGGCTTGCGAGTCATGGAAGGACATCTCAGCATTGGGATGTTAGTTGCATTTCAAGGACTGATGCAGAATTTCCAGCAACCAATCAATAACCTGCTCAATTTTGGGGGGACTTTGCAAGAACTGGAAGGAAATTTAATTCGTCTAGATGATGTCCTCAACAACCCCATAGATCCCCAATTAGGTAAGAAAGAACTCACCCCCCAAATCAGTGCTGCCGTACCCAAATTACAGGGTTATGTAGAGTTACGCAATCTCACCTTCGGTTATAGCCCCACCGACCCGCCTGTAATTGAAAACTTTCACCTCTCAATTAAACCAGGACAGCGCGTGGCTTTAGTTGGTGGTAGCGGTTCTGGTAAGTCCACCATCGCCAAATTAATCGCTGGAGTTTATCAACCTTGGGATGGCGAGATTCTGTTTGATGGTCAACACAGAAAGGAAATTAATCACCAGTTAATTATTAATTCTGTGGGCATGGTAGAACAGGATATCCAGTTATTTGCCGGTACGGTTAGAGATAACCTGACACTTTGGGATGAGACAATTCCCGACAGAAACCTAATTGCCGCCTGTGAAGATGCAGCGATCGCTGATGTGATTCAATCTTTACCAGGCAGCTATGATGCCACTCTCGCCGAAGGTGCAGCTAATTTAAGCCACGGTCAACGCCAAAGACTAGAAATCGCCCGCGCTTTGGTAAATAACCCCTCTATAGTCATTCTCGATGAAGCTACCAGTGCCTTAGATACAGAATCAGAAAAAATTGTTGACGAAAATCTCCGCCGCCGAGGATGTACCTGTATTATTGTTGCCCATCGCCTCAGTACAATCCGCGACTGCGATGAGATTATCGTTTTGCAACGCGGCAAAGTAGTACAACGCGGCAGACACCAGGAATTATGGCATCAAGAAGGAGTGTATGCTCAGTTACTCCGCACCGAGGGAGATATTTTGTAATTCGGAATGGGGCATTGGGCATAGTTATTTTCCCTCACTCCCTACACCCTTCCTGTTCACTAATAACTAATAACTAATAACTAAATTCTTGAAAATGGCTATATACGGACAAACTTACATAATTAATGGCAATGAGCCGATATTATTAAACGAACCTGAGAAAGTATGGGTGGTTCAGTCAGGTGCGATCGCTTTATTTGCAGTGACGGTGCAAGATGGAGTTGTCAAAGGTAGTCGCCGTTATTTAGGTAGTGTGCAACCAGAGGGGGCGTTGTTTGGCGGTTTACCCCTATCGCCCCAGCATCGGCAGATTTTGGCAGTACCCATTGGCGAAACCAAGTTACTGCAAGTGGACTGGGAATATTTTACGCAATTAATTGCCCATGCAGATAAACGGGCGATCGCTTGGTTAGAACATTGGGTGGCACAACTGGGTACTATCTTGACTCAAACAGACATACCCAAAATTGACAAAATATTAATCAGGGGGGAAAATGTCCTCCTTCGTAGTGGTCAAATCTGCCAACCCCCGGCTAATGGGGTGTGTTGGGTAGAAATGCAGCAGGGGACTACCCACTTTTTCGGGATGCCTGAATTACCAGTAACTAAAGATATGGGTATTTTGCCTATTTGTGAGTTTATCTGGTTAGAAGCTGGTACTGATACCCAACTAGCTGTTTATCGCACCAAAGACGCAGGTAATATTGATACCCTACTAGCTGGACTGTCACAACTACACGCTTATTTCCTCCAAGCCATAGAAGTCTTAGACGAACAAGCAGCCGCAGCAGAGGTAATGCGACTACGCGATCGCCAGCTTCACAATCACCAAGTCACCGATCAGGCATTGCGGGAATTAGCCTCTACCTTAAATCCCCAAGTCCAGGATTTTAGCTCAGAAAGTACGCCCCTATTAACCGCCATTGGTGGAGTCGGTAGAGCTTTAGGAATCAAAATTCGTCCCCCTGTCAACCCCCAAGCTTATCAGCGATTTCAGCAACCATTAGAAGCGATCGCCAGAGCCTCTCGCATCCGTATCCGTCGAGTCACCTTGAGAGATAACTGGTGGCAAAAAGATGGCGGGCCCCTGGTAGGCTACAAAGAAGAAGATGGTCAACCAGTAGCTTTATTGCCCCTTTCTTCCCACAGTTACCAACTCATTGACCAGGAAGAGAACAGCCGTGTACCAGTCAGCCGACGAGTTGCGGCTACCCTCGCTCCCATCGCTTATACAATCTATCGGTCATTGCCCAATCATGCCCTAAAAGCTTGGGATTTACTGCGATTTGCTTTTAAAGGTCGTGGTAGAGATTTAGGCGTGATTTTCGCTATGGGTATCGGTGTCACAGTCCTGGGAATGCTCACCGCCTATTGTACGGGTATGATCATCGATAATGCCATACCAGATAGCAACCAAATATTACTACTGCAAATTGGTTTCGGGCTACTCATTGCCGCTATTGGCACAGCTTTATTTGCCCTAGCTCAAGGCTTTGCTACCCTACGCATAGAAACGGCTGGGGATGATGCTACCCAAGCGGCTATCTGGGATAGGTTATTAAATTTACCTTTATCGTTTTTCCGGGAATATACAATCGGGGATTTGCAGTCCCGCGTTTCCGCAATCAGTAGTATTCGCCGTCAATTAAGCGGTAGAACTTTAATTAATTTAATTAGCAGTTTCTTTGCCTTATTTTATTTAGGTCAGTTATTTTACTACAACTCTAAATTAGCCTTAGTCGCCGTCGGTGTTACTGTTGTCATCCTTTGTGTAACTAGCGTTTCTAGTTTAATTTTGCTGCGTAAAGTTCCCCGATTGTTGGAATTACAGGGCAATATTTTAGGGCAAACAGTACAACTAATTAATGGGATTTCTAAATTACATATTGCTGGGGCGCAAGAACGTGCTTTCGCCTCTTGGATTCACAATTATAATCGTCAAATCAAGCTAGAACTTAGCACTCAGCAGGTGGAAGATGCGGTAGCAGTATTTAATACCGTCATGCCCAATATTACTTCCGGCTTGATTTTCTGGTTTACCGCCGGATTGATGCAGCCGAACCCAAATTCTGGGGAGGTTGCCCTATCCTTGGGTACTTACTTAGCCTTTAACGCCGCCTTGGGCAACTTCCTCAAAGGCACAACAGACCTAAGCAACACAGTCACAGAAGTTCTGCCGGTAATTCCCCAATGGAAGCGCACCCAACCAATTCTCGCCACCATTCCCGAAGTCGATGCCACCAAAAGCGATCCCGGACAGATTCGCGGTCGCATCACCATTGAACACGTCAACTTCCATTATCGCCATGATGGGCCGCTAACTTTAGATGATGTGAATATATCCGTCCAACCAGGGGAATTTATCGCCATTGTCGGCCCTTCTGGTAGCGGTAAATCAACTCTTTTCCGTTTACTTCTGGGATTTGAGACTCCCAGCGCAGGTAAAATTTACTACGATGGACAAGATTTAGCCGCATTAGATGTGGATGCAGTCCGTCGCCAATTGGGTGTCGTTTTACAAAATGGTCAGTTGATTTCTACATCTATTTTTGAAAATATTGCCTGTGGTACGCAAATTAGTATAGATGAAGCTTGGGAAGCAGCGCGTCAGGCTGGATTAGCTGATGACATTGCTGCTATGCCCATGCAAATGTACACCGTCATTAGTGAAGGTGCTAATAATATTTCTGCCGGGCAAAGACAAAGGCTACTAATTGCCCGTGCTTTGGCATTAAAACCCAAAATTCTTCTCTTTGACGAGGCTACCAGTGCCTTAGATAACAAAACCCAAGCCATTGTCAGCCAGAATTTGGAAAAATTGCAAGTGACCCGGATAGCGATCGCTCACCGCCTCAGTACAATCCGCAATGCCGACCGTATCTATGTACTCCAAGCAGGGCGCATTGTTCAGCAGGGCAATTTTGATGAATTAGCTGCCGCCGATGGCCTATTTCACCAGTTAATCGCTCGGCAAATAGCCTAAATGTAGCGAACTGCAAACATCCGAGGCTAAAACTGCAAACAAGAGGATTTTGAAACCACATTAATTTGCAAATAAGAGGCTCTCAAAACGACATTATTTGCAAATGAAACTGCAAACAAGCGGTTTGAAACAACATTCTCTGCAAATAAGCTGTAAGCCTTATGGGGATTGAGATACGGTCATTTTCGCGTCCGGTGTGTTCAAATTATAAGAACTTTTAAACCAGACATATATGTTCATTTATTTAGATATAAACTGAACACAAATAAAACAAAAAAATTCTATATGGAGTATTTCTCGTCTTGATTTAATTTCCCTCTGACGCAAACAAAGGAATGCCCATTTTTAACATCTGGTCTCTCAAATCTTGGGTTCGACCGGGAGGTAACTGAGCGTGAAAAAAGGACTTTACTTCACTTACACGTATATTTAATAACTCAGCCAGCACTTTAGCATTGTAACCATGCCGTACTAGGCGAGGTTCTAAATCGTTAATCAAGCCCAAATAAAGCCGAAACTGGCTTTATGAGAGGCAAATACGTCACGATTGACAGTCAACCACTCAAAAAATCGAAAAGAAATAGCAGTTCTAAAGGCTTCTAAAGCCTCAGTAAAAGTGTTCAAAGGTTTAGTTGCCCACCTACGTCTAAAACCGCCAGTTAATTGATGCCAAAGAATAAAAGTGTAGGCACAAAACACCAAGATAAAATGTCGCATAAGACTGGTTTTATCTCGGACTTGATATTCTTTTAATCCTAAAAAACCCTTGGCTTCCCGATAAAAGACCTCTACCCAATTTCTTTGAGAATAGGTGTTGACTATCCATTCTGGAGTCACAACAGATGTATCAACATTGGTAATAAAGTAGTCGATATCTGTGGCATCAGAAAAAGTAGCAGCATTCATGACGATAGCTATACTTCGTTTACCCTCTAAACGTGATATCTCTACTTCTTTAGTTGTTACCCATACTGTTCTGAGTTTATCTAGGTTGAGTTGAATTTCGCTAAAAGCATACTTGAAATTTCGGTAGTGATTCTGATGAAATGCAATTAATATCGTCATAATCTCGCTCAAGCATAGACTTTTAGCCCGATTACGTTTTATTCCTCTATATCTCATCAGTCTTTTGTGCCATCGGGCTTCAAATGCTTTACAGAAATCATCTACATGACAAAACAAAGCATCTAAACTAAACATAGGACAGGTTGCTGGATTTAACGCTATTTTCAGCTTACTACCTGTCCTTTTTCTTATCCCGAACTCAGGTTACTTAATTAAATAACTCTTTCCATATCCCTACTCCCAGTTTTGCAATCCCTTCCTTCAGTTTTCCTTGCTTAAACAGGGCAATTCCTAAATTTTGTTGAGCATCTGTATTATTTGGGTCTAGGTACAGGGCTGTTTGGTAGCTGGCGATTGCCTCTTCTAGTTTCTCTTGCTTGGAAAGTGCTAACCCCAGGTTATTATGAGTTTTCGTAGAGTCTGGATTAAAGCGCAGGGCTTTTTCATAGGCGGTAATTGCTTCTTCTAGTTTGCCTTGAATAAACAGCGCAAATCCTAAGTTATTGTGACTGGTTGCAAATTTTGGATCGAGGCGCAGGGCTTTTTCGTAGCTGGTGATCGCTTCTTCTAGTTTCCCTTGCATGAACAGCACATTTCCTAGATTATTGTAAACAGTTGCAAAGTTTGAGTTGAGGCGCAAAGCTTTTTCGTAGCTCATAATCGCTTCTTCTAGTTTGCCTTGATTGAATAGCGATAACCCTAAGTTATTGAGAGCGCAAAGGTACAGAGCTTTTTGGTATTCGGTGATCGCTTCTTTCAGCTTATCTTGATTGAACAGTGCTAACCTCTGCTGAATGTGAAAGACCGCTTCTTCTTCAAGATACAGGACTTCTTGGTAAGCGGTGATCGCTTCTTTTTCGAGGTACATGGTTTCTTGATATGCGGTGATCGCCTCTTCTAGCTTACCTTGATTGAAAAGTGCTAACCCCAAGTTAATTTGAGCGATTGCATTTTTTTCGAGGTACGTAGCTTTTTCGTAAGCGGCAAGCATTGCTAGGATCGCTTTGTTGTCCTTGGCGGTTGCTCTTTGGTAAACGGCGATCGCTTTTTCTAGCTTATCAAACAGCACATTTGCCAGGTTATAGTGAGCAGTTGCAAAGTTTGGGTTGAGGCGCAGGGCTTTGTCGTATGTGGCGATCGCTTCTTCTAGCTTACCTAGCTTGTGCAGAACAAACACCAGAATATTTTGAGCGAGTACAGAGTTTGGCTCAAGACGGAGGGCTGCTTTGTATTTGAAGGCTGCTTCCTCTAATTTTTCATCTTTGAGCAAACGGTCTGCCTCATTTATCAATCTGGTGACTTGATCTTGGCATTTTTCTAGTTCTTGTGAAATTTCTTGAGGAGGTGAGTAATTCGAGCTAGCAACTAATCGCGCCACTTCTTGCCGAATTCCTTTGACAACTTCTAAAAAAGCCTCATCTCGGTCAACCCAGCTTTTTATCGGTTTGCGATTACTTGGCAGGGGTGACAATTTATCAATCGGAGGATTGTCCCAATCTGCATGGCGTAGCAATACGGGAATCACACGAGCCTTACCTGCCGCATTTTGTTCTAAGGCGCGTGTAACTTCAACTGTCCAGTGATAGTCTGAAGCAAGAAAATCTGGACTCACCAACAGTAAAATTAGCCCAGCCCGTTTGAGGTATTTATTAATTTCAGCTTGAAACTCTTGCCCAGCAACAATTTCACGATTGTGCCAACTAGTAATAGTTTGTTCACGCAGCAAAGTCGCTAAATGCTTTTCTAACTCTTCGCACAGTTCTTCATCTTTTTGGTGATAAGAAATAAAAACTTCAATAGCTGTCATAGTGATAGGTCAAGATGCTGGCTGGTTGAAAAACTACACAAACTTTTGCTTGATTTCCTCAAGCATCTTAATATAATTTATCGTATTCTGCTAAAATTTACCGAATTTATACTTATAGCTTTATCTTCATAGATACAAAGCAATCTACCTAACACTTATAACAATCGCCAAGCCAGCGATGTACAGATCGTCATATGGGCGCAGGTGTTCATATCCCCCATTTTTTGAAAAAGTCGGGGTTCTATGACCTAAATAATTTATTTGTATGTTTGACTACTAGACACAGAGTGAAATTGACATGACTTTACACATTCCTATATAAATATGACTAAATGTAACGATATTTTAAGTCTAAAAACTCTTTTAAAAATAGCAATTCTAAGGATTAAATCAAAATTGTGTCTAAATATTGCCAATTGTAACGATACTTGAAGTCTAAAGACAAAATGAAAATAAAAACAATCCTTGAAATACAAGGCTTCCAGGCTTTGCTTAATATTTTTTAACCTATTCTCTAGCGACAGTTTAGAAATTGCACAAAATTTGCACAAATGTATTGCTTTAATCAAATTCAGGTTCAAACAACTTCTGAACTCGTTGCCCCTGATGGGAAAAGTTCAGTGTCTTGAAACTTGATGAACAACTATTTCATTATCTGAGATTGTGAGTCTTAGGGAAATAGTTGTGAAGAAGCTTCGCAATATTGATTTATAGCTGTGCCGTAAGTTAATGGGAACTAGCTAAAAGTTAAATGGTGAATTTTGCCCTAATTCACCGACTGTTTAACTTGCTAATAATTTTTGGCCTGCTGATTTTCGACGAATGACGAAGCTTAAGTGCCATCAAAAACTCAGACTTTGAACCGACATGGAATAAACAGCATACTAAATAGTGATTAGGAGAAGCTGGAATGCTTGACGCTTTTACCAAGGTAGTTTCCCAAGCTGATACTAGAGGCTCATACGTTAGCGATGCAGAAATCGATGCTCTCAAAGATATGGTAGCTGCTGGTGCTAAACGCATGGACGTAGTTAACCGGATTACAGGCAATGCCTCTACAATCGTTGCCAATGCTGCACGGACATTGTTTGAAGAGCAACCCCAGTTGATTCAACCAGGTGGTAATGCTTACACAAACCGCCGTATGGCTGCTTGCTTACGTGACATGGAAATCATCTTACGCTATGTAACCTACGCTGTATTCACAGGTGATGCTAGCGTTTTAGACGATCGCTGTTTGAACGGTCTGCGGGAAACATATCAAGCATTGGGTGTTCCTGGCCCCTCTGTAGCGACTGGTGTAGTCAAGATGAAAGAAGCTGCGATCGCAATTGCAAACGACCCCAGTGGCGTTACCCGTGGTGATTGTAGCTCCTTAATGGCTGAATTGAGCAGCTACTTTGATCGCGCTGCTGCCGCAGTTGGCTAAATACCAATTCAAAATTCAAAATTCAAAATTCAAAATTCAAAATGATTGCTGAATTTTGAAGAATTGGGAGACAACGCCGACCACTCAATCTTTTGTCTGACGCATAACTTTACATATTTGTTGAAAGGATCATCAGCATGAAAACACCTTTAACCGAAGCAGTCGCTACCGCAGATTCTCAAGGACGCTTTCTCAGCTCCACAGAACTTCAAGTTGCCTTTGGTCGTTTCCGTCAAGCATCCGCTAGCTTAGATGCCGCTAAAGCATTGAGCAGCAAAGCTAGCAGTTTGGCTTCTGGTGCTGCTAACGCAGTTTACCAAAAGTTCCCCTACACCACCCAAATGCAAGGTAAGAACTTCGCTGCTGATCAGCGTGGTAAAGACAAGTGTGTACGTGACATCGGTTACTACATTCGCATCATCACCTACTGTCTAATTGCTGGTGGTACAGGCCCATTGGATGACTACTTAATTGGTGGTTTGACAGAAATCAACCGCACCTTTGATTTGTCTCCTAGCTGGTACGTTGAAGCTCTCAAGTACATCAAAGCTAATCATGGTTTGAGTGGCGACCCTGCTGTAGAAGCTAACTCCTACATTGACTACGCTATCAACGCTCTGAGCTAGATTTTTCTCTATGCCCAGAACAACTAAAAGCTGTGAATGCTGATTGGCTAGCAAGGGCAGTTTTTTGGGGTTCTGGGTATGTTTTTTTCCTTGCAAAAATTAAGGAGATTGACTCATGACTAGTTCTACCGCAGCCAGTCAGCTAGGATTTGAGCCATTTGCCAGCACACCCCCCACAGAGTTGCGGTCAAATGAAGATGTCAAAGCAGTAATTCATGCTGCTTATCGCCAGGTGTTTGGTAATGAACACTTGATGCAAAGCGAACGTCTCACCAGTGCAGAATCGTTATTGCAGCAAGGTAATATTAGCGTTCGAGATTTTGTCCGATTGCTGGCACAGTCTGAACTGTATCGCAATAAGTTTTTTTACTCCACGCCCCAAGTTCGCTTCATCGAATTGAACTATAAGCATTTGCTTGGTCGTGCGCCCTACGATGAATCAGAGATTACCTACCACGTTAATCTCTATATAGAAAAAGGGTACGAAGCGGAAATTGATTCTTATATAGATTCACTCGAATATCAAGAAAACTTTGGAGAATCAATAGTTCCCCATTATCGCGGCTTTGCTACTCAAGCAGGACAAAAGACTGTAGGCTTTAACCGGATGTTTCAGATTTACCGGGGATATGCCAACAGCGATCGCTCCCAAGGTAAAAATAAATCTGCGTGGTTAACAAAGGATTTAGCTCAGAATTTAGCTAATCCCGTGCAGACTCCTAACTTTGGTCGGGGACTGACAGGTACAATTGCAGGCGATCGCGGACAGCTTTACCGCATCCGATTTACCCAAGCAGATAGAGGAAGAACCCCCCAAATTCGCCGCAGCATTAAGGAATATTTAGTCAGCTATGACCAACTCTCACCCACTCTGCAAAGACTAAATCAGAGAGGTAGTCGAGTAGTAAATATTTCTCCTGCTTGATTGGGAGAGGCAGGGGGCAGAGGAGGCAGGGGGGCAGGGTGCAGGGGGAGAATGATTTTGATTTAATCCCCAGTCCCCAGTCCCCAATCCCCAATCCTCAGTCCCCAATAATTTTGCACTATTCAAGGAGTCCTATTCGTGCCAATTACAACCGCCGCATCTCGTTTGGGAACTACAGCTTTTGACCAAACACGCCCTGTGGAACTGCGTCCTAATTGGACAGCAGAAGATGCCAAAGCTGTGATCTGGGCTGTTTATCGTCAGGTTTTAGGTAATGATCACCTGATGCAATCAGAACGCCTCACCAGCTTAGAATCCTTGCTGACTAATGGACAAATCAGCGTCCGGGATTTCGTGCGTGGAGTCGCTAAATCTGAACTATACAAAACTAAGTTTTTGTATCCCCATTTTCACACTAGGGTAATCGAATTAAACTTTAAACACCTGTTGGGGCGCGCTCCCTACGATGAAGCCGAAGTGATTGAGCATCTTGATCGCTATCAAAATCACGGCTTTGATGCAGACATCGATTCTTATATCGATTCTGTAGAATATGATAGCTATTTCGGAGATGCGATTGTTCCTTATTATCGGGACTTCGTTACTACAGGCATAGGTCAAAAAACCGTTGGTTTTACACGGATGTTCCGTCTGTATCGTGGCTATGCTAATAGCGATCGCTCTCAGTTAGCAGGTACAAGTTCTCGCCTAGCCACCGACTTAGCTAGAAATAGTGCTTCTGCGATCATTGCGCCTTCCGGTGGGACTGAAGGTTGGGCTTACCAAGCTGCCAAGAAAGGTACTGCACCCGCCCGCACCTTTGGTAGATCCTCTCAAGGCTCTACTCCCCGACTTTACCGCATTGAAGTTGCCGGAATTAGTCTGCCTAGATATCCCAAAGTACGTCGGAGCAATAAAGAGTTTATTGTCCCCTACGAACAACTATCCAGCACTTTGCAGCAAATCAATAAACTAGGCGGTAAGGTTGCTAGCATCACCATCGCACAATAGGAGGTAAAGCATCATGTTGGTACAGCCACGGATGAAAGCATCAACTTCCACTTCAGACAGTCGTGTTTTTGTCTATGAAGTAGAAGGATTAAAACAGAACGAGCAAACCGAGAACAATAAATATCAAGTTCGCAACAGCAGCACTGTTTTAATTCAAGTCCCCTACAGTCGTATGAATGATGAAATGCGACGCATTACCCGCTTAGGTGGCAAGATTGTCAACATTCGTCTCCTAAGTGAAAGTGGAACAGCAGCTGAATCAGAAAATTAACGGATAAACGGCAAGATTAGCCACAAAGTTTAGCCGTATATCATGCTCCTTTGATATTTGCGATTTTTATAGGTGCAGGTGTAGAAAAGTAAAATTTTCTGCACCTTTTTTATGGGGTGAAAGCAAGCCTTTATATCAATTTTGGATTTTGGATTTTGGATTAAAAGCCTAGATTCTTAGGCTATTCCAGAATCTCGAAACAATACTACCTATCCCAACTCGGTATTACCTATTCCCAATGCCCAATGCCCAATTCCCATTCCCTCCCATTAAGGAATTTTCGCTTGTTGGAAGATTTGTTGAGGTGTAAGTTCTAGCCCTTCGAGGAGTGAATCTGCCAAACTATCATTACCGCGTTTAGTTTGAGGAAGCGCATCTGGATAAAAAATAGTGACAGTTTTCGCTTTAGTATCAATAATCCACACTCGCTGAACTTGAGCCTTTAAATAATCAGTGGCTTTTTCGGTCATTTCTCCAAAAGTTTGCCCAGGAGAAATAATTTCAATGACTAATTCCGGTGCGATTGGACAAGCTGTATCTTCCATCCAATCGGCCGGAAGACGGTCATAGGAAATATAGGTTAAATCAGCTACAGGAATCCAGTCTTGTTGATTGCGTATGAGCCTAATTGCCCATTCAATTACGACTCTTCCTTTGGGTTGCGCCCATGTAGATAGTAGTAAAAATAATGCACCTGTTACTGAGCTATGAAAAAATTTTGGTGACATTTCGTCGTTTTTAAATTTAGGAATTGCTTCACCGTCAATTAATTCGTAGATGATATCTCCTTGGGGAAGTGCGAGAAATTCTTCCCAAGTAAGCGGCGTTTTTAACTGGGTCATAGTTGCTTTGGAAGCAGGGGTATAACTCTATGTTAGATTTTTAAGAATAAATAGGGCTACCACCCGATTTTTGCCGAAATGAAACAACCCAGTTTAGAACAAATTGCCGCACAGTTAAATAGCTCAAATGTGAGCGATCGCATTTTAGCGATGATTGAACTGCAAAAAGAGACTATGCCAGCACAAGATGCCTATCCATTAATTAAACAGGCGATTTATGATGAAAATGTGCAGGTGCGTGGTATGGCCGCTTTCTCTTTAGGTGTGAAACAAACTCCTGAAAATCGCTCAATTTTGGTGAATGTGCTGGAATCTGACCCTGACTATAATGTGAGAGCAATGGCAGCCGGGGCTTTAGGATATTTGGAGGATCAGCAAGCTTTAGCTTCTCTAACTCATGCTTTCTATGAAGATACTAGTTGGTTAGTCCAATTTAGTGCGGCTGTGGCTTTGGGTAACTTAAAGGATGTCCAAGCTCAAGCAGTTTTACTAGAAGCCTTGAATAGTAGAAATCCCCTATTGCAAGAAGCTGCAATTATGGCTCTAGGTGAGATTGGTGCTATCAGTGTGATTGATCGTCTGTTGCAATATGTAAATGCCGACGATTGGATGCTACGGAAACGGTTAGCTGAAGCCTTGGGTAATCTTCCCGTTCCCCAAAGTCAAGCCGCACTCAACGACTTACAAAAAGATACTAATCCCTTAGTGGTTGAAGCTGCTGTGCGATCGCAGCAAAAGTTAGCGAAATTGCTTTAATTGCTCAATCAAATGATCGAAATACGGCGCAAGGGTTGCTTGCTGCTCTGTTTCTATGCGCTTGAGGCTGGCGGCTTTAATTCCTTCTAATCCGACAACCATTGCATCTAAAGGTACTTGCAATTCTTTATACAGTAACTGCATATAATGTAAACCTTCAGGGCTTGTGTAGTCGGTATGTTGACCCGTGATACCATAAGTAATGCAGCGTAGAAAGTGCCAAAAATCACGCCAACAGGCATCTGCCCTAACTGCTGGATAGAGTCCACCACCTGGTTGAGTAATATCGGGAAATTTAGCTAAGACATCATTTCTGGCTTCATCAACGATTTCTGTGACGCGATCGCGCAGATTTTGAGTCACTGTTATCAATGCTGTAGTTGCAGGTGCAAGCAGTTGTATTTGCTGCAAATCTTCATCGGTGAGGTAGCGTCCCTCATTATCTGCTGTCTGAAAAAGTTCAATCGCCTCCGGTGGATGGGTATTCGTCCAAGTAGCAAAACTGACAATCCGCGACTTCTGGATGAGTTCGCGTACTTTGTCACTCAATTGTGGCTGAGTCATAGATGATAAATCGACTTACTAAAAGTTAGAACCCCTGGCAAATTTGAGGAGTGTAGAAATAGTTCTGTTGGTTTAAGTAACCTATTATTAACACTGTAGCGGTAGTTTCTTGAGAAACGATGAGCAATTCAGAAGACTACACATTTAATAATCTAGATTTCTACAGAAAACATCATGGTCAACAACTTTACTATCGATGGGAAGGGGAAGTCTGGTGGCAAGAGTCGAGCGATCGCGAATGGCAGAAGTTATTTTCTATCATCGGGATGAATTCCACCAAGGTTTTCATTCGTCCTGATTCTGAGTTTGAGCAAGTAGGTTATCGGATTAATCGAGAATTGGGTTTATTTTGTGATCCACAGACAAAAGAAATCCTGCACACATGGCAACCCAACGCAACCCGTCCGCCTGTACCCATCGTACATATAGCCAATCGCATAGTACAAGGCTCTGTCAGACCAAGGTTGACGGTAATTCCTCAAGGGCAAGACTATGTTACCTCTGTTGTAGAAATCCCCCTAACTTATCCTCATCCCTTGGCAGGAGATGCCCAATACCGAGACTATTGTCCTAGTGACACCTTTAATGGTACGGAATACTTTACCAGTCACATTAGTCGTCCAGAAGTCAAGGATCTTCCTCCCGCAACCTGGGCGCGAAACTGTCCTTGGCTACCTTGGATGAAACTAGGCTACGGTCATCCAGCACGCTTAAGATTTGAGACGACAACAGCTCGTGTTGACTCCTTTGCACAATTACATCCCAATTTAATACAACTAATTCGTCAAAAAGTGCCGATTTATGAATTCACTCCCGACCACAGTGATGAAGCAAATATGACAAGTACGTTATATTTTAAGCAACACTTTGATGCTTATTTAAGAGGAGAAAGTTTTCCAGTAGCAGAATAGTCAATGGTCAATGGTCAATAGTCAATAGTCAATAGTCAATAGTTATTAGTCATTAGTTTTTATCCCTTACACCCCTAAACCCCTAAACCCTTACACCCTTACACCCCCACACCCCTAAACCCCTAAACCCTTACACCCTTACACCCCCACACCCCTAAACCCCTAAACCCTTACACCCTTACACCCCCACACCCCTAAACCCCTAAACCCTTACACCCTTACACCCCTATTTCTTACTTTATGGATCTCAGCCAAATTGAAACTAATCTGCAAAACGCTGATTTTCAATACCGTCTCAAGGCTATCTCTGCCCTTCAAGATTATCCTACTGATGTTGCTGTACCTTTACTCAGTCGCCATGTCCAAGACCCTGAGTTTTTGGTGCGAACTTTTGTCGCTAGGGAGTTGGGTAAGCAAAAAACGTCGGAATCTTTTGCGGCTTTGTTGCAAATAATGAAGTTAGATAACACACCTAATGTAAGGGCAGAGGCGGCTAATTCTCTCTCGTTGTTTGGGCGAATTGCTGTGTCTCATCTAGTGCAGACGTTTGCCCGTGATGACCATTGGTTGGTACGTCGGAGTATTTTGGCTGCTTTGGTAGAAATGGATTGTCCTGAAGAGGTTTTAGAGGTTTGTGTGATTGGATTAGCAGGGGATGATGCAGCAGTACAGGAAGCCTCTGTGGATGCGTTAGGAGCATTAGTAAATTCCCGTCAGTCACAGGCTGCTTTATCTCAACTCTTGATTCTCAAAGATTCTGAGTTTGAATATATTCGGGTTAGGGTTGCCTATGCTCTGAAAAATTTTGATGCCTCGACGGCTAAAGCGGCTCTTGCAGAACTAAGAAATGATCCAGACTACCGTGTAGTAGGGGCTGCAATGGAAGATTTAATTCCTTAAGGAGTGCTGAGTAGAAGTAATAGGTTTTTCTCCTCTGCTTCCTCTGCTTCTCCTGTCACTTCATAATTGCGCGCCATCTCAAAAAATACGCCTCTCAGTCATGTCTAGCTGAGTTAGATATCTCTATAATGTATCTAGGCTTGACAGCAAAAAAACACAAAAGTCTAGATATATAGGCTGGCAGAATTGGACAATATCTAAATTTATACCGAGTAGTTATATTTGCTCGACAGGAGAAAAATATGGCGGAAATTCCCAGTGGTGGTCAGATGCTCTGGAAATTGGAAGGAGTTGATCGGGCTTTGTACCTGCGACATAATTCTTCAGAGCCGTGGCTTCCCTATGAAGAGTTCCCACAGTATGTACTACCCGATCCGCCTGGATTTTCTAAAGGAATTGCCACTTTTCTAGCGTTGCTCAAAAAAGAGTGGACGGTAATTAAATCTTAAGCAGTTAACTTTCTAGGCTGGCTCTTGTAGTTTTGCGAGTTAAGGTGTGGGGTGTATCTAATTCTTGTGCAGGCTGACTCAGAAGACGCGATCGCATTTCATCACTCAACCCTTGAACATGACTAAAGTCTGCACCAGCAATACTTTCTAACTGCTCAAATTCCACACCAGTCATATCTGCGGCGCGCAAATCTGCTCCCGCTAAGTTAGCCCCATTGATCCTCGCATGACGTAAATAAGCTCCCGTCAACCAAGCTTTCCGCAAATCGGCTTGGCTGAGGCGTGCGCCTTGGAGATTCACCAAAGTTAAATCAGCACCCCCCAAATAAGCACCTAATAAACTAGCACCCTGTAAATCCGCGTGGCGTAGGTTGGCTGTATTCAACTGCGCCCCATTTAAATTGGCCTTTGGGCCAATCGCACCTGAAGATTTATAAGCGAAGTCTTCAGGAAACAGCGTTTGACTATCGTACCTTGCTCCTAGCAACTTAATTTCAGTTAAATTAGCTCCCCGTAAATCTGCGCCACTTAAATCAGCTCGATACAAACAAGCTGCTTGTAAATTAGCATTACGTAAAATAGCTTGACTCAGATCGGCTCCTCTTAAATCGGCTTGGCTCAGATCCGCTTCCGATAGATTGGCTTGACTGAGATTGGCTCGAATCAAAGTGGCTCGATGTAGCTGCGCTTTCGATAAATCAAAGCCACTGAGATTGAATTGATACAAATCTTCCTGAGCTAAAGCCAGTCCCGCTTTCAGGATAGCCAAAACGTCTTGAGGTGTCCTGTAAGTCTCCTTGCTGATCATAGATTGAAGTTTAGAGATTATTTAGGGGTATTCTACCGCGACACATCTACCGAAAATTTATAACTTTCGTCTACAGAATGGTAGAGAAAGATATTTTATCTGTTTGGCTATGAGATTGGTTTTGTCAGTATGTAGTAGCAAAATCGCTATTTTCTCTGGTAGAAAAACTCAGGCATATTAGACTTTTCAAAGTATTTACTCAGAACAATTCCTCTAATTTTTATTAATACCTAATTTCTACAAATATCTTAAAATCCACGGCAATTTTCCCAACTCTTAGATATACTCAAAATCACAACCTCAACAGACATAAACATTATGTTAGATTGGTTAGCTGTTTGGGGCATAACTCAAGCTGTCGGGTTTGCTTTCAAGTCGATTTTTGAAGACTTAGCCAAAGACGCTGCAAAAGACTGGGCAAAAGATTTATTAAAAAGTGTTCCTGGTAACATTTTACAGCAACTCCAACCAGAAGACATTGAAATTGCTGCTGGCAAAGCCTTAAAAGAATTTTTGCAACTCATGCAGCAAGAATTAGAAGATGCGGAGTTAGAAGAAACAGAACTACAAACATATAATCAGACTTTAAAACAATTTCTCAACCATAAATCTGTTAGACAGATTTTAGGAAAACCTTTCCTCCCAGACTGTCACACTCTAGATTTTCAAAGTTTGGCCAAACTTTGGTATGAAATGAAATTACCTAATCTTCCACAAGAATTTGATTGGGAAAGATTAGCCAAACGGTATCTCAAAAAGGTGAAAGCGATTATTCGAGAATCTGAGAAACTGCGCCCTATTTTAGATTCTCAGTATTTAGAATCAATCAATCATAGATTACTAGAAAATCAAGGTATTACCCCTGATTTTGACTTAAAAAAATACCAAGAAGGAATACGCGAAAGATACGGAAATTTAAAATTAGATAGTCTAGACACTACGGGTTACGCCTATAATGAATTAAGACTGTGGCGGATGTTTATTCCCCAACACGTCCGGGAAGTTCATCAAGTGTTAGCACAGGTACATGAACTACCTAAAGAACATCTCAAACAGCTACGAGAAAGTCAGCAACTAGATGAAGAAATTACTCCAGAAGCTCTAGAATACTACAAACAAATTTACTTTGAACAGCCCACTATTTCCGTTTTAGATATTATTAATGATACGCAATTTCATAAATACGTAGTTATTTTAGGAGATCCAGGTTCGGGGAAATCGACGTTGCTGCAATTTTTAGCTTTAAACTGGGCAGAAACTCCTCTAAATAATGTCATCTCTTCCCCTATCCCATTATTAATTGAACTACGGACATATATCCGGCGCAGAGAAAATAATGAATGTCAGAATTTCTTAGAATTTTTTCATAAGTGTAGTGGTATAGTTCATCATCTCAACCAAAATAAGCTCCATGAACAACTCAAAGCTGGCAATGCTTTAGTTATGTTTGATGGTTTAGATGAAGTATTCGACATTGGGAAAAGAGATGATGTGATCACCGATATTCATCGTTTTACTAATGAATATCCTGATGTGAGGGTAATTGTTACATCTCGTGTGATTGGCTATAAACCGCAAAGATTGCGTGATGCAGAATTTCGCCATTTCATGCTGCAAGATTTAGAACTAGAACAAATTCAAGAATTTGTGCATCGTTGGCATGAGTTAAACTTTAAAGAACTGGTGGATAGACTGCGAAAAAAAGAGAGATTACAAAGGGCAATTGATACATCAAAAGCGATTTCTGAATTGGCAGGAAATCCCCTGTTATTAACCATGATGGCAATTCTCAACCGTAACCAAGAATTACCTAGAGATAGAGCAACTTTGTATGAGCAAGCATCACGAGTATTGCTACATCAATGGGATGTAGAAAGAGCTTTAGTAGAAGATTATCGGCTAGATCCTAAAATTATTGACTATAAAGATAAACAGGCAATGTTGCGACTTGTCGCCTATCATATGCAAACTAGTGACAAGGGTTTAGCGGGTAATTTAATTAGTGCCAAAGATTTAGAAAAGATTTTAACCCGCTATCTAAAAAATCTGGAGTTTGAACAACCAACTAAAGTTTCTAGAGTGATGATGAATCAACTACGGATTCGCAATTTTATGTTGTGTTTTGTAGGTGCAGATTACTATGCTTTTGTACATCGGACTTTCTTAGAATATTTTTGTGCTTGGGAATTTGTTTGGCAATTTAAAGAAATACAGACTTTATCAATTCAGTCGCTAAACTGTGAGGTGTTTGGTAAACATTGGCAAGATGAAACTTGGCATGAAGTTTTACGTTTAATTATTGGAATGATTGAGCCAAAATTTGTCTGTGAAATCCTCGATTACTTAATGGAGGAAGATGGTGAATCAGAAAAATTTATTAACTTATTTTTAGCTGCTAAATGTCTAGCAGAGGTGAGAAATCGCCTGTTAGTTGCTTCTGTATCGGCTAAATTATTAGAGAAAATTAAAGCCTTAACTAAATATGACCTCTCCTATTATTACAAACCTTATTTAGATGCAGAAGAAACTCAACTAGTACAAGAAATTCGCACAAAAGCCGTCATCTGTGTGGGAACAACTTGGAAGGATGATCCTGATACTCTCCTTTGGCTACAAGAATTAGCCACAGCTGATAATAATGATTATGTGCGCCGTGCGGCTTTACAAGAGTTAGCTAGAGGGTTTAAAGATGATCCTGATACTCTCCCTTGGCTCAAACAACGCGCCACCAGCGATAATGATTGGACGGTTAGACAAGCCGCAGTTCAGGAATTAGCTAGGGGTTTTAAGGATGATCCTGACACTTTAATCATTATCCAAAAAAGTGCGATCGCTGATCATAGTGAATATGTCAGACAAGTCGCAGTTCAAGAATTAGCCAGAAGTTTTAAAGATCATCCCAGTACATTGTTTTGGCTGAAAAAACGTGCCACAGTGGATCAATATGGGACTGTACGTCAGGTAGCGATTCAAGAATTAGCCAGGGGGTTTAAAGATGACTCTAATATTCTGCAATGGTTGAAAAATTTCGCCACCAGTGAAGATTGGATGGTGCGCCAAGCTGTGATTCAGGAATTAGCTAGAGGGTTTAAAGATGACTCTGATACCTTAAGTATTCTCCAACAAGCTATCACTAGCGATGAAAATGAATATGTGCGTCAAGCAGCAGTGCAGGAGTTAGCTAGAGGGTTTAAAGATGAACCCCATACTCTCCCAATTTTAAAACAAAGTGCGATCGCTGACCCCTATTCCGATGTCCGTCAAACTGCTGTGCAAGAATTAGCTAGGGTATTTAAAGATGATCCTCATACACTCCCCTGGCTAAAACAACACGCCAGTGCTAGCGAGGATAAATATTTGCGTCGTGCTGTTGTCCAAGAATTAGCCAGAGTATTCAAAGATGATCCTGATACTCCCATCATCCTCAAACAGCGTGCTGTCATCGATACCTATTCTGATGTGCGTCGCGCAGTTATCCAAGAATTAGCCAGACATTTCCAAGATGACCCAGATACATTAAGCATTCTCAAACAAAGTGCGATCGCTGACAATAACGAATCTGTGAGACGTACAGCTTTACAAGAATTAGCTAGGGGTTTTCACAATCACCCTGATACTCTCCCTATCCTGAAAAAATGTGCTAAATCGGAAAAATATGCAGATGTCCGCCAAGCAGCATTACAGGAATTAGCCACAGGGTTTGCTGATGATCCCGAAACCCTCACCATTTTAAAAAAACGTGCTATTTCTGATCAATATGCAGATGTCCGTCAAGTCGCACTCCAGCAATTAGCACAAGGGTTTGTAGATCACCCAGAGATATTGGAAGTGTTCTACCATTGTGCAGTGCATGACCCTTTTACGCGAGAGTACAATTTTCAACAAAATCCGCGACAGGTAGCACTAGAAATTATCATCGAAAATTATCTTAATCATCCCCAAACGCTACCATTATTACGCGATAGAGCCGAACTTGATCCAGATGAGCAAGTGCGTGAGTTTTTGCACAAGAAATTGCTAGATTTTACTTCTTGAAAAACAAGAGAGTAATGCAGGAGATGCGATTTCTGGAACAGATGCAAATATATCTATAGGAATCCGCTTTGATTCCTGAAATTATTTGCGTAGGGAGGGAACAGGGAACAGGAAAGAAGGAATCAAAGTGTACTGAGTTCTTTTCAAAAATCAAATAGGAATCCTATAATTTATCAACGATGGTTAAATAGAAGGTCTTCCTAACTTTGTCTAAAGTAATTAATTGCGCCAAAGAAAAGAAGGAATTTGAACACTCTTAATAAGACTAAATAGGATCGTGATAGGAATATACTGCATTTTGTTGACTAGGATGTTCTTGACGCACATCAAGTCCCCGACTTTCAAAAACACAAGATTTACCATTAACTTTCTTCAAACCAGTACCTATCTCACCAAATCGAGTTGGTTTTTTCTGTTTAAATGCTTCTTCAAGTACATTGAGAGCTTGATTTTGTGTGCTTCGAGAAACGAATTTACTCCAAGTATTTCGCCAGAATGCTTCAGGACGATATTGGGCGCGTATTAAAATTTCTTGGCACTCTTTTCTGGGATAATTCTGTTCTCGCCTTGTTGGGCGTAGAGAAAATTCTGCTGATGTCGGGGATAATTTCTTGAACTTAACAACTTGATATTCCCAACTTACACCTCCTGCGATCGCAGCATGAGGAATCACAACCCAAAGTAAGCATAACAGAGTTAAACTAGACTTTTTCATAAATATTAAAAGGTGGGCAATGCCCACCCTAAATTAACCAAATATGCCAGCAAAAAAGTCAATGGTTTCCTTGAGTGCTTTGATGAAAACATCAATTTCATCACGGGTATTGTAGAAAGATAAACTGACTCGTGCTGTGGCTGGTAAACCTAAATGACGGTGTAATGGTTGTGTACAATGATGTCCAGAACGAATGGCTACGCCTTCTTGATCTAATAATGTCGATAAGTCGTTGGCGTGGATACCTTCAACGGTAAATGCTGCTAAAGCGGCTCTACCCTCTCCTTTTGCATCGGGTTTTGGCCCGTAGATTCTGACTTGGGGAATTTTAGCTAACTCTTGGAACAAATAAGCTGTTAATTCTGCTTCATAGGCATGGATTTTATCCATACCTATATTAGTAAGATAATCTATGGCTGCACCGAGAGCGATCGCTTCTCCAATTGCCGGTGTTCCGGCTTCAAATTTATGGGGTAAGTCAGCATAGGTGGAATGATCTAAATAGACTTCCGCAATCATTTCACCACCGCCAAAAAATGGTGGCATTGCTTCTAGTAATTCCAACTTACCATATAGGAAACCTATACCAGTAGGAGCGCACATTTTATGCCCAGATGCTACCAACCAATCACAGTCGATTTGTTGGACATCGACAGGCATATGAGGCACACTTTGACAAGCATCAACTAAGAATTTCGCGCCGTATCTGTGAGCAATCTTCGCAATCTCTGCCACTGGATTTATACAACCCAATGTATTAGAAACATGAACTATAGAAACTAATTTAGTTTTTTCGGAAATCAGTTGTTTAAACTGTTCTAAATCGAAGGTTTCTTCTGGTGTTAATTCCACAAATTTGAGAACTGCACCAGTCTTTTGTGCCACAAATTGCCAAGGCACAATATTACTGTGGTGTTCCATTACCGACAGAATAATTTCGTCCCCAGCTTGTAAATTGTTCATCGCCCAGCTATAAGCGACGAGGTTAATCGCTTCGCTGGCGTTGCGGGTGTAGACAATTTCTTGACGGGAAGCAGCGTTAATAAATTTCGCAATTTTATCCCGTGCGCCTTCATAAGCATCGGTAGCTTTTGCACTGAGGGTATGCGCTCCCCGATGCACGTTGGCGTTATATTGTTCGTAATAATCCCTGAGTGCATTTAACACGAACAAGGGTTTTTGAGATGTCGCCGCATTGTCTAAATAAACCAAGGGTTTATCGTTGATTTCCTGATGTAATATCGGGAAATCAGCGCGGACTTTATCAGCTAGGGTTTTGGTAGGAGTATAAGTCATTGGTTGTTAGTCAATAGTCAATAGTCAACAGTCATTAGTCATTAGTCATTAGTCATTAGCTAAGAACTTATTACTTTCTTTTCTCACTCAGCACGGGCTAAACGCCCCGCTACCGCTAACAGCACTCAGCACTCATTACTCATTACTCATTACTCATTACTCAGCACTACTTCTGACTGTGTTTAACAATGAGTCTCTTAAGGAGGCGACTGGAATTTGATTGATGATTTCGGCGGCGAAGGCGTTAACTAATAATTTGCGTGAGTCGTTGGCATCAATACCCCGACTTTGCAGATAGAATATTTCATCATCTTCTAACTGGCTGACTGTCGCACCGTGGGCGCATTTGACGTTATCGGCGGTGATTTCTAGTTGGGGTTTGGTGTCAACTCTAGCTTTTGATGATAGCAGCAAGTTGCGGTTTAACTGGGCTGCGTCGGTTAGCTGTGCTGGTTTGGGTACGAAAACTTTACCGTTGAAGACTGCGTGAGCGCGATCGCCGACAATACATTTATGTAATTGTTTACTTGTACCATAGGGATGATTGAGAGCGATCGCACTGTGGGTATCCGCTACTTGATTGCCTGCTATCATGGTCAAACCGTTGAGAGTTGTTTCAGTTTGCTCACCAGTTTGCAAAATCTCTAAATTATGTCTTGATAGCTTTGCACCCAAACTAATGGCGTGACAAGTATAGCGGCTATAACGGGTTTGAGTAACGGCAGTCTTACCAATGTGGAAAGCCTGCTGACTATCTCTTTCTACTCTAGTGTGACTGACTTGGGCATTGTCAGCGATCGCAATTTCCGTAACAGCGTTGGTGAGGTAAACCCCCGCTTCCCCTGAAGTAGTCACATAATCTTCAATGACGCTTACCTGTGAACCACTTTCCGCGACTACCAAACACCGGGGTTGAGCAATAGTTGCGGTTTCCCCAGTCACGGAGATAAATAATAGATGTATCGGCGTTTCCACGATGACATTTTTCGCCACCAACACAACCGCCACATCAGATATACCCGCAGTATTTAATGCAGTAAATACCTCTAATGCACCCTCAGCTTGGGCTAAATGCTTTTGTACCCGTTCCTGTTCAGTAAGAGGTAACGCATTTAAATTACCAACCACTACACCAGCAGGTAAATCTGCAACTGCTGACAACTCCGGTGCGTAAACACCATTCAAAAACACCAAGCGGCTATTGTGAGATTCTGGTAGCGTGAATGCACTGATATCAGGAGATGTTGCTGTGAAGCTATGGAATTTGACTTGGCGTAATTCCGACAAATCAGTAAACCGCCATTCTTCCTCACGGGTGGTAGGAATAGTAGAGTGACGTACCCAATTCGCAGCACGTTCTCTGATTTCCTGTAACCAACCTGTAGAAGCTGGTACAGTCACCTGATTTAACAAAGCCACTAACTCAGCATCTCTATCTAACAAAGTAGCTGTCAAACTCACTACATCCGAGTTAGGAATAGCACTAGGAGAAACTTGATTTGTCATTACACACCCACCCCAACAGCAGTTTCTTCCAACAGCCAGTCATAACCACGGGATTCTAATTCCAGTGCTAATTCCTTACCACCACTGGTAATAATCTGTCCCCGCGCCATAACGTGGACAAAATCAGGCACAATATAATCAAGTAACCGTTGGTAGTGGGTAATCATAATCGTGGCATTTTCTGGGCTAGTGAGTTGATTCACCCCATGCGCCACAATTTTCAATGCGTCAATATCTAAACCTGAATCTGTTTCATCCAAAATCGCCAACTTCGGCTCTAACAAAGCCATTTGCAAAATTTCGTTGCGCTTTTTCTCCCCACCAGAGAAACCTTCATTCACACTACGTTCGAGGAAAGCGGGATTCATCTTCACCACTTCCAACTTTTCCTCAATCAAATCATCAAAATCGAAAGCGTCTAACTCTTCCAAACCTTGAGCCTTGCGACGAGAATTATATGCTACCCGCAAGAAATCCAAATTACTCACGCCAGGAATTTCCAAAGGATATTGGAACGCCAAAAATACACCAGCCCTAGCCCGTTCCTCCGGTTCTAACTCCAGCAAATTCTGTCCCTGGAAAATCACCTCACCACCAGTCACAGTATAAGCCGGATGTCCCGACAACACCTTAGAAAAGGTACTCTTACCAGAACCATTCGGCCCCATAATCGCGTGAATTTCTCCAGCGCGCACTTCCAAATTCACACCCTTCAGGATCGGCGTACCATCAACCTCAGCCGTCAACCCCTTAACCGACAAAATCACATCACTATTTTCAACAATCATGTTCTCTCTCTCTTAAATTTTTTGGTTCGTAGTAGGTGCTTCAGCACCTTTTGGTATACTACAAGCCTTAACCCACGCTACCTTCTAGTTTCAGGCTCAACAACTTATCAGCTTCTACTGCAAATTCCATAGGTAGCTGATTAAACACATCCTTACAGAAGCCGCTAATCATCATTGAAATTGCGTCTTCCGCCGAAATTCCCCGTTGAGCAAAGTAAAATAACTGATCTTCCCCAATCTTGGAAGTAGAAGCTTCATGCTCCACCTTGCCAGTATTATTCAGCACTTGAATATAGGGAAAAGTATTCGCGTGAGCATTATCCCCAATCAGCATCGAGTCGCACTGAGAATAATTTCGCGCCCCTTCTGCCTTGGGATTAATTTTTACCAAACCCCGGTAACTATTACTGGATTTACCTGCGGAAATACCCTTAGAAATAATGGTGCTGCGGGTATTTTTGCCGATGTGAATCATCTTTGTTCCGGTGTCGGCTTGCTGCATATTGTTAGTTAACGCCACCGAGTAAAATTCACCGACGGAGTTATCGCCCACTAACACACAGCTAGGATACTTCCAAGTAATCGCTGAACCAGTTTCTACCTGTGTCCAGGAAATTTTGGAGTTTACACCTTGACACAAACCGCGCTTGGTAACGAAGTTGTAAATCCCGCCTTTACCGTTAGCATCACCGGCGTACCAGTTTTGTACGGTAGAGTATTTAATTTCCGCGTTATCCAGGGCGACGAGTTCCACTACAGCCGCGTGTAATTGGTTGCTGTCGTACATCGGCGCGGTGCAACCTTCTAAATAGGAAACATAGCTACCTTCTTCAGCCACAATCAAAGTCCGCTCAAATTGCCCTGTATCGCCGGAGTTGATGCGGAAGTAGGTAGACAGTTCCATCGGGCATTTTACGCCTTTGGGAATATAGACAAAAGAACCATCACTAAAAACTGCCGCATTCAGGGCGGCAAAATAGTTATCAGCAATGGGGACAACGCTACCCAGATATTTTTTGATCAGTTCTGGGTGTTCCCGCAATGCTTCAGAAATTGAGCAGAAGATTACGCCGTCTTTAGCGAGTTTTTCTTTGAAGGTGGTAGCCACGGAAACGCTGTCAAAAATCGCGTCTACAGCGACGTTTGCCAATCGTTTCTGCTCAGATAGGGGAATACCCAATTTCTCGAAAGTTTCTAGGAGGGTGGGATCTACTTCCTCTAAGCTGTTGAGCTTTTCTTTCTTTTGCTTAGGCGCGGAATAATAGATGATATCCTGATAATCAATAGGTGGATAGGTGACGCTTGGCCAAGTCGGCTCGGTCATTTTTAGCCACTGGCGGTAAGCTTTGAGGCGAAATTCCAGCATAAACTCCGGCTCTTCTTTTTTAGCGGAGATTAAGCGGATGATGTCCTCGTTTAGTCCACGCGGAATGGTGTCGGTTTCAATGTCAGTGACGAAACCGTACTTGTAGGGCTGGTTGACTAAGGTTTTGACAGTAGCACTCATCGCTAGTGGTCTCTTATGTTCAGGAAGTAGTGGTTCTCTTTAAGGATGGAGACGGGTGAAGCTGGGTTGCTTCCCATCTTGTCTAACTGAGTAGTTAAACGGCTGTTACAATATAGATATAGACTAAAACAACAATCGTGTTGTTTAATGTAATTTCATTTTACGCTAGATTAACAACAACAATGTTGTCAAAGTCAAATTTTCTCAAAAAATTTTTTGGACTAAGATGGCGACTACTCAACAGTCCTCAACTAAGCAAGAGATCCTAGAGTATCTCCTCAAGCATTCCCAAGCCACAGCCCTTGACTTGGCGGAAATTTTGGATGTCAGCCCCCAAGCGATTCGTCGCCATCTCAAAGATTTGGAGATGGAGGAGCTAATTATCTATTCCACCACAGTACAGGCTGGGATGGGGCGACCACAGCACGTTTATGAATTGAGTCGCCAGGGAAGGGAACGCCTGCATAAATCAGCTAGCGATCGCCACGGTGATTTTGCCGTTTCGCTCCTTGATACGTTAGCGGAAACGGTAGGACAAGACCAATTTAAGACCATCTTACAAAAACAATGGGAACGCAAAGCCCAAGAATACCGCGATCGCGTTGGTAACGGTTCACTCGAAGAACGGGTAGCGAATTTAGTTGAACTGCGAAAAGCCGAAGGTTTCATGGCGGAATATCACCCTGTTAATTCTCCTCACCCCAGAGAGGAGCAAAGGTTTATTTTCATGGAACACAACTGTGCAATTTCTAATGTGGCGGAGTCATTCCCCAGTGTGTGCGGCCATGAACTAGAAATGTTTGCGGCTGTTTTGCCAGACTGTACAGTGGAGCGTACCCACTGGCTAATCAACGGCGAACATCGTTGCGGCTATCTAGTGCAAGCTCGTAAATAAGCAGGGGAGCAGGGAGCAGGGGAGCAGAGGAGACAGTTTTTAGCTTGTATTGACAATGACAATAATGTAACTTTTAGGTGGAGAAACTAAAAAAATCAAATATGCAAATTAGTTTTCACAGCTAGTTTAGGTCATCCATCCCAACCAATTGGTAAAGGCTTTTACCAATGCTCGGATCATATCATCCAAAGCTAACTTTTAAGCTCTTACACCTACTGCGGTTCGGTTTCTCAATTTTGAATTTTGAATTTTGAATTTTGAATTGTTCTATGGATTTACCATCACAACAACCATCAACTCAATTTCTCAGCTTAGAAGAGTCAGAGAAAGTAGACGCAGCCCTGTTATCATCGCCAGAAAAATTTTTAACTCGCCTGACTATTTCTTCTTTGAAACTCTTAAAACACATCGCCCAAGAATATGGCGTGGCAATTGAAGATTTAACTACACAACAAGTAATTGCTTGGTTTGAAAAAGATGGGAAGGTAAGAAGGGAAGAAGGTTTAGAATCTGCCTATTTAAAGTGGTAATATGTTGAGCGATAACTTTAAATTTTTTGCTGCTTATGCTTCACGAATAAGCGGTTAAGCATACTTTCCACAAATTCACGGAATTTCATATATCTTGGAGAATGCAAATTCCACGATAAAAGATTTAACAAAAATTCTTGTATCGGCTGTAGCGGCATTAATCGATGACGATTCGCCCAATTATAACCTACAGTCATGAATCTAGCTTCAGGAGCTAAATTCCACTTTTTCTGAAAATAATTTAAAGAAGCTTTATTCCACTGATCACTCCAACGTAGGAGAAAATAACGTAAATCATACCACTTTAACGGTATTGGAAATACATAGATAACAATGCTATTGGGTGCAAAATAAATAGCTCCATCCATTGCACGCACCGATAAGCAAAAATCAGATTCTTCTCCTAAACTAAAGATGTTTTCATCAAAACCACCCATCTGTTTTAAAACATCTGTTTGCACTAAAAAGCAATGAAATTCTATCAACTGAGTCGGTGATTGTTGGAGTTGAGATTTAACAGCAGGTAACAAATTCTTGGCAAAGCAACGTTGTTCACGTAAGTTTCTTTTTCCCTCTTGTTCTTGAAATTCACAAATACCACCAGCCATGTGAATATTCTGGTTGTCTAGTTTTCCATGTATTCCATCTAAATAAAGTGGCCCCACCACCCATGCTGCTGTTTCTTGGGCGCACTGTACTAGATTTTCCAACCAATTTGCTGTTACTTGGACATCATTATCAATAAATACTACATATTTTGTATCAACATAACTTAAGCCTAGATTACGTGCTTGATTGGGAGATAAATACTTTTCCTGACGGATTAATTGAAACCCTTTTACTTGGGATTGTACTTCTAAATATTGCTTAATTGGTTGGGGTGAATTGCCATCAATGTAAATCAATTTAAAGGGAATATTAGTATGTTGATAAATGCCTTCTAAGGAAAATTGCGTATAACTAAATCTCTCACGTTGTACAACAACGATAGTAACTTCTGGTATTAACATTTAAATTCAGTATTTTCTGTGTAGTATACTTCCTCAATATATAGTGTCTAAACAGAAAGATTATGAACTTACGACTTAATTAGTATAAAAATATGATGTATTACGTAAGTGTAACAAATGACTAGAGATTTCTGTCATGCAAGGATGAGAGGGATAGCAGTCTTTTTGGCTTTTTCCATAAAGGTTGTATCAAAAATAATTGGCGTGCTTTTCCTGAACTTTAGTCGTCTCCAGTTAATATTTGATAACAAAAACTCGTTACTAGCTATCACTAAGTAACGAGTATAGATATAGGTTGTTTGTGTTGAATTATTAAGTGTGATGATAGCCATTGGTTCGGGGACTACGAACTCCTAAAGCTGCACCCATCAAAGCTGCGGCTAAACCTAACAAAGAACCAAGAACAAACCACCACAAAGCTTTAGAAGTAGCAGAAGCAATATCGCGAGCTTGTTCAGGGGTTAATTGAGGAACGTTTTGGGGTAAAGATGCACCTCCTGGCTGTTGTACCTGATTGATAACTGCTCCAGCATTGCTTGCCGCAACACCAAAAGCACCAGATACGCCACTTGCTAATAGCCAAGAACTCAAAGCCAAAGTAGTCGCCCACAAAATTGCACCGTTGAGGAGGGCTGTATTACGGTTCATGGGGCCACAAGCGCGACTTGTCACCCAACCCCCCACAAAGAGAGAAATTAATAAAGCAATAGTTGACCAAATCCCTATATTGTTAGCAACTCCGGGGGTGATGCTTCTTGGCGCACCCGAACCTGCAATTGTACCGGCTCCAATAGCTGCAAATAAAGAACTCAATATTAACTGTGTAGCTAAAGCCACCAACACACCTGAAATAATCGGCCCCCAGCGCACACGATCATGATATTCACCGACTCTACTGGCTATGACTCCAGGCTCAGGCTGAACGACATCATCACCTACGCGATTTATGTATGACATAATCTACATTCTCCCTTGCTGTTTTATCGAGCAAAGTATTTTCAAGTTAGTTATTTTTATTGCTTACGTTTAAAATTAAATGGTGAATCTTTATTTTTAATATCTATCAGCAGAAAGAGTTATTAGCTCTATCGCCAGTAGTAACAAACAATTATGTTTATTTCCATAAATAAGTTTTATTATTGATAATTTTTAATTGCTTCAGTGCTTGTCTACTATTTTCATGATCATTTTTGTTTTTGCTTGTAAGTAGAACAACTGGAAGAAAACAAGCCATATTAAGCAATGTAAAATACTAAGTTTTAGTTTGTAGTAAGGACTTTAGTCCTTTTCTAAGAACTAAAGTTCTTACTACAAACCTTTAATTATTCACCTTATTCTACTTAAATCTTATGCAGCTTATTTGGCATTATTCACACACAATTTACTTCTTTTTCCACAAACTTATTAAGATAAATGCAACTGAGTTAACTAATATAAGCGAATTTAAATCTCTTTAGTAGTCAGGAATTACTAATCCAAAAAATCGCTTTTGACAGGTTGCTGGTTGTTCAAATCCCCGACTTTTTTAGCCGGGAATTTTGACTATGATAATTTGTGTAGCAGACGAATACGAGCAACTCTACTAAAAGCAATTCAGACAAAAAGACCTCAACTAACGTAATTTTACCGCCGTGCCTGTGGCAGTAATTAGTAATAACACTCCTGATTGATCAACATTAATAGTACCTGTGTCAATTTCAATGCCAATAACAGCGTTAGCTCCTAAACGCGCGGCTCGTTGTCCTAATTCTTCTATGGCTTTTTTTTGTCCTTGCTCAAATAGGCGTTCGTAACTACCAGTGCGTCCACCAATCACATCTCGAATACTAGCTAAAAAATCCCGCAGAAAATTACTGCCATAAACTACTTCTGCCGTCACAATACCTAAGTATGCGTCAATTACTCCGCCTTGAATCACATCAGTGGTAGTTAGAATCATCATTAAATCCTCATATATGGGATATTGGTTTGCATCTATGTATTATTACCATCGGTGTTTTCTATAACACACACTGTTATTTGCGTTACTGTCTACTGTAGGGGTGAATTTTAGCTAAAAAATAGCAACAAAATTATGAGAAATTTGGGAACGATCGCCAGAGAAATTTGATATATCCTTGAGTAATCCCCCGATGCTAGTATAGCAGTTGATTTTGCTAGAACATTGGTGTGACAAACTTGATGGCTGATTTCGCTTTTATTTATACCCAATAAAATATAACTGATTAAAGCAGATTTAATTGGAGCTTTGAATTGATTTATACAGTATATTTCATCGTCAAGTATTTATGATTAATCTACGTATAATTTCTAGATTTTGACAGATGGAATTGCTAAGTAATATACTGATTATTAATATTTTATGAAGGTAGACAAATACAGTTTTCAAAAAGTAAAATTTTTGTTTTAATGAACAAGAAAAAAGTTCACCATAATTTAGGGGATTTTACTGTGTACAAACGCATATCACTTATAGTGGGAATTTTATTGTTAGGATGTAGTGTTTGGAGTATGCCATCTGTAGCACAGGCGCAAACTTTGGTTGTGCAAGCTAATAGAGCAGAATTAAAGCCTCTTTTAGAGGAAGGAAAGCGACTGGTGGATGCTGGGGATTACAATGGGGCGATCGCAGTTTATCAACGAGCCGCCGCCATAGATAATCGCAATGCTAAAATCCACTCTGGTATAGGTTATCTCTACGCTCAACAAGGAAATTTTCAAGCAGCATTAACAGCATACCGTCGGGCGATCGCCATCGACTCCAACAACAGCGATTTTTACTACGCTGTCGGTTACATCAAAGGCAATATGGGTGATACTGCTGGAGCTAAGGAAGCCTATCGCCGCGCCATCCAACTCAACCGCAATCATATCAACGCTTACATAGGCTTAGGTGTGACCCAATCCCGTATGGGAGACTTTACAGCCGCTAATTGGGCTTTTGAGCAAGCACTTAGTATAGATAAAAACTATGCTCAAACCTATGAATTTATGGCTCTCATGTACAAACAACGCCGACAAACCAAACAAGCCAGCAGTGTATTGCAAAAAGCGCGTGACTTGTATCGGCGACGCAATGACGCTGATGGAGTAGCGAGAGTGGAAGCGATGTTACAAGAATTAGGCGGTTAAATCACTCTAATTCTCGTCCTGTAAGTTCAACAAAAATATCTTCTAAATTAGAAGGACGCACCATCATTCCCGTTTTATTTGTCTGTTGATCTAAATAACTATTGGCTTCTGCAAGAGAAGGGAAAAATAAATATTCCCAACGTCGCGCACTATCTGCTCCAGATGCGCTAACATCCAATTGCTTCATCACTAAACCTTCACCGTGAACCGAACGCAACTGTTGTAACGTGCCTAAAGAAATCAATTTACCTCCATCCATAATGCCGATACGTCCGGGTTGATTACAGCCAAAAGCATCACAGAGAAACTCGACCTCATCCATATAATGAGTTGTCAGTAATATCGTCATCCCCTGCTTATTTAAATCTCGAATCATCTCCCACAGTCGTCGCCTAGTTTGGGGGTCGAGTCCTACTGTGGGTTCATCTAAAAATAAAATTTGTGGTTGATGTAACAAAGCTCTCGCTATCTGTAATCTTCGTTTCATTCCTCCAGACAGGGTTTTTACCAAACTATCCCGTCTATTTGCTAGTTCTACATACTCCAACCATTGATTAATTAATTGCTGTCTTTGGGGATTAGCAATATGGCGTAATCTAGCGTACAACTCCAGATTTTCCCAGACAGTTAACTGTCCATCCACACTGATTGACTGTAATACTACGCCAATATTTTGTTTAGCTTGCATAGGTTGGCGCACCACATCATACCCAGCCACCTCTACCCGGCCTTGGGACGGTTTTGTTAATGTCGTCAACATCCTAATTGTGGTAGATTTTCCTGCACCGTTGGGGCCGAGGAGCGCGAAGATTTCTCCTGGTTTGATGGTGAAAGATAAATCATTAACTACAGGAACTTGATTGTAAAATTTGTAGACGTTTTCTAACAGAACAGCAGCAGTCATGAACAAATTGATGACACAGTTTCAATACATACACTACCATTCATTAGGGAATAGTAACTGGGGTTCAAGCTGGCACTCAGGAATTGATTCCTGATGTTGCTTGACAAACAGGGCTATGGAAAAACCTTTACAATTAAGCTTTAAAAATGGGCAAATAGCATCTGCTATTTATGTACAACAAATCACAGATTTACCCCAAGCTGTCGCCGCAATGGGTTTGCCGATGGCTCGTCCTTCGCTAGTAGTTGTAGGGGGTGCAAGCAGGATGAGTGAAGCAGATTTTCTGCAAATCCAACGCTTGTTTCGGGAGATTTTAGCTCCTATTGCTGAAAATTTGGGTGTTTATGTTGTCGATGGGGGTACTGATGCGGGAGTAATGCGCCTCATGGGTGAAGCACGTACCCAAATCGGAGGGAAATTTGCTTTAGTGGGTGTTGCACCTGCAAGTAAAGTTGCTTTACCCGATTGTTTAGAACCATCTGCTGATGCTACACCCTTAGAACCAAACCACAATTATTTTGTGTTAGTTCCTGGTAACAATTGGGGTGATGAATCTCCTTGGTTAGCTCAATTAGCCACTGTTTTGGCTAATGGCGCACCTTCGTTAACTATATTGATCAATGGTGGTGAGATTACTTTTGAGGATGCTTGCCAGAATGTGAAGGCAAAAAGATTAGTGATTGTGGTGGGTGGTAGTGGTAGAACCGCAGATATGATCACTAGTGCCTTACATGGAGAAAAGACAGATTCTAGAGCTACGGAACTAGCTAAATCTGGTATGATACACTACGTTAATTTATTTGATTCCACAAGAGGATTTGAGAGTTTAGCCGCAATAATGAAGAGTGTGCTGTCTACCTCAAAATGAAAAATGGCGAAGCAAAAAGATACTTACCAGGAATTTTTAAAGCAAGATTTTAATCAGTTATTTGAAATTATTAAACTGCGCGATGAGCAGAGACATTTTTTGCGATCGCGCTGGTTAGATCAAATCCTCTGGATGGAAGGTAAAGCCAATCAAGCACGCGATCGCTACTATAAATTAAGAATCACCACCATTATTGGCGGGATAATTCTTCCTGCTTTGGTGAGTATCAATAGTATTAATAATCCCTCTCTAGGCAATAATAAAAATTTTCCTCTCAAAGAAATTATTGTTTGGTCAACTTTTGGTTTAAGTCAAGTAGTAGCAATTAGTGCTGCGGTGGAAGAATTCTTTCATTACGGAGAACGTTGGCGGCATTATCGTCGCACAGTTGAATCTTTAAAAACCCAAGGCTGGCAATTTTCTCAACTGGCAGGAATTTATCATCAATATCCCAACCATGAGCAGGCATTTAACACTTTTGCTAGTCAAGTAGAAGATATCATCCAACGAGATGTAGAGATATATTCTACTCAAGTTGTGCAAGAAAAAACAGACGAAAAACAGCAACAAATGCCAGAAAATATCCAGACACCGCAGACAAACAAGATTAATTCAGCAACACAAGAAGAGGAAACAGTCAATCCAGAAAATGATAGCAATGCTAACATTCAATAGCAGTCTAATTAGAACAACTTGACTCTAGTTCGTAGTAAGGACTTTAGTCCTGATTTGTTCGCGTAGCATCTCGTAGAGAGAACTAAAGTTCCCACTACAAACCCTAAATTATAGCTAATTACTAATTTCTTGCCGCTTCATATCAACGAACTCAATCATTTGAGAGAAATTTTTCTGCCATACATCTTGCAACTCCTGACTATATCCCGCTACAACCCACGGTACATAGTTAATGACTTGTTCAATAATACTATTGACTTCCTGCTCTTTACAAGGAATTTCCAATAGTCTTCCTTGACGATTATAAATAACTACTGCATAAGTTTTACCGACGGGAATAAAGTATTTATAATGAGTGGTCACGCTTTTATATATCCAAACAATCTCATTTAAATTGAGTATTTCTAACCCAAAGAAATGAGACCTTAGTATCCAAGAAGGTGTAATTTGGGCAGGACCAATAGTAGATTTATCACCTGCTATCTGTAATTCAGAATCTATTTTAAATGCCACCTCATTCGGAGAACCAAACCTTTTTAAATCATTCATAATTGGATGATTCTCTATGTTCTCCTTCCTTTTAACTACGTTAAATAAATTCCACACTCCCAACAGGAAAAGAGGAATTCCTACACCTAGTCCTATATATCCAGAGTTCCGAAAATTCGTAGCATCCAGCATTAAAGGTAGAAAAACGCCACGCAAAGCCGGAAATTCGGCTTCGGCTTCATTGACAATTTTTTCACGAGCATCATTTGGTAAAGTTATCAATGCACCAGTAAATTCCTTAGAATCGTTAGCATTAGGTGTTTTAACTAGGAGTAATTTTTGTTCAATCACTAAAGCCAAATAATGTGCTTTGACTGTCTCGTTTTTAGTCTCTCCTGTAGATTTACTCACCTCTCTTTCTACTTCCTGAACACCAGTATTTAAAGATTCACTACCACGAATTTTGAAGAAATACTGTAATCTACCGTCTGGTGTGGTGTTGGATAAAAGTGTCTGATTATCTATAGGAAAAGGCCCAAAGAAGAAGTTGTATAAATATCGCCTATTCATCCCAGCTGTAGCAATCACAGATAAGACTAAACAGATGTTGACAGCCAAAAGATTGCGATTGCTGCGCTGAATGTGTTTATAAATTCCTGTATTTTGCATAGTTGTCAATTATGGAACATCGTGATTTTGAACTGACGTAGGAATTTATAAACTAACCTAAAATAAATTATGATGGCATATAATTATACAAAAATTTGCTAAATCTAGTATAATTACTGGCAAGATATCTGGCTAAGTTAAACTACTGGATGCTGACCGTAGTAAGGTAAAGTTTCTGACCAATGAGGACGCTGTCCTAGTTGCCAATCAAAATGAGCTAGTTGTAAAATACTCGTCACCGTAGCTGCTAACCCAGATTTAGCTGTAACCAGCTGATAGTCAGTTTCCCAGTTAGCAAGGGTTTCTTGCCATGCTTCTGGTGTCAATACCGTATCAGGTAATAAATTGATTAAGCCGGAATTCTGGGAAGCAACTTGATAAATCGCGCCAAAAACCTGTCCCCGTTGGGCTGGCATTTCTACGGCGATCGCTTTACCTTCCTGATGTTTGCTACCATAAGACCAGGCTACTGCTGCTAAAGTAGACACCCCCAACACCGGAATATCTAATTGTTGCCCCAAAGTGCGAGCCAGAACCAACCCAATTCGAGTTCCCGTAAAGCCTCCAGGCCCTTTAGCCACCGCCACAAATGCCAAATCTTGCCATGTTTGTGGTTTGATGAATTCTAGTAAATATTGATGTACATAACTAGATAAATCACGCCCTAAATCCCAAATCTGAAAACGAGTATTGCCAGCGAAATTACTAATGGCTAAACCTAGTTGGGGTGTAGTTGTGTGCAGTGATAAACCGTACTTCGCCAATGTTAAGTTTTCTAATTGTGTAATCAAAGCCAATTAATCTACTATTTGTTCTAAAGTTTACAACACATACTTATTTAACTACATCATATTTGCCTACACATCTTGTTTGCAAGCATTAAGGTAGTATTGCCAATAAAAATAGCTATTTTGAAACAAAATTATACTTTCAGGTAAAGTATATACTCACAAAAATATTAACTTTAGTTAAATTATATGTTCATGAAAGAATAATTTAGCTAATACTTAAAATCTATCTACAAAATTAACCATAATATATACAACCAAGTCAAAGAGTCATCAACATAGCTCTGCAATTAGCCAGAAGTTTAGCTCCATTACATCAAAATCATATCATTCATCAAGATATTCAGCCTCACAACATCTTGATTAATCACCAAACATATCAAGTTAAAATTCTGGTTTTAGTCTAATATCTCATCTATCAAAACAAAATGATTATGTTTATAACTCTCATTTATTATTAGGGGTATACCCCTGGGTGACAACTGGCGGCTACCAAATCCATCGTCTGATGAATTAACAGTTTTGCTAGATTTAGCAATGCAGGGTAATCTAAGAGCTATTGCTCAAAGAGTTGAACAACTAGAGGAATTAGACAAAAAACTAATTCCATTTGCTATTATTTACGTCAACTTGTCAAAGCTTTTAAAGGCAAGCAAATTGTAGATTTTTTTAAACAATTTTAAACTTTTTTTAAAAATTAAACATACCAAATATATGCCTAGTGATTCACTTGATCAAGGTGTCATCCTCATAGTTGATGACACTCCCATCAATTTAGAAATACTGTTTGATGTTCTAGCCAATGCTGGATATACAGTATTAGTTGCAGAAGACGGTGAAAGTGCTTTAGCAAGGGCTGAATATGCTTCACCTGATTTGATTCTTTTAGATATTCTTATGCCCGGAATAGATGGCTTTGAAACTTGTCACCGCTTGAAGAAAAATGAATTAACTAAAGATATTCCGGTTATTTTTATGACTGCCCTTTCAGAAATAGGAGAAAAAGTTAAAGGCTTAAATCTAGGTGCAGTAGACTACATCACCAAACCATTACAACACGAAGAAGTATTAGCTCGTGTAAAAATTCACCTCAAACTATGTAATCTGACAAAACAACTAAAAGGACAAAATCAACTTTTAGCCGATGAAATTCAAGAGCGAATCCAAGCAGAAAATAAATTAAGAGAACAAGCAGCTTTATTAGATAAAATCACCGATGCTGTGCTGGTAATAGACTTAAATCAGCATATATGTTTCTGGAATCAGGGGGCAGAAAATTTATATGGCTGGCAATCTCAAGAAGTAATTGGTAAAAATGTTAGTCAATTAATATATGCACAAGAACATTTTCCTCAATTGCAGCATATCATTGATAGTCTAGCCACGGATGATTCTTGGCAAGGTGAACTGCATCAAGTAACTCAACAAGGCAAAAAAATTATTGTTGCTAGTCGTTGGAATGTGATGCGCGATCCAAATGGAATCCCGCAATCAATTCTGACAGTTAACACTGATATTACAGAGAAAAAGCAACTGGAAAGTCAGTTTCTCCGCGCTCAAAGATTAGAGAGTATTGGCACATTAGCGGGTGGTATTGCTCACGATTTAAATAATATCCTGACCCCGATTTTAACAGCTGTCCAACTATTACAAATCAAACTTCCCGATGTTGACGATCGCTCTCAACGAATGTTTCAAACTATCGAGTCTAATGCTAAACGTGGTGCAGCCTTAGTTAAGCAAGTATTGCAGTTTACCCGTGGTGTTGAAGGGAAGCGCACAATTGTGCAAATTAACTATTTGTTTTCCGAAATTAACCAAATTGTCCAAGAAACATTTCCCAAATCGATTAAATTTTCGACAAAAATTCAACCAGAACTTTGGACAGTCATTGGTGATGCTACTAATTTACATCAGGTACTCATGAATTTAGTAGTTAATGCCCGTGATGCCATGCCAAAAGGTGGTAATTTAAGCCTGTGTGCAGAAAATTTATTTATTGATGAACACTATGCCCGTATGAATATTGATGCTAATGTCGGTTCTTACATCGTCATTTCTATCACAGATACGGGTATAGGCATAGAACCAGAAATTCTCGATAGAATATTTGAGCCATTTTTCACCACTAAAGATGTAGGTAAAGGTACAGGACTAGGATTATCAACTGTACAAGGTATTATCAAAAGTCATCATGGTTTTATTAAAGTTAATAGCGAACAGGGGAAAGGTACACAATTTAAAATATTTCTACCAGCAGTAGAAGCAGCAGTTAGCTCATTAACAGAAAACTTAGAACTATTTAAAGGTAACGGTGAATTAATTTTAGTTGTTGATGACGAAACCCAAATTCTCGAAACAACAGCCATCTCACTAGAAGCTTACAACTATCAAGTCTTGACTGCTAGTGATGGAGTAGAGGCGATCGCACTCTATACCCAACACCAAGATAAAATCAACCTAGTCCTCATAGACATGATGATGCCCGCTATGGATGGTAACGCCACAATTCAAGCCCTACAAAAAATCAATCCCCACGTCAAAATTGTGGCTGTCAGTGGTTTAGTAAATAGTCATCAACTAGCGAAAAATTTACCAGTTAAAAAATTACTTGCCAAACCATATACACAAAAAGAATTGTTAACAACATTACACAGTATACTTAACCTGGAATCAAAAAATACTGCCAAGAATTTGTTAAATAAGAGAGGTTAGGGACTGGGGACTGGGGATTGGGGACTGGGGACTGGGGACTGGGGACTGGTGACTGGTGACTGGGGAATTGTTTATTCTTCTCAACTTCCTTGTCTCCTTTGTCTACCTTGTCTCCCTTGTCTACCTTGTCTCCCTGCCCCCTGCCCCCTGCTGACAGGTGTAGGTTTTTGATGTGGGCATGAGTGGACACTCTCAAACAGAGTTCTAAACGTGGTTCAAATAACGAAATTTCGTTCTTAGGTAAAAAATCAAAGACTAAAATTTGAGTGTTCAACTAACGGAAAAACCCCATTTCAGCCACGTTTGTAAAATACCTACACCTGTCAGCCTGCCCCCTGCCCCTCTGCCTCTGACAGGTGTAGGTTTTTGATGTGGGCATGAGTGGACACTCTCAAACAGAGTTCTAAACGTGGTTCAAATAACGAAATTTCGTTCTTAGGTAAAAAATCAAAGACTAAAATTTGAGTGTTCAACTAACGGAAAAACCCCATTTCAGCCACGTTTGTAAAATACCTACACCTGTCAGCCCCTCTGCCTCCGCTACCTGCCTACAAAGCAATCGATTATTTTTTAGTTATAAGTCCCTAATGAGAGCCAAAATTGACAATCAAGTGCTGTTTTTATACCATGAAGACCTACCAGAGTTCAAAAAAGGCGGTTCCGTAGTCAGAAATTCCTATTTTTGGGCATTGCGTTCAATTGCTGGTCGTTCTACTCGTTACCGTGATTGGGAATATGAACCAGAAGTCTGGCTAGCACTAGCGAGAATGCTATCATCATTTGCCGAATCTGGATACTTAGGTTATCGAGAAACTATCTTAGAGTTTCCCCTCTCCCAAGGAGAAATTCCTGGTGTCTTGCGTGATGTTTCAACGTGGGAATAGGGATTGGTGATTGGGGACTGGGGACTGGGGACTGGGGAGACAAGGTAGGAGATGAGAACAACTGTTCCCTGTTTCCTGTTCCCTGTTCCCTGTTCTCTAATGACTAATAACTAATGACTATTGACTAATGACTAAAATTAAACGCCGTCAATTTTTGCAAACTTTTAGTTTAGCTACATTGGCTACCCAAATTCCTCAACTTACTGTTTATGGGCAATTGTCACCCAACGATATTATTAAACCGCCACGCTTGAAGGTGGGTGATACGGTGGGATTAGTCGCTCCGGCTGGGATTTTTGACCATAAATATATTGCAAAAGTACAGCAATATTTAACCCAATTAGGATTAAAAACCAAACAAGGTAAACATATTTTTGATCGCTACGGCTATTTAGCAGGGAAAGATAGCGATCGCGCCCAAGATTTAAATGATATGTTTGCAGATAATTCAGTCGCAGCTATTCTTGCTATCCGTGGCGGCTGGGGTTGTAATCGAATTTTACCTTTACTCAACTATCCCTTAATTCGCTCCCACGCAAAAATTCTTATGGGTTATAGCGATATCACTGCTTTATTGTTAGCTATTAATGCCCGTAGTCGAATTATGACTTTTCACGGCCCAGTCGCCACATCAACTTGGACTCCCTTTATGTTGGACTATCTCCAGCGCATTTTCTTTGATGCTCAAGCTGTTACACTCAAAAATACCAATTCTCCAGAAGGACAAGTACAAACCATCACACCAGGAAAAGCCAAAGGTAAACTTGTCGGTGGTAACTTATCAGTCTTGTGTGCAATGGTAGGTTCACCCTACTTACCCTCTTGGTACAACAGTATTTTGTTCGTAGAAGATACAAATGAAGACATCTACCGGGTAGACCGGATGTTAACACAGCTAAAAAACGCTGGTATACTCAACCAAATCGCTGGCTTTATTTTTGGTCAATGTAGTGATTGTAGCCTGGGTGATGAACCATCACTGACATTAATGCAGGTATTGCAAGACCACATCCTCCCTTTAGGAATTCCAGCTTGGTACGGGTCGATGATAGGTCACATTCAGGACAAATTTATTTTACCAGTGGGAACACGAGTAGAAATTGATGCCTCCTTGGGAACAATTGAGTTATTAGAAGCCGCCGTCTCATAAATTACAAAAACTATTTCTTCTGTTTCCCGTTCCCGATTCCCGATTCCCTGTTAAGAGTTCCCTTCCTACGCAAATGATTTTGCAAATCAAAGCGGATTGCTATAGTTAAATCAGAATATGTCAAGTTAATATAAGCATCGTTTGCAATTTCTAATATAGCGGTTAGTATAGTTGAGACACTAAGCAATTACTGAAAAAATATATTTTTTGAGCAAATTAAAGATTGGCTTTTGTTTAAGAAACACTAACTATCGTCAGCTAGTCTATTCTTTCACAGAAGTGAAGTATGGTTATTAATTGCTATGACTATTGCAGATTATCCCCGAACTTCTCAAAAAAATTTACTGTCTAGCAACATCAAAGGAGATACATCAAACAATCATCAACTGATCAATCTATTTATTGGCTTGTGTGCGGTTTTCCCTGTGAGTTTTTCCTTACCTGTCGCTGCTTTAGAAGTACAGATAAGTCCCGCTAAACCTCGCTTGGGAGATACTATATCTGTATTAATCAATGTAGATAATGCAGACAGTTCAACTACCCCAGAAGTAGTTGTGGGACAAAAAACTTATCCAGCTTACCCAATTGCAGCCAACCAATACCGTTCTTTTATCCCCACAACTCCCTTAGAAAAACCCGGTACTAGAACAGTCAAAGTTGTGGGTGATGGGAAAGTCAAAAACCTGGCTATCTGGGTAAGTAATCGGAAGTTTAATGTACAGCGTATTACCTTACCTCCTGGGAAATCTGCTGACGGGGCTACTGAATATGAACTCAATCGCGTAGCTGCTTTTAAAGCCCTACAAACACCGCAAAAGTTTTGGAATGGCAAATTTATTGCCCCAAACAAAGGACGACTCAGCACTCCTTATGGTGTACGTCGTTACTATAACGGTAAATTTGCCAATGATTACTACCATCGAGGTTTAGACTATGCTGGTGCAGCAGGTTCTCCTGTCATTGCCCCCGCCGCCGGTAAAGTGGCGTTAGTTGGTACAGTATCTCAGGGATTTCGGGTGCATGGAAATGTAGTTGGGGTTGATCACGGCCAAGGAGTTGTCAGTATTTTTATGCACCTTAGTCGTATCAATGTCAAAGAGGGTGATATAGTCAAGGCTGGACAGTTAATTGGTGCGGTTGGCTCAACAGGTGCGGCTACTGGGCCTCATTTACATTGGGGTTTGTATGTCAATGGACAGTCTGTTGATCCGACATCTTGGCGGACTCAAACTAAGGAATAGTAACAGCGTAACTCATCACTGTTGCTGTTAATTTAGTATATTTTTTGTCGATAATATAGGCAGCATAAGTTTGTTTAGTATCGTCCTTACCTTGCTTGGGTGGATTAAATTAAGATGAGCCTTATGAGTATTGAAAAAATTGTAGAACAAGCTCTCCAGGATGGTTATCTCACGCCAGCAATGGAAGCAGAAGTTGGACGTATCTGTGATAACGCCTCAGAACTCTCAATTGAAGAGTATATGGCGTTAGATAAATTGATGGGAGCATTATTAACTGGTGAGGTAGTGGCTGTACCTCGCAAACAATTTATCAACGTCATGGAAGAATTGGTGTTAACAGAAGCGATCGCTCGTGTGGCGGAAATTGAAGCCACTAGCGAAAGTTCCATCGATGTAGGTGACATCGCCGCCTACGCCCTCAACCGTCTCCCACCCCTATACGCCACCACGGAAGAAGGTGCTAATTACCAGCGTCAACGTGCTAGGGCTGAACTGCAAGAGTTAATCTCTCAGCAAGTCCATGAAGCTATTAACCGTAACCTTGTTCAGCCTAACGACAACAGAACCCCCATTCCCAGTAAAACTACTGGTAATGAGGTTTTACGTCAAGTTAGTAGTTTATTGCAAGTCTATGCACCTAGCTTTGAGCAGAAGTCTTCACTGTAGTCATTAGTCATTAGTTATTGGATTGGACAAATTGCCAAGTTCAATCTCCACATTTCCCCTTGCTTGGAGGGACGATACCACATAGCTTGCTTCTCCTTACATATCCCGATTTTGGATTTTAGATTTTGTGGAAAGTCTGTAGTTTACTTCCCGCATAGTGCGGGAATACTACCTATCCCAATTCGGTATCAGTCATGATTCACATGATATTTTAGGGGCTTGAGACAACACTACTCATCCCGATTTGGTATGACTCTTTCAGGGAAGCAAGCGACTCCTGTCAAAAGTTGACATTCAACTTTCAACATCATCTGCTTGATCAATAAACAGTATTTTTCTTTAATTAATCTATAAGTAGTTGCCGTTTCGTCACCTCAGTATTATACGATGGACGGAGTGTTGCAAGGTGTGGGGCTATTATGGCTCGCTATACGTGTTCATTTATTCTTGCTATTAACTTAGATAATCTTCAGCCCTTGATGCTCGACCTATTACAAAACTGTGATTTGGAGATTCAGTATTACTCGTCCGATTACATCTTGGCGCGTGAGATTCCTGGGAATGTCTCGGTTTCCCAACTAGTGAAAGCAGAAGTGCTAATTGATAAGTCAACGGCAACAGAGACGGAAACTCGTATGACAATTGTTGTCAAAAACGAAGAACTACCTCTGCGCCTAGAGAACCACTGCCGAAAAGTTTTTGATTTTCTTAAGAAAGAAATCGAGATTAGTCGCTACTGGCACTTAATTGAAAGTCTAGCAGGTTGAAAACTCCTTGCCAGGAAACGGCAAAGATGCTTCCTACACCCAACCCAGGAAGAACAGCCCAAATATTCCCCGACGCGATCGCGAAACGTGTCACAAACAAGCGTCTTGTTGGCGTAGCCTCTTATAGAGAAGGAAAGCACTCCGGCAGACATAGAGGTATAGGGAAAGACACCTGAAAATTGTTGTATGAGGAATGGTTTAAATTTCCTCCATATCCTCAGTCATACTGGGGTTAATCAGTGTAATATCATACTCACTAGCATCCGTTTGTCCAGAACGCTGAGTGTTTTTTAACAAATAATAGATGGCACGGACTTTAGGCCCAAACACAATTTCATCTTCATTTTGCAAATCATGGGCTGGCATTTTCCGCCCATTAATCATGAAGCCATTAGCACTAGGTCTCCCTTTGCCATCACCATCTACAATCCGGTAATAGTAGCTTTGAGAGTTATGCTGTCTGGGCAGTCTCACCAATGTGGCATGACGACGAGAGACAAATTGAGACACCAAACGGATATTTGAATCACGGTCTCTACCAATAGAGTAGATAGTATTTTCTAGGGTAAATTCTTTACGACCTTGATCATCTTCCAAAATGAGTAGATGACTTTCCTGGATTTCTGCTGCCATTGATAAACTGTTACCAAAATCGTGGAAATTTTGATTAGTTCTAATTTTGTGAGTATCGTTACCTATCATTCTCACCCACTACAGACTGTGATGTTGGATGTTTAGCATGACAACATAGCTGTACTGGCTAACACAAAGTAGAATACATAGATTTTACTCTGTGTTTACAGTTAGAATGAGACGCTTAACATCTACTTATCGATTTAGTTTAACCTGAGATGATGAAAACTACATTGATGTCGTAATGTTACCTAATAATGGGTAAAACGTCGTAATAATACGGAATTAGTGACCACGCTAACAGAACTAAAAGCCATAAGAGCCGCAGCACCAGAGGGACTGAGAACAAAACCCCAGTGTGGTAATAATACGCCGGCTGCCAAGGGAATACCGATGGTGTTGTAAGCAAATGCCCAAAATAAATTCTGACGAATTTTGTTGAAAGTGGCACGGCTCAGGGAAATTGCTTGTACCACATCACTTAAGCGATCGCTCATCAGCACAATTTGAGCAGTTTCCATTGCTACATCTGTACCGGAATGCAAAGCAATGCCGACATCAGCTTGAGATAATGCAGGTGCATCATTAATGCCATCACCAATCATGGCAATGGGATGTTGAGATTGGTTTTGGAGTTCTTGAATAACAGCAGCTTTCTTACTAGGGGGAACACCAGCGATCGCGTCATTTTGTTCTATACCTAATTTTTGGGCGATCGCACTGGCGGCTTCTGGGCGATCGCCACTCAAAAGCATCACCCGCAAACCCATGTGGCGTAACTGTTTGACGGTGCTATAAGCATCGGCTCTCAGGCTATCTTGCACCCCAATAACACCAGCCAAACTCCCAGCTACAGCCACACCCACAACAGTTTTACCCTCTGTCGCTAGCTGATTAGCTGTCTGTTGTGCAGCTTGATCAATGACAACTCCATGCCAACTCAACCATTCCCAGTTCCCTAACAGGACAGTTTCATCATTTACCAGTGCCGATACACCCAACCCTGGCTCAGTATGAAAATCTTTAGCCTCTGGAATCTCTAAATTTAAACGCTGTGCTTCCTGCTGAATAGCTTTAGCTAAGGGATGGTAAGTGCCACTTTCCACGGCGGCTGCTAGTTTTATTAGGGTATGGGGCAGAGAAGAGGAATTAGTGCAGGGCGCAGGGTGCAAGGGAGAGAAAGATTTCCCTATTTCTCCCTGCTCCCTGCCCCCTTGCTTCCATTCCCAATTGCCCAAGACAATACAATCGGTAACTTGAGGATTCCCTGTGGTGAGTGTACCGGTTTTATCAAAGACTACAGTGTTGAGTTTGTGGACTTTTTCTAAAACGTCGCCACCTTTGATTAATAAACCTTTTTCTGCACCTATGCCTGTACCAACTAAGATGGCTGTGGGTGTGGCGAGTCCTAAAGCACAGGGACAGGCGACAACCATAACGGCGATCGCGAGTTTTAAACTAATCAGCAGTGGAGAATAGGGGGTGGGGAGTGGAGAATGGTGAGCAGTGTGGGCGGCGTGACTCATAATTTCTATGCCACTGCTGATGGTGACATCAGGCCAAATATGAGTGCCGAAGCAGTACCAAAAAACAAAAGTCAAGGCTGAGGCGGTTAATACCCCGTAGGTAAAGTAGCCTGCTACGGTGTCGGCTAATTTCTGAACTGGGGCTTTGCGGGTTTGGGCTGCTTCTACTAGGGCGACGATGTGGGCTAAAGTAGTGTCAGCACCAGTACGGGTGGCTTGGATAGCGATCGCGCCTGATTGGTTAATTGTGCCTGCGGTGACTGTATCTCCTGGTTGTTTGATCACTGGCACAGATTCCCCAGTCAGCATCGCCTCATCTATGGTTGTCTGTCCAAAACGGATTTCCCCATCGACGGGGATTTTATCTCCTGGTAAAACTTGTATCCATTCCCCAACTTTGACTTGTTCGGCGGGAATTTCGACGGTGTTTGTTCCCAGGCTGAGATTTTCTGTGTCTGGGTTGGGGATCAATCTGGCTGTTTGGGGTTGGAGTGCTAGCAGTTGTCTAAAGGCGGCGGCGGCTTTACCTCTGGCTTGTTGTTCTAAGGTTCTTCCCAAGAGTATAAAACCCAGCATCATCACTGGTTCATCAAAAAAGCACTCCCAACCTAGTTGGGGAAAAAACAACGCCACTACACTGGCTGTATAGGCGGTGAGCGTTCCCAACCCTACTAAAGTATTCATGTTGGGTGCATTGCGTCGCCAACCCAACCAACCATCGATTAAAATCGGGCGACCAGGGATTAGTAATGTTAAGGTAGCTAAACCAAAATGCCACCAAATGTTATTCAGTGCGATTAATATGGGGCTACCGAAATTACCCAAATGTCCGATACCTGAAAACAACAATAACACCGCCGCGATCGCTAACTGCCCCCAAGCCGAACGCATTTGTTTGTGGTGTCGTTCTGTGGAATCTTGTAATGTGGATTTGCCTGCTACTTTGTCGCCAGCGTTGCGGGGTTGAGTAGGGAATCCGCTTGCAGTCAGTTTCTCGGCCAGTTTTTCTGGATCTACAGCACCAGTTTCCGACTCTACAACAGCTACCTCTGTAGCCAGATTCACACAAGCACTTACGACTCCTGGGTATTGAGTGAGTTGTCTTTCTACTGCACTCACACAACCACCACACTTCATACCCCCAACATCTAACAGAATTTTTTCTCTGGTTGGGGGTGTTTCTAGGTTAAGCTGAGTTTTCGGGACAAGTTGCATGGCAAGTGTTGAGATTCGCTATGGGAATTCTGAGGTTTATATAAAAGCATCTCCAATTTGAGGGTAGCGAAATCTGTAACTTTGACTCAATAGCCAAGACATTAAATTTTAGCCAGTAGAAGCGGTTTCTGTAAGATATTCACGCTCTCCAGCAGATATCTTGGTTAAATCCGCCCATACATTAGTCAGTAGTCACAGAGTTTCCCCCTCTATTCCTCCCACCAATCCCCCAAATTTTAGCAGTTGCGTAAATTAAAGCTACAAGCTGAATCGGGAGGAAAATAATCAAACTCTTCCAGAAATAGTGGATATCAACATTAGACATAGCACTAACGTATCTCATGCCTACTATTAAACATAGTATCCAAGTTAAATACTTACTTTTGTAATTCCACATACTGCCTATCCATAATCACAAACATCAAGATAACTATAGAAATTCGACTTAATGAGTAATGAGTAATGAGTAATGAGTGCTGAGTAATGAGTTAAGAAATAAATTCTACCTTGTCCCCAATCCCTAGTTCCTCATCCCCAGTCCCCAGTCCCCAGTCCCCAATCCCCAATCCCCAATCCCCAACTTTCCTAAAACCAACCCTGCCTATTAATTATGTAAGTTTTCACAAACTGTTCAGGGGTTTTGTTTAAGTAAATCATCCCTTCAATTAACCCGATTATTTGCATAATCAATAAAGTCATGCCGTAGGAGAAAGTACCACCTACCAAAGAAATAACTAACATAATAAAACCTTCGGGAGCATAACCCAAAATGAATTTATGCACTCCGAAACCACCGAAAATAATCCCACAATAGCTAGCTAATAATTGTTTGTTAGTTTGTTCAGTAGGATGAAGATTTGCCATAGGGTTTATGCTCCTTGAAATTATTATTTTCCGAAGTTTGAATAAATATATTTTTGCTGACTTGATATGATCAGCTTTCCCACATGAATACTCATGTAGGTGGTGCTATTGGCTAATAAGCATGGCAAGATAAGCTACTAAAATTTAGATGAAATATTTCATCTGATTGTGCCTAGAATTATTTTGTTTCTTTATGGCTAATTAGTCACATCTGATTGGCAACAGTGGCAAAACTTTTTAGAGTTTGCCGCGCTCACAAATAATTCAGGAGCTTGATGCTAACCATGTTTACACAATCAACTAGTACAACAGGACATAAATACCGCACCAATTCAAAATAGCAAGAATCCAAAAAAATCAGCTTTCTTTTGCCTTTTGCATGAGTGCTTTTTACTTGAGATTTTTGTACTAGGTGTGTATTATTACAGATTTTTTCAGAATTTTCCTCTTTCACAAGAATTAATTCCAAATTATCTGCTCAAGTGGCTTTAACATACCACTTTTTACTCTTACATCAGTGTTATCTCCGGATTTTTATCGGAGATGGTCACAATCTTCAAGATATCTTTAATAGAAATTACCTGTGTCAATTAAACAGGTTAGTAGTTCTTCCACTCAAATATTCTTAACTTACCTGAAGTAGAAAAGAATATTGGCAGTTGAATTTATGTGAATTTACTTGTGTTTGTGACCAATCATCACACCGGAACTCATTAATTTATTATTCCGGCTTGGAGTGCTAGAGGATGGCAATCAACACAGTAGCCAAGAACTTGCATACTCAGATGATAATAAAAATTAGCCTAGAAGTTTTGTAATCTATTTAACAATATTAATAGTTACATATTTATAAATGCTATGCCAGTTATGGAATTGGCGATAGATTGGGGACTGGGGACTGGGGATTGGGGACTGGGAATTTAGATAATTTCTCTTGTCTTCCTTGTCCCCTGCTTCCCCTGCTTCCCCTGCCTCCCCTGCTTCCCCTGCCTCATTAATTCCCGCTACCTAAGAGAAACAGGCTAATAAGCGTACCGCTATTCCACAGGCTGTGTAGCAGCATGGGTGCAAGCAGGTTGCGCGATCGCGTGTACACTACTCCTAAGACGATGCCTAAAGCAGTCAATGGTAGCACTTCTGATAAACTTAAGTGAGCGATCGCAAATAATAAACCACTGGCGAGAATTGATCCCCAGACTGGTAAGTATTTAGTTAAAGAGGGTAAGAGAAAACCACGAAATAACACTTCTTCAAATAGGGGTGCTGCGATCGCTGCTGTAACGTAAAATATCCCCAGTGCGACAAAGTCTTGGCTTTCTAGTGCTAGTTGTAAAAGTGGGTTACTACCGCCTTGTCCTTGCCAGAGTTGTTGATTAATCAAGGAAACGACAATCACTATTGGTAAAGCTGCACAATATCCGCCAAATCCCCACAAAAACCAGTTATCCCGTAGTTGTAATTTAAACCACAGTCTTGGTAAGGGGAAAAACTGTTTCAGTGAGAAATACATTACCAATAACGCACCCCCAGCTACCAACAGGTAACTAACTAACACAGAAGCAGCTTGCAGACGGATATCTACGATAGGACGGGGAATTGGGAGTAGCATCAGTAAAAAGGGAACAAACAACTGTCCCATGAAGAAAAAACCGACGACAAACACCTGTAAGATAATTTCCCCATCCCAAGGTGTCGCCCAAGGTAAATCTTCGTTTTGCGCTAGTAATGACTCTTTCCCCTTGAATAAGCGTTGAGCAATTAAGAAAATCAGTAGAATCACTCCCAACAAAGCTGCAAGTGCAGGGACAGTACCAATAACTGCTAATTTAAATACCGCTTGAGCCGCAGTTGCTTGTTGTGCAGTTTGCACTTCAGATAGCGCAGTTTCTCGTTGTTGGAGTTGGTATAACTGAATCAAGGCAGTAGAACGAAACCAACCCGATAAATTATTTTGAATTACCTGTTGAGCCTTGGGTAACAGACGCGGGGGATCACTCCATAGTCCACTTAAAACAGCCGCAGTTTCTTGACTATTGACTATTGACTGTTGACTGTTGACTGTTGACTGTTGCAATTCACCCCAAATTTTGATTGCTGTGTCAGTCTTTCCTTGTTTAGCTTGTAAAATTCCCAACTGCAAGTCTAATTCATCAAGGAATTTTTGCATTTTTTGTTGGGACTGTTCTAACTGCTGTTGCTTTTGTGAAATAGAAATATTTTCGGTGGGTGGGGTTTTTGGTAGTGGTTTGGGTGGTGTGGAAACTTGATTGGAAGATTGCAGTTGTGCAAGTTGCTGCTGCACTTTGGCTAGGTTAGTCTGTACAGACTGACGTGTTTGTTGATATTTCTCCGTCGCACTTTCTAGGGGTTCTTCCCCAAGGATTGCGTCTCGTATTGCCACAGAGCTATCATCTTGACTATCGCCTGGTTGCCAAGCTTGAGCTTGGAGAACAATATTAGTCTGATAGAGTTCCAAGCGACTCTGGAATTGCGGTTCTTGTAAAGTACCCAGTAAAGATGAAGCCGCAATTATAGCTGCGATGGGTGTCAGTATAAAGAATAAAAATAACCGTTTAAACGTCATCAGTCCCCCTTTGACAAACCACTGGGAGAGCATCCCCCTTGGGAATTATCGCAAGAAAACGCGAATGCTGGATCGATATGATGAATATTATGAGTTGGCGATCGCTCTTGTCATGCTAAATTACAACCCATTACACTGCTTACCTGCTGCTGAGGATATACCAGATTCCGACGACGAACCCGTGGATAATCAACTACAGCATCTCATTCCCAGCTTACTCAGAGCCATCCTAGCTTGGGGGTTGAGCGTGTTTGTCTCGGAGATAAGTCCATTGCGTTAGCGTAGCGGGACGTTAGTCCATTGCGTAGCTTGCTTCCCGCGATAGCGGGTATTGCGAATTGCGAACTGCGAATTGCGAATTGCGAATTGCTATTACTTGCTTCTTGGATTATCCCGCTTAAAGTTTTTCTCTGAGAAAGATACACTGCCAATGCCCTGAATGATACCACGACCAATTAAACCTAAACCGCGACCAACTATTTGAGTGAGAACAAAGACAATCCCACTACCGAAAAAAGCTAAGACTGATTGTAAACGCGGTGCGATCGCATCTCGAAATTCCAGAATTAATGTCACCACTAAAGGAATTCCTGTGAGCTGTGCTAATTCGGCATTGCGGGGAGCATAAACGGAAATTGTAGCGATTCCACGGGGAGCAAATACAAATAGTTCGTAGCGGCTTTCAAAGATTTCTCTTGCTTCGTTGACGTAAGCATTTAAGCGATATTTCCACGATAAATCGTTTCTAAATCTTTCGATTTCTCTTGTGGAGATTAATTTGCGGTCATAGAAGTTTTGTTTGATTTGTTCGATATCTGCTAAATAGTTCAGTAAAGGTTGCACCACTGCATTAGCTACTTGAATTAACAAATTCTCTAACATAATTTCAGCTTGGCAATTTGCCTCAGAAGTGCCAGCCGGATAAGATGTATTATCTATTTGCAAATCTGTTTGCAATAACAAATAAGATAATAATTCCCCAACCAATGGAATTTTGTTGAGAATTGCTGTTTGAATTGTGGCTGGATTTTGCAATAAGATATTGACGACTTCCACAGAGCGATCGCCAATCTTAATTCTCGAAAATTTACCGAAGAAATCTGTGACTGTAGCTTGCCATAAATCATTTAAAATTATGTGCTTTAATTCTAATAATTGACTATTTGTAATTTGGGCTTCCCGTAAATCATCTAACTGTTGAGAAAGTTTCTGGAGAATTAAATACAGTAATTCCCGTTTTTTATCTTCTCGAAAGATATCTATTTCTAAAGAAACATCAGAAACATTTTTTAAAGAAAACTGCAATTTATTAATGCAAGCTGCAAACAAAGTAGATTGCAATAGTCTAGGACTTAATAAAGGGGGAGAAGCTAATCTTGTTGCTGCATCTGCAATGACAATTTCGTCGCTAGATGTAGGTAAGATAGCAGGTGGCGGAACTGAAGGAATAATTTCTGGTTGCGGTTGTGGTTGTTCTTGGGGTGTTAATAATAATTGATTGAGTAACCAGCGAGCTGTTAAAAGTTCCCGTCTCCTTCCTGCTAAAATGGCTCTTTCTAGAATTGGTAAACCAGGAACTTGTAATTTTTCTATAATGGCTTTTAACGTCGTCTCAATATAGCCAATTCCTGATGTATATAAATTTTGCCGGAATGTTGCTAAAGGTAAGCGCGGTACTGTAGTTGAAAGCGGGGGACTTAATTCTGTGCTGACTGCTGTTTCTCGCCAATAGGAATTTCCACTGACTAACTCTGTCATCGCTGTGACTAATTCCGCCACAGCAGTTCCTTTAGGACAGTAACCATCTGCACCAAACGCCTTAGCGGCGGTGATGATTCCGGTTGTTTGTACAGAACTGAGGAGTAAAATCGGCAGTGTGGGATATGAGGCCTTGAGTTGCTGAATTAGTTGTAAACCTTGCTGTTGACTATCTATTGAGCGACTATCACCCAATTCTAAAACTACTAGGTTGACTAAATTGGGGTCTTGTTGGGCAATTGCGGCTAAAGCTTGCAAAGCTGCTGTATCTGTGGCGGCTTCTGTAACTACTTGGATATGAGGTATAGCCTCTAATGCTACCCGTAACCCTAGACGAAAAATAGGGTCATGATCAATTAAGACTAATTTTAAAGGGCGATCGCTCATAATTTATCCACATACATCAGCACTGTTTTATCTACCCCTGCCCAGAAGTGAGAGTTCTTCTCATTGTCTCCTGTTTTCGTCCCTGAATAAATGAATCATAATTAACATAGGCAGCAGTTCAGTATGTAATTAAATGACCCTCAGTATTAGGCATTGGTTAGCAGAACATCAGCTTACTATCAGTTACACTCCTGATTTAACAGTTGAGCAATTAGCAGGTGTAGCCTATCGCATTGTCCAGGATATGGAGGTTAAAAGCCTAATACCGTTAGATATTTGCACTCTATCTGAGGTTTTGGAACTTCCCTTATATACGGTTGAACAAGAAATTACAGTTCTGACTTTATTAACCGAGAGTTTATTACGTAGTCTCAGCCAAAAAAAAGCCCTAAAACGCAACGAGGGTACATGGCTAGCTTTTCAAATCGCCTATTTACAAGCTCTACAACAAGTTTTACACCAAGAAGCCATTCTTTACAGACCTTGGTTAAATCGTGCTAAGATTCCTGCTCGCACACCAATTCTGCAAGACATACAACTCCAAGGTTTACTCAAAACCCTCTCACCAGGAAAACTGACAGACACCCAAGCTGAACAGGCTTTGTCTTTAGTGGCAGACTCATTATTAGTACAGCAGATGAATTATGCTAGCGTGGCTTGGTTTGTCGCCAATGGTGCAGAGGAGGTAGAAGCCAAGTTACTAATTCAACGGTTGACACATTCCCTACCAGGATATTTACTCGCTGTCATTGCTCACAACGCCCTACCTTTGGCGCAATTACAAAAATTTTTCCGCTTAGGGACACCAGGTAATATAACTACTACCGAATTAGGAACGACGGTAGCAGACAAAATTGATTTACAACGAGAAAATTACCGCGCTAGCTTGCTGCAAAGCCTCAATACACCATTGTTTATGGAATCTTTCGCTTTGAAAGATATTTATATTCCTTTAGCGGGAACACCACAAACAGGTAATGATGAGTCACCAGTTGATTTAAAAACATGGGTACAGAAACAGTTAAATGATTTAGAGACTGTGACTGTGATTGAATCAGAAGCAGGCTATGGTAAGACGAGTTTCTGTCAAATGTGGGCGGCGGAAATAGCACGAGAAGTTTATCCCTCTTGGATGCCAATTTTAATTCGCTTCAGAGATATTAAATATAACCACAACTTAATTGAAACTCTTAATTCCGGTTTGGCATTCCAGACACATAATCATCTTGCCACATGGCTAGCAGAAAATCATCCTCGTTGTGTGATACTCCTAGATGGACTAGATGAACTACCACCAGCCATTCACAGTAAAAGAATTAAGGCAAGTTTTATCCAACAGTTAACGGAATTGCAAGCCCAGTCTCAACATAAAATTATCTTGACTAGTCGCTCGCGTACCTTACGAGAAATTGCACCAGAAATTTTACTACAATGGCGACGCATTAAAATTGAGCCACTGACAACCAATGAACTCAAACAATGGTTTCAACAGTGGACGTTAATTCAATCATTACCTGTTGCCCAAAACTTTTTTACCTTTCTCAAACAGGCGGGGTTATTTGCAAGTAAGTCTAAATTCCCTCAACTCTCAACTTTAGTGCATCAGCCATTGATGCTGTATCTTTTGGGCGTTTTACATCGCGATGGGTTATTAGATGATGGGATATTAGAGTTAGCCAATAACCATAATTCCTTACTATGGGAAATTCATCATCGTCTCCAACAATGGCTATTAGGCTATCCCTTAACTAGCAATATCAACACCACACTACAACGCTCAGGATTAGCACATATTCATCGTACACCGGAAGCGATCGCCAATTTACTAAGCAATCATCCACCCCAAACCGTCATCGACCAAATACAAGCCCTATCTCTGAAAATTTTACACAGCGATCGCCATCAAATCACCCAGGAATCAGCCCAGGAAATCAATTTACCTGTGTTCTATTTTCGCATAAGGCAGGCAGGGGGCAGGGGGCAGGGGGCAGGGGGTAAGGTAGACAAGGTAGACAAGGTAGACAAGGTAGAATTTCTTACCCAGTCCCCAATCCCCAGCGAAGCACTGAGCCTGTCGAAGTGTCCCCAATCCCCAATCCCCAATCCCCAATCCCCAATCCCCAGTCCCCAATCCCCAATCCCCAATCCCCAATCCCCAAGTATCGAATTTTCCCACCCCAGAATCGGCAGATATCTCTGCGCTAAGGCTGTGGCTCATCAATTGGCAATGTTGACGCACAGCCAACGCGATATTTACGGTACGGAGAGTTTTTTGATTGATTCTCCTAGTGACGTTGCCCAGCACGTTTATAATTTACTTGGTTATGGTGTTCTCAATCAGGAAATTACAGAATTAGCGATCGCTAGTTTACGTCCACAATTCCAACATCGTTTCTCTTGGGAAGTTCTCATCCAACGTTTGCAGTCTTTCTGGTATGGTTACTGTCAAGGACGTTGGTTAGATGCAGGCATTGCCCACACAGCTTTATCTTATTTCCATACACTGCAAAATCCTCTCAATGTAGAACATTTAAATACTTATGTGGGCATTAATGTCTTTTTCTTGCTAGCTGAAATTCATCGAGAAATTCAAGTTCCCTTTGCTCCTTGCGGACATCCTTCCCACACCACAGATTTTTATCCAGAAGCATTACTTATGCTGTTAGCAAAGGCAATGTTACTAGATACTCATGTGAGTAAACGTATTTGCACTAAATCTTTAACAGGAATCGACCTTTCCGGCGCGTCTTTATCACACATCACATTAGCAGGAGCTAATTTTCAAGGTACTAATTTAACCAATGCAGCCTTGATAGACACAAATCTCACTGGTGTGAATCTCAAGGGGGCAAATCTCAGTGATGCCAATCTCACAAATGCTAATCTGACAGCCGCAAATCTCAGTCATGTTAATCTCACAAATACTAATTTGACAGGCACAAATCTCACAAATGTCAGTATTGAAAATACTAATTTTACTAATGCTTGTCTATCTGATGCCGTCCTCAGTGCAGAACATCAAGAAACCGCTAAATTTGGTGGTGCTTTATTTTCTTTAGAGCAGTTTCAGGCTTTGAAAGTTTTACTATCCCAGCAAACAAAGTCCTACCTTGCAACTAATAAAGACCAGACACAATTCTGGGATGATAATTCCAATGTTGGGACTATTGAAAGTTTAGAAGGTGAACTAATTTTATCTACCAATGTCAATGACGATGGTGATGATGAAACAATTTTTGGCGAGCAGTTTGGTAATTATTAACGTGGTGTAGGGAACGGGGAATAAATAGAGGTTGTTTACCGAAGCAGTGCTGAGTGCTGTTAGCGGAAGCGGGGCGTTTAGCCCGTGCTGTTAGCGGTAGCGCGGCGTTTAGCCGATGCTGAGTGCTGAGTGCTGAGTAATCAATTCTTTAATTTTGAATTTTGAATTTTGAATTTTGAATTTTGAATTTTGAATTTTGAATTGATAAGTCCCCAATCCCTATTCAGGAACTTGACGATAACCATAAAAATTGATCGTATATTCCGTTATTTTTACGCCTGTCTTTTCCTCAACTGCACGGATAAATTCTTCTGGTAATTCTACATGAACGTCAAGAATTTGATGCGTATCGAGACAGTTAACATGACTATGAGCGTCGCTAATATTCCCGTATAAACGACCATCACAACGTTCAATACACTCAATAATCCCTTGACTGGATAGTGCTTCTAAATTTTGATATACAGATGTATGGCCAATTTCCTTTCCTTCTTGGTTGAGGCGATCATAAATTTCCCTCGCAGAAAGGTGTTCATTAGCTTGCCATAATAGTTCTAGAATAAAGCGACGTTGACGGCTCACCCGCATACCTAGTATTTGACACCGTTCTAGTGCATCTTCTAAAGAACGAATGGGTTTTGTGGATTCTGCCTGTTTCTGCATATTTAAATCTACTTCACTATCGTGGGGTTATCCCAGAGGGGTTTGATGGTTGTTGTGTATGGGGAACTACAATATTTTGCGTTGACTACCTTCTATACTATTGTGCTGAAGAATGTGGGGAAATTATAGTTTGAGTTGACTGTGGGGATAAAGTTTGAGATTTGCTTGACTAAAAATCTAGAGCTAAAACAAACTCATTACAACTTTAGCTTAAATTTTCGCTAAATGTCCACCTGGGGGCAGGGGATAAATCAATTCAAAATTCAAAATTCAAAATTCAAAATTCAAAATCCCCTACGGGTACTCCTGCAAAGAAGCAAGCTACACTAGCGTCTCAAAGAGAAGGCAAGCCTAAAAAATTCACAATTAAATACAGCAAATTTTAGGGGGTGAGGTTTTGAGCCTTGCTTCTTTCGTGGAAATGTGAAGATATTTATACATTCGAGCTTGTATCTCTTTTAGCGAAGTTGAAGCGATCGCTAGAGACAAGCCCTCAAGTATGATGACTATTGACTATTGACTGTTGACTATTCAACAACTTACTCCCGTACTACAACAGTAGTACCTATACCTACTTGATCGTAAAGTAAGCGAACATCAGCATTACGCATTCTCAGACAACCGTGAGAAATGGCAGTTCCCAAGAGGTGAACATCTGGCGTACCGTGAAACCCGATTTGATTGCGGCCATCTGACCAAAAGCCAATCCATCTTTCCCCCAAGGGACTATCAGAACCAGCTGGAAATACTTTACCAGTAATGGGATGTCGCCAAATCGGATCATGCTGCATATCATCGACAACAAAAGTACCTGTAGGCGTTTCCCAGCCTTTTTTACCTACAGCAATGGGGTAACTCGCGACAACTAAGTCTCCTTGATAAACATAGGTGCGGCGATCGCTTAAGTCAACTACCACCTGTTTTTGATTACTACCCGATTGATTAGATGATTTGTTTTGCTGAAATATCTGGGAAAATATGGACTTCTTTTCCTCACCAGAACTAGTATTTTTTTGTGATTTTTGGGGTGTGTTAGTCGTTAAAGCTACATTTTGATTAACAGTGTCCGCATTATTATGAGACTCGGTAACTGAGGACTTGGTTTGGGAAGCCCTCTGGCTAGTTTTAGTCGGAGGTGTAGAAGCACCAAACGCCGTTTCCCCTAAGCTTCCTGTATAAACATCCCCAGGACGGCTGACTACGGTGGAAGCTGGTTTTTTAAACTGCCCTTGCGTTGTAGTAATGCGCCAATGGATAGCTACCGATAAGATAGCTGTGCCAAAACAGATAAACATTACAGTACGCGCTAGAGATTCATTTTTTACCATTGCCATCGCTTCTTGTTTATCCCTGACATACTCAGCTGAATAGTTGAAGTCCTTGATTATTTAAGCACAAAGAATTGATAACTATCTTGATTACCTGGGGCAAACTCAGGTTATCTGGAAAGTTCCAACTAAACAATTTTGAACAAGCTACTAGATTTACTAATTTTTCCTGAATCTGTTGGCAAAGAAAGGAAATTTTCTTGATTGCTTGCCAATAGTTGGAATAAATCATTAAAGGTGTGGGTGGGAGTAAGACTATGTTGGAAAGACTATCATTAGCAGTCACAATTACATTTGCTCTCAATTTCTTTTTTCAAGTCCGTGTGCCTCATCAAGCGAATTCTGGTGCTAATTACAAACAACATACAGAAACATCAGCAACCGTTTTGGTCACAAGACCGGAAAGATAAGGTTTTTACAGTCAAATGTTCATAAAATAGTCACAATCAATCCTGAAATTTTCAAAAGAACACGTATTTAACATGAGTCCTAGTCTAACGCAATGGCGAAAATGAGAATTTGCGTTAGTCTAGCTGTGGCGATCGCAGTACATTTATGATCAAAACTACAGGCTTAAAAGTAAAATTTCTGTCTGCCAAGTGACTGTACCAATTTTAGATTTTGGATTTTGGATTTTGGATTGGCAGCCTTTGGTCATTAGCTATTCAAGATACCTAATTTCCTGGGAATTTAATCCACATAAATCATAATTTGTCAATACTTGGTAGTCAGATAGGACGAACTGCACATAAATTTGTAACATTGTCGTAACCAACAAAATGCCCCATAATGTTCCAGACAACTGTTAACTGGTAAAAGTGAGATTGGGCGTTACCAGAAATCGCGCCAAAATTCTACCACTGCGTGTTCCACTCTCAAATCCGTCCGTTATTCAGGAACAACAAGCCAATTAGCAGGTCTAATAGATAGGGATGATTTACAACCAGTACGATCTATGAGTCAATCGATTACTGTATCCTGGTCAACGGTTGATGCGGGGTACTCAGAAGCATCGGTGCAAGTTGACAAACTCTCAAACCATGATTTAATTTTGCGCTGTCAAGCCGGACTGCGTCCAGATCGTGCTGCTTTTGCAGAATTGTTGCGCCGCTATCAAACCCAAGTTGATAGAGTCTTGTACCACCTAGCTCCTGATTGGCCAGATAGAGCCGATTTGGCTCAAGAAGTATGGATTCGAGTATATCGGCACATCAACCGATTACAAGAACCATCTAAGTTTAGAGGTTGGTTAAGCCGCATTGCCACGAATTTGTTTTATGACGAATTACGTAAGCGTAAGCGGGTTGTCAGTCCTTTATCTTTAGATGCTCCCCGTTCAGTAGAAGATGGTGAAATGGATTGGGAAATCGCGGGAGACACTCCAGGGCCAGAAGAAGAACTGACAACAAGAGAATTTTACGAGCAATTGCGAGAAGCGATCGCGGATTTGCCTGAAGTATTCCGAACTACCATTGTTTTAAGAGAAATCGAAGGTATGGCCTACGAAGAAATAGCCGAAATCACCGGAGTTTCTCTAGGAACTGTGAAGTCGAGAATAGCTAGAGCCAGATCCCGTTTGCAAACCCAATTGCAAAACTATCTTGATGCCTAATTTACAGTAACTTCACCCTGCCCTATGGCAGAATTTAAGCATTGATTAAGAATTGTAAGAAATGCCGATCGTGCCTCTGCTGTCAGGAGAAAAACTTTTATCATGCTCTTAGGATTGCCCACTCCTTTTACCCGTGGATGAATTGGTAATAATGTTAGTATGACTACTGATTCTCAATTTCATGACCGTTGTCGGAGGCAACTTCCAAGAGAGTTACCAGATGAGATGGCAAAGCATACCAATGAAGCAACGGGTGCTACAGATATGGTAAAGCGCGATCGCTTTGAATTATTGAGTGCTTACTTAGATGGCGAGGTGACAGCCGCCGAACGCAGGCAAGTAGAAGATTGGCTAGCCAACGATGCCTCAGTTCAACGTCTGTACACTAGACTAATCAAGCTCAGGCAAGCCTTCCAGACTATGCCAGTGCCAACAACCCAAACCTGTCCAGAAACAACAGCCAATCAAGTATTTGCCCGCATTAACCGCCGTTCTAGAAGAAAATGGGCATTTGGTGGCGCGGCTCTGGCTGCTTGTGTTATCGGTGCATTATCAAGCTGGCTGCTAAATCAAGAATCTAGCATCCCGCAGGTAGCACAACAACCACAAGTACAGCCTACCCAGACTGCTACCAAATCAGAACCACTGCCGATGATTGCCTTGAATAATCCAGTCATTGAGATTCCCAAGGCCGCAGTCTCATCTCCAGAATCAAAACTAGGAGAAGTTTCCCCAGATATCAACTAGACAGAGGGAGTAGGGAGTGGCAAATAGGGTGTTGTATTTCTCAATAACCACTCCAGCACCCATCAACTAGGTATCTACCTCCTAACTTCTTGACTTTTTCTGGGTTCATGACATACACCCAAGCCCAACCTAAAGACACAGAGTTGATGCTGTAAACTTCTATCTCCTGGCGATTATATAGATTTGCTGACATTTCTCTAGTAGGCTCATAATCTTCTAAATAATCAAGAACATCCAAAATATCAGGTTCAGCAAAAGTCAGTAAATATCCGTGGACTAGTTCTTTTCCCATCGTCATGGCTGGGTAGCCCATCGGCAAAGTGAATAACTCACCCCTGATCATGGCTTTTTGGGCATCCACTACACAATTAGTACAATATCTTTGATAATTAATTTCGCCTGGTTTGAGTGTCCCGTAGACAAAAATTCGCACTCCACCAGAATTTTTTGTATGTAATTCAGTCATAGGTTGTTTGACATTACTTATTCAGTTGCCTACCATCATCTACAATATGGAGGCAAACCAGATTTACAGTCCAGTAGGAGAGTTTTCGGTGGATTCCCGATACAACCCAGCAGCAATTGAGGAAAAATGGCAACAAACATGGTTAGAACTTGGCTTAGACAAAACCCCCACAGATAGTAATAAGCCCAAATTCTACGCTCTATCCATGTTCCCCTACCCATCGGGCAGCCTGCACATGGGTCACGTCCGTAACTATACAATTACCGATGTGATTGCCCGCCTCAAACGGATGCAAGGTTATCGGGTACTGCATCCGATGGGATGGGATGCTTTTGGTTTACCCGCCGAAAACGCCGCTATCGACCGTGGTGTCCCTCCTGCCAAGTGGACTTATCAAAATATTGCCCAAATGCGGCAACAATTACAGCGTCTTGGCTTATCCATTGACTGGGATAAGGAAATTGCCACCTGTTCCCCAGACTATTACAAGTGGACACAGTGGATTTTCTTGCAGTTTTTGCAAGCAGGTTTAGCCTACCAAAGAGAAGCAGCCGTTAACTGGGATCCTATTGACCAAACTGTATTGGCAAACGAACAGGTTGACAGTGAAGGACGTTCTTGGCGCAGTGGGGCAAAAGTTGAGCGTAAATTGTTGCGCCAGTGGTTTTTAAAGATTACTGACTACGCAGAAGAATTATTAAACGACCTGGATAAATTGACAGGCTGGCCAGAACGGGTCAAATTGATGCAGGCGAACTGGATAGGCAAATCCACAGGCGCGTATTTAGAATTTCCCATTGTGGGCAGTGCTGAGAAAATCGCTGTGTATACCACTCGTCCTGATACGGTGTTCGGTGTGAGCTACGTAGTCTTAGCCCCAGAACACCCCTTGACGAAACAAGTCACCACAAAAGCCCAACAAGCAGCAGTAGAAGCCTTTATTCAAGAGGTGACAAATCAAAGCGAGTTGGAACGTACCGCCGAAGACAAACCCAAGCGTGGCGTTCCGACTGGGGGGAAAGTCACTAACCCATTGACTGGGGAAGAAGTACCCATTTGGATTGCCGACTATGTACTGTATGAGTATGGTACTGGGGCAGTGATGGGTGTACCGGCTCATGATGCGCGGGATTTTAAATTTGCCCAAAGGTATGATTTACCCATTGAATTTGTAATTGCTGCACCAGAAGATGTGGCAGATTTTGATTTAAAACCAACATCAGACACAGAAGAAGTTACCCAACTGGTACAGATTGAATATAACGAAGCATACACAGAACCAGGAATTTTAATTAATTCTGGGTTGTTCACCGGTTTGAGTTCCACAGAAGCCAAGTCAGCAATTACTAAATATGCCCAAGAACAAGGCTTTGGCAAAGAACGGATTCAATATCGCTTGCGGGATTGGTTGATTTCGCGTCAACGCTATTGGGGCGCACCTATTCCTGTGATTCACTGCCCCAACTGTGGCATAGTCCCAGTGCCAGATGAGGATTTGCCTGTACAGTTACCCGAAGAAGTAGAATTTACTGGTCGTGGTGGTTCACCCTTGGCACAGATGGAAAGTTGGGTAAATGTACCTTGTCCTAGCTGTGGTACTCCTGCGAAACGGGAAACTGACACAATGGATACCTTTATTGATTCCTCGTGGTATTTCTTGCGGTTTACTGATGCGAAAAATGAAAATCAGGTGTTTGACTCTGCCATTACTAACGACTGGATGCCGGTAGAACAGTATGTAGGTGGCATTGAACACGCGATTTTACATTTATTGTATTCTCGGTTCTTTACCAAAGTTTTGCGCGATCGCGGTTTGTTAAACTTCGATGAACCATTTGCCAGACTGTTAACCCAAGGGATGGTACAGGGCTTAACTTACATGAATCCTAACAAGGGTGGTAAAGATAAATGGATTCCTTCGAGTTTTGTTAACCCAGATGATCCCCGTGATCCTCAAACTGGTGAAGCTTTGCAGCGTCTTTACGCTACTATGTCCAAATCCAAGGGTAACGGTGTTGCACCTGAAGATGTAATTGCTAAGTATGGTGTAGACACAGCCCGGATGTTTATTTTATTTAAAGCACCACCAGAAAAAGACCTGGAATGGGATGAGGCGGATGTAGAAGGACAATTCCGTTTCTTAAATCGGGTTTGGCGGTTGGTGACAGACTATGCTGCGGCTGGGGTTTGTCGTCAACAGGCGCAACTGGATAATTTGAGTAAATCAGAAAAGGAATTACGGCGCGCAATTCACACAGCCATCCAAGCTGTAACGGAAGACTTAGAAGATGAGTATCAATTTAATACAGCCGTTTCCGAGTTGATGAAGTTGAGTAATGCTCTCAATGACACAGACTGTCGTAATTCCCCCATTTATGCTGAAGGTGTGCAAACTTTGGTAGTGATGTTAGCTCCCTTTGCACCCCACATTGCTGATGAATTGTGGCATCTGTTGGGCAATAGTGCATCGGTGCATACTCAAACTTGGCCGACTTTTGACCCTGCTGCATTGGTAGCTGATGAAATTACACTAGTAATTCAGGTGAATGGGAAGAAACGTGCTGATTTACAAGTACCAGCCCAAGCGGATAAAGCCGAGTTGGAAAAATACGCCCGTGAATCAGAAGCCGTTCAGCGTCACTTAGAAGGAAAGGAAATTAAAAAGGTGATTGTTGTACCTGGAAAGTTGGTTAACTTTGTAGTGGGTTAGTTACCTCATATATTTTAGTTGGGGGTTGGGTGTTGCGATCGCAATACTCAACCCCTAATTTTGCTAAGTCCATAGATATCTTGAGTTTGTTTATCTCTCAATGGTGTTCTGTAAATTTATACCCGTTGTGGTTGCTCCTTGTGTATTGATGATTTGAATTGTTTCCTGTGTGTTAGTGTTCTGAATAGTTTCCTGTTGATTAGTGATTTGAATGGTTTCTTGTTGATTAGTGTTCTGAATGGTTTCCTGTGGGTTAGTGTTCTGAATAGTTTCCTGTGGATTAGTGTTCTGAATGGTTTCTTGTGGGTTAGTGTTCTGAATAGTTTCCTGTTGATTAGTCTCTTGAGTAACTACAGGTGTATTAGTGACCTGAATAATTTCTGGTGTAGTAGATGGTTGTGTAGTGGTTGGTTGAGTCACTACTTCAGTGACGATTGGCTCAACATTAATATTTATCGTGGTGACAGGGATAGTGGGTGTAATAACGGGAATAGCAACAACGTTATTTTCTACAACAGCCCCGTTATCGTTTCTATTAGCTAAATCGTGAGCATTCTTAAATAAAATTTCTCCCGTGTCGAAAAAAGAATCCATTGAAGAAGAGTTATTAGAGTTAGCAGTTAAATCAGTCGATTGGTCATTACTACCGGAATTAGCAGTTAACTCTAAAAAAGTAGGATTTTCAATGATATCTTGACCACTCAGAGGTGTTTGTCCTGCTAAAGCTGCAACTACTTCTGCTTGAACACTGGCGATCGCTGGGTCTGTGGAAGATGTAAGATTTTGTCTAGTTAAATCTAATCCTTGTACTAAATCGCTGGTTTGATAAAAATTTTGTAGGTCAAAATCATATAATCCTTGAAACCTACCTTGGACTACAACTATCAGCTGTCCAGCTTGCAGTTCTTGAGCTTGTGAACCATCTTTGTTAGAAACAACAATCCCACTGTTAGTTAATGCACCAATCACAGTAGTATCTGTTTGTTCATCATAACGGACGAACAACGCCGAACCCCGAATGGCTGCTGTTGCGCTGGGGGTTTGAATCTGTGTTTTACCTCTTCCTGGTGGAATCAACAGTAATGCAGTACCGTTGGACAATCTAAAGTTGCGCGTTCTAGGTAAGAATTGAAAAATTGCTTGTTCTCCAATTCTGGCTAGAGAACCATCATTAAAACGTAAATCGGCTAAAGACGCTCTACCAGTGGATATACCATCACCAGGAATGATAGTATCGGCGCGCTTGGCTGGTCTTTTACTCCTGGTACTTCTTTGTAGCAGCTGCACAAAATTACGTAGGCTTTGAATTTCTGCACGAGTCAAAGGGGTGCTAGCGTGAGCCTGCTGTGTCGCAATTATGGGTATGACCACCCCCCATAAACTAGTTGCCAACCACAAAGAGAATTTAAATCGCATATTATCCAATTAGTAAAAACTATACCAATATTCCACTGATTACCAAACAGAACTGGAGATTTAAATACACCAACTCGTTAATTCTATAACTTTTATCAGTGGTGTGCGTAAAATCCACATAATTTATGCTACACATTATCTAAATATTTCTTCACAAATATCAGAGTATCTAACTAAAAAGAAAAAGGAACGTTTCCCTGTTGATCACACGCAGGTTTTACGCATCGTGACTCGTAAGCTGATATTCTGGATAACGATTTCCGATACACTTGAATCGTCAGTATAAAGTGAAATTAACTGAACTCACCCACAATAAGATGCAAACTTATGGCTGGCAAAGTTTTGCAATCACGATTTTGTTAGCAGTTATTGGTTTATGTAGTGATAGCACTAGAGTAAATGCAGATTCTGGTGAACAATCTCAGATTATGACCAGTCAGTTGGCTCAAGCTACTCTTGAACAACCAGAAAATCAAGGGGGTAAATCGGAATCGACATCAACGCCAGATTCTAATCCTATCCCACAGACTAATGAACCACCACAACTAGAAACTCAGCCTAATGAATTTCCTCAGACTTCACCAAAACCGTTAGAACAATTGTTGGAATCACCACAACAAAATAATAATGAAAGATTAGAGAGACTAGAAAGATTAAGGCAAAGGCTAAGAGAGAATAGTCAGTCAAATTCTGAATCTGATAATGTGCGCGAGTTAGGGTTGAGAGTGCGACCTAGACCTTTAACAGCCGCACCAATAGAACAACCACAACCCCCAGAGTTAGAACGTCCTATTCCTAAGTTTAAACCTATAGGTTCTTTACAGGCGCGGATTGGTTATTTTCAGACTAATAATATATTTTCCTCAGAAGATTCTCCTATAGATGATGGTTTGTTATTTTATGGACTGAGGTTATCTTCTGCATATTTTCCCTTGGGGAAACAAACTTTTATTAACGGCTCAATTGAGGGAAATCTAATTCGTTATGTAGATCAATCAAAATTTAATTACAATCAATTGAGGTTTAATCTGGGTATTTACCAGCAATTATCGCGGCGAATGTTTGGTGAAATTAGTTGGAGTAATCAACAATTATTTTATGCCAATAATAGCGACATATTTACATCCGGCGATCGCTTCTTAAATGAACAATCCCTGCGCCTATCCTTGGGAAGAAGAGACCCCCTCACAAAAAGACTCGCACTAGATAGTGTATATGAATTTAGCTGGAATTTAGCCGACCCTGATAGCCGTAGTCGTTTAGTCAATTACTTATGGTTATCGTTGAATTACCAAATACAAAAACCCTTGGAGGTTGGTTTAAATTACCAGATGAGCATTTCAGATTTTACAGAACGCGATCGCCATGATCAAGCCTATCGAATATTTACACATTTAAGCTATCGTTTCTCTAAATCTAGCCGAATAAATATGCAATCTGGTTTTAGCCTTGGTGATTCCACAGCCACAAACATTGACTTTGATAGCTGGTTTTTTAGCGTAAATTACAATTTGTTATTAGGTGAATTTTAGGTGTTAGCGGGGATTGGGGATTGGGGATTGGGGACTGGGGACTGGGGATTGGGGACTGGGGACTGGGGACTGAGACAAGGGAGACAAGGTAGTATTTACTATTCTTTCAGCACGCTGCTCAATGCTCCGCTTTCGCTAACAGCAGCGACTAAGTAGAACGACTTGAAAAAACCAAACTATGTGAAGGAATGTAAAAAGATTGGAATCTAGTTCGTAGTAAGGACTTCAGTCCTTATCAGAGGACTAAAGTCCTCTCTACGAGACGCTTGCGCGTAGCTTGCTTCCCCGGAGGGGTACACTACAAACCTTGAAATATTTACACCGTTCTACTTAAACGCCACGCTACTGCTAACAGCACTCAGCACTCAGCACTCATTACTCATTACTCAGCACTCATTACTCAGCACTGTTTCGATAAACAACCTCTACCCAGTCCCCAGTCCCCAGTCCCCAATCCCCAGTCCCCAAACTAATAACTAATCCAATCACTCCAGCTACCGGCGTAAAGCTTACCGGTGTGAATACCAGCTAATTCTAAAGACAGCAAGTTTGCACAAGCAGTGACACCAGAACCGCAATAAACTAGAATTTCTTCTGATGATTCTACTTGTTGCCAGCGTTTTTGATGTTCAGTGATGGGAATTAAAGAGCCTGAAGCATCGGTCACTTCCATCCAATAATAATTAACTGCACCGGGAATATGACCAGCAATTTTATCAGTTGGTTCTCGTTCACCACGATAGCGATCGCCTTCTCTCGAATCTATCAAAACCACATTCGGTAAATCTTTACGATTTTTCACAACTTCCCGATCTACTACTAACTCTGTTCGCACTTCAGGGATAAAGCTAGCTGTTTGAGGTAAAGGAATCACATCTGTCACTGGATAGCCAGCCTTTTCCCATTGGCTAAAACCACCATCTAAAACAGCCACTTGTTCATGACCTAAATAACGTAACAACCACCAAAGACGCGCAGCAAAAGCCAAGCGCGAATCATCGTAAGCAACGACTAAAGTTTTTTGAAACTCTACCCCCATAGCTGCTAATTTCTCAGCTAATTCTTGAGGTTCTGGTAAAGGATGTCTTCCCCCGTGTTCACCTACAGGACTGGAAAGATCCAAATTTAAATCCAAGTAATAAGCACCCTCTATGTGACTAGCTTGGTACTGATTACGTCCTAGTTGTGGGTCAGCTAAAGAAAAGCGACAATCTACAATTACAACCTGTGGATCATGCAAGTGTTGTATTAGCCAAGATGACGAAACAACAAACTGAACATTAGTCATTACTGATTAATTATTCCTTTACTAAATAGTAGTCTCAACTTTTTGATAGCGGTTTCAATGCCGTCTAAATTTTAAGATACAATTTATACCTTTTGTGGCTAGCACAAGTTATACTAATGCCAAATTTGAGAGTTGTGGAAAAATGCGGTGAATAAGATACTCTTCGCAATATTAATGGGGTTTTTAGTTATTAGTTGTGATGCGCCGCCACAACAAAAATCAGAGACAACTACCCCACAACAGAATACCATCCGTATAGGTAACATGGTGGATGGTTTTCGCCCCAATGCAGACAAAGGGGTGACTTTAACAGAAGCCAGACGCGGCTTTCAAACCAAACTCATTCGCCAAGAGTCTGCAAGTAAAATCGTTCCCGAACCACCAGCCCAACTAGCCCGCATTGTCTACTATGATGCGAAGGTAGGCAAACTAGCAGCTTATATAAGTAAGCCACCGCAACAGGGTCAACGTTTTCCTGCTATCATCTGGATTTCGGGTGGAGACTACAACACAATTGATGATGGTTTTTTCCGCAACGCACCACCAGAGAACGATCAAACGGCTAGCGCATTTCCTCAAGCTGGAATTGTCATCATGTATCCTTCACTGCGTGGTGGTAACAAGAATCCTGGTGTCAGGGAAGGGTTTTTTGGGGAAGTAGATGATGTGCTAGCAGCTGCGGATTATCTTGCTAAACAAGACTTTGTTGATCCTCAAAGGATATATCTAGGAGGACATAGCACTGGTGGGACTCTAGCATTGCTGGTGGCTGAATCAACTCAGAGATTTCGAGCTATATTTTCTTTTGGGCCTGTGGAAGATGTCAGAAACTACGATGACGAATATCTTCCTTTTGATCAGTCCAATGAACAAGAATTTGAACTCCGCGCACCACAACGTTGGATACAATCAATCCAACGTCCTGTTTTTGTTTTTGAAGGCGAAGAACAACCAGGAAATGCCGACTCACTGCGATCGCTGGCTCGCAACTCACGCAACCCCTTAGTTCAATTTCATCTAGTAAAAGGTACAGATCATTTTAGTGTCCTCTCCCCCACAACGCAGTTGTTAGCAAAAAAGATTCTTCAGGATAACAAAAGTAGCACTAAGATCACGATTACAGAAACGGAGTTAAACCAGCTGTTAACAAAGTGAATTGAAGTAATTTGAATGTCAGAATTAGAAAATAATTTTACTCCCCAGAGGACAGCCGATGGTTCTTTGACATTCTTCTCCCAAGCCTTTGGGGAAGCTTTTCATAGCCATTTTGGAGCCAAGCAAGAAAGTTTTTTAAAATTTGTCAGTCCGACTCAATTAGCTGTGGCTGCTCAAAAACCTGTCGTGCGTTTATTAGATGTTTGTTACGGTCTAGGATACAACACAGCCGCAGCTTTGCAGACGATTTGGGCAGTCAATCCCGATTGCTATGTGGAATTAATTGGTTTAGAACTTAATCCAGCTGTACCACAAGCAGCGATCGCTCATCATGTTTTAGACAACTGGGATTATGAACATACTGAGATTTTGACTCAGCTAGCTTTTGAGCAACAGGTAAATACCAACCGTCTCCAGGCAAAATTATTTATTGGTGATGCTAGAGACGCAATTCAGATTGTGAATCAATCTGGTTTTACCGCCGATGCAATTTTTTTAGACCCCTTTTCACCTCCTCAGTGTCCTCAACTATGGACGGTTGAATTTATCCAACAAGTGGCTCTGTGTTTACACGCTGATGGTGTCTTAGCAACTTATTCTTGTGCTGCGTCTGTACGTACAGCTTTAATTTTAGCGGGATTACAAATTGGCTCAACTGCACCAGTGGGTAGGCGATCGCCTGGTACAGTAGCCGCCTATATTCAAGGTGATCAATCCGCACCTCACCCTGCACTTCCTCCCCTATCTCCATCTGAGAAAGAACATCTACTTACTCGCGCAGCTATTCCCTACCGTGATCCACAATTGCATGATTCAGCTGCTGTGATCTTGCAACGACGACAGCAAGAACAACAAAATAGCTCTCTAGAACCTACTTCTCGTTGGCGAAAACGCTGGTCATTTGGTAATAACTCTTAGTCACCCAACATCCCCACAATAATTGAGTGCTGTATTTTAGGTGAAATGTAAAATTTTTAACAAATTTTGCTGGTTTATTGCTATTGTAGTGATAGCCTGAGTAAGCAAGTTTATCTTCTGTATTGTGATATACAGAATTTTTGTATATCAATGTATTGTTAGGGTTAATTGATCAACTGACTAAAATTTATGGATAAAAATACTGGAATTTATTAGTTAACAGTAAAAAACAACCTCAATTTGCTGATTTATAACTAGACATTCGGCAAAATTTGGACAAAGATTAATTTTCATGAGTTGATTATGAATAAAAATCTCAGTAAAAAACCTGATTTAACATTGCTTCAAATTCATCATACTTGAATAGGAAGCAGAGAGATTATATTAAGTTAATTCTAACTCCTCATAAAGTGTAAGTATTTGTGCATATTAGGCAAGCATTTTGTTGTGGTACTGAAAATGTGTGAGGAAGATCACGTTAGATATAACTAGCCAATCACATTCAATGTGGAACTTAAAAAGCTATTAATTTTTTAGAGGATTGGGGTGCTTCTGTGATTGAAAGGAGTAGAAAATACACAGGCTCTACTGAACAAAATTTGAGTGGGTCTCCAGCCCCTATTCAAGTAAATGATAATAGCTCAAACCACAACCCAAAAGTGCAGAAAGTAGATAATTATTCTCTGGATATCTCCAAAGAAGATTTTATGGTTACAAAAAGCCAAAAATCGAACTCTTGGCTCAACACTAATCGCAACTCAGATTATGACGGCTTAATTCCCAAAACTATCAATACTGCTACTTTCCCAGTGAGGAGTTTTGATTCCGATCCGCCAAAAGTATTAGTGGTTGATGATCACACAGCTAGTAGAATGACTGCTGTTGCCTTACTATCGCTAGAAGGCTATACGGTCATTGAGGCAGAAAGTGGTTACATAGCTGTGGAAATGGTCAAACAACAGCAACCTGATCTAGTTTTACTAGATGTAATGATGCCTGGGATGGATGGATTTGAAGTCTGTCAATTAATTAAGCAGGAAGAAAACACGAGATTAATCCCTGTAATTTTCATTACAGCATTAAACGACAGGCGATCGCGCATTCAAGGCATTGAAGTCGGAGCAGATGACTTTTTAAGCAAACCCTTCGACCGAGTAGAACTAGTAGCGCGCGTCAAATCCCTAGTCCGCCAGAAACGTCTAAATGAAGATTTAGACCACGCAGAACAAGCACTATTTTCCATCGCTAGAGCTGTGGAAAGTCGTGACCCCAATACTGGCGACCATTGTGAACGACTAGCTAAGATCGGTCAAGTTTTTGGAGAATATCTCAATCTCCCCCGTTGCCAAATTCGGGATTTAGGATGGGGTGGTTATCTTCACGATATCGGTAAAGTAGGAATACCTGACGCAGTTCTACTCAAACAAGGCGAACTCACCCCTGAAGATTGGGAAATTATGAAGCAACACGTAATGATTGGAGAAAAAATTTGCCAACCATTACGCAGTATGCAAGGTGTAATTCCCATCATTCGCCATCATCATGAACGCTGGGATGGTTCAGGTTATCCCGATGGTTTAAAGGGAAATGAAATTCCCTACATTGCTCAAGTATTCCAAATTATTGATATTTACGATGCTTTAACTAGTGAACGTCCCTATAAAAAAGCGTTCACTCCCGAAGAAGCATTATGTATCATGCTCGATGAAACTGATTCTGGATGGCGCAACCCCGAACTCATGCAGCAGTTTGCTGAATTTATTCTCTCGTGTGAATCCCACTAAGTTAATGTCCACTATTGAATATTGGCGGTTAACTACAAACAGCTAACCGCCAATAAACTTATGATTAATGTAATTTCAGGCTTTACTTCAGTGTAAATTTAGCTTTTTGATCACTAATATTTACACTTGTAAAATTGCTAAAGTGGTCTCCATTATTATCAGACCATTTAATTTCAAATTCAGCATCAGTCACACACTTAATATTCAGCTTCAGTGTATTTGACCAACTATCCCCAGCCTGCAAATTGCTTTTCGACGCACCTAGCACAAGCTGATTCCAGCCTTCAACACTACCTTTATTTTTGACTCTGTGTCCATCTTTAGGGATGCTAATTTGCTGATTTGTACCATTTTTAAATGTTAATTCCACATTTTTACAACTACCTAACGCCACAACTTGATTTGTAGGTAATATAAAACTCAGGGTGGTAACTCCCAAAAGTAGTGAAATTAGAGAGCCAGATTTTACGAGGGAATTTTGGGAAATCATAATGATCCTTAAAATTGTTTGAGACTACAAAGTAATAAATTTAAAACCAGATGATTTCTTATCTCAGGAAAATAGGAAATACCATAAATAAACGCCAGTTTAAATGGAGTGAAAACTTATGCGTCTTTCATCCACTGCTTGCATAATTCCGCATTACCATTAGTATGACGCTTGCAAGCTTTCAGCACTCTTGCTAGACATTTTTTTAATGCTGCTTTGTCAGGATGCTCAGAATTTAAACCATATTTTTCCTGACATTTTTTAGTCAGTTCTGTAGTCTTTTCCTGGACTGTCGCCACTACCACATTTTCAGCCATACTAGGTAAAGGAGAGATGAAAAATAAAAGTAATCCTGATGTGAAAGTAGTAGCGAAAAGTTTGCCTATTCGGGTTATCGGTTGAGCTGGTTTTTGAACTTGAGCAACTGCAAATCGAGATGTGACTAAAGTATTGTTGGGAATCATCATGCACCTCTAAACTTATGTGAACCGTTATGTAAATTAGGTTCGCTTAGGGGTAGTACACACAATCAAGGATGGCTGTGAAATCGATGATACCCCTAGAAATTACACGGATCAGTGGAGTTAGGGGTAGGTTAAAATTAGGGGTTATACTACCCAACCCCTAACTTTTTTGCGGAGACCGATGGTGTGAGAAAATGCCTAGAGCCACCTTTGGGTTACAAGTTAAAACTAGAGCTTTGCGCCTGTTAGAAGCATTACTGACTTTTGCCTTAGACAATTTAAATCAGGGAAATCAAGATATTCAATGCAAATGGTCGGAAGCAGATTTCCCCCACCCCAAGCTGTTAATTGATACTAAGCTGAGGTTTTTAGAGCAATTGACACAGCAAGACCAATATGAAGGTAAACTCAGCAAGGCTCAAATTAAGGAAGCCTTGAAGCGCATGGAAGACTATCTGGGTATTTTGGAAGACCATCGTTTAAAAGATAGGGGTTCGGAAGATTGGCGTTTTACGTTAACACTGTGGTCAAAAAAAACCGCCAAAAACCTGGAAATGTTTGCACAAGTATGGGAAAGTCGCCAACCAGAAAAATCTAAACAACAAATTGCGGCTGTAAATTGGCAACATGATATTAAACAACATTTGACCAGATTATTTACTAATTCGCCAGTGATGGCTAACCCCTTCGGTGATGTAGGTTGTATCACCGATGCAAGTCGTTTTTTTGACAGGGAAGAACTTTTACGTCAAATTTTTGAAGAATTGAGCAAAGGGGTAAACATTTCGCTAGTTGGTGAATCCCAGATTGGTAAATCATCAATTTTGCATAGAATTTCCCATCAAGCGGTCGAATGGGTATGCAATCACAGTAACTTGGATGAAACTAAGTATGCGTACTTAAATTTACAATGGGTAGATAATGAGGATGAGTTTTATGAAGCTTTGTGCGAAGAAGCTTTAAAAATCCCCTTATGTCGTGGGTTTCAATTGACACGCGCCTTACATGGTAAGCGTTACGTCCTGTGTTTAGATGAGATGGAAAAAATGACATGGGATGGTTTTACTAAACGGGTGCGAAGTCAATTACGGGGATTAGCCGATGGTGGTAATGCACCTTTAAAGTTAGTAATTGCAAGTAGAACACCCTTGGCGCGCTTGTTCCCAGACACACCTGAGTTAGATTCACCATTAGCGGGGATATGTCGTTCCTTGGATGTGAAACCGTTTTCTGAGGAGATTGTACGAGCTTTTATTGTTCAACGTTTGCAAGGAACAGGTGTAAATTTTTGTGAGGAAGAAATCCGAGAATTATTTGTACAAAGTCAAGGACATCCAGCACGGTTACAAGTCGCTGCTAGTAATTTATATATGCGTTATGTCCTGAGTAATGAGTGCTGAGTGCTGAGTAATAAGTAATGAGTAATGAGTAATAAGTAATAAGTAACGAGTAATGAGTGCTGTTAGCGGTAGCGGGGCGTTTAGCCCGTGCTGAGTGCTGAGTAATGAGTAATGAGTAATGAGTAATGAGTAATGAGTAATGACTAATGACTAATGACTATTGACTAATGACTAATGACTATTGACCATTGACCATTGACCATTGACCATTGACTATGCCTAAATTTCCTCAGTTTTATGGCAAAATTCCCCCTTATTTGCATCCATTCAACCCCATTCATTATGGGTTGCTGGCTTACTGGGTTTATTTTCGTCCTACAGCTTTGAATTGTTATCTTTATCAAGCTGCACCAGAAGTTTATTGTACTCAAGGTTTGCGTCGTGTATGGCGTTTGTGGCGCATCTGTGTATATCGTCACCTCTACGGGATGACGTTGTTAGTAATTACGTTTTTTTGTGTGTTAGTTATATCGTTGGTGATTCCTCAAGAAGTATTAGCGCATAAAAATCAAGTCAATGGAGTCGCGGTGATTCCTCAAAGTGAATTTGCAGTTTCAGCTTCCTCTGATGGAACTGTGAGACTTTGGAATTTTAATTACAAACCTTCTTTACCTATTTTGCCTAGTAATATTGCGGCTGTACTCAATAGCAATGCCGATACCTTAGATAATACACACTGGCGAGAACAGTTAATTTGGCATAGTGGTGCTAAAGGCGTGAGTGCAGTTGCTGTAAGTGCAAATCCACAAAAGCGTTATGTAATTACTGGTTTAACTAACAATACATCTTTTGATTCTTATTTGTGGGAGATGATTCCCTATTTAGAGAAGACTTTTCATGTACATATTCATCATCGCCACCTCAATAATAAAATCCAGAGTGTGGAAACTGGAACTTTGAAAGTTTGGGATTGGGAAACAGGCAAGTTTTTGCATACTCTAGCAGGACATACTCAAGTTGTGAATGCAGTCAGCATAGCATCCAATAATCTGACAGCTATCTCTGCCTCTGAGGATGCAACTGTGAAAATCTGGGATATTAATACTGGTCAGATATTACACACCCTTTTAGGTCATCAGTCAGGGGTGAATGCAGTGGTCATTACTCCTGATAATTCTACAGTGATTTCTGCTTCTGAGGATGCAACTGTTAAAGTCTGGGATATCAATACTGGTCAGCTATTACACACTCTTGCTGGTCATCAGTCAGGGGTGAGAGCGATCGCAATTACTCCCGATAATTCTACCGCTATCTCTGCCTCTAGGGATGCAACTATTAAAGTTTGGGATATTCATACTGGTAAAGAATTACGCACTCTTTTCGGGCATAAATCAGGGGTGAATGCAGTGGTCATTACTCCCGATAATTCTACAGTTATTTCTGCCTCTGATGATCAAACTATCAAAGTTTGGGATATTAACACAGGTCAAGAACTACGCACCATCAGAGGGAATGGTGAAGCCGTGAAGTTATTGGGACTAACATCAGACGGTAACAAGATCATCTATTTTACCGCTACAAGCACCGTTCCCCAGTTTTTAGATTGGCGACAGGGAATTAAACTCCACCGAGTCAATCAACTATTACACCACTTACATTTAGCTCATCTGGAATACTTACTCATGGTCATCATGGTGATGAGTGGGTTATTGACCATACCGTTAATTTTAGCCACCAGTGTGGCGACGTTTGGTTGTATGGGTGCGTTGATTGGTGGTGTGTTGGGTGTAATTATACTCCCCTATGTTTCGCCATTGTGGTATTTCCTCTCGCCACTCTATGGTGTAGTACCCAATTCCCTGTTTGTCTTGGTGAAACTGGGATTTTACACCCGATTACTTCCTTTGGTAATGGCGGGTGGTGTAGCTAGTCGTAAGGCGTTCGGCGTGGTTGGTGGAGTAATATTATTTACAAGCACGTTTGCTATTTTTCTGGGAGTAACAGCAGATGTTATGCCGATATCTGCGAGTAGTTCTGATTTATTGACTAGGATTTTCGTCAGTTTAGGCGGTAGTATAGTGATTGCGATCGCCTACGGGATTGTTTCTGGCATTATCAGTATACTGAGCAGTTCTCGGTTAGTTTTTCACCCTATTTATTTGCTCCTCGCCTTACACAGTCAATTCAGCACAGGTAAGCATCCTGTGGAATGGGACGAATTAATTGTGCTACCACTACCATTCACAAAACGCATCATTACCCAACGTTGGCAGCAAAATGAAGTTAAAGGTTTACAGTTACTCAGGGAAGTTGCGAGTAATCCATTTCAAAGGGCTATTGCTCAACAAGCACTACACACATACTTACATCAACAAGTTGCACCACTCCGTTTTCTCTATCATTTATTAACCCATCCCGACTGGGAAACCTATATTTACCCACCAGTCAGCCAGCAAGATTGGCAAAAATTCCCCACTACTGGACAAGTTCTATTAGGTGAATTAGGTGGAAAGTGGGTAAATTGCAGCAGTGATTGGTTTAACCAGCAAGCAGAACGCTGCATTTGGAAACTCACCCAATATTTACGCAACCATCACCAAACCCCACTCACTTGCTTTGCAGCCACGCTTTACCAACTGCTAGATGAAGGGGAAAAATTTGATGTATCTGCACATCAGCAAACATATACAGACATCATAAATTATCAAGATGGTGCAGAAATCGCTCATTCATTTGCTGCATTGGTAAAATTTTTAGCTTACACGCAAATATCAGAATTACCCCAGGCTGTATCCGCAGTCTCTGTATTGACTCCCGTTGACACAGCTATTCGTCTTCCGGTGTTAATTGCACTGGCTGAACTGGGAAAAGTCGGCGCGGAAGTGGCTACATACCAAACTGCAACTAGTCGAGTCAATAAACTAGCTGCTTTAGCCCGTGCAAGTAAAAATCTAGATGACCTTGATAGATATATTCTGACAGAAGTAGTCACACCGGAAAAATCCCTACTGCGGCGAATTATTCAGCAGTGGCGACCCTTTCTCACTGAAGCTAGCGGGAAATTTGGGTTTTTAGAAATCACCCAACCAATAACTAACCCCTATGTAATTGGTAATCCCGTCACAGGTAAAGTTTTTGTCGGACGAGAAGACATTATGCGCCGTTTAGAAGAACTATGGACAGTAGCAGGTCAGTGTCCGTCAGTCATTCTCTACGGTCATCGCCGGATGGGTAAATCGTCTATTCTACGGAATTTACATCCCAGATTGGGAGCCAATACCGTAATAGTAGACTTTAATATGCAACGGGTGGGCATGGTATTTAGTACAGGAGAATTAATTTATAATTTGGCGTTATCAATTTATGATGTTCTTCTCCCTGAGCAGCAATTACAATTAGGAGAACCACAAGCAGAACGCTTTTTTGCATATAATCCTTATACTGCACTTGACCGTTTTTTAAAACAAATTAATCAAGTCAGAGGTGAAAAGCGATTTATCATCACCATCGATGAATTTGAATTAATCGAACAGCTAATTGCTGAAAATTATTTAGAGCCACGCTTCCTAGATTTTTTAAGAGGATTAATTCAAACTTACTCTTGGTTAATCATCGCTTTTGCTGGCTTACATACTTTACAAGAAATGACTCAAGACTATTGGCATCCTCTATTTGGCAGTGTGACAGCTATTCCCATTAGTTTCATTTCTCCTCAAGCCGCAGAGCGTTTAATTGTCCAACCTTCTGAGGATTTTAATCTTGATTATGAACCAGCAGCCGTTGAAATGATTATTCAACTGACTAACGGACAACCATATTTATTACAATTAATTGGGCATAGTTTAGTTACCTATTTCAATAGGCAAACATTTGAATTAGGTGTAGAAAGAGAAAAAAGATTTACATCTGTTGATGTAGAAACTGTCATTAATACACCAGAATTTTATCGGGATGGCAACGCCTATTTTAATGGGGTTTGGGTACAATCTGCAAAAAGCCAACCTCCTGGTCAAGTTGACATTTTACAGTCGCTCAGTCGGCAGAGTTTATCATTAACTGACATTATTAATTCTACAGGTTTAAGTTTACAGGAAGTAGAAGCGGCTTTAGTAACATTACAACGCCACGATGTAATTAAAAGTCATGGTGAACAATATCTTTATACAGTAGAATTAATGCGTCGCTGGGTAATAGCTTGTAAGTACACTAGAGAACAGGTTTAAAAGTATCTGAAAATCTGGTCTTGTTCTGTAGTTCAAATAGTTTGTAGTGAGGACTAAAGTCCTCACTACAAACTTCTTATTCTTTTTCTTTAGGGACTTCCAGAAAATAAATTATCCAATTTCCGAGAGAAGATTTTGATTTTTCCCCCTGCTCCCTGCTCCCTGCCCCCCTGCTCACCACAGCGATTGTATATTTTTTTAGTTGGAAGTCCCTTAAACCGCAGAATTTGATTTTAGGCGTATAGCCACACTCCCAGCATGAGCAGGTAAACCTTCGGCTGTGGCTAAGGTGACAGCAGCGTTACCAACTTCCTGTAGTGCAGCTTGATTGCATTCTAAATAGGTAATGCGTTTGAGAAAATCATAAACACTCAAACCGGAAGCAAAACGGGCAGAACGGGATGTAGGCAGAACATGATTAGGGCCACCTAAATAATCACCGATGGCTTCTGGGGTGTAACGTCCCAAAAACATACTACCAGCACATTTAATTCGACTGGCGAGTAGTTGGGGATGATCTACGCACAATTCTACGTGTTCGGGAGCTAGTTGATTAAGTAAGGGGATACTATCTGCTAAATCCTCCACAATAATTACTGCGCCGTGTTTTTGCCAACTAGTGCTAGCTGCTTCTTTGGTGGATAGTTGGGGAATTACTTGTTCAATGGCGGCGATGACTTGTTGAGCAAAGCTTTCTGAGTCAGTAATTAAAATGGACTGTGCGCTGGGGTCGTGTTCTGCTTGTGAGAGTAAATCCCATGCTATCCATTCGGGGTGGTTTTGAGCATCTGCAACCACTAAAATTTCAGAAGGCCCGGCGATGCTATCTATACCCACAGTACCGAATACTTGACGTTTAGCTTCCGCTACATAAGCATTACCAGGGCCGACAATCTTATCTACAGGGGTAATGCTTTCTGTACCATAGGCGAGGGCTGCTATTGCTTGCGCCCCACCAATACTATATATTTCCGTGACACCAGCCACTTGCGCCGCCGCTAAAACTGCGGGATTGATTTCCCCACGAGGCATGGGTACGGTCATCACGATGCGTTCCACACCTGCGATTTTAGCTGGTAGGGCATTCATCAGTACAGAACTAGGATAACTGGCGCGTCCTCCAGGGACGTAAATCCCAACTTGGGACAAAGCTACCCAATTTAAACCGAGTTTTACGCCTACGGTGTCTGTGTAACCGATATCCTGGGGTAGTTGCTTACTGTGAAAGGCACCGATGCGTTCAGCCGCTAATTCTAAAGCGGCTATAACTTCTGGTGGACATTTAGCAGCTTGTTCCGCAATGAAGGTTGCACTTAAACGTAATGATTCAGGGTTGAAATGGTCAAACCGACTGGTGTATTCCTTAACTGCGGCATCACCGCGCACTTTGACATCAGTGAGAATGTTATGCACTGTACCACTAACATCAACTGTTGCTTCCCGGCGGTCATTTACAAGGGCTTGGAATTTGGCGGTAAAGTCTTTGTCGGTTGTTTTCAGAAGTTGCATGGACAGTTTCTCTGAGCTAGTGCTGGCTGGCAGCAGGGACAATATTTAGTGTAGAACGCTGGGAGCGTTTCGTGACAGGGAATGGTGAATGGGGACTTTAGAATTGTGCGGAGTTGTTCAAAAGTCAAATATGAATTTGAAGATTCTGATCTGATTAAGTTTACTTATTAATCAGTCTTTGTTGCATGAATAATTAATGGCAAGATATCTGATTTTCTCAAGGGTAAATATCACCCTTATCGTATTATGAAAAATAATTCTGACAACAAGGGTATTCTTACCCAAAATATAGACAATAATTAAGTAATCAATTTATATGGAATGACTAATATTTTTAGTCACATATACCAGTAGATATTATGTCTCAACTGTATGATCACAATTGACATTTAAATTTTATCGTACAAGATAGAAGTATTGATAAATGACTCGATGAAAATCAGTATTATTGTGCATCTAACTTATTAGTTTTCACTGATTTAAAAAAGAAAAATATTATCTACAAATACTTGTAAATACTGAGATTTTCATCAACGAAAAACTTGTTTTTGCAAAACTACTTGATGTGCGTATGAATACTGAATTGAAACAATTAATATCGATTAGTCCCTACTCTATAAATACTGATATAAGTGATGATATTGGAAAATTGAGTCTGACATATGAACAATTTGTGACGTTGTTTCCCTTTCATTTGTTAATCAATCGCGATATGAAGATTGTGCAGGCGAGTGAAAAGATTCAACGGATTTTTGCACCTATATCATTAATTGGTAATTCCTTAACGGAACACTTCCAAATTCATCGTCCTAACCGCCTGGTGAACTTTGAGGCAATGAAGGCGCGATCGCGATCGCTGTTTCTGTTGCAACCCCAACACCAAGAAGTCCAATTTAAAGGACAAATGTTGTATCTGGAAGCATCTGATTTACTTTTGTTCCTAGCTTCTCCTCACATCACTGATATTGCTGATTTGAGAAATTTAGGTTTGAGCATTAACGATTTTCCTTTATACGACTCTGTTTTAGATAATCTCTTTTTATTGCAGGCACAAAATACTGCCTTGACAGATGCCCAAAAACTCACCTCTCAACTAAAATCTCAACAAGCAGAATTACGCGCTACGGTCTTATTATTCAGTAAACTAATTGAAAGCTTACAAGTAGGCATCTTATTAGAGGATGAAAATAGACAGGTTTTGTTGACAAATCAGGAATTTTGCCGGCAATTTAATATTTCCCAATCACCAGCAACCTTACGAGGTCAGAACTATCAACAGATATCTGAGAACAGTAAACACCTTTTTACTCAACCAGAGGAATTTACGCGCCATCTCCATGAAGTAATTAACCAAGATCAAATCGTTCTCAATCAAGAATGGCATTTACAAGACGGACGCATTTTAGAACAAGACTATATTCCCATTGTTCTGGATAATCACCTATATGCTCATTTGTGGAAATATCGGGATGTTACCCAGCGCAAAAAATCAGAAAATGCGGTGAAATTAAGTGAAGAGAGGTTAAAACTCGCTCTAGATGCTGTAGCTGAAGGAATTTGGGATTGGAATCTAGTAACTGGAGAAATTTATCGCAGTTCACGCTGCTTTACCATGCTTGGTTATACCCTCAATGAGATGGAAGCAACAGGAATTAATCTGCGAAATCGGTTGGTTCATCCAGAAGATTTACCCCGAATGCAACAACAACTCAAAGCCCATCTTTGTGGAGAAACCCCAGTATATGAAGCGGAAATCCGTCTACTATCTAAGTCTGGGGAATGGAAATGGATTCTAGATAGGGGTAAGTTAGTCAGCAGTGATGCCCACGGAAAAGCTTTGAGAATGGTGGGAACACATTTAGACATCACCGAACGCAAACAAGCCGAGGCAGAACTAAAGCAGCAATATCAACGCGCCTTGCTATTAAAGCAAATTACTGAAGAAATTCGACAGTCTTTAAAACTAGAAAAAATTCTTCAGACAACAGTCACAGAAGTGCAGAAGATTTTGCAGGCCGATCGCGTCCTGATTTTTCAAATCAACTCTGATGGGTCTGGTAAAGTGGTACAGGAAGCTGTTGTTCCTGGATGGTCAGTCACTCTGGATCAAGATATTAATGATCCTTGTCTGAAGAAAGGATTTATTGAATGGTATCGGGACGGTAATATCACCACAATTAGTGATATAGAGCAAGCCGGATTGCAATTTTGCCATGTAGAATTCTTAAAACAATTTCAAGTCAAAGCCAATCTCATCGTCCCGATTTTAGTGCGGGATGATTTGTGGGGTTTATTAATTGCCCACCAATGCGATCGCCCCAGACAATGGACAGAACTAGAACTGGATTTACTCAAACACCTAGCTGATCAAATGGGTATTGCTTTGCATCAAGCCCAATTACTATCTCAAGCCAGTCAACAAACTCAACTGTTAGCACGACAAAACGAAGAACTGAACCTAGCCAAGCAAGCAGCAGAAACCGCCAACATAGCTAAAAGTAACTTCCTGGCTACCATGAGTCATGAAATCCGCACCCCCATGAATGCCATCATCGGGATGACTGGATTACTTTTAGATACCATCCTAGAACCTGAGCAATTAGATTATGTCGAAACTATTCGTAACAGTGGCAATGCACTGTTAACCATCATCAATGATATTCTCGACTTTTCTAAAATTGAATCTGGCAACTTAGAGTTAGAAGCACAGCCTTTTGATTTACGTACCTGCGTCGAAGAGGTTTTAGATTTATTAGCACCGCAAGCTGCTTCCAAGGGAATTGAACTGATGTATCAACTAGCATCAGATACCCCCACACAGATTATTGGTGATATTACCCGCTTGCGTCAAATTCTCTGGAATTTAGTCAGTAACGCCGTCAAATTTACCAATGAAGGGGAAATTGTACTGGCGATCGCGGCACGTCCGTTAATTCGCTATCAATATGAGTGGCAGTTTACCGTTAAAGATACAGGGATTGGAATACCCAGCGATCGCCTACACCGACTGTTCAAGCCCTTTAGTCAGGTAGATGCTTCCATGACTAGGCGTTATGGTGGTACTGGTTTAGGACTAGCTATCAGTAAGCGTTTGTGCGAAATCATGGGTGGTAGAATGTGGGCAGAAAGTGAAATAGACAAGGGATCTAAATTTCACTTCACAGCCCTTTTACCAATCCCAACCCACAATACTGATACGGACTCTGACTTTGATCCAGAATTAGTGGGGAGACGCATCCTACTGGCGGTAGGTAACGCTAACTTGCGTCAATGTCTGAGTTTACAACTGCAAACTTTAGGATTATCCGTCCAAATCGTCGATTCTCAAACTACAGCTTTGTGTTGTTTGTGGGAGGAGACACCTTTGAGTCTGGCTATCGTAGATATTGATAGTCCCAACATTACAAGCCTCAACCTCATAACCAAAATTCGCGCCTTACCCAGATACCAAAATTTACCTTTAGTAATGTTGAGTTCTAAGGGAAAACAAACCTTAGAAGTCCAACAAATAGCAGCAGAGTTTACAGCATTTCTGCAAAAACCCGTCAGACAGTATCAGCTACACAACACACTCTTACAAATTGTGCGTCGTAGCTGGATAAAACAGTCAAATTCCCCAGATGTCCTTCCTTCGTACTCCCGATTACCCAAATCAAATCTGCCAAATATTGCTCATCAATTAGCAGAAACTTTACCATTTAAAATTCTGCTAGTTGAGGATGTGTTAGTCAACCAAAAAATTGCGATCAAAATGCTGCATCGCTTGGGTTATCGCGTAGATGTAGCTAATAATGGCTGTGAAGCTTTAGAAGCTTTACAAAGACAAATCTATGATGTGGTGTTTATGGACATCCAAATGCCGGAAATGGATGGTTGGGAAACCACTCATCGCATTCGCGCAGATTTTTCTCCCACAGTCCAACCTTGGATTATCGCCATGACAGCCCATGCACGCCCAGAAGATTGTCAACAGTGTTTGATGGCGGGGATGAATGATTACATCAGTAAACCCATTAGTGTGGAAGCTTTAGAAGCTGTCCTCAAAAAGTTTGGTTACGAACATTATCAAGTTGCAAAAAGAGCATCAAATGTGATGGAACAAGTTACACAGCCAATGGAAGAGAATATCTTTCCTTCTACATCCACAAATCAAGAATCCTATAGCAGCACAGTTGACTGCGTTTGTTCTCCTCATTATCCCCCTGTAGAGTCAGTAATTGACCTCAAAACCTTAGACTATTTACGCCAAATTGCGGATAGTGAAGCCGATAACATGATTATAGATATCATCCAAATCTACCTAGAAGATACCCCAGCCAGAATACACACCATTAGGGAAGCCGTAGCGGCAGGAGAACGTGATCAGTTGCAAAAAGCATCTCATGCTTTGCGATCGCCTAGTGTTAGTATCGGCGCAGTCAATCTAGGCAAAATCTGCGCTGCCATAGAAGATTTAGCTAGGACACAAACCTTAGAGAGACTATCTAGTCTGGTTGATCAGCTAGAAAGTGAATATAAAAACGTTGTCTATGCTCTTCAAAGCCTTGTGAGCAATAGATAAGTAGTAAACTACACCCAAATTGTAGGCAGTAGAAACACCCTGATGAAGTTGTTTGATGAGATGAATAAAATCATCTACAGTTAGATACTCTTCGATAATTACCGCAGTGTCATCCGTAGATATATCATGATTATCAATTATTGATAAGTTTGATTTTATACTAAAGACATCGATTCTTTCCAGGGACTAGGGATTGGGGTGATCAGCCCCCCACTCCCCATCTTGACGATAGTCTCTCTTTTCTTTTCACATCAACCCAACAAAAATCTATTCCTAACAAAACTATAGGACTCTACGACTTACGCCTTGACAGAAAGTTAGGGAACACCAAAAAATAAATTATCCCAAATAAACAGCTTATACCAATTCACAATTCGCAATTCGCAATTCGCAATTAAAAAACTTAGATGCAGCAAAGCTTTCAGGGTTTACATCTGTATCAGGTTTTTCGTGAATTGGTATTAGTAGGGTGCGTCAGTGCAATAAAACCTAACTATACCAAGAGATTATTCATACTGACGCACCCTACAGTTTGGATATTTTTTTATCTGGAAGTCCCTTAAAAATAACAGGTAGAGTTTTCAAGACTGATAGCTAGATTTTTCAATAAGATTTTAGCGATGGTTCTCAATTTGAGGTGATTAGAAAAGCCTGAAATAAAGTATTTACTTTGAGGCACAAGATAGTTATTTTATAGAGTACGTAAGTCCTATATAAGAATCCGCTTTGATTCCTGAAATCATTTGTGTAGGAAGGGAACAGGCTTCCGCCGTGAGCGTCAGCCGAACGGGAACGGGGAACAGGAAGTAAGAAGGAACAAAAGAACAAAAGTGTACGGAGTTTTTCTCAGAAATCAAATATGAGTCCTATATACTTGAATCAAAATTTAGATTTTTTTTAATTTGTTGCTTTAACCAATCATGAAAATTAGCATGATAAACTCTATAGAAAATTTTTGCTACTTTTAATTCTAAATGTAAAAATTCTCGCCACTTATCTAAAATTACTTTGATTTCGTATTCATCTATATCTAATTTGGCTGCTATCACTTCTGTTGAGATTGATTGCTCCTGAACTAACATATTTAAGACATCTAAAGCTATTGTTTGCTGTTTAATAACCGATAAATTCATCTTTTTAAAATGACTTTGATAGTATTTCTGTAAGTTATCAGAGTAAATCTGATCATTTGTTACTGTTAACATTTCGTTGATATACATAAAATTTATTTCATGATCACCAATTTTTGTTAATAATTTATCTCCTTGAATATTACCATCATAATTTAAATAAATTTTAATATATTCTTGAGCATCAGCACGATTTTCTTCCACATAGTCTGATAAATCTAAAGATTGCATCGGGGTTTCAGTTAATAATCCTGATTTATCTTTTATAAAAGGGCGGCGAGCAAGAATAAAATAAACGTTTTCTGGCAAATAGCGAGGTAAATATAAAATATTGGAGCCACATACTTGATTTTTAACATCAATCATATCGCAACCATCAATAGTAATAATTAAACGCTGTTCTGGATGCAATCTATCACTAATTTGTTGCAGTAATAACCAGAAAATATCGCTGTTCTGGTTAGTAAAATTAGAAAAGTTGACAGTTGGATATTCACTACCTTGATTTTGGGCAATTTCTATTAATTGAGTGCAAATTATACTGAGAAATTCTTCAGTGTTATCCCCTACAATTTCTACATTGTAATAAACAACACCGGGATTTTGGGTGACATAATGAGCAAGAATTGCACTTTTACCAATACCAGGCTCACCGATAATAGTAAAGTAGCCTCTGTCAGATTGATGAAGAAAGTTATTGATAGCATGGAATACAAATTTACGACCAACAAAATTATGATTTTTAGTAGTAATTATTTGCTTAAAATTTAAGGGATATCTGGGGAAATTGATTGGATTAGGAGTCATAGATTTCATTTCAAAAAATTTCCTTTTAAACAGAGAAAATGAACACGTCCTGATTGTTCTCCTGCTACAATCGTCAGATCATCTGGAGAAATTACACAGCAATATATAGGACTTTCACCAGTAAAAGTAGAGATTTGCCTTTCTGCCTCCAAATCCCATAGTTTAAGAGTATTGTCACTAGAAACAGAAATAGCACTCTTACCATCTGGTGTGATAGCTATTCCATTTACCGAGTCTTTATGACCCGTAAAAGTAGAGATTTCCTTTCCTGTCTCCAAATCCCATAGTTTCAGGGTGTTGTCAGCAGAGCCAGAAACAACACTCTTACCATCTGGTGTGATAGCTATTCCATTTACCGAGTCTTGATGACCAGTAAAAGTAGAAATTTCCTTTCCTGTCTCCAAATCCCATAGTTTCAGGGTGTTGTCAGCAGAGCCAGAAACAGCACTTTTACCATCTGGTGTGATAGCTACTACATTTACCGAGTCTTGATGACCAGTAAAAGTAGAGATTTCCTTTCCTATCTGCAAATCCCATAGTTTCAAGGTGTTGTCAGCAGAACCAGAAACAGCACTCTTACCATCTGGTGTGATAGCTACTCCATTTACCGAGTCTTGATGACCGGTAAAAGTAGACATTTCCTTTCCTGTCTCCAAATCCCATAGTTTCAGGGTATTGTCAGCAGAACCAGAAACAACACTCTTACTATCTGGTGTGATAGCTACTCCATTTATTAAACTTCTATGACATCTTAGAGTAGAGATTTGCCATCCTGTTTTCAAATTCCACAATTTCAAGTTATTAGAAACAGAAACGGCTTTTTTTCCATCTGGTGTGATGGCTACTGCTGTTACTGAATTATTATGACCTCTCAGGGTAAAAATTTCCCTTCTCGTCTCCATATTCCACAGTTTTAATGTCCACAGTTTTAGTGTCCACAGTTTCAGGGTGTTGTCACTAGAAGCAGAAACGACTGTTTGACCATCTGGGGCGATCGCTACTGCTGTTACCGGATTATTGTGACCTTTCAGGGTAGAGATTTCTTTTTTTGTCTCCAAATCCCACAATTTCAGGTTATTAGAAACAGAAACAATGGTTTTTCCATCTGGGGTAATTGCTACTGCTGTTACCGGATTATTATGTCCTCGCAAGGTAGAGATATCTCTTCCCGTTTCCAAATCCCACAGTTTCAGCGTGTTATCACTAGAAGCAGAAACTACTGTTTTTCCATCTGAGGTAATTGCGATTGCTGTTACTGAGTCTTTATGACCTCTCAATGTAGAAATTTCTCTCCCCGTCTCCAAATCCCACAGTTTCAGTGTGTTATCACTAGAAGCAGATACTACTGTTTTTCCATCTGGAGTAATTACAACTCCATTTACCGAGTCTTTATGACCTCTCAATGTAGAAATTTCTCTCCCCGTCTCCAAATCCCAGAGCTTCAAAATTTTTAGATGACTTCTTAGAGAAGAAAAATCTCTTCCCGTTTCCAAATCCCACAGCTTCAGTGTGTTATCGCTAGAAACAGAAACAGCTGTTTTTCCATCCGGCGTAATTGCTACTCCATTTACCGAGTCTTTATGACCTCTCAGGGTAGAAATTTCCCTCCCCGTCTCCAAATCCCATAGCTTCAAAGTCCACAATTCCAGACTATTAGAAACAGAAACAGCTGTTTTTCCATCCGGGGTAATTGCTACTTTATTTACCGAGTCTTTATGACCTGTCAGAGTAAAGATTTCCCTTCCTGTTTCCACATCCCATAATTTCAGTGTGTTATCACTAGAAGCAGAAACGACTGTTCTTCCATCCAGGGTAATTGCTACTGCATTTACCGAATCTTTATGACCTCTCAGGGTAAAGATTTCCCCTCCTGTCCACAAATCCCACAGTTTCAAAGTATTGTCATTTGAAGCAGAAACGGCTGTTTGACTATCTGGGGAGATTGCTACTGCATTTACCGAATCTTTATGACCTTTGAGAGTACGCAGCAGGTTTCCCCCTGGAGTGGTTAAACTGGCTGTCATCGGGTAAATTTGGAGGTTTTCATTTCTACTTTGTAGTGCATCTGTCAATACTTTTTGAATTTCTGGTTCGATAAAACTCTGCAACCTCCCCCATAACTGTCCTACTAATTGATTTGGATCTTGATTTAAAATATGGGCTGATAACTGTAAGGTACGTTGAATTAATTTCAGGGTTTTGATTTGTTCAGCATAAAGTTTCTCTTCTTCCTCTATGCTCTCTAATATCTCTGGATTATCAATCAAAGAATAATCCCTAATCAATGTTTCTATTCCCAATTTAGGATATTGAATTTTCAGAAAAATAAAATCAAAGTCTGTTAGAGTCTGATAATAATTCTTCGAGTTTCCTGCTTTTAATTGTTGTTCGGGAAATTGAGCTAAAAACAAATTTTTAAATTCGGCAGATTTTGAGGCTAACTTAGTGGCAATTTCCATCATTTCATGCCATCTCTTTGAGCATATAATTAGCCATACTTTTATTGACTTCTTTAAATAGTTTTCGACTTTTACCTAGTTTATCTTGTCCTTTAAGAAATTCTAGAAAGCTCCGATGATAAATATTATAGTAAGTTTTTTGTTCATCTTCATTGATTGTCTGTGTTACATACTCAACCCAATCATTTAAAACTGCTTTTACCTCATATTCATCCTCATCAAGAATTTCCGCAATCATATTTATAGATATTGGCTCACCTCTTTCTACCAATATATATAGTATCTTTACCTTCTTTTCATTGGATTCATTATCCATCCCCATCCGATTCCAATGAGTCGTATAATAATCGTGAAGACCTTGTGGCAATCCCTTTAAAGTTAAATCATTATATTTACCCTCAGAAATACCAGGTAATAGATAGCGTAAATACATGAAATTGTTTTCACTTTTAACAGCTATTTCTTCAGTAAATTTATCCTCGGAAATATTACGATAATTAATCCAATTTCTCACCTTGTCATCATTTTTAATAAATAAATGGATATATTCTTTTACGTCTTCTTGACTCAAAGTTGTATAATTTCCCTTTGTTAAATCTAGTTCATCTACAGGAGTATCTGGAGATAAAGTTAAACGTTTTGTTTCTTGATTATAAAGTCTTCTAGTCAGTAAAAAATAGACTCCATCAGGAAGATTCTGTGGTAAGTTTAACAAATTACCCTTTCCTTCTTGTTCTACTTCATCTAGTGCATCAATAACAATTAAAAGTTTTTGTCCTTTGAGTTGTTCACTAGCTTTTTGTAGTAAACTTCTTAAATCAGCGTCGTCTGTATTTTGTAGGGAATAACGCTTAACTAATTGTTGACGAATACTAGCTAAAAACTTTTCTGGGTTATTGCGGCCTTCTGCAAAAACATTGAAGTAACATGGAAATTTACCAGCTAAAACGTATTTAGCTGCAATGGCACTTTTACCCATACCTGCATCCCCAATCACACTAAAGTAACCCTTATTTTGAGTATTTATAAAATTTTGAATAGCCTTAAAAACAAAATCACGACCGCAAAATAAGCGAGTTTTTTCAAAAATTAAAGCTTTAAACTCTTTCGGATAAACATCTAAATTCCAATCTGGATAAGGCTGGTATTTTGAAGATTTAGTTTGTTTGGCAACTGCAATAAAAGATTCGCCAAATTCTTCTAATTCACCCAAAATATTAACTTTTACATTAACTATCTGTGTTTTTAATTCGATATTTTGATTTAGATATTTTCTTGTATTTTCTACAAAATGAAAGGGGGAGTTGGAACTGTAAGCATCCCAAAAATAATCTTTAATTGCTCTCTCTCTAAACAGATTTAGAATCGCTTCATGCTTAAATACGCCATACTTTACCAAAGTATAAACATAAACAGTATCAACATCATCAGGAATTTGGGTAGGATTTAGTTTTAATTCCTGTAAAACTTTGATAACAGCTTCGTTTTTTTGAGCTTGTTTAATGATTACAGGACTTACGCAACTGGCACAGTGCGATCGCTAGCCAGTAGTACATAGGTATTGATTTAGCGAGAATGTGTTTGATTGGTTTGACTCGAATTAGTAACAATAAATAGTGATGTATCTTGTTGTTAAAAATTTTATGAGAAAATTGATAGAAGTACATCAAAAAGTTGGTTAGTGATGAAATTTACTAAACTTAATTATTGTCAATATTTACTTAGCAGTCAAATTAACTATACAATCACTAATCTAGCAGAACATTTGTCAAATATTAGTCATGACAAAATTAATTATTATTTAAGAAATGAAAAATTAACTCCTCGTTTACTTTGGGATAATGTCAAAGATTTAATTGTCACTGACGAGGATGCTTATATTATATTTGATGATACAGTTTTAGATAAAAGATTTTCTGAAGAAATAGAAATAGTACGAAGGCAGTATAGTGGTAATGAACATGGTGTTGTTAGAGGGATAGGAATAGTAAGTTGCATATATGTTAATCCTAAAACTCTCAATTTCTGGGTAATAGATTATCGAATTTTCAATCCAGAAAATGATGGTTTCAGCAAGATTGACCATGTGAAAAATATGCTCCAAGGGCTTGTATATCAAAAGATTCTACCTTTCAATACAGTTTTAATGGATACTTGGTATGCGGTCAATAATTTAATGCTTTATATCGATAGTCTAGATAAAGTTTATTATTGTCCTTTAAAGACTAATCGTTTAGTAGATGATAGTTTTGGTAGAGAAAAATATAAGAATATTGAATCTCTAGAATGGAGTCAGGAAGATTTAAAATGTGGTAAAATCATAAAAATTAAAGGATTCCCTGCTGAGAAAAAAGTGAAACTTTTCCGGGTTACTATCTCTACCGATAGGACGGATTATGTCGCAACAAACGATTTATCTCAAAGTTCTACGGATGTTACACAACAGGTGTGTAAAATTCGTTGGAAAATAGAGGAGTTTCATCGAGAAATAAAGCAACTAACTGGTATTGAATCATGTCAATGCCGTAAAGCCCGTCTTCAAAGAAATCATATTGCTTGCGCTATGTTAGTTTGGCTAAGACTGAAAAGTTTAGCTTATCAAACAGGTCAAACTATTTACAAGCTCAAGCACAATTTGCTTTCTAATTATTTAATTGAGCAACTAAAACGTCCAGATATTGCTATGTCTTCTCTGTAGTTTTTGGGCGCTCGGTGCGCGAAGCTCACCATTGCTTGTGCCAGTTGCGTAAGTCCTGGATTAGTTGGCTAGCTTTAGGAGCGTATTTACTAATCACGGAAGTTATAGCAGCGAACTCTATCATGCTTATTGCCAAAAATTTACTATTTTGTTTACGAGTAGCATTACACCAAATTATATAGCAACTTATTCAATAAATTATACAACTTCATAAAATTGCCTAAGTGTAAATACTTAAAATTTTATTTTATTCCTTCTTACTTCCTCTTCCCCGTTCCCGTTCGGCTGACGCTCACGGCGGAAGCCTGTTCCCTTACTACGCAAATGACTTCAGGAATCAAAGCGGATTCTTATAATAGTAAACATTGATTATTTTCAATAGTTAATCAATTTAAATCAAAACTAATCTACGATTTTTTTATGATAAATATTTCTAATCGATAGCTTTAGAGATTGGCATTTTACCATTTTATATTCTTGGGTAAATATAGAAGAAAGCAAAATCAACTCCAGATATTCATTTTTGGAGAAACCCAATGGTAGCACTCACAGCAAATATTCAAAATTTTTCTAACTCTGGGCTGTTGACAGTAGAAACTGTAGAAATAGCCAGAGAAACTTTAGGTATCCGTTGTTTGGATTGGGATCGTGAACGGTTTGATATTGAGTTTGGATTACGCAACGGCACTACCTATAACTCTTTTTTAATTCAAGGTGATAAGATTGCTTTAGTTGATACTTCCCATAGAAAATTCGAGCGGTTATATCTAGACTTAATTACGGGATTAATTAATCCCAATGAAATAGACTATTTAATTATTAGTCACACAGAACCAGACCATAGTGGCTTAGTCAAAGATATTTTGCAGTTAGCTCCTGATATCACTGTGGTTGGTGCTAAGGTGGCTATGCAGTTCTTAGAAAATATGGTTCACCAGCCATTTAAATCGATGGTGGTGAAAAATGGCGATCGCTTGGATTTAGGCAAAGGTCATGAGTTAGAATTTATCTCCGCGCCTAACTTACATTGGCCAGACACAATTTTTACCTACGACTACCAAACAGGCATTCTCTATACCTGCGATGTATTTGGAATGCACTATTGCGATGATCATACCTATGATGAAAATTTTGCGGCGGTGGAAGCAGATTTTCAGTATTACTATGATTGTCTGATGGGGCCAAATGCGCGGTCGGTGTTGGCAGCTTTAAAGCGGATTGAAAAGTTAGAAATTAAAACAATAGCTACAGGACACGGGCCTTTATTACAGCATCACATTCCAGCTTGGATGGAAAAATATCAAACTTGGAGTTTAGAACAAGCCAAAACTGAGAAATTAGTGGCTTTATTTTATGCTGAAGATTACGGTTACAGTGAGCATTTAGTCCGTAATATTGGGCATGGATGCACAAAGGCAGGTGTGGCTGTAGAACTGATTGATTTAAATAGTGCTGAACTGCAAGAAGTTAGAGAAATAGTTGCACAAGCAGCTGGATTAATTCTTGCTATGCCCTCCCAAGCGGCGATGAATGCACAAGCAGCCTTAAGTACCATTTTGGCGGCGGTGCATCAAAAACAAGCCATTGGTTTATTAGAGTCTGGCGGGGGAGAAGATGAACCGATTTATCCCCTACGCAATAAGTTACAAGAATTGGGTTTAATAGAAGCTTTTCCGCCGATTTTAGTTAAAGAAACTCCCAGCCAAAGCCTAGAAAAACTGTGTGATGAAGCGGGTACAGACATGGGGCAATGGTTGACGCGCGATCGCAATATCAAACAAATTAAATCAATTAACAGTGAATTAGAAAAAGCCCTGGGTCGGATTAGTGGGGGATTGTATATTATCACGACCAAAAAAGGCGAAATTCAAAGTGCCATGTTTGCCTCCTGGGTGACACAAGCCAGTCTCAACCCTTTAGGTGTAGCGGTAGCAGTAGGGAAAGAACGCGCCATTGAATCTTTAATGCAAATAGGCGATCGCTTCGTGTTAAATGTCCTAGCAGAAGGCAACTATCAAGGATTAATGCGACATTTCCTCAAACGTTTTCCCCCTGGTGCAGACCGTTTCGCCGGAGTGAAAACCTATCCTGCTAACAACGGCGCGCCCATTCTCGCCGAAGCCTTAGCCTACATGGAATGTGAAATCAGCAGTCGCATAGACTGCGGCGACCACTGGATAATTTACAGCACAGTTCAACATGGCAGAGTTGCCAACATCAACGCCCTCACCGCCGTTCATCATCGCAAAGTCGGCAATCATTATTAGAAGGCAAAAGTTATCCCAATTCGCAATTCGCAATTCGCAATTAAGAAAGTCAGATACCATCTTGGTTTCAAGCTTTGCATCTGTTTCTTAATTTTGGAGAATTGGTATTAGAATGCCCAATACCCAGTCCCCAGTCCCCATTCCCCATTCCCACCACCATGTATAAATCCGTAGAAGAAAGCCCACTTTCCCTGTACGAAATCAATCGGAGTCGCATTGTCCGCAGCTTGGAACTGATTCAAGATGTGATTGTCATTTCCCTTTGTATGGGATTATTTAGCTTCATGGTGATTCAGGTGCGAGATATGTTTCTCTCCCTGCTTCCCCCTTTAGACTTTCACATTGTCACCGCAGACATTTTATTTCTACTGATTTTAGTCGAATTATTTCGCCTGTTGATTATTTACCTCCAAGAACAACGCATATCTATTGGCGTAGCAGTGGAAGTTTCGATTGTGTCCGTCTTACGAGAAATCATCGTCAAAGGCGTACTAGAAATTTCTTGGAGTCAAGTTTTAGCAACCTGCGCCTTTCTCTTAGTTCTCGGCATACTTTTAGTAGTACGAGTCTGGCTACCCCCAACTTTTGAAGGTATCGACCCAGAACAACAAATGTCTCAACGTTACAAGAACCGTGGTAAGTGAGGGACTAGGGATTGGGGATTGGGGACTGGGGATTTTAGATTTTAGATTTTGGATTTTGGATTTTAGATTGAATACAATCCGAAATTTAAAAGCTGAGAACAAGGTAGATTTTTATTCCCGTTCCCAATGCCCAATGCCCAATGCCCAGAATTTTTGAATTTTGAATTTTAAATTTTGAATTTTGAATTGAAACCATGACTATATCAACTAACATTCGTCCCAGAGATGTACAGGTTGCAGAAATTGGTCAGAATACGCTGGTGTTGCGATCGCGTACTTGGGAAAGATTAAAATTTGAGGTTGAGTATTCCCGTCAAAAGGGAACTACAGCCAATTCTTATCTCATCCAAGGTGACAAAACTGCTTTAATTGACCCGCCTGGGGAATCTTTTACGAACATTTTTCTTGACCAACTCGCCCAACATCTCCATTTTTACAGCCTCAATTACATTATTCTCGGTCACGTTAACCCTAACCGTACTGCCACTTTGAAGGTATTGTTAGCGCAAGCACCCCAAGTTACTCTCATTTGTTCTCGTCCGGCTGCCAATGTTCTCAAGTCCACTTTTCCAGAATGGGAATCACGCATTCAAGTTGTACGTTGGGAAGATACCCTAGATTTAGGACAAGGACATCGCCTCAGTTTTATTACTGTTCCGACTCCCCGATGGCCAGATGGTTTATGTACCTATGACCCAGCTACGAAAATTCTCTATACAGATAAGTTTTTTGGCGCACATATCTGTGAGGATACTTTATTTGATGAGGACTGGAAAAAGTTAGAGGCAGAACGGCGTTATTACTTTGATTGTCTCCATGCACCCCAAGCTAAACAAGTAGAATTAGCGTTAGATAAGTTGACTAGTTTAGGTGCTAAATGTTACGCACCTGCTCATGGGGCAGTGATTCGCTATAGTTTGAGTCGGTTTAGTCACGATTATCGCCAATGGTGTCAAGCACAGAAATCACAGGATTTAACTGTAGCGTTACTGTATGCTTCTGCCTATGGGAATACAGCAATTTTAGCCCAGGCGATCGCCCAAGGTTTAATTGACAATGGCATTAATGTAGAGTCAATTAATTGCGAACTAGCAGAACCAGCAGAAATCACTCGCATTATTGAAGCTTGCGACGGTTTTATTATCGGTTCTCCCACTCTTGGAGGTCATGCACCCACCCAAATTCAAACGGCTTTGGGTATAGTCCTTTCTACAGCTGCAAAAACTAAGTTAGCTGGGGTATTTGGTTCTTATGGTTGGAGTGGTGAAGCTGTTGATTTAATTGAAAATAAGCTCAAAGACGCTAACTATCGTTTAGGATTTGACACAATTCGCGTCCGCTTCACTCCCACATCAGAGATATTACAAGCCTGTCAGACAGCCGGCGCAAACTTCGCCCAAACCTTAAAGAAAACCAAGAAATTACGCAACACTCGCCAAGCCGTCACAGAAGCACAAATTGACCGCACTGAACAAGCTGTAGGGCGAATCATCGGTTCTTTGTGTGTTGTCACCACTCGCGATCAAGACCATCACAAAGGTATTTTAACTTCTTGGATATCCCAAGCCACCTTTAATCCCCCAGGAATTATGCTGGCTATTGCCCAAGAACAAAACGCCGATTTAATGCGTCATCCTGGCGATAAATTTGTGCTGAATATCCTCAAAGAAGGTAAAAACGTCCGGCGTTATTTTTCTCGTCAAAGCACATTAGGGGATAATCCCTTTGCTCACCTAGAAACCAAAACAGCTGACAATGGTTGTTTAATTCTGACTGAGGCCTTAGCTTATCTGGAATGTACCGTCATCAATCAACTCGAATGTGGTGATAGATATTTGATTTACGCCGTCATCGATAAAGGGGAAGTGTTAGAAGGTGACGGGGTGACAGCTATAGAACATCGGAAATCAGGTAGTTATTTTTAGGGGGGAGGAGTGCTGAGTAATGAGTAATGAGTGATGTTAGGGGTAGCGCGGCGTTTAGCTGGTGCTGAGTGAAGTTTTTCTTTCCCTACACTCCTACATCCCCAAAAACCAAAAAACCAGAAATGTAAAGATTTCCTTACCGTTTCTGGTTTTTTATTTGAAGTAATGGTAAATTGATATACAGATTTAACAAATTTTTAATGATTGGTTTAGGCGATCGCCTGTCGATTGAGTGTAAATTTTGCTCATTTAAAGCAGTAGATATTGCAAGTAAGCAAGAAGGAAGCTCGGCGATCGCTAAAAAATTGATCTTATGATTCTGCGCCAGTGGTAGCTAAACGCTGTTCTTTGATGTTTTGCAGTTGCAACAACAGAGTATCAACTTCTGCTTGCAAGCTCATAAATTTGACTTGCTGATCACCTTGATAACAAGTTTTGGTTAGTTCGCGGACTCGCACAGATTGAGTTTCACGTTCAACAGTAGTAGATATACAAGTAGTCATCGCTATTTAAGTTCCACAACTCACACCTTCGGTAAGTAATATGATAAAGCAACTTTAAGCTTTGTTAAATGATTGTGTCATTTAAATCATTTACTCTAATATGTTACGGTCTGTATGATAAGTGACTGCGATAGTAAGCCTTAAGTTCCAGAGTCCAGAGACTTGCAACTAAGAAGGCATACTATCACGTTGATGGCAGGGGGCAGAGGAAGAAAATATCCAAACGGTAGGGTGCGTCAGTATGAATAATCTCTTGGTATAGTTGGTTTTTCTCGCACTGACGCACCCTACTAAGGCATTTATTAGGGATCATTTCTTTTTTGGCGTTTCCTAAACACTGTGCTACCGCTAACAGCACTCACCACTTACTACTCATTACTCATTACTCATTACTCAGCACCGGCTAAACGCCGCGCTACCGCTAACAGCACTCAGCACTCATTACTCCGTTCACCCACCTTACAGCTAGAATAACTTCCAACTATCATAGGAAGCATCTTGTCGTTATTAATACACATATGAGACTTCCTATAATTCCCCTCACACTAATCTTGGTTTTGGCTTCCCCCTCGCTAGCACAAGCACCAACACCTACAGCAGAAGAACAAATCACAGAAGCAATTATGCTGAATAATAATGCTGAGGGTGTGATTTACAAAGACTTTGTTGGGTTAAATGAACTACAAGCCGCCTTAACACAATTCCAACAGGCGTTAGCTATCTTCAAAAAACATGGTGCAGCAGCTGGAGAAGCTAACGCCCTTGTTAACATCGGCTATGTATATTTTCGTCAAGGTGAATATCCTAAAGCACTGGAGTATTTTCAATCATCTTTAGAGATTCGCAGAAAAACCCGTGACAAACAAAATGAATGGATACCCCTGTCTTACATGGGTGAAGTTTATGCCAATTTGGGGCAGAATGTTAAAGCTATAGAAACATACCAAAGTGCTTTAGCCATTATTAAGGAATTGAAAGCTACTAACTCTCCAGACTCTAGTTATACTAGCAGTGAAAAAATTATCCTGGGTGATGTGGGTGCGGTTTATTTTCGCCTCGGACAATATGCTAAAGCCTTGGATTTTTATCAACAAAGTTTAGCTCTCCAAAAAGCCAGTAATGATAAAATTGCCAGTATTCAAACTCTCAATAATATTGGTGTTGTTCACGTTAATTTGGGTAACTATACTCAAGCTTTAGATGCCTATCAACAAGCTTTAAATAGTCTACAGGAATGCTGCTCTAATTATCTGGGTACACAAGCAGCAACTATGAATAATTTAGCGGGTGTTTATTTTAGTTTGGGGCAGTATCAAAAGTCTTTAGAACTAGCAGAAAAATCAGCCAATATATATCAACGACTAGGTAATACAAATTCTGAGGAACTAAATAAGCAAGATATTAAATTACTATATGATTATCTGGGTCAAAATTCTCAAGCCGTACAGCAAGTTAGTAGTCGTGCTGTTGTAGGAGAGGCTTTTGGTAAAGACTCATTTCAGTTCCAAGGTAGGGCAGTTAATTTAAATAATATTGGGCAAATTTATGCTAATTTGCGTAAATATGAGCAAGCTTTAAAACTTTATCAACAAGCACTCAATATCTACAAGGAAAATAACTATCAACCAGGCGTAGCAGTCACACTCAATAATATAGCTAGGGTGCAAAGTGAGCAAGGTAAATATCCCCAAGCCATTGAGTTAAATCAACAAGCCTTAACTATTTATCAACAAGTAGGCGATCGCACTGGCGAAGGTGTGACAATAAGTAACTTAGGACAAATCTATCAACAGCAAAACCAACTCGCCAAAGCAGGGGAGTTATATCAGCAAGCTTTAGCCATACATCGGGAAGTTAGTGATAAAGCCAGTGAAGCTACAACCCTCAAGTTTTTAGCTGATAGCCTATCTGCACAAAATCAACCACAGCTAGCCATTGCATTTTATAAGCAATCAGTCAACTTAACAGAAGTAATTCGGCAAAATTTGCGCGTTTTACCAACTAATATTCAACAATCCTATACAGAAACCGTTGCCGAAAGATATCGCCGTTTAGCTGATTTATTACTTAAACAAAATCGTCCTAGTGAAGCGCAGCAAGTTCTGGATTTATTGAAAATCCAAGAAATGAATGATTTTATGGGAACTCAGCGCAGTACACCCAAGAAAACAACCGTAGTTAATAATGGACAAAGGGGAACAAATACAGAAACCCCCGCACCGCAAAACCTACCATTAAGGCCACAAGAACAAGACATTACACAAAAATATAGCGCGATTCAAGATAAAGCGCTCGCCCTGGGACAAGAACTCACAAATCTGCGTAAAATTCCCCAGAGTTCGCGTACACCAGCACAGGAAAAACGTCTTGCAGAATTAGTGAAATTAGAACAAACAATTGCAGCTGAGTTTAATAAATTTACCAAAAATCCGGCTGTAGTCGCCCTAGTACAGCAACTATCTGCAAATTCTGGACAGGAAAACTTAAGCTTGCGTCAACTCAACTCACTCCGAGATAATTTACGTCAGTTAAATCAAAAAGCAGTTTTATTATATCCCTTAGTTTTAGAAGACAGACTAGAGTTAGTTGTAGTAACTGCTGATTCACCCCCAATTCATCGTCCAGTCGCAGTCAAAGCCACCGAATTAAATCAGACAATTGCTGAATTTCGCCAAACTATAGTTGTACCTTACAAAGATAGTAAAACACCAGCGAGTAAATTATATAATTGGCTAATTAAACCCATAGAAAATGACCTCAAACAAGCTGATGCTAAAGCAATTATCTACGCTCCAGATAGTAAACTCAGATATATACCATTAGCAGCATTATATGATGGGAAAAACTGGCTAGTTGAAAAGTATATTGTGAATAATATTACTGCTGCTAGTTTGACAAAGTTAAATAATAAAACCCCAACTTCCTTACCCACCCTAGCCGCAGCCTTTACCAAAGGTGATTATCAAGTAGCTGTCGGAGAAAGAAAAGAGGTATTGAGTGGGTTAGAATTTGCGAAAACTGAAGTTGAAAACTTAGCAAAAACAATCAAAGACACAAAGATTCTATTAGATAAAGAATTCAGCACTAAAGTAGTCATCCCCCAGATGAATGACTACAAGATTGTCCATTTAGCTACACATGGAATGTTAGTTAGTGGTGATCCTGAAGATTCATTTATTCTTTTTGGTGATGGTGAACGCGTCACCCTCAAAGATATAGAAAATTGGTCTTTACCTAATGTTGATTTAGTGGTGTTAAGTGCTTGTCAAACTGGCTTAGGTAAACAATTAGGTAACGGACAAGAAATTCTCGGTTTAGGATATCAAATCCAACTTACAGGTGCTAAAGCTTCTGTTGCTTCTCTGTGGGCTGTTTCTGATGGTGGAACACAAGCGTTAATGGATGCGTTTTACGCAAATTTAAAAACTGGAAAAATCACTAAATCTGAAGCTTTACGCAACGCACAACTGCAATTATTAACAGCAGCAAATAGCCAATTTCAACACCCCTATTATTGGGCTTCATTTATTTTAATTGGCAATGGATTGTAATTTTAAGGGCGTAGGAGTAATAAGTAATAAGTAATAAGTAATGAATAGCACTCAGCACTCACCACTCAGCACTCACCACTCATTACCCTTACACCCCTAAAAAAGACAAAGGCTTTTGTACTGCTGCTGTTAAATCTGCAAAAGTACCTTCCCCAATCAGTCGCCCTTCATCAAGGACAATTATCCAATCTGCGCGTTGCATGACATGGAGACGGTGAGTAATCATAATTGTAGTTTTACCACTGCGATCGCTCAATAATTGCTCTAGCAATCTAGATTCGCTAGATGGGTCAATAGAACCTGTAGATTCATCCATAATTAGAATAGGTGGATTACCAACAATTGCTCTCGCTATAGCTAATCTCTGACGCTGTCCACCAGAAAGATTTGCACCAAATTCACCTAAGACAGTTTGATATTTATCTGGTAGATGACTAATAAATTCGTCTGCACCTGTAATTTTACAAGCTTTAACTATCTCTTCAAAGGTAATTTCTGGCGTACTTAAGCGAAAATTATCAACAATAGAACGACTCCAAAATTGTGCCTCTTGAGGAACTAATACAACTTGTTGACGCAAATTTTCTAGAGCAATATCTTGCAGATTATAATCACCTATTCTAATATTACCAGATTGGAGAGTATAAAGCCCTGAAATCAACTTAGCTAAGGTACTTTTACCACAACCAGATTGCCCTACTATAGCAATTACTTGACTTCCAGGAATGGTGATTGAAAAATCCTGTAATAAATCTACTCTCCCTGCATAATGAAAATTTAAATTAGTACAAACAATATCAGCGTTATCAGAAATTTTTACCCAAGGTTTTTGTTCCATCCCTTGACTTTCAGGTGTTGTATCAATTACTTCCTCTAAACGCTGTAATGAAGTTTTCGCTTGGACAATCGCATTAGAAAAACCAATTAACGCACCAATAAAGCTAAGGAAATTTCCATTCATACTATTGAATGCTAATAATTGTCCAAAAGTTATTTCTCGTGTAATTGCTAAACTACTACCAAACCACAATAAAATAATGCTGCTCATTGCTAATACTAGACTCGAAAAGACATTATTAATTGTGGAAATTTGTATAGTTTTTAATGCCAAATTTGCCAGCTTGCCAAATTGTTCTTGTAACTCTTCCCATAACTGGGGGGCTATAGTCGCACTCTTGAGAGTAATAGCACCTTTAAAGGTTTCAACTAAAATTCCTTGATTTTCAGCTTCTAAAACTAATAAAGAACGAGTTTTTTGTTGAAGAAGTGGCAAAAAAATTACAGTTGACACTGACATTAAAACAGCAAACACTAATGCCATGACTGTCAATTTACCACTATAAAAAAACATGAAAACTAGGGATACTACAGCAATAAATAGTTGACTGGGTAATCCAATCACTGATTGAGCGACTAACTGATTAATTTCTTGGATATCCCGTAAACGACTAATAACTTCACCACTACGATGCGACTCATAATATATAAGTGGTAAATGAAGAATTTGCTTACCAAATTCCAACACTAACCCTAGTTGCAATTTTTGAGAAAAGTGGGTAATCAAATTTGATTGTACTAATCTGACAATACTACTCATCAAATTCATGACAACAGCAGCAATCATTACTGTTGTCAATAATTGATTATCTCCACGTACTAGCACCTCATCAGTTAGTAACTGTAATAAAAAAGGATAAATTAAAGATAGTAATCCCAAAAAAATGTTAAGTAAAAAAGCCTCAATCAGAATAGCGCGATTATTCCATACAGGCTGTAAAAAACGCTGAAACTTATTTAAATTCTCATTGGGTTGACTAAAAAAGCGAATATTATCCGGCTCAAGTAGAAGCATGAGGCGATTTCCCCAACCCGCTAATAATTCATCTTTGGTGAGATAACGCACCCCAACAGCCGGATCAGCTATAATAAACCGCTTTCCTTTTTTGCCATATAAAACTACCCAATGATTACCTTGCCAATGAATAATTGCTGGTAAAGATAACTGATGTAGTTGTTCTAAAATTTCTATGGCAACTCTTACACCCCTAGCATGAAATCCTAAAACTTCCGAGCCTCGTTTTAGCCCTAATAAAGAAGTACCTAGTTGTCCTGTACCTACAGCCTCACGAACACGGCTCATACTCAGTATACGCCCGTAGTGCTTGGCTACTGTAGCCAGACAAGCTGCTCCACAATCTTCTTCGCTGAACTGACGAACGAGTTGATAAGCCATAACATTGTCTGAAAATAGGGAGTAGGGAGGATGTATACACAACACTTTTCGTGTTTGTTGCTGAGATTTTCTCACGAAAAGCTGCAATGATGGTGAGTGAGTGCTAAGTGATGTTAGCGGTAGCGCGGCGTTTAGTTGGTGCTGAGTGAACATATTAGTCGCTCTTTTATGCTTGTCTATGAAATTGGTTTTATTGATACTTTCTTCTTCTCTGTTCCCTGTTTCCTTTCCACGCAAGTAAATCCTATACAAATACGCCTAGATAATTCTGCTTTCTGATGAGCGCAATTATATCTTGGGTATGGTTTTAAACTTTGCTAACACTTGTTAGGGTTGCTAATGAAATAATCACAACCGCAATCATTATGACTTTTACACAAACTGGTGATCCAACTATTCGCCAACACGTTCAAGCATGGCGACAATTAGATACAGACGAACAGTTGGCTTTATTCTGGTTTATCTACACAGAAATGGGTGAATCGGTTACACCAGCCGCGCCTAATGCTAGCACTGTTTCTCCAGAAATTGCTGAAGGTTTATTTAATCAAGTCCAAGCATTAGATCACGAAGCACAATTACAGTTACAACGGGACTTAATTAACCGTGTAGATACTCGACTCTGTCGTCAATATGGCTCATTGAGTGATACAACAAAACTGCTATTTTGGTATCGTTTAGCTCAAGGTATGGACAGTAACACGATTGTACCAATGCCAGGGGATTATGAACTCTCTGATGAGGCGGAAGAGCTTTTAGATAGAATTAAATCATTGTCATTTGAACAGCAAATTACGCTTTTCCGTGACTATGTTTCCCCAATGGGTGCTGAACCAAAACCTGGTGCTGAAATTTAATAAACGGTTTCAATTTGGTATTTTTCTCCGACTGATTAAAGCATAGAAATGCTATTTTATCTGGAGAAAAATCTAAGTGTAAGTAGCGGCGTGAAAAGGCTAAAAGAGCGCATTACATTAAGAAATAAACCACAGATCAACGCTGATAAAATCGATTTCTTAATGCAACATCTGAGGCTTGATACGCCGCTAGTATCTACTCACAAATTAACAATCAGCTAAAAATTCAGCGTAATGAAACAATTATGTTGCCTCTCACACGTAGCCTGTATTGTAACTTTTTGATATTTTATACTTTAAATTTACCCCAGTTGTTTCCTTAAACTACTTGACAACCGTAAACCCGTTCCTGATTTACTGAGTGGTCTTTTTGGCAGAATCTTTGGCGTTAGCGTACCACTCCGTGGAAGCAAGCTACGCGCAGCGTCTCGTAGAGAAGCTTACCGAAAGTATCGCGGCTATGTGCAGGGTGATCAAATCAGTGGACAGTCGACAGGGAACAGTGATCAAGTAACTGATAACTGGTAAAATTCAGGGTGCGAGAGAGGAGAACATTAAAACATGGTAGCCATCCATACCGATTTAAATATTGCCGCCTTAGAAGCAGAATATAGTCAAAAATCCCCAAGGGAAATTCTCAAATTTGCCTTGGAAACCTTCGATAATCTGTCAATTTCTTTCAGTGGTGCAGAAGATGTTGTATTAATCGATATTGCATCAAAAATTACCACAAATTTCCGCGTATTTACACTGGATACCGGACGTTTACACCCAGAAACATACCAATTCTTAGATCAAGTCAGAAAACATTACGGGATCAAATTAGAAGTTATGTTCCCTGATGCGGCGGAAGTTCAAGCTTTGGTAGAAGAGAAGGGACTATACAGCTTTTATCAAGATGGTCACAAAGAATGCTGTGCAGTCCGCAAAGTTAGACCACTCCGCCGTAAGCTGAATACCTTGGATGCGTGGGTGACAGGACAACGCAAAGACCAAAGTCCCAGCACTCGCAATCATATTCCAGTGATTGAATTTGATAGTGCTTTCTCTACCGAAGATCACCAATTGATTAAATTTAACCCCTTAGCAAATTGGTCTTCTGCTCAAGTGTGGGAGTACATCCGCGCCTTAGATGTACCTTATAACAAGTTACATGAACGTGGCTTTATTAGCATTGGTTGTGAACCTTGCACCAGACCTGTGTTACCAAATCAGCATGAACGTGAAGGTCGTTGGTGGTGGGAAGAGTCCACAGCAAAAGAATGCGGTTTGCACTCAGGTAATTTACAGAAATAGTGAGATTCAGATCCCCGAATTTTTCGATAAATCGGGGATTTAACTATTAATTGGATGTACTAGCGTTGGAATTGAGAACTTCCTGCAAACGAGTTCTAAATTCACCTTTAGGATGTCCGCCTTTGACTTCACCGATAATGTGAAATTCTCCTTCCGGTGAATCACAAATGATATAGGTAGGCCATCCCATCTGAGATTTATCAGGATATTGAGTGAGCAAAATCTGACGATATTTGCGATAGGTAGCGGTATCCTGCATTTTTACGTCAATAAATTGCAACCCTAGTTCTTCAGACACTTTTTGGTCATAAAAAGACATCTTGTGGCAGATACCGCACTCTTCAGAAGAAAATTTTACAACAGCTAAACTCATACAATCTTGGATTTTAGATTTTGGATTTTGGATTTTGGAATAGTTGATAAAACCGATATATTTAAGGATACCTCCATAGCCGTCGGCTGAGATGAGGGAATGGGGCATTGGGCATGAATCTGTTCCTTAATGAGTGCTGAGTAATGAGTAGTGAGTAGTGACTAATCAATTCAAAATTCAAAACGCAAGATTCTGTTCCCTGTTCCCTAATGACTATTGACTATTGACTATTGACTATTGACTATTAACCATTGCGCGACGTAAAAAATCTCGAAAGGTTTCCGAGTGTGAGCAAATCTAGACATATGCGCTCAGATATGCTCTCTCTGCACAAAAATCATCGATAGTTCTCGACTAATATATAGCCATCGCCTGAAATCACGGGATGTTGAAGCTACAAATTATCCTTGAAATCAGGTATTTTTATGGCAAATGATTGGGCGATCGCTATGCTATTCTCTTAGCTATATATACTTACTTAAGTATAAGTGAACACTACAAACGTAGCGAGTGAGAATAGCTAAGAAGTCACATAAGGATAATTAATGAGAAAAACTCCACGGGAACTTTTCTCAAATTACTTATTCAAGAATGTATGTGATGACTTCGCGCTCGATTTACACCTATACAGTCATCAAATAGGTTATAATGCCCACGATTGGAAAAAATCTAGTCAAAAGATTGTGACATTCCTGGCAATCACACATTATCTGGGCTAGAATATAACTCCAATCTTGAGATAGAATGTAACACCAAGCAACTACCGATCACTAGGGCATACTAGTTCAATATCTACTCATCTACCCGTAAATGCCTTTGTGATTAGAGAACTACCAGGGAAGCTATTTCATTTCAGGTGTCTTCACCAATTATTTTTTCCAGGATAAATTTCAGTCTTCCGGATAAATTGCTGTAAAGGTTGACTGTAGTTTATGCAAAAAAAAGCCCCTAGCTGGTGGCAGCCAACCAGGGGAGTCAATTATCAGGGTGCATCTACCAATTAATTGTTCTAGATTCCACACTAAATTCCGGAGGAATTGTCACAAATGGCGTTGCTTTTTTGCATTAGAAAAAAAAGCTCTCGTCGGTGGCAGTCAATTAGGGGAGTTATTGATTAGGGTACATTCGTCAATGTAATTTAAAGTTTGCTATGACAATTCAGTGACTTCTAAATACATCAATTATTTCTGGAGTTACTGATTGTCAATCATAAAAAAAAGCCCCCAGTCAGGTGTTAGCCAACTAGGGGAGTTAGTTATCAGGGTGCATCTACCAATTAATTGTTCTACCCCTCATTCTCATTTTCAGGATGATTTACCAAAATTGCTGATTGCTGTTTGCTGAAGTGAAAAAAAAGCCCCCAGTCAGGTGTTAGCCAGCTAGGGGAGTTAGTTATCAGGGTGCATCTACCAATTAATTGTTCTACACCTCATTCTCATTTTCAGGATGAATTTACCAAAATTGCTGATTGCTGTTTGCTGAAGTGAAAAAAAAGCCCCCAGTCAGGTGTTAGCCAGCTAGGGGAGTTAGTTATCAGGGTGCATCTACCAATTAATTGTTCTACCCTTCATTCTCATTTTCAGGATGAATTTACCAAGATTGCTGTTTGCTGTTTGCTGAAGTGAAAAAAAAGCCCCCAGTCAGGTGTTAGCCAACTAGGGGAGTTAGTTATCAGGGTGCATCTACCAATTAATTGTTCTACCCCTCATTCTCATTTTCAGGATGAATTTACCAAAATTGCTGATTGCTGTTTGCTGAAGTGAAAAAAAGCCCCCAGTCAGGTGTTAGCCAGCTAGGGGAGTTAGTTATCAGGGTGCATCTACCAATTAATTGTTCTACACCTCATTCTCATTTTCAGGATGAATTTACCAGGATTGCTGTTTGCTGAAGAAAAAAAAGCCCCCAGTCAGGTGTTAGCCAACTAGGGGAGTTAGTTATCAGGGTGCATCTACCAATTAATTGTTCTACACCTCATTCTCATTTTCAGGATGAATTTACCAAGATTGCTGTTTGCTGAAGAAAAAAAAGCCCCCAGTCAGGTGTTAGCCAACTAGGGGAGTTAGTTATCAGGGTGCATCTACCAATTAATTGTTCTACCCCTCATTCTCACTTTCAGGATGAATTTACCAAAATTGCTGATTGCTGTTTGCTGAAGTGAAAAAAAAGCCCCCAGTCAGGTGTTAGCCAGCTAGGGGAGTTAGTTATCAGGGTGCATCTACCAATTAATTGTTCTACCCCTCATTCTCACTTTCAGGATGAATTTACCAAGATTGCTGAGAGATGATTTATAAAGTAAGGCTTAAATTGTAGGGTGCGTTAAAGCAACGCGTAACGCACCGTGTGATTATGGTGCGTTACGGCAATTTATCTTGTCGCTCATACTCAAATCCTGACAATGCCGTAACACACCCTACTTAATATTTACTTTATAAAATAGCTCTGATTGCTGTTTGCTGAAGTGAAAAAAAAGCCCCCAGTCAGGTGTTAGCCAACTAGGGGAGTTAGTTATCAGGGTGCATCTACCAATTAATTGTTCTATGTCTCATCCTCACTTTCAGGATGATTTTTTCAATGCTAAAAAATCCCTAGTGGCGATAACCAGCTAGGGGAGTTAATTATCAGGGTGTATATACATAATATTAGCATATTATTGGTATCATAAAATACGTATTATCCTCCTGATTGGGCGGATATCCCGTAAAAATTAGAAATTTTGCCCTATTTCCTGGGATGAAATAGACTGGAAATATTATTAAAAGAAAAAACCCCTAGTCAGGCGTTAGCCAACCAGGGGAGTTGAAGATCAAGGTGCATCTACCAATACAGTGTTCTGGGTGGATGGCAACTAATCCGGATAAAGTTGTAAATGTAGATAGAGGAAAACCTCTGATTTGGCAAAAATCAGTAGTCTAAGTTATCTACAGTATAAAAGGGAGCAGAAATCGAATTGAAACTTTGGCGTTTCAAGTTAGATTGAGGAGGCAAACGGGAAAAGTTGTGACCCAGGAATTCCATATTTCCGTGACACCAGTGGGGCAGAATGACTATTTGGTGCGGACGGAAAAAGTAGCGACAGGGGTGCCATTGGCAGAGGAATTAGTGAATTGGCCGGTGAATGATTGGCTGGCTATGGCTAGTCATCTGATGAATGACCCCTTAAAAATAGTCTTACAGGGAGAGACGATCGCGTCTGGTGCGATCGCTAATAACTCTGTAAACTTAGTGGCATTGGGACAACAACTTTATCAAGCACTGTTTCAAGGCACACTCAGGGATAGTTGGATTACAGCTCAAGGAATTGCCCAAAATCAACAACAAGTGCTAAGGCTAAGATTAGGGCTGAAGGATAATAGATTAGCACGCCTACCGTGGGAAGTCATGCACGCAGGCGATCGCCCCCTCGCTACAGGCCCCTATGTTGCGTTCTCACGCTTCCAAAGTGGCATTTCTCCCGCCTCTGGTGTTCCTTCTCATAATCGGCCTCAACTCCCAGAAGACGGCGTGATTCGAGTGTTGATGGTACTAGCTTCCCCTTCCGATCAGGCTAGTTTAAATTTACTCAAACAAGAAGCCATCAAATTACAAGCAGAATTACACCGTCAACTACCTAGATCCTTAAATGGCGGTTATTATCTCCCAGAAATTGAACTCACCTTGTTAGATCAACCAGGAAGAGAGGAGTTAACCCAGGCTTTAGAACAAGGTAGATTTCACGTCCTCCATTATTCAGGGCATAGTAATTTAGGGCCAAATGGTGGGGAAATCTATCTAGTTAGCAATAGAACAGGCTTGACAGAAACCCTCAGTGGTGATGATTTAGCGGGTTTATTAGTTAACAACAATATTAAAATGGCGGTATTTAACTCCTGTTGGGGAACATATACTGCTACTAGCGATATTCCTAGAGATTCTTGGGAACGTAATCTGACAGAAAGTTTAGTCAAGCGGGGTATTCAAAGCGTTTTGGCGATGTCAGAAAGAATTCCTGATGAAGTCGCACTGACACTTACCCAATTGTTTTATCGCAACCTTAGCCAAGGCTATCCTGTAGATTTATGCGTGAGTCGCGTTCGTCAAGGACTAATTTCGGCCTATGGTTCGCCTCAGCTATATTGGGCATTACCGATTTTATATCTTCATTCCGAATTTAACGGTTTTCTCTATCCCAAAACAACTAATGACAATCATACAGATGCCCTTGCAGAATACAGTCCACCTGTGAGTCATAATTCCCTGCCGGCTGTGGGTTATTCTGCTGTGGTTGATGATCCTGATATGTCTGTACCCATTGAAGGGACAATTCCTTCGGAGTTAGCCCGTGACAATTCTGGTTTGGACTGGCTAGGAGAAGATACTTGGGGTGATTTAGTCGATGAAATCGAGTACGATGATCCCACCTATGCTGAAGATTACGCTTTTGTTTCTGATATCTTTCGTCAGTTAGAACAGCCAATCACGGAAAACGAAGTTGCAGCACCACCGCCACCCATTCCACCACCTCAACCCCATCAAACTGTATCAGAAACTCCTGTTCATGCTGCACCCAAAGAACTAGAGTCACCTAATTTAGTACCTGTGACTAAAAATGCTGGCTCTCAAAGTGTACCCAAGGTGCATAATTTCCGCCCTGCATCGTCGCAAAAACGCCAACGCCGTCAAAAAAGCCCAATATTGGCGATGGTTGGTGTAGGTGCGATCGCTTTTGTAGTATCTTTTGCTTTGTTGTGGCAAATTCGCCAATCCTCTATACGGGAAACTCCCCCCATTCCTTCCCCGACTCAAACCAGTCAGACTTCTACAGATATTCGGCAAATGTCTACAGAAATGGTAACAACCGTTGCCACAAACAAATTAAATCAAGGTGAATTAGAAGCAGGGTTAGCAGCTGTAGAAGAATTACTCAATCGCAATGCGCTAGATAATGCGGAAACAGCTTTGAGTTTAATTTCTCGCCAGGACATTCAAAAACCTGCTGTGAACTTTCTCAGAGGCCGATTAGCTTGGCAATCTCTCAAGCGAGAAAATACAAAATACAGCATTGACGATGTGCGTCGTTTTTGGGACAATGCGGTGCGAAGAAATCCCGACTCAGCCGAATATAAGAATGCTTTGGGTTTTGCCTATTATCTGGAAGGCAACTTAAACCAAGCTAATGCTTCTTGGCTACAGGCTTTAAGTTCAGCATTGGCAACGCAAAATTCTGATTCTCAGGTGCAATTACCGCCGGAAGCCTTAACTTCCTATGCTGGTTTAGCCTTGGGAATGTATAAATCTGCACGAAGTCTCACAGGAAATAAGCGTACTCAATATCTCAAAGAAGCGATCAAATTGCGACAAACCGTCCTCCAGCAAGATCCGTTAAATTTCCAAGCTGATAAATTAGGGAATAATTGGTTGTGGACAGAGAAGACTATAGCAGATTGGCGATCGCTACTGCGACAAAAAGAAATCACCGAAAATTAGTTGATGATGGTTTTGCGATGTTCTAGCCATAGGATAGTTGCTGTACCGATGGCGTAAGCAATTATATCTTTCCAGTCAAATGTGCTGCCTAAAGCAATGGCTATAATTTTATATTTTTGCCATCCTAAATAATTCACAAAGTTAAAATATTGCAAAACTTCAATCAGACAAGCAAAGGCAAATACTGATAAAGCTACAGTCAATGATTTGATTTGCCAAAAGGCTTTGATAAAGCAATAAATCAGAATAACTACTAAAACATCTCCAACAAAGGGACGGATAAAACCATCATCTATAAATACAGCAATACATACCTCAATGATGAATAATATAATTGTCCAATAAAAATATTTTTGTTTGAATTTGAGCATAATTATTTAATTGGGCATGGGGAATGGGGCATTGGGCATAGGAAGAACAGTAGATGCAGTTATAACTTAAATTTTGCATGAGGAACAAAGCAAAGTGACGCAGTGGTTAGCATTACTGATTTCTCTGGTAATTGAAATACCAATGGTGTTTTTCATATTAGTATTTATGCGTCGTTTCTCTTTAGATGATATCTATAAAGTGTTGATTTTCGCCTGTGGTGCTACTCTTTTTACTCATCCTTTAGCTTGGGAAAGTAATCAGATATTGATTCCCTATCTGGAATTTCCTTGGAGGGTAGGGTTAATAGAAATTATTGTAGCGATCGCGGAGGGTATTTTGTATAAGATAACTTTAAATCTGGCTTGGCAACAGGGTTTGTTCATATCATTAATGGCTAATACAACCTCATTTTTAGGAGGTTTGTTAATTGCTCAATTTCTGGGATGATATACTTTGAAAACTCATTTGGCTATTTTCGGGAATGGCTAATGATAGTAATAAAATCGGTATCTCTACCCAAGCATGAACTGCGGCGATAATTCCATATACAGCGCGGGTATGAATAAATTCTCTGGTAAAACTCACAAATAAAATCACACTGAGAAATCCCACAACCCAGGTAAACAAATGATACTTGATTTGAGATTTTTGATGATTTTCCCACTTGGGTAAAACTCCGATAACTACGGCATAGTGCATAGTTTGTAAAAAGACGGCGGCGGAAAAAAGGGAAATAGCGATCGCTTCATTCTGTAGTTGTGGTGGTACAAATACCCCTAAATGATTGTCTAGTCCACCAACGGGAAATAAAGAGGCTTCCCATGCTACTAAACCAAAAGAAGATAAAACTTGATTGGGAAGTCCAGAAATAATCAGCAAGGGAATTAAAATAAATACCACGACACAAATTAATAAAGCATAATTTCTTGTCTTACCTCGCCATCTTTCTGCAATAAATCCGACAGGGGTGATGTTGTGTAGAATGGCAAAGATTAATAATGTCAGAGTGGCTGAAGAAAATATCCCAAATGACAAAAGTAAGCATAATATAGTTCCGAAAATGCCGAGTCGCCAGTCTTTTTTAGCTAATACTGGAATGACAAGAATAACTAGTGCTACTACACAACTTAATTCTAAAGTGATGCTTAACCAGGTAGGTATTAAACTCAATACTTGTAAACTTCGCAAACCAATGATGAGAATTAATAACTGACTCATCCGCCAACATAGATTATTTCCGAGACGTTGACGAAAGCGATTATCAACATAATGTAGTTCCGTTAACACATGAGTCAGCCCAAAAGCTGCAAGAGTAAAAGTATAAGTAGCGAGAGGAAACGCTACTGATAATATGGCACTAGTTAACACTAAAGCAACAGCCACAAATATTGACATCATCTGCAAATTAATTTTGATTTCTAAAAATTTTAGTGCGGCGATAAACTAGCATGATCCCAAAGATAGATATGCTCGGAATTATCAAGTTGAATAAATTAAATTTATGCTTTAAAGAAGGTAAAGGTCGATTATCTTGTGATTGATACGGTTTTCTTTCTGAATTACCTTGTTGATAGGTGTAGATAATTTCCTGATATTTTAAATCCAGAGATTTAGGGGTAATAGCTGTAATTTTTAGGACTTCAGTTACTTGTTTAATTCCATATCGATCAGGTAATCTTTCTACGGGGTTAATAGTGTTCTTAGCAGGAATTAATTGAGATTTTCTGCGGTTAAAGTCTTTGAGTGATTCTCTATTTCCATTGATGATAATATCTTGGGATTTAACCTGAGATTTTCTGATGGCATAGATATTACTGTATTGTCTGTATCCATTTAATCTTTCACACTGTCCTGGTTTGAGAATTACATTGTATATGCCTAAACTGGGATTGGCTGATTGGATATGGGCAATTAATAAGTAATTAGAATATTTGTTAAGATTTGCTACTTGAAAACAGTAATCTACGCGAGATGTTCCAGGGGATAAAACATCAGCCGAGGCTGTAGGTAGTTGGATAAAGGTAATAAAAGTTATTAGGATTAAGCTTTTGAGGATGTTCTTGAGTAATTGCATAAGACTATTCAAACTGAATTCATCGTTAATAGTTATAACCTCCTTATTACCAATCGTCAGATACTCGAAACCAATACCAGTTTTCATCTAAGGGAAAGACTTGATAATTCGCCATCCCAAAAGGACTTCCTTCTCGATTAGGTTGATAAACAAAACCATAGGATGTGGTATCGGGACTAAAACCACTACCACCTGAGTAGACACGGAAATATACGCCTCCACGGGAATCAATGGCTAATTCATCTACGGTATATAAACCTAGTCGTCTATCTAGCGTCGTTTTCCTATTAACAGAGAAGGGAATTTGCACTCTGGTTTGTTCAAATGCCGATCGCGATATCATAAAAGCTAAACGACGCGGAATATAGAATTTGAGTAGGATATAAGAGACTAGAATTATAGTAGCGATCGCCCCTATCCTCCGCCAAGGAACTTGTATATCTCTCAAATTTATCCTTCGTCCTACCACTACCAAAAACATGATTCCGACGATGAAAAACCCAGGAAGGCTAAGAATTGATACTAAGGTAACGATAAAAATTAGACTATCCAGTACGCCTGGATAGATGCTGATGATCAGCAGTGCGGTGCAAATGACGCAGATAATAAATAATGCTACATTAATAATAATTTTCATGTCATAAATATAAGTTTTTTAATAAAATTGGCATCATGCGAACGATAGTAGTTGGTGACATTCATGGTTGCTATGAAGAATTGCTTCACCTATTAACCAAAGTCAAACTTAGAGAGGAAGATTGTTTAATTTCATTGGGTGATATCGTTGATCGCGGTGTTGATTCCGTGAAAGTATACGAATTTCTCAAACAACGTCCTAACACAATTGTGTTGATGGGAAATCATGAACGTAAGCACCTACGTCAGACTCTCTCCTATTCGCAGGAAATCGTCAAGTTACAATTTGGCGATCGCTATGTAGAATTTTTAGAATGGGTGAGTCGTTTACCCTATTATCATGAAACTGAAAACGCCATTTTCGTCCATGCGGCTGTAGAAGATGGTATACCCATTCACCAGCAAAAAGAAGAAGTTTTATGTGGCTGTACGGCTGGGGAAAAGCATCTAGAAAAACTCTATGGTAGGACTTACTGGAGTCAGTTGTATAGTGGCACAAAACCGATTATCTTTGGTCATCATGTTGTAGGAAATGAACCGTTAATCATCACAGGAAAAATTTACGGTATTGATACAGGTGCTTGTCATGGGGGAAGATTAACTGCATTAATTTTACCTACTTTTGAGATTGTACAGGTACAAGCCCCTAAAGACTATTGGCACGACGAGATGATTAAATGGCAATTACCCGTGATGCAGGCTAAACCGTGGGGTAGTTATAAGTGGGATAAAATTCAAGCCATCTGTAATGATTTTAAAACCTCTTCTCATCGCGAAGTCGTAGCTTTTATGCGTGAAAAGCAAAAATGGGTAAATCATTTACTCAGCTTTGCTCCTACAATCATTCTGAAAGTAGAAGAAAAACTCACAGAATTAATTTCGCTTTATGGTCAAGATAATTTCAAGAAACCAGCTAGCTGTTTTAGCTACGCCACTCTATTATATAAAGCTAACGCCAGCCATCTGACAGTAGACTTCCTCAAGGAAACATTACCAACACCAGATAAATGGTTGCAGGTAATGAATGATTTGGAGATTAGGTATTAAATCAACACAAACAGCTTCCTAATTTCTTACTTTTTTACTATAGGAATCCGCTTTGATTCCTGAAATCATTTGCGTAGGAAGGGAACAGGGAACAGGTAAGAAGGAACAAAAGTGTACGGAGTTTTTTTCAGAAATCAAATATGAGTTCTATAGCTAAAATTTAGGGGGTTTAATTCACAGGCTTCTATCAAGCTGCAAGTGTTGTGGTGGGGTTTAAATCTCCGTTACAAAACAATACGGTTTAGATAAGAAAAATAAATTTCAACCAAGCCAGCAAATGATCACTCAACAAAAAACGAAAAAATGATTTTGGAGGGGGTTTGGGGGACGCAACCGTCCCCCAATCGGGGGCTTGGGGGAGAATCCCCCAAATCTTGCTCATTGTCTAATAGGCAGAGCAAAAATTGAGAAATTAACTCTCACCACCTTAACTGAACCTTATTGCGTTACAAAACGTAATTGCGAATTGCGTTAGCGTAGCGGGACGCTAGTCCATTGCGAATTGCGAATTTATTTAATTACGCCTTGCTTAATCAAGAAGGTTTTAATAGTGGCATAAATTTGCTGTTTCTGCACCTTACTAAAACCTCCATGTTCTGCACCTTTAACAGTAAATAATTGATTTACTGTTCCAACTTGACGCAATGCTTGATGTAATCTAATTGCATGACTGTAAGGAACAAAATTATCTTTTTCTCCATGTATAGTCAGAATTGGGGGTAGATTACGACGCACAAAGTTAATCGGAGAAACATTTCTGGCAATTTCCATTTCTCTTGGGGAATTACGATTACCAAACCACTGCACTGCAAAATATTTTTGATTACGACCAACTAACAAATCATTAACATCAGTAATTCCAGACCAGTTAACTATAGCAGCAACTTTTGTTTGTTGACTTTCTGGACAATTTTGATTAAATTTTGTCACATCAGGCATCATTCCTGTAGTTAATGCTAAATGTCCCCCTGCGGAAAATCCGGTCAAAACAATTTTTTTAGTATCGAAATTATATTTCGAGGCGTTACTCATCACCCAATTTAAAGCACATACAGCATCTTCCACTGCGGCTGGTGCTAATGCTGCATTTGCTAATCTATACTCAATATTGACTGCAGAAAATCCCCAATCAAAATAGGGTTTAAAAAATAATTCATCTTCTTTTTTACCTTTAATCCAACCTCCACCATGAATTACCATTAATGTAGGACGTAAGCCGGATTTTTTGTTTTTATAAACATCTAGTGTTAATTGATGAGAGTTGACTGTTTCGTAGGCAATATTACGCTCTAAAGCATAATTTTTTTGCTGCTTTACCTGTAAAGTGGTATTGGCAAATACCTGTTCCCAATTCAAAAGCGTAATGGCTAGAGAGATAATAGCAGCAATTATATAAAAACAATAAGATTTTTTTTTCAGCATCATGAAACTAATTCACTTAAGAGAAGATTTTCAATTATTTTTGAGTCTGTGTGAGAGGTCTTGATTTTGCTCTTAAAACACCCTCTTCTATCATGCGTTTTTTGAGAATTTCCATCATAATTTTTGCTCCATGTTCAGTAGGGTGTAGCCCGTCATTATATCTAACCCTTGCTTTTCTACCCGTACTATCAGCAGCTATAGGAGAAAATTTACCATTAACAGCAAAGGTATTCCAATAATCAACAAATTCAATTTTAGGATGGACTAATGAGACTTTTTGATAAATCCGATTAAAAATTGGAAAGAACTTATTATATCTAGCCACATTAGATATAGGATGACCTATCCAGTAAACCTTTTTTACAGGATATTCATCCAGCAATTTAGCATATCTTTCCACACGCTCTTCATAAGCTTTCTCCCATCCTGGAGTTAATTCTTCGTGGAACTTCTTATTGGCATCTAAAATATTTTGGTCGTCATTACCACCAAAAACTACTACCATAACATCAGGGTTATTCTGTTGAATAAGTTCTCGTGTGTGTGAATACCAATCATAAAAGTCGATGCGATTTAATCCCGTGGAAATTTTATAAAAGACTTTGATTTGTTCCAATCCGTAATCTGATTTTTTGACGTTATTCTCAAACGCAACTCCCAGGAAACCCATAATGGAATCACCGAGAAATAAAAAACGCTTGGCTGGTTCTAGTTGCTTGACAGGCGGACTAGTAAATGATTGTTTTGGACTAGTAGTTACTGGTTTTTTCTGAATCTTAGTTTCGGTTTTGATATCCGATGCTTTAGCTTGGGCAATTATTTGAGATTTCCCGTTAATTTCTTTGATACTATCCCAAAAATCAGATTCAACTTTACTAAACCCTTCTAATTTAATTTGTTGAGCAGCCTGTTTAATTTCTTTAGGAGCAATTTTACTAGATGCTAAACTCTTAAAAAAGAGAGGTTTATTAACCATGATGAGACAGAATGAGACTAAACCACAAAGAGTTAAAAACTTTAAGTCTTGCATAACATTACATTAGTAAAAAATATCTAGAAACCAAAATAAACAAATGGTGGTACAGTATTTGGCCCTAATCTAAAAACTGTATAGAGGAGACTAGATATCAAGATTGTTTGTAGAATTAGATTAGATTTTGCCAGGATATTTTGTAAGTAATTACTAAATTTATCTCCATAAAAGTTCATGACAAATATGATGATAAAGGTTATGTATAATTGCCAGACATTAAATTGCGATCGCATCTCTATATTTGATGACATATTTACCATCTGCTGCAAGAACTTTAAAGATGTTTCCCAGTTGGAAGTATTGAAGAATATCCAACATAAAGTCACGTAACTGAAGGTCAATACACAAGCAAATGTAGGTCTAAATATAGATGTAATTCTTTGAAAATAAAACCGTAACCAACCAATAAATACTTGCCCGTGACTAATCTTAGAGGCAACAATAATGTGATTATTTAATGAGTCTTGATGAGATGGTTTTCGGTTTTTAATATTTTTAATTAAATCTTGCCAAAGGTGAGTCACAACTAAACCAATTCCGTGTAAGAATCCCCAAATCAAGAAATTTAAACCCGCACCATGCCAAAAACCACCAATTACCATCGTCATCAGCAAATTAAAATACTTTCTCAAATTACCTTTGCGACTTCCACCCAAGGAAATATATAAATAATCTCGTAACCATTGCGACAGACTAATGTGCCATCTCCGCCAAAAATCCTGTAAACTTTGCGCGCAATAAGGCATATTAAAATTTGGAACTGGTGGAAATCCTAAGAGGCTAGAAATAGCATTTGCTAAATCCGAGTAGCCACTAAAATCAACGTAAATATAACAAGAATAAGCTAGTGCAGCGAGAATTAGGTCAAAACTGGAATATTGTTCTGGTATTTGAAAAGGTGATTGGATGAAATTAAACAGAAAACTTGATAATGTATATTTTTTAAACAGCCCAGAAATTATTAATATCACGACTCTTTCTGTCTGATAGTTATATTTTTCATCACTGTTTAACTGCTGATAAAATTCTTTAGCTCTAGCTATAGGCCCTGAAGCTATTTGAGGAAAATAAGTAATATAGACTAGATAATCTAAAAACTTTGGGCAGGGAAGTTGATTTTTGTAGGAGTCAATTAAATGGGAAATAATGCGGAAGGTGTAGAAAGAAATACCGACTGGAACTAATACAGATAAAATTTGAATGTCGCTCGAAATTTTGAGTATATTAAAGATTTCTTGTAAAGAATCTATGAAAAAATTATAGTATTTAAAGAAGCCCAAATAACTTAGATTCAAAAGTATGCCAGAAATTAGAAACGGAAGTTTGTTTTTATTTGTATTTATGCCTTCAAGAATTAGATAATTAATGATGATGTTTATAGTTAATAGTTCTAAAAATTTTAATCCAAAAAAAGAATAAAAAATTACATTAACAAGAAGAACAAAGTATTTATAGGTATTTACGTGCTTTTTTAAAAGACTACTACAGGCAAATGTAATGATGAAGAAAACTAAAAATTCGTACGTAGGAAATAACATTTTTCAAGTGTGAATAGCTGGCTGTAATACTTAGAAAATTTAGAAAAATCAAGTTACTCATGAATTATTATGAAAATTAAGTAACCGAAATAAGATAAAACTAGGTGTATCTTATCAAGAATGTATTTAATTTTATAATTAAGGATATTGCATACTAAATTTTCTATTCCTAAGTAAAATAATAAAATTTTTTGAATATTTGTAGTTATTATTAGGAATGAAATGAAAGCAGGTAGAATGCAGGAAATATTGCTTACATCGGAGGAAATTGGTAATTTTATGATGAAGCTATTAGTTAATATTAAGTATATTGTGCTTCACAATAATAGATTTTGTCTTCCGTGTATTCACTTGATCGAAAATCACTAACTAATTAAATAAATTCTACTTTTGCGTGAGGATACTGCACCTATTAGCTTGAGAAGAGGGTAATTAGTGATAACTATAAGAAATATTACATAAATGCAGGTGTGATATATTTGAAATTTGGAGCTTAAAAATCCAATCCAAAAATTAAAATGCTAAATCTTAAGTTGAAGTATTGAAGATAAAATATTTTTAGATTTTTCCATGCCTTTTAAAGTCGTTATATCCTCCCATCGAATTATTTAAACCTCTAGCTTTAAACTCATTTTGACCAGTAACAGTATCAATAAATGTAATGGATAGAAAATATAGAAAAAATAAGTTCTTCTACCTTGTTCATAATTTGCTAACTTAAAAAGTATAGGTGCAAAAATAGTAAGAACCTGGGCTAAATTACCTGTATCACTTGATATTATTTGCCATAAGTATAAAATGTGTAACCCTATCCAAAGACCTACCCCTATCAGCCAATTGGAGCTAATTGTCATAAGCTTGACGAGATAAATTAATACTATTCCATAAGCCCCATACTCTAAACCTGCACCTTCAGCCAATATAGTTGCAGGTAGCCAAACTAGAATTTGGAATTTAGGTTTCAATCTCGCTATTCTTAGACAAATTAGAGCTAAGGATAATGTAAATAAAATATTGAGAGAAGTTGAATTAGATACATTCGTATATATACTTTGAGAAATAATACCTAAAATGATTAATCTACACAGATACAGCCAAAAATTGCGCGTGTGAGATTCTCCTTGAACCAGTAACCAAGCAAACAAAGGAAAGCTCAGGCGACCAATCAAATGGAGGAGAAACAAATATCGATTCATTTCATGATTCTGAAAAATATATGCAATGTGATCCCCCAGCATTAGCGTAGCTGCTAAAACTTTAATTTGGTAGTTATTCATGTTAAAAATTTAGGTGTAGCTATTGACAGTAAATATATTTAGATATAAATATATTTTTATACTAAAAAATGCGGTTCCGCTAGGGGAAAGCTATTGCCAGTGAATTTTTAATCAAGTTGTGCGTGAAAATTTCCTCAAGTCTGAGCCACTCCGCAAAAATTTCTGGTGAAAAAACTGATCTGGTTGGGGAAGAAACCAGGATAATGAAGCATAATTAACCTTTATAGCTTGGAGTTGCTATCAGCCAAAATGGTTCATACTCAAAGCTTGTGATTCAACTTAATTAATTGACTATGAGTACAGCAAATATTGCGCCAGCTATACGTGTGGGAGTATTGGGTTTCGGTGGACTCGGACAAGCCGCCGCTAAGGTGTTGGCTGGGAAACGGGAAATGAATTTAGTCGCAGTCGCAGACCAAAAAGGTTATGTTTACGGGGCGACTGGTTTGAATTTTAAAGACTGCATTGCTAGCTATCAGTCTCAAGGTTCAGTGGGTTATCTAGAACCTATCGGCAATTTAACCAATAACAGTATTCAAGACTTAATCGACAGCGCGCAACCTGTAGATGGTTATTTTTTGGCATTACCTAACCTACCCAATGATTTTATTCCTTCTGTTGCCCGTCAGTTTATCCAATCTGGTTGGCGTGGTGTGCTAGTGGATGCGATTAAACGCACTAGTGCAGTAGAACAGCTAATTGCAATGAAAGACGAACTGCAAGCAGCCGGAATCACCTACATGACAGGCTGTGGTGCAACACCAGGGCTATTAACCGCCGCCGCCGCCTTAGCCGCCCAAAGCTACGCGGAAATTCACAAAGTAGAGATTACCTTTGGTGTAGGTATTGCCAACTGGGAAGCTTATCGTGCAACTGTGCGGGAAGATATTGGGCATATGCCAGGTTATACAGTAGAAGCTGCACGCGCCATGACTGATGCCGAAGTCGAAGCACTACTAGATAAAACTAACGGTGTGTTGACCTTAGAAAATATGGAACACGCTGATGATGTGATGCTAGAGTTAGCAGGAATAGTAGATCGCGATCGCGTTACTGTGGGTGGTGTAGTCGATACCCGCAACCCTAAAAAGCCCCTCAGCACCAACGTTAAAGTCACAGGACGCACCTTTGAAGGGAAGATTTCTACCCACACTTTCACTTTAGGTGACGAAACCAGCATGGCTGCTAATGTCTGCGGCCCCGCTTTTGGTTATCTCAAAGCTGGCATACAATTACATCAACGTGGCATTCATGGTATATTTACAGCCGCCGAAATTATGCCCCAGTTTGTGAAATAGATAAGTAGCATTGCTACATAAGTGATGTTCTCTCCCGTTATACCGCTAGGTTAACGGGAGCTTTTAATTTATGACATTTTATATTTGATTATGCCTGCCTACTTATGAGAATTCAAATATTCGGAAAAATAAGTCATGTTAATGAAGTAGGTGGTTAACCAATTTTTAAATATCTACTTTTGTTATTTTTATATTTCTGATAGGTGAGATGCACCTAAAGCTCGTAACGCCCTTTGCTTTGTATTTTTTGAATATAAATTAAATTAAAAAATAAAACCTCTACCTTTTGACTGGTTTAAATTTATTTTTTTATATAATTACGTCTGCCTTTTTATAGTGTTTTAAACATAGATATTTTTTTAACTTAAACGAAGTGAACACAATTATTTAGCAAATTTAATTTGGCGTTGACTTTTTTACTTGGTGAATAAAATCAAAAATAATTGGAATCCATAAAAAATCACATTCACCTTGGTGACAAATAGATGATAATCTTTTAGGAGGGCTTTATGACTTCTACCAATGTTAATCCCGTAGAACAAGCCGCAGCGAATTTTCAGCAATTAGATATAGACGATCGCCTGGTAGTATTGGGTGCATTGTTCGACCAAGTTAGTGATACAATCTCCACCAGTGACATAGATAAATTACCCACACAAAAAGCTGCGGAATTAGTAGCCCAAATTCAGCAAGTTTCCCCAGAAGAACAAATTTTTGCCTTGCGTGATTTGCTACTAGCTACCAGAAATGATCAAGATGAAACCATGCTAGATCCCCATCCGAGTAAAGCGATGGTGGAATTAGCGCAAGGTGGCACAAAAATTCCCACAGGCGAATATGGCGCACTTAAAGCTGAAGAGAAATTAGCTTTTTGGTATTACTTAGGACAAAGATTAGGCAGCACCATTATCGATATACCAAACGACTACATCCCCTCAGACCAAGCTACAGAAGTTTTAAGCAGTCTGCAATCATTAGACACGGATGATTTAGTCTCTTTCTTGAAACAAGTGCTGCAAACTCAAGTCTAAACATAAAGAATTTCAGTGTTGCTGAAGACGGGGAAACTAGGTGCTTTACCTTGTTTCCCCTTTTTTTGGGAATTGGGCATTGGGCATTGGGCATTGGGCATTGGGAATATCATTCTTCCTTGTCCCCCTTGTCTTCCTTGTTTTCATTGTCCCCAGTCCCCATTCCCCAGTCCCTATTCCCCATTCCCAATCTTTTGATATCTACCCAAGGCAATTAAGGGGAAATATTGTTGGTAATAGTGGTATTTCAGATAAAAGTGACAAGGGAAACCTGTACCAGTAAAGTCGGCTTCAAACCAGCTACCATCTGATTTTTGAGTGGATACTAGATAATTCATTCCTTTTTCTAGAGACTCACGGGCGAATTTACCGGTGGCTTCTCCGGCTGCTATTAAGCCAATAATTGCCCAGGCTGTTTGGGAGGCGGTGCTGCGTCCTTTACCTTTGAGACTAGGATCATTGTAACTGCGGCAGGTTTCACCCCAACCGCCATCAGGGTTTTGACAGCTAACTAACCAAGCTGCACCGCGTTCGATTTGACGTTGATATTTTGTTGGTGAAATCGCAGCTAAGGCTGAGAGTACACCACTTGTACCATAGATGTAATTTACACCCCAACGTCCAAACCAACAACCTTCTGTCTCTTGTTCGTTTAATAAATAATTTAACGCTCGTTCTAGGTTGTGGGGTGCAATGGATAAGTCGCATAAACCCAGCATTTCTAAAACTCTAGCGGTGACATCGGCTGTATTGGGGTCAATCATTGCTTTCAAATCACCGTAGGGTATGGCGTTGAGCCAATCTTGGTCATTGTTAATATCAAAAGCTGCCCAACCACCGGGTTTACACTGCATTGACTCTACCCACTTCAAGGCGCGATCGCAAGCCATCTGTTTCAATTGTTCATTAGGTAGCTTGGCGGCGTGCAGTGCCATGACTACTACAGCTGTATCATCGACATCGGGATAAAATCGATTGTCAAACTCAAATGCCCAAGCACCCGGTTTTCCTTGGGGATTTTTGACCATCCAATCACCATAGTCCAGGATTTGCTTTTGTAATAACCATTCTCCCGCTTTAGCGATCGCTGGATCGTCTGGAGCTATGCCAGAATCTATAAATGCTCGTATTACCCAAGCTGTATCCCACACTGGAGAAACACAAGGCTGCACACAGTAACTATCTTCTGTCTCAATAGCAAAGTTATCAATGGCTTGCAAACCCCGTTCCACGATGGGATCATTGACGTGATAATTTAGACACCGCAAAGCCAACATAGAGTTAAGCATAGCGGGAATAATTCCCCCCCAGTCACCTGTAGCTTCTTGGCGTTCTAAGATCCATTGTTCTGCGGCTTTGAGACCTTCTTCCCGGAAGGGAATAAAATTAAAACTTTCGGCTAATTTAAATCCTGCATCAAGGGTGAGAAATAAATCTGTCCAGTCATTACTGCGGGGTAACTCCCACTGAACATTTTCTACACCTTCTGCATATAACTCATCAAGATTGATGCTGGGATTAGTGACAAAAACAGGTTTTTGGTCAAAGACAATTAACAACGGGACAGTGCTAGAACGCGCCCAACTTGACATTTCATAGATATTCACCGGAAATTCTTTTGGTAATAGCATCACCCAAGCCGGGAGAGAAGGCAAACCACGCCAGTCATAACAACCCACCAAAGCCAAGTGAAACTTAGTAAAGATGCGAGTTTTACTAATGCCGCCCCGTTGGAGAATAAAATCTCGCGCCCGTATCATATCTGGGTCATGAGCCGGCACACCCAGCAATCGTAACGCCATATACGCCTCAACAGACGTACTCAATTCACCACCATCATCATAAAATAATTCCCAACCTCCGTGCTGCCGTTGCTGGGAACGCAGATATGCTTCTATTTTATGCAGAGGTCTAGTTTGATCAGTTCCCCAAATTTTATGGAGTAAAACCACCTCAGCCGTGATAGTCACATTAGACTCCAACTCAGCCCACCAGTAACCAGCCGGATTTTGCAGTGATAGCAAATATTGTTGACTAGCTGCGATCGCTTCTGCAAGTTGATTGACTTGTACCCTGTTTTGTGTCTGCATTAAATACTACTCAATATTTTCGCGATGAATACGGCAGTACGGAGAAAAAATTTTTCCCGCATTTAGCAAATATTGTATTGTGTTTGAGGGATTTATTGGAAATGGGAATTGGGCATGGGGCATTGGGCATGGGGAATGGGGCATTAAAGTAAAATCTCCCTTGTCTCCCTTGTCCCCCTTCCCTCCTCTCCCCATTCCCCAATAATCATCAACTAGGAGCAATATGGGTGCATTTATCTTAGGAATCACATTATTATCTTTATCAATTTGGTTGGGATTATTAACTTTGCGGGGGCAATTTTGGCGGGTAGATACGCAGTTAGAGGCGGTTGAGCCTGTGTTAACATCCTTACCTAAAGTGTGTGTAGTCGTTCCGGCGCGCAATGAGGCGGAATTGTTACCGATTACACTGCGATCGCTTTTACTTCAAGACTACCCTGGGGAGTTTCATGTCTTCTTGGTAGATGATCATAGTACAGATGGGACGGCTGCTTTTGCTGAAGGGGTTGCCCATGCTGTTGATAAAGCGCAACAGTTACATATTATTTCTAGTGCATCTTTACCGCCTGGTTGGTCGGGTAAACTTTGGGCGGTAGAACAAGGGATTCAAAACGCTACAAAATTAGCACCAGATTATGTTTTCCTTACTGATGCAGACATTGAACATGATGTCAATAATCTGCGGCGATTAGTTGCCAAGGCTGAACAAGCAGATTTAGATTTAGCTTCTATTATGGTGAAGCTGAGATGTCAAAGCTTTTGGGAAAAACTGTTAATTCCTGCATTTGTTTTCTTCTTTCAAAAACTCTATCCCTTTCGTTGGGTGAATAATCCTCAAAATAAAACGGCTGCGGCTGCTGGTGGTTCTATTCTAATTCGCACTACAGCATTAGAGAGAATTGGCGGTATTTCAGCCATCCGTCAAGCTTTAATTGATGACTGCGCTTTAGCGCAAGCTGTAAAGTTGGGTGTTAGTCAACAGTCAACAGTCAACAGTCAACAATCAAGAAAAATTTGGCTGGGTTTGAGTTCGTTGACTCGCAGTCTGCGCCCTTATCCATCTTTGCAAACAATTTGGGATATGGTGGCGCGGACTGCATATACTCAATTAAATTATTCTCCCTGGTTACTGTTGGGAACTGTGGTGGCGATGACGTTGATTTATTTAGTTCCGCCTTTGGGTTTACTTATAGGTGCATTGCTAAAAAATCAATTCATTGCACTCACTGCTTTAATTGCTTGGTTGTTGATGACTTTAGCTTATTTCCCGACAGTGCGTTTTTACCGATGTTCATTTGTATTTGCTTTGAGTTTACCTGCGATCGCTTTTCTCTACACCTTAATGACTATAGATTCTGCATTACGTCATTGGCAAGGACGAGGTGGTGCGTGGAAAGGTAGAGTTTATCCAGGTTAAACCAAAATAATCTTAATGACAATTTGGCGTACATTACGTTTGCGATCGCTTTTTCAAGTGCCTCCAGCCGGGGAGACAAGGAGCGTCCGCAGTTGCTCGTAGGGGAAACTCCCATGAGCAATTGCGGAAAGCAAGTGGCTTGAATTTAGGGGTATCTAAACTGATTTGATACATTATTCATAACTTTTCAAATATCCTCTTACCCTGTTCCCTGTTCCCTACCTACGTAAGTAGAATGGTGTAGATAATTCAAATTTTGTAGTGAGGACTTTAGTCCTCTAATAAGGACTGTTCGCGGAGCGTTCCCGAAGGGTAGTCCTTACTACTAACTAGCTACCATTTTTTTTAAATTACTTCACATAGTTTGGTTTTTTCAATTCGTTCTACTTAAGTAATTTCAATAAACAAGTCGGATTTCTATATTTTAAATTATGGCGTTAGTAACGGTTTTTAACTTTGCAGGTCAAAATCTTCAGGGTCGTGACTTCAGTGGTCAAAACCTGACAAATGCGGACTTTAGTAACTCTGATATTCGCGGGGCAAATTTTACCAACGCTATTCTCAAAAATGCTAACTTTCAAAATGCCAAAGCTGGTATTAAGAATGATTGGGCATTTTTCTTACTCTTAGTCGCCTTTTTACTATCCATAATATCAGGAACTTTTTCAGGGTTCTCTGGCACTTATTTAATAACTTTTATATTTAGAACTGCTCCTGATATTAATATTTACCTATTTTTGTCGTCACTTACCGCACTGACAATTTTTTTTATTGTTAACATTTTTCGAGGGATCAGAGCAGCTTTAGGAACAGTTGTAATTATCAGTGCGATCGCGGGAGCTTGTTGTGGAATATTTGCTGGTACATTTCCTCAAGCAGTAGTGATTCCATTTGTCACTGGTTCTTTTATGATTGCTATTACGGTTGCTTTCCTCACGGGAGTTATAGCTTGCACTATTGCTGGCATAATTGCTATTTCCTTCATCGCCACAATAGTTATTCTCAGTTTAATTGGCATTATTCCTGGCTCTCTGGTAGTAGCAAGAATGGCTGTGAGTATGGGACTTTTTACAGGAGATATTACCAGTGCTTTTATTGAAAGTTTTCTTGGTGCTATTAGTGTAACTATTTTTGTGATGTTACTCAATAGTTATGTCGGTTGGCAAGCTATAAATCTCCATAAAAAATACGACTTAATTGTAAAGATTGCTGTTGCATTAGTCAGCCTGCGCGGTACTTGTTTGAAAAATGCTGATATCAGTTCAGCTAATTTCGCTCACGCTACTCTCCGCAATATAGACATCAGAAATGCAACTCTGACTCACTGCAACTTTTATGCTGCTAAACAACTTGATTATGCTTTGTTTGGTGACACAATTTTAAAAAACCCAAAAGTCCGCAAGTTACTAATATCTAAAATCGGCGCGCATCAAGATTTTGTCGGTTGTAATCTGAAGGGCGCAAACCTGACAGATGTAGATATGAGTTATGCTAATTTTAGTGAAGCAGATATCAGCGAAGCTAATTTATCAGGTGCAACTTTAGAAGGGGCAAATTTAACAAAAACTCAAGCCGTTAAAACAAATTTCCAGCAGGTAAATTTAACAGCAGCTTGTTTGGAAGCCTGGAATATAGACAACACAACTCAACTAGAAGGGGTGATTTGTGACTACGTTTATCTGTTAAATAATCAACAAGAACGTCGCCCTAGTAGTGGGGAATTTGCACCAGGAGAATTTACTAAACTATTTCAAGTCGTCATCAATACTGTTGATTTAATTTTTCGCAAGGGCTTAGATTTACAAGCTTTATCTGCGGCTTTAGCAAAAGTAAAAATGGAAAATGAAGATATCCCTTTAACAATTAAAAGTATTGAAAATAAGGGCGATGGTGTTGTAGTTGTGCGGGTGGATGCACCAGAAACAACGAATAAAGCGAAAATTCATGCTGAAGTTATGCAAAATTATGAATTTGCTCTGCAACAGTTAGAAGCAAGATATCAGGCGGAATTGAAAAGTAAAGATGAACAGATTACCCTGTATCGTCAACATCAAGCAGATTTAAAAGAAATAATGCAAATGATCGCTCCCCGTCCGCAACAAGTGACACCAGGGCAGCTAGTAGTTTTAAAATTAGTACAAGGTGATTTAAATACAGGATTTTCCGTTATCTTAGAGATTAGCTTAGAAGGCGATCGCCCATATTTTCAATCTCATGGACAATTACCTCCAGCCTCAGAATTAGCCTTAGCTTACCATCAATGGCAAACTGCATATCGCCACAGCTTACAGGGAAATGCACGCATCAAGTTTCCTGAAATGCAAGTTACCAACATTAGCCAAAGAGAGTTATTCAAAGAATGCGATAAATTAGCCTATGCTGTCAACAAGCAGGTGAATTTATGGTTGAATTCAGAATTATTCCGTCCCGTTAAAGAGCAACTACTCGAAAAACTCAATCCCTCCGAATCAATTCGGATCATCTTGCAAACAGAAGATACCCTATTACGCCGCATACCCTGGCAAATTTGGGATTTTTTTGACCGATATCCTCAAGCAGAAATTGCTCTTGCTGCAACTAATTATGAAAGAAAAGAAAAATACCAAGCTGCAAAATCTCACATCAAAATATTAGCGATATTGGGAGACAGCACTGGTATTAATACACAAAAAGATAAAATGTTTCTAGAAAAATTGCCTCATGCCGAAGTTCAGTTTTTGATAGAACCACAACGCCAATTACTCAATGACCAACTTTGGCTACAACCTTGGGATATTTTATTTTTTGCTGGACACAGTTTTAGTCAAATTGACCAAAAAGTTGGACATTTCCACATTAATCAAAATGAGAGTTTAACTATTGCTGAATTGAAAAATGCCATCACCAAAGCTATTAATAAAGGTCTAAGTCTAGCAATTTTTAATTCCTGCGATGGCTTAGGATTAGCAGCTAATTTAGCTGATTTGCATATCCCGCAAATGATTGTGATGCGTGAACCAGTACCCGATAAAGTAGCACAAGAATTTTTAAAGAATTTCCTCACAGAGTTTTCAAGTGGTAAACCTTTATATCAATCCGTGAGGGAAGGACGCTTAAAATTACAAGGTTTAGAAGATGAGTTTCCTTGTGCAAGTTGGCTACCAGTAATTTGTCAAAATCCAGCAGAAATTCCTTTTACATGGTATTAGCAGCAGGATGTTTAGTTAAGTTGTGTATATGGGAAGACTGAACATAATCCTTCTATTCCATACTACAAAAGTAGGTTTTATATTTAAGAAAGTTCATGAAATATGAAAATACTCCCCCATGATACATTTACCATTACGACACCTGACTCAGTAACTATAGTTAGACAAAGACTGAGTCAAAAAGTTGAACCACAAAAAGCATTTAGATTTTCTAGAAACCACGCTCCCTATGAAGGCAGTATTTCTGAAGATGGTTTTCAAATTAGTCGAATAATTCACTACCGTAATTCATTTTTACCAATGATTCGGGGACAATTTGAAGTGCAATCCCATCAAACTTTGATTCATGTGCAGATGAGTATACATCCTTTTGTGATGGCATTTTTAGGATTTTGGTTTTTCTTCTGGTACAGTGCAGTTATTCCCATATTATTTACTGGTGCTATACCTAATCACATAGCCCCAATATTTATAGGTATGCCTATACTAATGTTATTTATCTGCTGGGGATCTTTTTGGTATGAGGCAAAGCGTAGTCGCACTGAATTGACGCAAATTATTCAAGGACAAGTGTAATTTCATTAACCCTTAGATAGTAATTGTGCATTTAAGGCTTTGGTAATGCGATCGCTAGAAAATTGTAAGTGAGCTATTGTATAAATATCCAGTTGGGGGGCGAATTTTTGCAGTTGATAGTCAATGGCTCGTTGGAGTTGGTGTAGTTCATACCAAGCTATTGTACAAGCATCCTGGGGTAAATCATTTTGATGGAGGAGCATTGCTAGGAGGATATTCAGGTGTTCTCGTTGCAATGAACGACGCATACTAGAAATCTGCTTTGGTTGTGCGTTGTGGAAAACTTCTGTCCAAATACCCGTTTGTAAGCTGTCAAACAGTTCGGGAATAGACAAAGCTTGATTATCGGGGTTTTTTAATTCTAAATCCCGTAAGCGATGCAAGCGATCGCTATCTAACAGCGATCGTAATATCCTAGTTTGAAACTGCAAAATCCGTTCGTGAATGGGATAATCAAGGCGGTTACTAGGTGTCATGCTTCCCCAGTGTTCCCATCGTGACGGTGCTAGCTGATTTAATAATTGTGGTGAAAAAGTGAAAGCATCTTCAGCAAACACATACTCTTGTAGTTTTGTCAATGCTTGATGTTGTTTGTCTCTTGGAACTCCGACAAACGCCCAAGAATAATCATCACCTACATGGAGACGCTGAAAAGATTGTCCACCGATGTACTTTGAAAGTAAAGTGGCATTGCGGAAATAATATTGCAATACCTTATTAAATAAAACACCCAAATTACTATAACTTTCGCCTTTTGCCAAAGAATGCTCATTCAAATGCTGCCACATCACACGGGCGTTATCCATTTGCCATTGGGAATAGACTAAAACATCACTACTCATATCCCAAACATTAGCCAGGGGATTAATATCCCAAATATCTTCATCAGTAGAGTAAGATAATTCTGGTTGTGGTGAAGCTAAAGCAATCTGCTCTAAAAAATCTTTCTCTGCTTCTGGGATGTAGGGTTTAAGTGCAGCGTGGGGACTGGGTTTATAACCATATTCTATCGCCCACTCATCATAGGGGCCGACAACCCAAGGAAAATAGTCTCCCTGTTCTACTCCCTGGGGTGCAATATTCACAGGTACATAATCCATCACCGAAGCAACTAAACCTTTAGTATGGGTAATAGCAGTGTTATTTAATTGTTCGGGCGTTAACATGGTACTGCCATGAAAGTTGTGACGCAAACCCAGAGTATGTCCCACTTCATGCGCCACCACCGAACGCAGATATTGATGTACATATTCTTGCATCAGTTCTGGTTGCGGTGTTGTTTGAGGCAAAAGTGACAACGCCAAAGATCCAAACGCCGCTTGATTTGTCGATTCCATCCCATAGCAAAATTCTGAAGACTCCTGCTGTTTATCTAGAGTCGGACAGGAATTATCACCCAGGGATGTAGTTGTATTTCTCAAGGCGCGATATTGCTGATTGATTGAACGCACCATATTGGCATCAATAATGATATCTGCGTCTAAGATTTCCCCAGTCAGTGGGTTGACGCGAATTGGCCCCTTGGCAAAACCTGCATCTAGGGAATTAAACCAGCGAATCGTATTGTAGCGCACATCAGCAGGTTGCCAATCCGCATCATCGGGCATTTGTCGCACTTCCACAGCATTTTCAAAACCAGCTTTAGCAAAAGCTTTGTTCCACATCAGCACACCTTCACGGATGGCATCGCGGTATTCTAAGGGAACAGCATTTTCAATCCAAAATACTATCGGTTGTTTGGGTGGAGATAGGGCTGCGTCAGGATCAGATGGTTCTAAATGCCAACGATTAATGTAGCGCACAAAAGGATCTAACCCGTCATTGTGCGAAAAATCTTGAAAAGCTGTAATAAAATATCCTACTCGGTCGTCAGCCAGTCGGGGAATATAGCCGTTGTTTTCTGGAAGTTGGGAAAAACTGTAATGTACCTTCAGCGTCAAGGCTCGACTATCAGGTAAGGTAACTAAATTTGCTCCTTCTGCTGAGGAAAAACCATAAATCGCATCTATTTCTACATTCTCTGGAAAGCTGTTGATTTTACCAAAATAAGACTTATCGATTTCTAAACGGTAATCAGTTTGAAGTGAGTATTTTAATAAGGGTGTTAGCCCAGGAAAATCACGCATCAACAGATCATGCAGGTTAATCAGAAGATGATGATTGTAGGGATTAATACTATCTATAGGTAGGGAATACAAGACTGAATCACTAAAAGAACGAGCCAGCGATCGCTGTTCTGGTTTTGTAGCATCAGTGCGAAATTTAACATTACGTACCACAAAATGCAAGTGATTATTAACTGGGTGTAAGTAAAATAGAAAGTCCGCTAAAGGTAAACCACTATAAATTCCACTTTCCCCAATTCCCGATTCCAAAGTTACCGCCGCCAGATAATTTTTATTTAACTGTTCAGGCTGAATTTCCCAGTAAATGTCTCCAGAATCAGGACTTTGATAAAAGTTAAACAGCCCCTCTTGTTTGTCTGTTGCTTGAATTATCTCCCGAAATCGCCAGAAATCGCCCTTTCTACCTAACTCAAAAGTATCAGCATCAACTAAATTTTCCTCCATTGCCATTGAATTTAGTTGCTGTGCATCAGGACTGGTAACTTCGTTAGCTACTGCATCAATACCATTAAATAGAAAACTACACAACACCAATATGGTGTAGATTGCCAATTTCCTGAGCCATTTTTTCATATTAAGTCAAAATGTGGATTAATTTGCCAAAAATCCACCCTGGAAGGATTGAATTGTGATTTCACACTAAAAACGCCACCAGGCTTTCATTAGCGTTTATTCCATCATCACTACTAGCGTTTTTGAGTAATTTTTTTCATAAATTTAAAATCGCTATATAGCAATATATATATCTTAGGATAGATGAATAATTATATATAAAATTGTGTAACACATGACATTTATGGGGATTGGGGATTGGGAAGCAGGGGAAGCAGGGGAAGAAAAAATAATGACTAATGACTAATGACTAATGACTAATGACTAATGACTAATGACTAATGACTAATGACTAATGACTAATGACTAATGACTAATGACTAATGACTAATGACTAATGACTAATGACTAATGACTAATGACTAATGACTAATGACTAATGACTAATGACTAATGACTATTGACTATTGACTATTGACCAAATCCTAAAATTTTTCCGAGAGTGCATAACATCACCCCTATTGGATGATAAATAAGTAACAAACGCCCTCCTAGAAGTGAATCACCCCCTGGAAATCAGGGGGATTTTTGTTTTTTAGGGTAATTTTCCCAATCCCCAATCCCCAATCCCCAATCCCCAATCCCCAATCCCCAATCCCCAATCCCCAGTCCCCAATCCCCAATCCCCAATCCCCAGTCCCCAGTCCCCAATCCCTATTCCCTTGCTCCACTAATGATTTAGGATTGCTATATCTTCACTATCCTCATTATGAATTTGCCTAAACCCGATTTAGAGGACATTGAAATTCAGTTGCTATTGCAAGGTTTATACCAATACTACGGTTATGACTTCCGTAACTATGCTCAGGCTTCTCTGAAAAGACGCATTCTGAGTTTTATACACTCTCAGGGTCTAAAGAATATTTCCGCACTACAAGAAAAATTACTGCACGATCGCACATCTTTGGAACAATTTTTAACTAATATCACCGTCAATGTGACATCAATGTTCCGTGACCCTAGTTTTTATTTGTGCTTTCGGAGTAAAGTTATACCATTACTCAAAACTTACCCTTTTATTCGCATTTGGCACGCTGGCTGTTCTACTGGTGAAGAAGTCTATTCAATGGCAATTCTTCTCCAGGAAGAAAACCTGTATCATCGTTGTCGCATATACGCTACTGATACTAATGAAAAGGTACTGCAAACTGCCAAAAGTGGGATTTTTCCACTTAAATTAATGCAAGAGTATACTCAACTGTATCTCAAAGCTGGTGGCAAGCAATCTTTCTCAGAATATTACACTGCTGCTTATGATCACGCAATTTTTCGCACTACATTAAAAGAAAATGTGATATTTGCCCAGCATAATCTGGCTACAGATAGTTCTTTTAATGAGTTTAATGTGATTATCTGCCGCAACGTTTTAATCTACTTTAATCAGATATTACAAAAGCAAGTGCATACACTATTTCATAATAGTTTGTGTAATTTTGGTATCTTGGGTTTAGGTAAACAAGAATCACTCAGATTTACCCCTTATGAGCAATACTATGAAGAAATAGCTAAAGGTGAAAAACTTTACCGGAGGCTGAACTAGTGTGTTTTAAAATTGTTGTAGTGGGGACTTCGTTGGGGGGATTATCAGCTTTGCAAAAAATTCTGGGTAATTTACCAGCTAATTTTCCCACTGCGATCGCCATTGTGCAGCATCGTCATAAAGAATCAGACGCTACTCTCAAAGCATTACTGCAAACATACACATCATTACCAATTCAAGAGGTAGAAGATAAAGATGAAATCATCCCAGGTAGAGTATATTTAGCACCACCTGATTATCATTTGCTAGTTGAACCTGGTTATTTTGCGCTGTCGATAGATCAGCCTGTGTCTTACGCTAGACCATCAATAGATGTATTGTTTGAATCAGCAGCTGATACCTACGGGGGAAGCGTGATTGGTCTAATATTAACAGGAGCAAATCAAGATGGTACACAAGGACTGAAAAAAATTAAGGCACGAGGAGGTATTACCATCGTACAAGAACCAAGTACGGCCGAAAGTCCGATTATGCCTGCCGCAGCTATGGCTGATCTAGCAGTAGATTGGATTTTACAACTACCAGAAATTTCGGATTTACTAGTCAATATTTGTTATTCCACAGGGAACTGAACTCATGCAGCCCGAACTCAAAGTTAACATCCTCTTAGTGGATGATAAGTTGGAAAATTTGCTCGCACTAGAGGCGATTTTAGAACGTTTGGGCGCAAATCTCGTGCGAGCTACCACCGGCGAGGACGCTTTAAGATGTCTGCTAAATCAGGATTTTGCCGTCATTTTATTAGATGTGCAGATGCCGGGAATGGATGGTTTTGAAACGGCGACAATGATTCGCAGTCGGGGGCGATCGCGTCAGACTCCCATTATTTTTTTAACAGCATTTAGTAGCAATGATCAAATGTTATTTAAAGGCTACGCTTTAGGAGCTGTAGATTATCTTCTAAAACCTATAGAATCTCATATTTTACTGTCGAAAGTGACAGTATTTGTGGAATTATTTAAAAAAACTCAAGCAGTCCAACGCCAAGCCGCGCAACTCACCGCCATGAATGCAGAATTGCGCCAAAGTGAGGAAAGATTCCGTTGTTTGAGTACCTGTTCTCCTGTAGGCATTTTTGAAACAGATACAGAAGGACATTGTAAATATACAAATCCCCGCTATCAGGCGATTTGTGGTTTGAGTGCGGTAGATACCTTACATACAAAATGGATCGATTCAGTTCACCTAGAAGATAGAGATAGAGCCGTCGCCAGTTGGAATGCTTATATTCAACAAGGTGGCGACTACTCAGAAGAATTTCAGTTTCACACTACTGATGGTAGCCTGCGATGGGTGCAGGTGCGCTCCTCTCCCATGCTTTCCAATCAAGGAGAATTATTAGGCTATGTAGGGACTTTAGAAGATATTACCACCCGTAAACAAGCCGAAGAAATCCGCGCTCAAGTAATTCGGGAACAAACCGCAAGACAAGAAGCAGAAGCTACCAATCGCATGAAGGATGAATTTTTAGCGGTACTATCCCACGAACTGCGAACACCCCTCACCGCCATGTTAGGCTGGTCGAAAATTCTCCGAGCTAAAAAACTAGACGCAACAGCCACAGCCCGCGCCCTAGAAGCAATTGAGCGCAATGCCAATACTCAAGTACAGCTAATTGAAGATATTTTAGATGTATCGCGGATTATTCGGGGTCAACTGCGCCTCAATTTATGTGCAGTGAATCCTGTTTCCGTCATTGAAGCAGCTTTAGAGGTAGTGCGCCCCTTAGCAGATACTAAAGATATTGAAGTACACACTTTCTTCAATACACCCTTGGGTTCAGTGTGTGGCGATCCATCACGATTACAGCAGATTGTCTGGAATCTCCTCACCAACGCCATTAAGTTTACACCCCAAAATGGTAAGGTAGAAGTCCATTTAACAGGTGTTGAACTGGAAGGGACTGAACTAGAAAATCAGAAAGTTTCGGCTTCTATTCCGGTAGGTATTCCTAAATCTTCTGTTTACGCTCAAATTCAAGTCATTGATACAGGAATTGGGATTACTCCAGAATTTCTGCCGAAAGTCTTTGAACGTTTCCGTCAAGCCGATAGTACCACCACGCGATCGCACAGTGGACTAGGTTTAGGATTAGCCATTGTCAGGCATTTAGTAGAATTGCATGGTGGTACAATTACCGCCGATAGTCCAGGGGAAGGACAAGGTGCCATCTTTACAGTCCGACTCCCTTTAATCGGTGCAAATCAAGAGAATGTCAATCAGCCACAAGAGGTAAGTTTTTGGCAAAATTCCACACCCCTCCAAGGAGTCAAAGTCTTAGTAGTCGATGATGAAATTGATACCTGTAATTTATTAGTTTGCTTATTGGAAGAATCCGGTGCGATCGCGGATGCCGCCAACTCCACAGAAGCGGCGTTAGCAATACTAGAAGAATCACAACCTGACATTTTAATCACTGATTTAGCAATGTCAGACTCAGATGGTTATAGTTTCATTCACAGATTACGCAACCTAGAAGCACAACAGGGAGGTAACATTCCCGCGATCGCCCTCACCGCATTGTCTCCTGAAGCCGCATCGCCTCCATCTATTCCACTGGGATTTCAGCAACATCTATTCAAGCCGATTGAAGCCGATAAGTTAATTACTACAGTCATCAATCTTTTGGAGTTAGCCGCAGTCGGGAAAATTTAATAATTTGTTTGGCTACTATATTTTTATGTTTTAGTACAAATGTACTAAAAACTGTTAAAATGCCTAAAAAGCCAAGTAACATTGCGAACAACAATGAAAAAAACTGTAGCTAGCAACAAACAGCCTATTTCACTACCATTAGCACTATTACCAGCAACCTTAAATAGTGCCATAGTGCCACTACAGCCACCGCAAGACACAATTAGCACCTGGGAGAGATTAAATACACTGGTACAGAACATTAATCAAATAGCAGCAGAGTTAGAAGCCAAGATATTAGAATTGAAAGCGATCGCTAGCAATATCAACAGTCACCTCAATTATTCGACAGCAAGTAGTCAGCAGTCATATAAAAGTATTTGCCAGTATTCAACTGTAAGTATTCCCTGGGTGAGACAAAAGCCAGATTATTCCTTTCTGCTCACAACCAGAAAAATTGATTTATTTAAAGCCGAAAGAGAAGCAACACTCCTCGCACAACAACTGCGTCAACGCGCCCATAGGAAAAAATTAGGCAAGCAGCGACGGAGGGGATAGGGGACGAATCAATTCAAAATTCAAAATTCAAAATTCAAAATGAAGAGGAGTTGGGGATTAGGGATTGGGGACTGGGGACTGGGGATTGCGTTAGCGTACCACTCCGTGGAAGCAAGCTACGCGTAGCGTCTCGTAGAGAAGCGGGGCGGGAGCATCGTTGCGAATTGCGAATTGCAAATTGCAAATTAGTTCACTGTTCCCTGACTGAAGGGTTTGGTCACTTGATTAACTGAAGATAAGAGATAATAATTTGACGGAGGAAGCAAATAGCAAATCGCTCAACGTATCTTAAGAGGATGAGAGAAGTGTTTAGGACACTTTTACTAATTACTATTGGTTTGTTACCTTCCCTGTTTTCGCTATGGGTAATTCGTAAAACCCATTGGCGGATACGTTTACGGTTGCGCCAAGCCGCCATTAATGCTTCTAGAGCTAGGATACAACAAAGTCTTAGACCAGTAGAAGGCGATCGCTATTACCTAGAAGGAGTAGGCTTTCTCATTGGTGACATTAGTTGTAAATTCAATGCCCGTTGCGGTTATCTCCGTTGTGCAGTCAACCCCCACGGCCCCTGTAAAGGGTGTAGGTATTATGAGGCCAGGGATTAAGGATGGGAAGTAATGAGTGCTGAGTAATGAGTAATGAGTAATGAGTGCTGTTAGTGGTAGCGCGGCGTTTAGCCGGTGCTGAGTAATGACTAATGACTATTGACAAGAAAGGTAAAGGGCAGAAGGCAGAAGGAAAAAAATGCTTGTTGGGTTCAAGCCCCGTCCCTTGTGGGTGGCTATCTTTAATTTTGAATTTTGAATTTTGAATTTTGAATTGGAGCGAAGCGACTTGACTATCCACCATCCTTGGTAGAGTGAGAATATAAGCAAAATATAAACTCGCCAGATTTTTACGGCAAAACATGGGCAGTATTTGGGAAATAGATTTTTACTCCCGTCCGATTTTGGACGAAAATCAGAAAAAAATTTGGGAAGTCTTAGTCTGTGAAAGTCCTTTAGATATTCGCACAAACTTAGATTCTCTATTCCGTTATGCAAAGTATTGTCCTAGTACACAGGTAAACTCACTCTGGTTAAGGACAGCATTACAGGAAGCTATCGATAAAGCTGGGGAAGCACCAATCAAAATTCGCTTTTTCCGCCGTCAAATGAACAATATGATTACTAAAGCTTGCGAAGATTTGGGGATTCCTTCCCTACCTAGTCGCAAGACTTTGGTACTTAACCAATGGCTGCAAGAGCGTATGACTGAGGTTTATCCCCAAGAAGTAGGCTATCAAGGGGGGACAAATCCTTCAGTCAGGTTAGATAGTCCTTTACCCCAGAGATTGCCTGATGCCCTAGAAGGACAACAATGGATATTTGTCTCCTTATCGGCTGGGGAGTTGGCGGAGATGCCAGAATGGGAAATCGGCTTTAGTGAAGCTTTTCCCCTAGATTTAGCACAATTAGCCCCCGAAACCCGCATCCCTGGTATTTTGATTTTCTCACCCAGGGCTTTACCTTTAGCTGGTTGGATGTCTGGTTTGGAGTTGGCATTTTTGCGGATTGATGAGAAACAAGGAACGAAGTTAGTTTTAGAAACTGGTTCTACAGAAAGTTGGATTTTAGCCAATATCAAAAATCCCACCACCTTAGCGGAAGCCAAGGGTTTTGAAGCTGCCAAGCAAAAAGCCAACGGTGTACATTTTCTAGGCGTACAATCTGATCCCCAAGCGGAAGCTTTCGCAGGATTTTGGCTATTACAGGAGATTAGTTTGCCTTAAATGGGGTATGGGGTATGGGGCATTGGGAATTAGTTAAACTACCCTCCCATCCCTAACAGTTCTTTAATTTTGAATTTTGAATTTTGAATTTTGAATTGTTTTACCCCCAATCCTAATAAATGCAAAGAGATACCGATCATTTGGGATAATTATCTGCGTCCGTCTGCATTGCGAATTTATCAAATGCTAATTTACGCGGATAATTGCTAATGATTTGGGATAATGATCTGCGTTGAGTGGCGGTTCAAAATCCAAAATCCATCATTTACCGAGAGTCATGGGTTCTGAAAATTTGTTACAGGATACACTAGCAGAACGGCTACTGGAGTTAGCTATCAAATCGGGCGCAGAAGCAGCTGAGGTGTATCAGTCGCGATCGCTATCTCGTCCGGTGTTTTTTGAGGCTAACCGACTCAAACAACTAGAAACCAGTCAATCTGAAGGTACGGCACTGCGATTATGGCGCAATGGCCGTCCAGGACTCACGGTGGCTTACGGTTCTGTAGAACCACAAGCAATGGTAGAAAGGGCGATCGCTTTGAGCAAACTTAACCAGCCAGAAGTCTTGGAGTTAGTCAGCGATTCTCAGGGTGTTTATCCCGATTTAGGGACAGCCATACCTGTAGAAGTTTTAGTGGGTTGGGGAAAAGAAGCGATCGCAATTATCCGTGATGCTTATCCAGATGTTGTCTGTAATAGTGACTGGGAATGTGATTTAGAAGTAACCAGAATTGTCAACAGTAGAGGTTTAGACGCGTATTATACTGATACAACATTAAGTTGCTATATGTCAGCTGAATGGGTGCGGGGTGATGATTTTTTAAGTGTTTCCGATGGTCAAACCCAGCGCGACATTTTAGAACCGGAAAAATTAGCCCAGCAAATTTTACAAAGATTGACGTGGGCGAAGAAAAATGTTTCGTCTCCTCATAGACGCGTCCCGGTGTTGTTCACATCTAAGGCTGCGGATATGTTGTGGGGAACTGCCCAAGCGGCGTTAAATGGTAAACGAGTGCTAGAATCAGCCTCGCCTTGGGCAGAACGTATTGGTCAAAAAATCATTGCTTCTAGCCTGACTTTGTATCAAGACCCCTTAGCAGGCCCTTATAGCTGTCCTTTTGATGACGAAGGTACACCCACCAGTCCTTTAGTATTTGTCGAAAATGGCATCTTACAAAATTATTATTGCGATCGCACCACTGGAAAGAAACTAGGCACTGGTACAACTGGGAACGCTGTCCGTCCTAGTTTAAGTAGTTATCCCACCCCTGGGTTATTTAATTTTCTGATCAAACCTGGTACAGCATCATTACAAGAGTTAATTCAAAATATTGATGACGGTTTAATAGTGGATCAAATGTTAGGTGGCGGCGGCGGTATTTCCGGTGACTTTTCTATCAACATCGAACTAGGTTATCGCGTCCGCAAAGGAGAAGTTATCGGACGTATAAAAGATACGATGGTAGCAGGTAATATCTATACTGCTCTCAAACAAATAGAATTAGGTAGTGATACTGATTGGAATGGCTCTTGTTACACTCCATCTTTGATAGTGGAAGGACTATCGACAACGGGGAGGAATTAGGGATTGGGGATTGGGGATTGGGGATTGGGGACTGGGGATTGGGGACTGGGGACTGGGGATTGGGGACAAGGTAGACAAGGTAGACAAGGTAGGAGATGAGAAAAACTGTTCCCTGTTCCCTGTTCCCTGTTCCCTGTTCCCTGTTCCCTGTTCCCTAATGACTAATGACTAATAACTAACAACTAACTTATGGACTTTCGTAGGTGGTTGCAGCCCAGAAAAGGGTTAGCGATCGCAGAAGCTTGTATTATCGGGGTGGTGGCTGCTTTCTCTGCGGTTATCTTAAAGGTGGGTTCGGGTTCGTTGGGTGCATTACGGGTTCAGAGTTCCCATATTGTACCGGCATGGGTGGCTTTACCTTTAGTCGGGGTGAGTTTTGGGTTTTTAGCTGGCTGGCTGGTAGAAAGGTTAGCACCACAGGCGGCGGGTAGTGGTATCCCTCAAGTTAAGGCGACTTTGGCTAATGTCCCGACGAAATTATCTTGGCGGGTAGCTTTAATTAAGCTATTCACTGCCATTATTGTTTTAGGTTCGGGGATGACTTTAGGAAGACAAGGGCCGACAGTGCAAGTGGGTGCTGGTTTAGCGGCGGGGATGAGTCATTTAGTTCCGACTTCGCCTGATCATCGGCGACAAATGATCGCAGCTGGTGCGGGGGCTGGTTTGGCGGCAGCTTTTAATGCTCCCATCGCTGGGGTACTATTTATTATTGAGGAATTACTGCAAGATTTATCAGGCTTAACTTTAGGAACTGCAATTATCGCGGCGTTTATTGGTGGGGTGATGTCGCGGTTGTTGGGTGGTGGTAGTCTGGATTTAAGTATTGAATTAATGCACTACTCCAGTAGATTCTACTTTACAGAAATTCCCTTTTTTTTGCTGTTGGGTGTTTTAGCAGGGATACTGGGGGCATTATTTAATCAAGGTTTAATTTTAAGTATCAAATTATATCGCCGCTTGCATATTAGCTTACCCTTGAGGATGGCTTTAGCTGGCTTAATTTCGGGAATTATTGTGTCTTTATTGCCGGCTTCTTTTCGAGATAATACGGGATTACGAGAATATATTATTACTGGTGAATTACAGCCCACCATAGCCGCGATCGCCTTTATCTCTCAGTTCATTCTCACCCTCATCGCCTTTGGTTCGGGCGCGCCGGGAGGATTATTTGCACCAAGTTTGATTTTAGGTTCAGTTTTGGGTCACATGGTAGGGGTGTTAAGCTTCCAAGTTGTTGATCAAGCTTCTCCCATTACTTATGCTTTAGCTGGGATGGGGGGATTTTTTAGTGCAGTTTCTAAAGTCCCCATCACCGCTATTGTGATTGTCTTTGAGATGACCACGGATTTTAATCTAGTGCTACCTTTAATGATTGTGGTAGTCACTGCTTATTTAGTAGCTGATAAGGTATTTCCTGGTTCGCTGTATGAAAAGCTTTTGCAATTGAATGGTATTACCTTAACTAAAAAAGTTTCTGTCGAAGGTATTTTAAATCAGTTAACCGCTAAGGATGTAATGCAACAACGGGTAGAAACCCTAGATGCAGACATGACTTTAGAAGAAGTTACCCAAGCGTTTTCTACTTCCCATCATCGCGGGTTTCCGGTAGTGGAGAATAGTAAACTGGTGGGAATTGTCACCCAATCAGATTTAACTAAAATTCAAAATCGCCACTTACAAAAGGATACACCTTTACGAGAGATTATGACCGCCAATCCCATGACGGTGACACCTGTGCATAGCTTGAGTAATGTGTTGTATTTACTAGATAGATATCAACTCAGTCGCTTACCCGTGGTAGAAGGGAAAAAACTGATTGGGATTATTACCCGTGCAGACATTATCCGCGCCGAAGCAGATCAATTGAACGGGAAAAACGCTATTCCAGGGCCACAACCAGAACCTTCCTATGTAGTTTACCAAACGCGATCGCCCAGCGTTGGCAGAGGTAGGTTATTAGTCCCCGTCGCCAACCCCGAAACCGCCGAGACATTATTAGAAATGGCAACCGCCATTGCCCGCGATCGCCACTATGAAATAGAATGCGTCCAGGTGATTTTAGTATCCCGTCACAGTTCTCCCGCCGAAACACCAGTCAGAACTACAAAAAGTCGTCGTCTCCTCAGACAAGCGGAAGTTTTAGCTAAAAAATGGCACATTCCCCTACATACTCAAATTCGCGTCGCCCACGATACCGCCCAAGCTATCCTAGAAAGCATCAAGGAAAGCCATATAGACATAATTTTGATGGGTTGGAAAGGTAACACCTCCACCCCAGGACGAATCTTTGGTAACGTCGTAGACACCATCATCCGCCAAGCCACCTGTGACGTAGTGCTAGTTAAATTAGGTAGCAGTCAACAGTCAACAGTCAATAGTCAACAGTCCTTTAATCGTTGGTTGGTGCCGATGGCTGGGGGGCCGAATGCAAGATTAGCAATTAAACTGTTACCAGCTTTAGTTACTCTGGGAGATCATCCGCAAATTTGTTTAACACGGGTATTTAAACCCCTGGAATTCCAACCAGATATGACAGTGATAGAACAAGCCTTGCGTCAATTGATGCGTCGCCGTCAATTAGCGAGTACAGTGGTTGCAACTCCCGTACAAGCTGACTCTGTGGCTGAGGGTGTAATTAATTTAGTAGAAACTGAAGGTTTTGATGTGGTGGTTTTGGGTGCTTCTCGTGAAGGCTTACTGCAACAAGCTATCCAAGGTAATATACCAGAAGCGATCGCCTCTGGTGTAGATAGTACGGTGATATTAGTGCGGGGAGCAATTACATGATTGTGGTATCACCGCACAATCAAAGATATTGATATTTAAGTTCCACTGTTTCCAAACAACACAAAACTATCAGCAGTTAAAGCCGCACGGTTAGAGAATTGGGCAATTTGCACTTGTGCAGCACCACCAAAACCGTCAGCATCATAGAACAACTCACCCTTAGCTTGATTGTAGATGAAGCGATCGCCCGTCTATAAGAGCTATAGGACTCATATTTGATTTCTGAAAAAACTCCGTACACTTTTGTTCCTTCTTACCTGTTCCTCCGAAGTTCTGAGCGGAGGTTTCCTCCGCTCATACTTCTCTCTGTTCCCTGTTAAGAGTTCCCTTCCTACGCAAATGATTTCAGGAATCAAAGCGGATTCCTATACAACTTTCAAGTTTGCGTAATATGCCCAAAATCTTAACGGAACTGTATTATCCTATAAACTAAATATTTTGGTGGAATTACATTACAAAATCTTCGCTAAAATTCGTCTCACCTAAAGCTATTTGCACAGTAAATGCTTCTCCCACTGCACAGCTAAACTTAAGTTGGATATAAATGTCGGTGCATCTAGCTATAACTTCTCGCAATATATTACCAGAATTATCCAGCAGTATCAGTTTTAAATCAGGTGGTAAATAATTATGATTACCTGTGGGATAAACTTGTAAAAGTACGCTAACATCACCATCAATCTTGTGTAAAAATGCCACTGCTAAAGCTATATCTTTACCTGCAATCTCTATTCCTAAATCAATCAGTTTAATTCGTCTGATACCAGCAGCCGGATTTGCTGGATCAAGTTTTCGCAAACTTTCTACAGCTATCCATAATGTTTCATCATCAGATGTGCTGCGTAACAAATTCACCAAGGCTGGAATTGCATCACTATTACCAACAGCAACCTCTCCTAACTCTTTAGCTGCACGCTGACGTTGTTTTTCGTTATTCGTAGATGATAATTGCTGAATAATTGCCGTAATTTCATCGGGGTTTAGGGGAGAGTGCTGTAATTCCCTAGCACTGCGGGTAGCAACTGCGAATTTTGGTAATTGAGAAGAATCTTGCCATTCGGGTTCAAAAATATTTTGTGTCCAGCGACTGAGAATAGTATGGGTTTTATTTAAGGCTGTCGCTAGTGAACTGATGAATTTATGTTCAGTGGACTCAAATTCTGCTAATTCTTGCTCTATATCTATTTGCTCTTGGAGAATCTTATCGGTAAAGTTTACAGTTTTAATATAGGTATGATAAGCTGCTACGGGTATTGTTAGAACGTCGTTCCATTCTTGTTCTTGTTGATGAAAGAGAGTTATTTTATTGATGTCTAAAGATGTTGCAGCGTTTAATTTTAAACCTAAGTTTTCAATATGATGGATTTCTAGTTTTTGCTCGACTAAACCATGATAATAGTCTCCTACTGTTAATAAAACATCGTAAATCTCCCTTGATAACCTTTGACCGAATGGCTGTAATAAATTACTAACTAACATCGGTTGTACGTGCCAAGTTTCTGCTAATAAATCTTGTGCTGAACCACAAATCTGAGCAGGAATTAATAAATTAATATCAGAAGTAAAATTAGTTTCGGTAGACAATACCATGACAGAAACAATCTCTGCTTCCGGTTCCGTGACAATCATGACGTAGCGGGGTGGAGTTTCTCCCCGTAAAAAGCTTTGAGCTGCGGTAGAGTAGAATTGATTTTCGGCAGTGGGGCAAAACTCACCATAATATTGTAAGTGGCGACTGATTTCCCAGATTTCTCCAGGTTGTGGTGCTGCTAAAGGTTTTCGCAGATTAGCAGATTGAGATTTTTCAGATTCTCTACGCATAGGTGAAAATTTCCCGATATTGAAGGGTTGTTAATTGTGTTAACAAGTCAGTGGATTATTCTATGCCAACAAATAATAAATTCTTCCAAATTGGCGAAAAGATTACCATGTGGCTTGTGAACGCCTGCGAGTAACTTTAGTTTGAGTTTGTGCGTGTTTAATGGCTTCGGGTTGTAATAGTCCTAATTCCATAGCGACACGTCCTACTAATTCTTTCCAACGCTTGGAAACTTCACCTTGGCTAATTCCTAGTGCAGACGCTTGTTGGGTTTGGTTTTTACCTGCAACCATCAGCTGCCATAATTTGAGATAACCGCGATCGCTATACCGCGAATCTAGATTGATAATTGTTTGTTTTGCTTGGATAATTAAATCGGCGCGGGTGACAGCATCCCATAAATTACTATCATCAGCAATGGTGTCTACCCAAAAAAAATCTGTACCAGCGATAGTAGTATCGAGACTTTGGTAGTGACGCAGCTGTTCTTTTTTCACAAAGTTAATAATCTCATATCGCGCCACAACTGTAGCCCAACGCTGAAATTCTGCCATTCCCCCTTGGTGAAACTTCCCAGCTTTTACGGCTTCGTAAACTTTCATCATTGCAGTTTGCACCGCATCTTCCCAAGACATAGAAGTGCCTCTAGTATATTTGCGCGCAATCTTGGCGATTACTTCTTGATACTCGGCATCAATGATGAAATGTGTAACGGTATCTGCGATTGGTTTTGACTGCATAAGTATATTATCTCAACTTACATAAAAAGAGAGCAGATCACAAGAGGACGGCGATTGCAGATTACTCAATAGACTAATCCTTGATACGTCTGTTCCAAATGAAATTGCTATTTGTCAGATCAAAAACACTGACATATATAGGTTTGGGGATGAGATTTTATGCACCTGCTAAAGATTGTATGAGCAACAAAAAGCTTACTGAGTCTTGCTTTGCAGTCTTTTTATGATGTTGTGTAGAAATTTTTTAGCAAATTTTGGAATATTTTCTCAGCCTTATCTGTTATTGAAAGTGAGGACGAAATCAACTAACTCTCGTGATTGCAGAAAGTTAAGTAGGAGGAAATATCTATGAACAAATATATTAGATTTAAAAGCCTAATTCTGAGTTTACTTGTACCCACTACTGCTGTTTTGACTGTACAACAAAACAGTGCGATCGCGCAGCGACTCCCCTGGATTATCGCTCAATCTCCCACAACAGAGGTTTCTGCTTTAGATGTGACCATTACCACTGGAGGAGATGATCTACGAGAAGGATCTGTGGCGTATGGAGTAGTGGAATTACAAGGAGGAAGGACAGAAAAAGTCAATCTGAATCGTGGAAGAAACTGGCGTAATAACTCCACCAACAGAGTTTCTCTACCTTTACCCAGAGGTACAAGACTCGCAGATTTAGTTTCTTTCACCCTAGAACATGATGGTGCGCCCCGACGATTTCCTGATGGCTACGATAACTGGAATGTTGATACCCTCAAGGTTGCTACACCTAGAACCTGTTCTGCTGGGGTACAACTAGCAAACACATCTGGACGGCCATTGGTGCGTTTGACTGGAGTCAACACATTTCACGATATTACCCTCAATGCCCCATCCTCAGCCAGAAATACACCAATTTCATCCTTGCAAGTAGCCATTACTACTGGCGGTGATGACCTCAGAGGCGGTTCTGTAGCCTACGGAGTAATTAAACTACAGAATGGCACAACACTGTCAAAGGTCAATCTTAACCAGGGAAGAAATTGGCCAAATAACTCCACCAATACAGTAACTATTCCTTTACCATCAGGGACAAAAATTGGTGACTTGGCTGGATTGAGAATCGAACATAGTGGCGCACCCCGCAATCCTTTTGATGGTTACGATAACTGGAATATAGATAGAGTCAGAATTGCGACACCTGAAAGTTGTTCTGCGGCAGTACAACTGGTTAATAGAACGGGACGGCCACTGGTACGTTTCACCGGCGGAGATACCTTTAGGAAATATCCCATTAACCTACGCTAAGAAATTAGGGACTTACCACTAGAAAAATATACTATCACTGTGTAGGCAGAGGGGCAGGCTTCCGCCGTGAGCGTCAGCCGAACGGGGGTAGGGAGAAAAATCACGATGTCTTCTCGCAGAAATTGGATAATTTATTTTCTGGAAGTCCCTTAATCTTCATTGCAAGTTAAGTAAATAATCAAAAGTTTGTAGTAAGGACTTTAGTCCTTATGATAGGACTAAATGTAATTTCTTACATTACTTTACATTCCGCCTGAGAAATTACCTGAATTGAATTGATTAGATGAGGAAAGTTAATATTTCCTCATCTTTATGTTAAGAGCGATCGCTTATTATTTATCTAACAGTTTTCTCCTGACTGTTCACAAGCCCCAATACTTACCCAGGTACTAGATAAATTCCCGTCTTCTGCACTGTACCATTCCTTTTTCCAAATGGGCGCATTGTGTTTTAAAGTATCAATCGCATAGCGACAAGCGTCAAAAGCTTCACTTCTATGCGGACAGCCAACTGCCACTAAAACGCTAATTTCTCCTATTTGCAAACGTCCGATGCGATGGTGAATAACTACACGATTTACATCAGTCCATTGATGGCGAATCTCAGCCGCAATTTGATAAAAAACTTGTAAGGACATCGGTTCATACGCTTGATATTCCAGCGCAATCACTGGTTTACCATCAGTTTGATTGCGAACCGTTCCACTCATAATGACAACAGCACCATTAGCAGGATCATCGGCTCGATGATAGATTTCATCTATAGATAATGGTGCAAAGGTAATAGCAAAGCTATCTTCCTCTCTAGGTTTTTGAATAGCAATCTGGTTAGATGTCAGCACTGATTTCATAAGTTTATTAAAAAATTATCCTAAATCTAAATCCCAATTACTAATTACTATCTCATAATTGGGCTACCATGATGATGCACTAAATACCACTTACCTCCCAATAATTGAAATATATTGGTAGCTATTGAGCGTGCCTCTAACCTTTTACCTCTAACCACTTGTAAGACATTTTCTATCACGATTAAATAAGCTAAGTTATCCACTAATTCTATATTCAGAATATCAGTATTGATTTCCATGTAAGCTGTATTTTTAAATATTTGTTCCCAAGAAATGCTGATTTCTTGCCAACCCCGTAGAGCATCACGTCCAGGGTGAATACAGCAACTACCAGTACCTTTTGACCAGACATTACTCATGGCTTCTATATCTTTTTTTTCAAAAGCTCGATAAAAGGCTGTATTCGCTGCTAAAACTTCTGATTGTGTAGTTTGGTTAGTTTGCATGACACCAGTATTCTAAGTGTTATTTCTGTTGGAAACTCCGAAGTTTAGATTTTAAATTTTGTATTCAATCCAAAATCTAAAATCCCAAATCTAAAATTGATTGACTCTACTGATTGTTTGTAATAACTGACTAGCTGTATAGGGTTTGGCTAAAAAAGCTTGAATACCTATATTATGGGCTGCACTTACTTTATCACTAGTAGCCAGTCCACTGACCGCAATAATTTTGACTCCAGGGTTAATTTTTTGCAATGTGCGAATCGTCGTTAATCCGTCCATTGACGGCATGACCATATCTGTTAATACTAAAGATATTTCTGATTGATATTCTGCATATAAAGCTATAGCCTCGATGCCATCACTGGCTGTAATAGCTTTGTAGTTGTGGCTTTCTAGGGATGTTTTAGTAATATTTCTAATTGCATCTTCGTCATCTACAACTAAAATCAGTTCTCCATTGCCTAGAGGTGATTCTGCTTCTATTTCTTCCAGAGTTTCTTTAGCTTCTTGTGCTGGTAAATAGATTTTAAATTGACTACCTTTGGCTATTTCCGTAGTGACATTGATAAAACCACCATGACTTTTAATAATACCAAGAACAGTAGAAAGACCAAGCCCAGTCCCTTGATTTATTTCTTTGGTGGTGAAAAATGGCTCAAATATTCGGTCTAATATTTCTGGATTAATACCGCTACCTGTATCTGTTACCGTTACCATCACATAAGAGCCGACTTTCGCATCTAAATTCATCCTGGCATAATTTTCATCTATGAAAAAATTCTCAGCCGCAATTTGTAATATCCCCCCATTTGGCATAGCATCACGAGCATTCACACACAAATTCATCAGCACTTGATGAATTTGTGTAGCATCAGCAGATACAGTCCAAAGATTTGGTAAGATTTTAGCGGCAACTTCAATTGATTTCGGGAATGTTTCTTTAATTATTTGTTGCACTTCCAGAATTAAATGCCTGAGTTGTAAAAGAGTGCGATCGCCTTCTAGTCCACGGGTAAAAGAAAGTACCTGTTTAACTAAATTTGCGCCTCGTTTAGCATTACTAATTAATATAGGCAGTAGTCGCAAAGAACGCTCATCTTGAATTTGAGATTCTAATAGTTGTGCTGTCATTAAAATGGGAGCTAAGACATTATTGAGGTCGTGAGCAATTCCACTAGCTAAAGTGCCGATACTTTCTAAACGTTGAGCGCGGAGAAACTGCGCTTCTAGTTGCTTTTTTTCGGTAATTTCTGTATTGACCACAAGAATTGATTCGGTTTGTTCTCCAAATTCATGTACTAGCGTCCAACGACTTTCAACAATGATGTTTTTCCCCGTTTTAGTTTTTTGATTTAACTCACCTTCCCAATAGTGATTTTTTGTTAAATCTTCTAAGGCTGTATTTAACAGTTGCGAATTAGTTTCTTGCCACAATTCATGTGTTTTTTTACCGATAGCTACTGCTTTCTCCCAACCGTAAAGTAACTCAGCAGCTTGATTCCAAAATAAAATTTGTCCGGCTAAATTTTGGACAAAAATGGCATCTTTCGCAATATCAAGTAAAGCAGCTTGTTGCTTAATTTGTTTTTCTGTGTGTTTGCGTTCAATAGCATAACGAATCGCACGTTCTAGTAAAGGTGCATTCAATAATCCTTTTTCTAAATAATCTGCTGCGCCTGCTTGTATTGCTTGCAGGTCGATTTCTCTATCTCCTTGACCAGTCAGTAAAATTATGGGTGTTTTGCAACCATTGTTCACTGCTTCACAAATCAGTTCCAGTCCGCTATCTAGTCCTAAACGGTAATCTACAAGATAGATGTCATGTTGAGCTTGAGCGATCGCAGCTTGAGCAGCTTGATAGTTATCCACCCATTCTAGTTCACAGGTGATTATTTGACACTCACTTAACCAATCACGAGTGAGAACGTAATCATTTTCATTATCATCAATTAACAAGACTCTAATTGGACTCTTTTCCATTGCTTCCCATCGCTGCTAGTAGCAGTTCTTCAGTTTCCAACCAGCGTTTTGCTCTCAATTGTTTTATCCAAGCAAAATTATGAAAGTGTGTAGTTTGATAATGAAGGATTTTTAAAGTAATGATTAAATATGATATCTATATCCCTCTACTTTGATGCTGTCAGAACAATAAAAAATAACATTGCATCTTTGTCTATGAGGTCTAAATTGAGTCATCTTGAGATAAAAAATATATTTTGTCCTATATCGTCAACAATTCCAAGACTTACTTTTACAATAAACCTTAATTTAGGGCGGTTTGGTAATCCCTCTACAGGAATAAAAGCGTTTAAACGAGGTAAATAAGGAAACAGTTGGTCAATAGTCATTAGTCATTAGTCATTAGTTATTAGGGAGCAGTTTTTCTCATTTCCTACCTTGTCTCCCCCTGCACCCCCTGCACCCCTGCACCCCTGCACCCCTGCGCCCTGCACCTCTGCTGAATTAATAACCAATTAACTCCACTGCATCCTTACTGTCCCAATCTTGTAAATAAACTTTCACAACTTCTTCTTTAGCAGTGGGTAATTGTTTACCTATAAAATCTGGATGAATAGGTAATTCGCGATGACCTCTGTCAACCAACACAGCTAAACGAATGACTTCCGGTCTACCATATTCATTGACTGCATTTAGCGCAGCACGAATTGTTCTGCCTTTGAAAATCACGTCATCCACTAACACTACTGTTTTTCCTGTCAAGTCAAAGGGAATATTGGTTTTAGCTGGCGTTCGCAAACCAATTTGATCTAAATCATCCCGATAGAAAGTAATATCTAATGCTCCCACCGGTGTATCAATACCTTCTAGTATCTCAATTTGACGCGCTAATAGTTCGGCTAACGGTACTCCACGGGTATAAATACCAACTAATACCAGATGTGATAAATCGCGAGTTCTTTCAATAATCTGGGAAGCTAAACGCGTTACAGTACGGCGTAAATCTTCGGCAGAAAGGATTTCAACAATTTTGCTTGGTGTAGGCATATCTGGGGAATGGGGAATGGGGACTGGGGAATGGGGACTGGGGACTGGGGACTGGGGACAAGGGAGACAGGGGAGACAAGGGAGACAAGGGAGAATTTTTTACCTATGCCCCATGCCCAATGCCCAATGCCCCATGCCCCATGTATGAAATAATGACTAGTCTATTAGGATTGCGATCGCTATTCCTAACCATAGTAAAAAGCAATATCTGGTAAGCTGTAAGGCTTGGTTGATATGAATTGGTTGAATGGGATGAATGGGATCTCCTAACAGTGGTTTTGGCTTAGGAACTCCTCGATACCAATTTGTACCACCCATTTGCACACCCAAAATCGCTGCATAAACGCACTCACTCCAACCAGAATTAGGACTAGGATCAGCTTTAGCATCACGGCGACAAATGCGCCATACATATCCAGGTTTCCCTGATAATAAGCCTAAAGTTAACACTGTGAGACGACAAGGCAACCAAGTGAAACAATCTTCTAGTCGCGCACTACACCATCCTATATATGTATAAGGAAGTTCTCGATAACCCACCATTGAATCTAGGGTACTACTAGCTTTGTACGCTAATGCTAGAGGTGCTGCACCTACTCCTGGAATGCAAGCACCGACAATAGCGTAAAATAATGGAGACGTTACACCATCGGTAGCATTTTCTGTAACTGTTTCTAAAACTGCGCGTAAAATTTCTGATTCTGATAGGTTTTCGGTGTCTCTACCGACATATTGACTTAATTTTTGGCGTGCTAATAGTAAATCTTTAGCTGTTAGTGGTGTTAAAACATCAACTGCTGCATTTCGCAAACTCCTAAAAGCAAAACAGCTAGCTACAAGCATAACTTGAACAGCGATCGCTAATAATGGATGTAACCATCCCGCTATGTAAATCACCACCCAACTCACACCACCACTACCAATAATTAAAATCAAAGCCAAGATAATTCCTACTAATCTTTGGGTGAAAGGTTTATGACAAAATTGCAGAAATAATTTACTCAAACGAGAAATAAACCATCCCATTACCTGCACAGGATGAGGCCAACCCCAAGGATCACCAATTAAATAATCTAAAATTGCCGCCAAGATAAGGATGATAGCAGATAGCACGTTTTTGGGGGACTGGGGAATGGGGAATGGGGATTGGGGAATGGGGAATGGGGATTGGGGACTGGGGACAAGGTAGACAAGGTAGACAAGGTAGCAGAGGAGAGAAGCTAATGACTAATGACTAATGACTAATGACTAATGACTATTGACTAAACCACAAAACTCGCTTCTTCTCCTAAAGATGCTTGCCAACTACGAGCATCGTAATATAAATCTGCCAAAGTAATACTATACAAAGCCTCTTTCAGCTTTTGGTTGAGTCTTTGCCACAGGCTAAATGTTACCCAATCTTCTGTTTGCGCTGGTGTGGGGGTATGATGAGGTAAATTTGTGACTGTTTCTCCTACGGCTTCTAAAATTTGCCCTATCGAAATTTGCGCGGGTTTTTTTGCTAGTTGATACCCTCCTACACTACCGCGAATTGATTTGACGAGTCCAGCTCGGCGCATTTCTATTAGTAATTTTTCCAGGTATGGAGCCGGAATATCTTGGCGTTTAGATATTACTTTCACAGATGCAGGCCCATAACCAGGTTGTAAACTCAAGTCAAGTAATGCTTTGACGCTGTAGTGTCCTTTAGTAGTTAGTTTCATAGTTATTAGTCATTAGTCATTAGTCATTAGTCAACAGTGAACAGTATGTGAGTAAGTTATCGTTTCTTAGGAACTACCCTTTAGCAATTATCAGCACCGTTTACCACATCTTCTATAAGCTAGCAACTGTATTTAGCGATTTACTATTGAATTTTGACTATTGACCCTCCTAATTTTAGATTTTGGATTTTGGATTTTGGATTTTTTAGGTTACAAGTCCCACCGTGGGTGGAAAAATATAAAATACTCGCTGCACTACGTCTGCTACCTTGGTGCAGCATCTCGTAGAGAAGACGGTCAATCTAAAATCTCTAAGCCCCGCACTCAAGGAGTAATCGGTGTCAATCCAAAATCGCAAATCTAAAATCCAAAATGGGTTGACTAAGGATCAGTTTTGCTTATCACTTTTCACTCCAATGATCAATCTCAGTAAATAGACAAGTTTTTTTGCACCACTTTAGAAAACTTAAATAAATATAGTTTAGCAGTGATCAACAAACTAAAGATATTTATCACCATTATCTAAAATAGATGGTCTTAACAATATTGAAAAACTTGCAACATTTTTACCTTTGAATGTAATATACTTGGCTAGGCTGAGATAAAAACTAAAGGATAATGTTCCTATTAGCTTAAGTCAGCTAAAAGAAAATCGATTCAACTACTTTAACCATTGATTTTTGACCTAAGTTGATGCCTAAACAGAAAAAGATTGAACCCCTAGTCGGTGAAGAACTGCTCAAGAAAGTCAAAGAGCTAGAGAACCTTAGCAAAGAAGAAAAAGCAAAGCAGTGTGGCTACTATACCGTTACTAAAAATGGTGTAGAGCGCGTCAATATGATGAAGTTCTTGAATGCCCTAATTGATGCTGAAGGCATTCAGTTAGACAGCGCGCCCAATGCTAATGGACGCGGTGGACGCAGTGCTAGCTATAGAATTAGTGTGCAGTCTAATGGTAACTTGTTAATTGGTTCAGCCTATACAAAACAGATGAACCTCAAACCTGGAGATGAATTTCTCATTACTTTAGGGAAAAAGCACATTCGCCTGCGTCAAGTAGATGAAGATGAAAAGTTAGGCGTAGAAGCTGAGGAAGCTACAGCATAATTAGTCAATAGTCAATAGTCAATAGATTTTAGACTCGATATTTGACTCATAAAATGAGTTAAATCAATGACTAAAGACTAAGGACTAATAACTAATGGCTATTGGCTAACCCATGAATTGCTTTACTTGTAACTGCCAAGTCATAGGTGAGTGCGATTTGCTCTCGATCTAATAAACCTAAAATCAATTCATGGTTATCCCGTGCTACCACTGGTAACTGATGCAAACCTCTGAGAGTCATTCGATCAAAAGCCTCAGATAAAGGTTCATCACGCCAAGCATAAAGTATTTCAGTGGTACAGATATCCATGATAGTTTGACTGGCAAAATTACTCTGGTTTTCGGTGGCAGAATTAGAGTAATTTTGCCATAGGGAAAGCGTGCGGTTAATGTCTTCTAGAGAGAGTATACCAACTAATTGTTCTGCTCCATCAATTACTAAAGCACTACGGGTGCGATCGCGTGTCATTTCTTTTGCAGCTTCTAATACTCCCAAGCTAGCAGGGAGTTTTTTCGGGCAAGAAAGCATGGCATCCTCTACTAAAATTTGCTGTAGTAATTCCTCCTGTTCATCTTTCAACTCTGCTAGGCCAATTTGTTGCAGATTGGCATTAGCATCAGCATTGGGTTGAATGCGGTCTACTAGCCATACACTTAAACTGACAGCCGCCATTAAAGGCAAAACAATTCTATAGTCGCGCGTTAATTCAAACAACATTAAAATTGCCGTTAAAGGAGCGCGCACACTCCCAGCTAATACAGCAGCCATCCCCACCATTGCATAAGCCGGTGGTGCAGCCATATATTCAGCAAAACCAGGAGCAATCAGGGGTAAAATTTTGGCATAAGCCGATCCTAAAGAAGCACCGAGAAACATTGCAGGCGCGAACAAACCACCCACAAACCCACTACCTGCACTAATAGCTGTCATTAACAACTTAACTACTAGTAAAGCTAGAAGTAAATTCAGGGAAAGTTCTACATCTTGCAGCATCGCTTGGACTGTTTCATACCCAGTACCCAAAATTTGCGGGAATTGCAAAGCCGCGACACCAACAATTACACCTCCGATAATTGGGTGTATGGGTTGAGGAATTTTGCCAAGAAAACTGAAGCCAGGAATTGAGCCAGCAAAACAGGCTTTTGCTAAACGAATTGATTGTGTGTATATCAGAGAAACTAAACTAGCACCAAAACCCAAGCCTAGATAAATCGGTAACTCCAAAGGGCTACGGACTTGGTAAACCGGCAAAGCAAAAGCAGGTTGCGCCCCCAAACCAATTTGAGCAATTAAAGCTGCAACCACTGCGGCTAATAACACAATACTCACCGCCGAAGTAGCAAAAGAAGTTGCGCCCATAACTACTTCTAGCGCGAAAAAGACTCCGGCGATCGGGGCATTAAATCCGGCTGCTAATCCCGCCGCCGCACCAGCACCCAACAATAAACGCCGCTTTTCCTGGGAAACTTGCAAAATTAAAGACAGCAACATCCCAAAATTCGCGCCAATTTCCACACTCGGCCCTTCTGGCCCCAAAGAAGCACCACTTCCCAAAGAAACCGATGCAGCCAACATTTTAGTCACTGGGCGTAATTGTCGCTTAATTTCTGTACCATCAGAAGCAGCAATTAAAGATGAAAGTCCGGGGCCAAAATCTTGAGTCCGCCAGCGCATCAACCCTACAACTAAGCCACCTAACATGGGGACACAAGCTAGAGTCCAAGCACCCCAAACCCCAATTACACCCATCAAATTTTCTAGCATGAGCTGGTGAATCAACTCGATTAAATAATGAAAAGTCACCACACCCATACCAGTACCACCGCCGATAATTAAAGCTAAAAACAGCACGACGGTTTCAGGAGAAAGTTGAAAACGGTTAATGAGATGCAATAAACGGTTAGGGGAGGAAGACAAAACAATTTGTTCCTTTGCCTTCCCCAGTTCAGCAGAGGGCAATAGAGTCATTGAAAAAACAGGTAAATCTAGGAAGAAATTTAAGTTTTTATCTGTTATCTCTTATTGTGAGACATTATTCCTTCAGCAGACAAGTCAGAGTCAATGGTCAATAGTCAATAGTCAATAGTCATTAGTCAATAGTCAATAGTCATTAGTCAATAGTCATTAGTCAATAGTCATTAGTCATTAGTCATTAGTCATTAGTCAATAGTCATTAGTCATTAGTCATTAGTCATTAGTGTTTCTTACCTTCTGCCCTGTCTACCTTGTCTCCCTTGTCCCCAATCCCCAGTCCCCAGCGAAGCACTGAGCTTGTCGAAGTGTCCCCAATCCCCAGTCCCCAGTCCCCATTCCCCAACACCTGGTTGCAAAGATTTAGTTAAAAAAATTTTGCGGCTCTAAATGTTTCTGGAGATAATGGTTAAATTAAAAGAGAAGCGATGGTTAATGAACAACACCAACATTAAGGTATGAATAATGACTATGTTGATTCTCTCAATGAGAGAATATTGCCAATAGCAAATAATTATACTGCCATTATTCATATTAGAAATTCTTACCTATCTACAATATCCTTATGTTGCAAGCCTTGCATAACTTTCAGTATGGATAAGTAGGTATGTAATTAATGATTAAGTTATACACGAATTTTTAACTTACTCAGTATTGTTTGGGAATTTAATATCACCAGATCAAGAGAGTCAATTAACAGGATTAACCGGAAGATGTAGATGAATACACACACCTTTGATCATCATTATGTTATTTGCCCTATCTGCCAAAGACATACTAGGGCGAAGGTATTAAAAACTTATATCGGTTTATTTAGTTGTCCGTACTGTCAAGAAAGGTTAGTGGTTTGTCAAAGCGGACATTATGTGCGTGATCCGTTTGTGTTGAATCAAATGATGATTTGTTCAGCAATCCGTCGTCAAAGCAGTCCTCTAGCTAGAATTATCCGTGATTTTGTTCTGTGTAAGCGTCCGTGGCTGGCTTTAGCTTTAGGCGGTGCGATTGTGTTTGGGGTGCTGGCTGTGACTCAAAAAGCTACTAATTATGAAGATCAGAGGTTAACGCCAGAATTGGGAGCGGGGGAATGGGGAAATAGGGATTTGAGGTTTTAAATTGGAGATTTTGGATTGGAGATTTTGGATTTGAGATGGAACAAATTCCCAATCCCAAATCTCAAATCATTAAAAATCAAAGGTTGTACGTAATACTCCTACATATTGCGTATCGTTGTTACTGTTGTTTTCGGGATTTAAAATCATCCAAACACCAGGAGTCACTGAGATGTGATCGTTCAGTCGCCAGCGATAGAATGCTTCGATGTGATAGGAGTTATCCCCTTCTTCTCGGACATCACTGTGAGCAACACGGGGCGGTAAACCTAAGAGAATTCCTGGTAAATTGCCTTTACCTCCCACATCTGGAAATGACATCCCAATCGCCCCAAACCAAGCGTTGGCGTTGTCTCCACTATTGACGAATAAGGAATCTGTGCTACCTCTACCGTTAGAAATATTACTGAAACCAGAATTCTTGGCGGTTGCCCAGATATAGCCGCCCCAAGCATGAACTTGGAAATTAGGAGAAAACCGATAGTATCCCTGTACACCAACCATACTGTTAGAAGTGGCAATGCTATCACCGAAAGGCGCACTAGATAAGGCACTACCTCTTCCGGCTGTGATATCTACACTGCCACCAGGGCTATATCCTTGAGAGTAAGCCACACCTACTGCACCTTGTTTACCGTAGTAAACAAGATGGGCTAAGGCGTTGTAACCGCCGTCAAATAAGCCATTTTTTGGACTGGGGTTATTGGGACTGTTGGCTAAATAGCCGAGAGTTAAAATCAAGTCTTCGCTAATTTTCCAGTTAGCAGCAGCACCGCCGCCACCCCTCTCAAACAGCAAACTGTTTTTCCCAAATAATGAAGGGATACCATTACCATCATCGGCGATCGCTGCGGGTGTAACATTATCTGTGATGTCGTTATAGCCAATACCTACCGGGCCGACAACAAAGGAGAGGGAATCACTGACGGGGAAGTAGTAACGAATGTGCGGCACGAATAAATCATTGTTACTATCATTATCAAAGTTGAGGCGGGTCATGCCTGTGCCTGTGGCTGCGGCAATTTGACTTGAGCCAGTGGTGTTGGCAAAGTTGCCAAATTCTAATCTGACTCGCAATAAATCTTTGCCAGTAAAACTACTTTCTAAATTGAGACGGCCACGGGTGGCAAAAAAGAGGTTAGATTCATCCCGTGTGCCGCCGACTTTATTGCCAAATGTGTCGCTAACCGCAGTAATAATTTGACCACTCAGCTTGGTAGTGGTGGAAAACTGCTGCTGTTCTAATGTAGCGGTGCGTGCCTCTAAAGTATCTACCCGACCACGTAGAGTTGCTAATTCGCCAGCAAAGTCGGTTTGTAATTTTTGCAACACTGCTAGGTCTTCTTGATTGACTAAATTACTAGTAGATGTGGCGATTAATTCATTGATGCGGTCTAAGCAAGCATTTAAACCTGCGGCAAATTCATAACGAGTTAAGGCACGGTTGCCGCGATAGGTGGCGTTAGGATAACCAGCAATACAACCGTAGCGTTCCACTAATGATTGCAATGCGGCAAATGCCCAGTCCGTTGGTTGGACATCGGAGAATTGAGAAACTGAGGTGACTTGTCCTTGGTCGATATCTGCGGGTGCGGCTAAGACTGCTGGAGATGCCAACAATAGAAGCGGCAAACTGGATAAAAGGTGTTTCAGCATTGGGTGTAGTGTGATGTTTGGCTAGATATGGGTAAAAATCTGCGTGAAAAATTAGAAATCTGGCGTTGCTGATTAATGGGATGATTTATGTTTCGCGCATTCGCCCTTGGCGTTCCCGAAGGGTAGGCGCAAAGCCGCAAAAATCGATAGTTTACTTTGCTAAAAAAGCTTCATTCATCCCGCATTTAGGCAACGCCAGAAATCTCTCGTTATATGTATCGGTGTTAGAAAGGTTTCAATTTTTGCTGTTGCTGAAGGGAATATAAACGCAGAGTTACAAAAGTGCTGAGAGAAGAGAAGGAGAGTTATGAATGAAAAGCAGGGGAGCAGGGAGCAAGGGGAAAAAAACGGAACGTAGTTCGGTTTCAACTAACTGGGAAAAGGGGCAAAATAGCTTTCACGGCACTTGCGGATGAGGTACTTTTAGTTCCCCCTGCCCTCCTCACCCTGCCCCCTGCCTCTGATCAAACCCTCCTTTACCTTTGGTCTTTAACGTCTAGAACGTCTGCGGAGTCTGTCAATCATGACTGCGGCGATGATGACTAAGCCTTTAACGACTAGTTGCCAGAAGTAGGACATATTTAGCAGGGTCAGGCCGTTGTTGAGGACGGCAATGATTAATGCACCAAGGAGTGTACCGCCGATAGTGCCTATCCCACCTGTGAAGCTTGTACCACCTAGAATTACGGCAGCGATCGCATCTAATTCATAACCCTGTCCTAAAATACCTGTGGCACTATACAGGCGACTAGCACTCATAATTCCGGCTAAACCTGAGAGTAATCCACTCAAACCATAGACAAATAGCAACACGCGATTGACTTTGATTCCGGTTAATCTGGCGGCGCGTTCGTTACCACCAACGGCGTAAATCTGCACACCTAAAACTGTTTGTCGCAGTACAAACCAACTCACAGCTACCGTCAGTAAAGCTAGGATAACTAACCAAGGAAGAGGGCCGACATAGCTATTACCTACCCAAGCAAAATTGATGTTGCGGTTAATGACTGTCGTACCGTTGGCAACTAGAAACGCCGCACCCCGCAAGGCAGTTAATGAACCCAAGGTGACAATAAACGGTGGTACATCCAAAAAGGTAATTAACGCACCGTTGAGTAAACCCAAAAGTAATCCCGTGACTAAAGCCGCAGGTACAGCTAACCAACCCAACGCCGGTAGTAAAGATACTAAAACTGCAACTACCGCAGATACCGCCAAGATTGAACCTACGGAAAGGTCAATACCACCAGTGAGAATGACAAAGGTCATCCCCGTTGCCAGAACTATATTAATTGATGCCTGACGTAAGATATTGACGGCGTTACCTGGTGTGAAAAAATTGGGACTCAGCAGGGAAAATAAGATACAGATGATGACTAAAATCGGTAAAATCCCTGCTACTTGCAGTAAGTTGTTGATGGATTTGCGCCGATTAGCTGAGGAATTTTGATTGGGTCTGTTGTTGATTGGTCTCAGGGTTTGACTCATGATGCAGATACCTCCGATGCTCCAGTTGCATAGTGCATAATGTTTTCTTGGGTAATTTCTTTGCCTGGGGTGTCGTCCAGTTCACCGACTAACTTGCCTTCGCGCATGACTAAAACGCGATCGCTCATACCCACAATCTCTGGTAGTTCACTAGAAACCATGAGAATTGCTACCCCTTGGGCTGCTAAGTCGCTAATAATGCGGTAAATTTCGCTTTTCGCGCCGATATCTACGCCGCGTGTGGGTTCATCCAACATCAAGACTCTAGGATTAATGGCTAGCCAACGCGCTAACAGCAGTTTTTGTTGATTACCACCGGAAAGATCCACGGCTCTAATTTCCAAATTAGCCAGTCGGATATGAAAGTTTTCGACGGCTTCCGTGGCAATTTTATTCACTGAACCCCAATTGACAATGCCTGCTTTGGCATCCTGTTTGAGTCGATTGAGTCCAATGTTCTTACGGGAACTCATTTCCAGAAATAAACCTTGGTCTTTGCGGTCTTCTGGGACGTAGCCAATACCAGCTGCAATGGCATCAGTCGGGGAATTAATCTCTAATTTTTTGCCATTGAGGAAGACTTCACCACTGATTTTGCGGTCAGCACCGAAAATCAACCGCGATATTTCTGAACGGCCTGCACCAACTAACCCCGATAATCCCAAAATTTCGCCAGCACGCAGTTGAAAACTAGTAGGCTGCACTTTGCGTCCGTCACTAATATTTCTGACTTCTAGCACCACTTTTCCAGGATTTTTCTGTCGTTGATGTTCGTAAAAGTCCTGCATGGAACGGCCGACCATCATCTGTACTAATCGCTGGGGGGAAATCTCCTCACGGGTGAGACTGCCGATATATTGACCATCTCGCAGTACACTAATGCGGTCAGCTAGAGCATAGATTTCTTCCATACGATGGCTGATGTAGATAATGGCAATGCCATCATTGCGGAGTTTGCGAATCACTTCAAACAAACGCTCAGTTTCGCGGTCAGACAGGGCTGCGGTTGGCTCATCCATGACCAAAATCCGACTGTTGTCTTTTAAAGCCCTGGCAATTTCCACTTGTTGTTGTTCTGCGATCGCTAACTTCCCAACTAGAGTCTGCGGTGAAAAACTAGCTCCCAAACTGTCTAACACTTGTTGGGCTTCAAGTTCCATGCTTTTGCGGTCTAAAAATTGACCCTTTTGCAACTCACTCCCCATAAAAATGTTTTCAGTGACAGTTAAATTGGGTGCAACGTTTAATTCCTGATAAATCAGATTAATTCCCGCTTGTCTTGCTGTACCTGGATCAGTAATTTTCACAGGTTGACCATGAATGCGAATCTCACCTTCATCGGCAATGTAAGCCCCAGCTAAGATTTTCATCAATGTGCTTTTACCTGCGCCATTTTCACCCATGAGGGCGTGAACTTCTCCTGGATAAATGGTGAGATTAACACCCTGCAAAGCCGGAACACCATGAAATCGTTTCGCAATCCCTTGCATTTCTAATACAGGTGTGGCAGTCGCCGGAGGGAAATTGGTTTTAATATTTGTTGTCATGATTATTAAGTGATGAGTGCTGAGTGCTGAGTAATGAGTAATGAGTAATGAGTAGTTGGTAAGAAATCTTACTTCTTCCCTGCCCAATGCCCCATGCCCTATGCCCAATGCCCCATGCCCCATGCCCCATTCCCTACCACCCAGTCGATGTACTAACGTTCTCTTTAGTGATCAACTTGGCGGGAATCAATATGTTGGGTGATGGGGGTTTTTTGCCGTTCAAGATTTCGTTACCTATCTGAACGGCTGTTTCAGTCATTCCTCTGGGGTTTTGAGTAGCTGTTGCTGCATAGAGGCTATCTTGAGAGGCGATCGCTTCGATGGCTTCTGGTGCGCCGTCAACTCCTACAATGAAAAAGTCTCGGCGTTTGGCTTGATTAGCAGCTAAATCTACACCTACGCCACTAGGGTCATTGATGGCGAAGACTGCATCTATCTTGGGGAAGGTGACTAGTAAATCACTCATCACTCTTAGTCCCCCATCTCGGCTACCTTCGGCGTTTTGGTCTTTGGAAAGGATTTTGATATCGGGATATTTGGTTAATACTTTTAAGCAACCATCCACTCGCTGAATTACGGAAGTGACCGGTGGCCCGTTAACTATAACTACGTTGCCTTTACCTTGGAGGCGATCAACAATATATTGGCAGCTAATTTCCCCAGCTTGCAAGTTATTCGTGGTGACGGTGGCATCTACTTCTGCGTCTACGCCTGTGTCTACTGCAATGACAATTTTGCCTGCTTTTCTAGCTTGCTCAACTGCTGGTCTAATGCCTTTAGAATCAGCCGCGTTGAGAATAATAATGTCAATATTTGCAGCCACAAAATTCTCAATTTGGTTAAATTGCTGATTTAAGTCATAGCCGCTAGAAACTACTGTCACTCTGACATCATCACCACCAATTTTTTTCGCTGCTTTTTCTGCACCTTTAGCCATGACGACGAAAAAAGGATTACTTAAATCGCCCAAAGTTACACCAACGGAACGTAATTTGGTAGTCTGTGTACTGGTATCACTAACGTTTTTCGCTTCAGTTGGTGTGGTTAGGTCAGCATTGGGAGAAACGGTTGTGCAGCCTAAGAGAGTAGCACTGATAATACTGAATAAAGTTGTTGATAAAGCAATTTTTTTCACATCCATTGACATCCTATAACGCGTTGTTAGTTAACAAAACTCAACAGAATTTCCATCTGTGAAATTTTCATATTCTCAAACATCAAGGCAATTACTCAAACTCAAGTGGTAGGTTGTTTACTGAGAAACACCTATGAATTTTGGTGTGATTAATTTTTGGGATTTTGTTTATGCACAGGTGTGCATTACTGATGTTTTTTATTTTTGCACACCTGTGCATAAAAAATATGTTAATTTTATTTACATTACTTACAGCCATGCTGAACATGAGTAAACGGAAAGTTTCCATTGAAGATATTGCTCGCAAAGCGGGTGTTTCCCATTCCACGGTTTCCCGTGCTTTACGAGATAGTCCTTTGATTAGTGCGAGGGTGCGGGAGGAAATCAAAAGACTAGCGCAGGAGATGAACTATGTACCGAATGCGATCGCCCAAAGTTTACAAAATCAACGTACCTATACTGTTGGGGTAATTGTCACTTCTATTGCTGATCCCTTTTTTGGTGAGCTAGTGGAGGGAATTGAAGAAGTCGCCAAACAAGCAGGTTTAAATGTTTTATTAAATGCTTCCCACGGAGACTTTGAGCAAGAACTAGCCGCCATTGAGAATTTTCATTATCGGAGAGTAGACGGGATTGTCATAGCTGACTCCCGCATTAGTAAACAATACACAAAGCAGTTAACACAATTGACTGTGCCAACAGTTCTGATCAACGTTGATACTGATGATCGCGGTGAAATATTTCACTCCGTCTCTATAGATGATCGCTTAGGTGGCTCTTTAGCCGTCAAACATCTCATAGATTTAGGACACACTTGTATCGGCTATCTAGGTGTAGGTGATGGTAGCAAAGCCGAACAACAGCGTTTAGAAGGGTATAAAATAGCTCTTAATGATGCGGGTTTACCACAAAATCATCATTGGGTGGCAATTCCTGAACGCAATTCTGAAAACTATAAAAATAAAGACATTGATATTGGTAAAGAAATGCTCTCTCAACTAGTAGAAGCAGGAGTAACTAGTATTTTTTGTTATAACGATATGGTGGCAGTCGGTGCGCTTTTAGCTTGTAAAGAATTAGGTGTGATAGTACCAGAAGATTTAAGTCTAGTGGGATTTGATAATACGGCTCTCAGCAGTTACGTTACGCCACCACTGACAACGGTTAGTCAACGAATGTTAGAAATGGGTCAATTAGCTATGACAATGTTACTGGAATTATTTCAAGGAAAAAATGTAGAAAATCTGCTGTTATCGCCGTTTTTAGTAGAAAGGAGTAGTTCTACAACAGTTCGTCAACGGAAAATTTCTGTAGTGTCTGGAAGAATGTGAGGTTTGTTGACTGTTGACTGTTGACTGTTGACTATTGTAAGGGCGGGTATAACAAAAGTGTCGGTTCTATAGGATTACTATTTGATTTTTGAAAAGAACTCAGTACACTTTGATTCCTTCTTTCCTCTTCCCTGTTCCCTGTTCCCTCCCTACGCAAATAATTTCACCGAATCAAAGCGGATTCCTATAAAGTGTGAATATCTCACAGAACCCGCCCCTACTGACACCAATTAAAAATGTGGTTATCTGCGAACATACCGACTAGCTAATTGGATAGCATCAGCGATATCAACGTCGCCGTCACCGTCTGCATCTAGGAAGTTATTTAAGACTGGATTACCGGCAGTTTGAGCATTTTGGACATTAGATCCAGATTGCAGGAAATTCAACACTAGAGGCACAACAATCGGTAGTAGTTGTTGAATTGTGTTGGCATCTAAACCAGTATGTTGGGCTGCTATACCTGCAACTTGTTGTTGTGTATCAGGAGAAAATAGCGCATTCACGGCTTGTGGGTCAAAAGAATTACCAGCATACTGATTTATTAAAGCTTGTGCTGATTCATTTCCTTGGCTGGCTTGCTTTTGTTGTAAAGCGGCGCGGACATAGTTACCTACAACCCCGATTACAGATTGTATAGTGCCTGGATCTGTACCAGTCGTTGTACTCAAATCCTGTACAGTGTTGATAATACCTTCTATTTGACCCATATTACCTTGTAGATTTGGGTTGTTAACAGCACTGAGAATTTGATCAAAAAGTCCCATAGTGTTGATTTCTCCTTTTGTCTTAGTAAGCCGGGGAAGAGGCAGGGGGCAGGGGAAGCAGGGTAGAATTTCTTAGCCGATGCCCAATGCCCAGTCCTTATTGTGCAGGAATTGTAGATGTAAAACCATAGACTTAAGGATGAGAAATGGAAAAAGCGATCGCTAATATTCCAATACAGTTCAGTTAAGAAAACAGTTTGTAGTGTTCGCGCAGCGTCTCGTAGAGAGGACTTTAGTCCTCATCTAAGGACTGTTCGCGAAGCGTTCCCGAAGGGTAGTCCTTACTACGAACTTTTCCGTACTTCACAAACCCCTACACCCCCACACCCTTACACCCTCGCAACGTTAAGATTAGAAGCATTGGGATAATTAGTATTTGACCAATGCCACACATACCTCTGTCGCGCCTAGTCACGTTAATTGTTGGTTTAATTGTCATTTTGGGACTCGCCTTGTGGCTGATTGATTCCCTGTCTCGTTTGTATTGGCAATTATCCTATTCGCCATTTTTGGGCAATTTGCTGCTGTTGCTGCTGATTGTCTTAGTTGGTGGTTTGGTTGCAGCGTTTGTTTATTACGTACTGGTGTTACAGGCTGGTGAACAACGTTCCCGTCGCCGTCGTCAACGGGTAACACCAGCACAAATTCCGGCGGCGAAATCAGATGCAGCTTCTTCTACTCTGCAAGCCGTCAGACAACAGGTGGCGCAAATTCAAGATGAAGTCACACGTCAAGCCTTACTCAGCCGTACCAAGGAGATTGAAGCTAACTTAGCTAGGGGTGAGATTCAAGTGGTGGTGTTTGGCACTGGGAGTGCTGGCAAAACTTCCTTGGTGAATGCGATTATGGGGCGTATGGTGGGAAGAGTAGACGCACCAATGGGGACAACTACAGCCGGAGAAACTTACTGTTTACGGCTAAAAGGACTGGAGAGAAAAATTTTAATCACCGATACACCAGGGATTTTAGAGGCTGGGGTAGCGGGAACAGAAAGAGAACAATTAGCCAGGGCGTTGGCAACGGAGGCAGATTTACTATTATTTGTGGTGGATAATGATTTACGACGGTCAGAGTATGAACCACTTCGAGGTTTAGCGGAAATTGGTAAGCGATCGCTTTTGGTTCTCAATAAGACAGACTTATATACAGACGAAGATAAGGAAGTCATCCTAGCACGGTTACGGCAACGGGTGCGGGGATTTATTGCCACAAATGATGTAGTGGCGATCGCTGCTAATCCCCAATCTGCTCAACTAGAAACTGGGGAAATCTTCCAACCAGAACCAGATATTGTCCCCTTACTGCGGCGCATGGCCGCTATTTTGCGGGCTGAAGGCGAAGATTTAGTTGCAGATAATATTCTCTTGCAATCTCTGCGCTTAGGGGAAGAGGCGCGCAAACTCATCGATGCTCAACGCCGCCGCCAAGCTGATAAAATCGTCGAGAGGTTTCAGTGGATTGGGGCTGGTGTGGTATCAGTGACACCTCTACCTGTAGTAGATTTACTAGCAACAGCCGCCGTTAATGCCCAAATGGTCGTAGAGATTGGTAGAGTCTATGGTTGTGAATTAAACATGGAACGGGGGCGAGAGTTAGCCCTATCTTTAGCCAAGACAATTGCCAGTTTAGGTATAGTCAAAGGGGCAATTCAACTACTCACGACAGCTTTGCAATTAAATGTAGCCACATTTGTGATTGGCAGAGCCATTCAAGGGGTGACAGCCGCATATTTAACCCGCATTGCCGGGAAAAGTTTTATTGAATATTTCCGCCATGATCAAGACTGGGGTGATGGTGGAATGACGGAAGTAGTACAGCGACAGTTCCAAATCAATCGTCGGGATGAATTTATTAAAGCATTCGTGCAGGAAGCGATCGCTAAAGTCGTCAAACCACTCACCCAAAAAGCGGAAGTTGTTGAGGAAGAAACAGAAGCTGAGAATTTATAGCGAATCGGGTGTTGGCAAATTTAGTATCATCAATAATGCCCAAACAGGTACCATCAGCGATTTTCGACTGCCGAATTGGCAACTTTAAGAAATAAGAATAGATGAATTGTCTCTATTAAAATAAAATGACTGTATGTTAATATGAAATTTATTTTTTCTTGATATTTTTAATGTAAAGATTATATGAAATATTATATAAAGATATGTTTTAGATAAGTATTGTCTAGGGTAATTACGCATCTCGTATATTATGATTACCTAATTAATTCACTGCATCTACCGATACAATTTCATAACTTACATAAACCTTAGTAAAAGTAATCATAATTTATGAATTACCGCTACATAAGATTAGGTTTTTGACTACATCTTACGTAAGACATGAATTATTGGAATTACTGATTACAGTAGCAAATTCAAGAATTTTGCGACCGTATAAATCATACTAATCACAGGGTTTCGAGGCTGATAATTACACAGCCTAGCTTTGTCATGACTCACCAACATCAAGATCATCCCAGAACTGGATATATAGCTATGACTCACAAAAATACACATTGCAAAAACGTCACCACTTACACCACAACCACAACTCAATTTGTAAGTTCTACTAACTACAAATACACTAATGGATTTTTATCCAGTGCTACTGTTGATACAAATGGTGATGGAATTGCAGATCAAAGTATTTATTACAAAAATCAAGCTATATATACATATATAGATGTAACAGTAGATGATTATTATGGATATGGGCCGACCAGTATAATAGGAAGTGGTAACTTATATCCCAATGGAAAAGTATCTGAATCTCTAATCGCTTTTGGTGTTGGAGATATTGATGGAGATGGACTTACAGATTATTCTTTTTCGATCTTCACTTATGATCGCTATGGTCGTCAGTCAAGTTATTTGGATGGTACACTCTTTTCTGCATCGGGAACTCAAGTAGATGAGCAAGGAGTTTACATTAATACTTATGATGCTAACGGTCGGTTAATTTCTCGCATTAGTGACTATTATCTTGATGGAATTCCGGACAGGATAACTAGTTATACTTATGATATTAATGGCTATTTAGTTTCAGAAAGAAATTATCAAGCCGATAACAAGATAGATATTATCACTGATTACACCTATAATTCCAGGGGACAAAAGACTTCAGAATATCGTTATAATGCTGCTACTGGTAAAATTTTTTATAAAAACTTATATACTTACGATGACAATGGTCGTCTAATTTCAGTAAGCAATGATATTGGTGCGGATGGTAGCATAGATTCTCTCTCAAGCTACACTTATGACTCTAATGGTCGTCTGATTTCAGTAAGCGGTGATAGTGGTGCGGATGGTAGCATAAATTCTCTCACAGGCTACACTTATGACTCTAATGGTCGTCTAATTTCAGTAAACACAGATAGTGGTGCGGATGGTAGTTTGGATGAGATTACAAGCTACACTTATTACTCTGATGGTCGTATACTTTCAGTAAGCACTGATCGTGGTGCAGATGGTAGTTTGAATGAGGTTTACATTTACGATAGTAATGGTAGAGTCGTTGTAGAAAAACAGGATTATGACCGTGATGGTAAGATAGATTATATCGCCACCAACACCTACGATAGCAATGGTAGTCCACTTTTACAAACAACTGATTATGGCGGTGATGGTAAGATAGATTTTATCATTACGAACACTTACGATGTTTTTGGTAACACCAGTTATTCAAGTTATTTGATTGTTGAAGATGACGGTACTGAACGTATTTCTTATGAAGAAATATATACCTCTACCTACAACGTATTTGCCGCTAACTATGACACCAATAATGACGGCGTTATTGATCAAGTCGTTAGCTATCAATATGATTTATTGACTGCACAATTAATCACAAAAACGATTGATAGTAATAATGATGGGACGACTGACAGCAAAATAACTTACAGTTATGCTCAGAATCAAGTCATTAAAGAGAGTATTGATAACAATCTAGATGGAAACGCAGATGATGTTTATCAATATAACTATGACGCTAATGGTACTTTAATTAGCAAAACCTACGACAAAGGTAATAATGGTTCAATTGAACAGACCATCTCTTACATTTACAATAGCAACGGTAAGGTAGCAACTGAAAGCACCGATAATGATGGAGATGGTTTAGCTGATTTAGTTACTGAATACAGCTATGATGCTGAGGGTAATCTAAAAAATTCCACCACTAATGCAGTTATCAGAACTCAATTCATCGTTGGTGGTAACGATAAAGATATATTATCTGGTACGGATGGTCTTGATAATATATCAGGTAAAAATGGCAATGATAAACTCTATGGTTTAGGGGGTAATGATACCCTCGATGGTGGTAATGGAAGTGATTTGCTAGTTGGTGGTGCAGGTGCTGATGTTCTCATTGGTGGTAAAGGTGCTGATAACTTCCGTTATGTAGCTTTGAGTGATTCGTTGTTAAGCAATTACGATAAAATTACAGATTTTGATATTAACACCGATAGCATTGATGGCATTAATACTGTGAAGAAGCGGAATGTGTTTCATGGAGGTACAGTTAATAGCCTGAGCGTCGATGATATTAAAGCGGTCTTAACTAATAATGCGTTTGTGGCTAATGGTGCAGCTACCTTTAGCTTCGGTAGTGGTGCAACTAAACAAACCTTTGTCGCACTAAATAATAGTATTGCTGGGTTTTCTGCCGATACCGATGCGATTATTGAGATTACTGGGTTTACAGGCAGTTTGAATAATTTAGCGATCGCTTAATTGAGATTATTGATTCAGGTGGGCATTGCCCACCCTAATTTCATAACACACTCTGCTTAATATTCACTTGATTACCCAGTGATTTTGGTACACCAGCCACTAATTCTAAATTTGGCAAATTCAGAGTTAACCAAGGCTGACCTAAATTTAAAGCCGCAAAGGGACTTGCTGGAGGAATTTCTAAATTAGCGGTTAATAATCCAAGTTGAGACTGCAACTGACCTTGAAAACAGAGCAACTCAGATCCCAAACGCCCAAAAACCTCGCCACTAAGTTCTTGTTTCCACCATGTAGATAAGCTCCACATTCTTTGTTGATAATTTATGCGGCATAACTCACGCTGATTTTGCCTGATGCTAACTTGACTATGATGATGCCAGCTAAACTCAGCCATTTCTTTAGGTAATCCCCAAATTTCTCTACCCCCAGCCACGGAATCCTCATTATCAACATAAATATGAGAAATCCAAGCTCCCATATGTTTTTGATATCGTACAACAGCTGGAACGACTATCAACTCGTTGTATTGTAATAAAGAGTCTGCCTCATAAGCAGATACATAAATTCCTGCTAAAGTTTTTCCAGGTAAAAACGAAACAATCTCTAATTCCGAGGGTACAAAAGCAGCAGCTTGTGTGACATCAACCCAGTGTAAGGTTTGAATGCCATAGCCTTTGAGTCTCCAAGGAGCAGGCGGATATGTCATACCAATTCAAAATTCAAAATTAAGAAAATGAGACCCAGCATACCTTTTAGCGTTTGCATCTGTATCAAATTTTTTGTGAATTGGTGTCATGTCAACTTTCTGAAAATGCTTACGCCTTAATTTTATCTGGGGCTGATGTATGAGTAACAAAAATCCTACTTCTGATTTCTGAACGCAGGAACTAAGTTGTAGGATTGTGCAACTTTAGTATTAACGTAGCTTATGGTTCAAGTAAAAATACTTAACAAATCTGCTGCGAATAATTAAATCCATGCCTTACTGATTTATCTTTAAGTCATTCCGGAAACAGTAGGGAAGGAAGGAAAACTTATATAAGGACTAACTCAGTAACCAGCTCATGAACCACCACATGATCGGTAAAGTACTGCAAGCACGCTACCAAATTATCCAAAGCCTGGGTGCAGGCGTATTCGGACAAACATACCTAGCGGTGGATATTCAGTACCCACATACACCTAAATGTGTAGTTAAACAACTCAAAGTTAACCATCTACACCCTAGTTACTTAGACACTATTAGATTACGTTTTCTCACGGAAACTTCTACTCTCAAGCAACTAGGAAATCACGATCAAATTCCCGAATTTATCGCTTGTTTTGAAGAAAATGAGCGTTTCTATCTAGTACAAGAATATATCGCAGGTCATTCCTTATCGGCGGAACTCCCCATCAGTCAACAATGGGGTTGTTTGTGGACTGAGGAAGAAGTTGTGACATTTTTAGAGGATGCTTTGGAAATTTTAGAGTTTGTTCACTCCCAAGGTGTCATTCACTGCGATATTAAACCAGAAAATATCATTAGGCGTGCTGCTAATGGGAAGTTAGTCCTGATTGATTTTGGTTCTATCCAATCAATCAATTTGGGAATGGATGCCGATTTATCAATTTATCAAGCTCCAACGACTTCTTTGGGTTATATTCCAGCAGAGCAATTTGTTGGTCAAACTCAGCCCAATAGTGATATTTATGCTTTGGGGATGATTGCAATTCAGGCTTTGACTGGGTTAGAACCACTGCAATTAAAAATAGATCCTCTGACGAATGAGATTATTTGGCGTTCTGCGGATACACCGGTTGGTGATTATCTAGCGGCTATCTTAAGTCAGATGATTCGCTACGATTATCAACAACGTTTTCAGTCGGCGGCGGATGTGTTGCGTGTCCTCAGACAGATGGTGTGGGAAACTGCAATCACAAAAGTTACCACAACCGAGGAAATTCAAAATTACGTAGCAGAACCAGCTTCAGAATCGGCATCACCATTACTGACAGGAATTAAAGTAGGATTGGCGGTCAATTCTATTTTGATGGGTGTGGGAGCTTATTCTTTAGTCAATACTTCACCAGTTCCATCTGAGACAGATATTTTATACAAAGCAACTAAAGAATATCAAGGTGGAGATTTAAAACAGGCGATCGCTCTAGCTAGATCAATTCCATCTTATAGTAATGTGTATCCAGATGCCCAAGCCACTATCGAAAGTTGGCAACAGCAATGGCAAGTAGCAGCACAAATATATTCTTTAGCAGAACAAGCTTTAGCTGAAGGTAACTGGTCAGATGTCTTCTCAGCTGCTAATCAAGTGCCTGATATTTTATACTGGCAAACTAAAATTCATGAGTTAACAAAACAAGCTCAAGGAAGTATCGAAGCTCAAACAAAAAATTTGTTATCTCAAGCATATGCCAAAGCTGAAATTAGGGATTTTTCGTCAGCATTAGAATATCTGCGTCAAATTCCCAAAGAAAGTTCGGCGGGTTCTTTGGTACAAAAGAAATTGGTCGAATACAATCAAAAACGCGAAATTAGAGCCGCCTACTTTTTACATCAAGCGCGCAAACAAGCGTTAGCAGGTAACTTTGACCGTGCAGTGAAGTTTCTCCATAAGATTCCTAAAGATACCCCTGTATATGCTCAAGCTCAACTAAAGCTGAATGAGTACAATCAAAAGCTAAATCCTCAAAGTCAAAATTTAGCTTACAACGCCGCTTCTGTAGCTCGCAATCCTCAACCAGTGATTAGGGTGCAGAATGTGCAGCCAGAACATGAACTACAAGAAGTCAATATTCGTTAGTGTTAAAAATGCAACCACAAGATATCTTTAAGATATGGGCAGTATTATATTAGGTATCTATGTCTGCTAAAGATATCTTTCATGAGGTTGTGAAAATAGCTTTACATAAGGACGGTTGGCAAATAACCCATGACCCGCTTTTGTTTAATGTGGGGGGTGTAAAAATGTCCATTGATTTGGCAGCACAAAAGCTGATTGCAGCAGAAAGAAAGGATGAAAAAATTGCTGTAGAAGTCAAGAGTTTTCTAGAGAAATCATCTGCTATCTCAGAATTTCATACTGCTTTGGGTCAATTTATTAATTATAGAGCTGCATTAAGACGACGAGACCCAGAACGAGTTTTATATTTGGCAGTACCTTTGACGACTTACAGAACATTTTTTCAACTTGAGTTCCCCCAGGAGATGGTAGAGGAAAATCGAGTCAAAATTATTGTTTATGATGTTGAAAATGAGGTGATTGCTGAATGGAAAAGATAATTAAATATCGCCAGATTATACAAAATATGCTTTTAGATTATGGTAATCAAAAGCCTGCCTACGGTAATATTGAGGTGGAGAGAATTTTCGATACAGAGCGCGATCATTATCAAATTGTTTATTTAGGTTGGGAAGGTTCGGATTGGGTACACAGTTGTATCATCCACATTGATATTAAAGGGGATAAAATTTGGTTGCAATGGAATGGTACAGAAGATGATATTGCTGCTGATTTAGTGAATGCTGGAGTGCCGAAAGAAGATATTGTTTTAGGATTTCAGTCCCCATTTATGCGGCAGTTTACAGAATATGCTGTAGGTTAGTTTGTAACTATAGGTTTAATAACCACCTGATCTAGCCAAATTTTTAAATTTGGTGAATTGCGGGTCAAATAATAGTTTTACAGTCCCAGTGGGGCCGTTGCGGTGTTTGGCAACTATGACTTCTGCAATACCGCGATCGGGGCTATCTGAGTTATAGTAGTCATCTCGATATAGCATGATGACTAAATCTGCGTCTTGTTCAATAGAACCTGACTCCCGTAAATCTGACAGCATAGGACGCTTATTGGTACGCGCTTCTACACCTCGACTTAGCTGTGATAAAGCAATCACAGGTACAGATAATTCTCGTGCTAAACCTTTGAGAGAACGGGTAATTTTTGATAACTCCTGCACACGGTTATCACCACCGCCTTCCATCAATTGCAGGTAATCTATCACGACTAAACCTAGTTCTACCCCTTGTTCTGCTTGTAGTCGCCTGGCTTGACTCCGCATTTGGGTAACAGTAATATTCGGTGTATCGTCGATAAATATGGGCATTTCCGATAGCATACTGATGGCGCGGCTTAAGGGTTCCCATTGGGTTTGACTCAAGCGTCCACTCCGCAGATAACCGCTTTCAATTTGTGCTTCGCTAGCTAATAGACGTTGGACTAATTGTTCCTTGGACATTTCTAAGCTAAACACAGCCACGGGTAGGCGCATAGAAGCGGCGATATTGTTAGCTAAGTTCAGGCAGAATGCGGTTTTACCCATTGATGGTCTGCCAGCAACGATAATCAAGTCAGAACGCTGGAAACCGCTTGTCATAGCATCTAAATCATAGAAGCCACAGGGAATTCCTGGTAAGGCAATCCCTTGATTTCGCTCCTCGATTTCTTGAAAATTATTAATTAAGGTTTCGGCAATGTGAATTAGTCCTGACTGGGGACGTTCTTGAGTCACACCGAAAACTTTTTGTTCTGCTTGGTCTAAAACAATGGGTAACTCAGTTTCCGTCTCGTAACCAAGCTGGACAATTTCATTACCAGCTTTAATTAATTGCCGGCGCAGGTATTTTTCCATGACCAACCCTGCTAAGGCATCAATATTGACGGCGGAGACTGTACGATCTACCAAGGTGGCTAATTTATTTCTCCCACCTATGCGCGTCAGCAGATCGTTGTCAGCTAGCCAACTGGTAACGGAGAGTAAGTCTGTGGGTTTACCTTGGGCGTGTAGCCTGATAGCGGCTTGATAGATATCTTTATGAGCCTTAATATAAAAGGCTTCGGGAACTAGGCGATCGCTAACTCGACTAATTGCTTCTGGATCTAGTAAAATACCCCCCAAAATCGCTTCTTCCACTTCGATGTTTTGGGGTGGCAGGCTATTGCTACCACGCGATTCAAAACTTAGTTCTTCAGCCATAATTTTGGGGGATTGGGTACTGGGGATTGGGTACTGGTTACTGGGTAAAAATTCTCATTCTTTTAACCCTGAGTTCCATGTACGCAAGGGCATTTTGGATTTACGATAGCGCAGTGTTAGCAAGTTAACAACAAGCGTCTTCTCAATTCCATTCCTATCCCCAGTCAACAGTCAACAGTCAACAATCAACAGTTTAACTAGCCACAACTTGAATATCGATTTGCGCTGTCACTTCAGAATGTAGTTTGATATCTGCTTTGTAAGTGCCTAACTTGCCAATATCAGGAATGGTAATACCACGACGGTCTATTTCTTGACCTGTTGCTGCTTGGATAGCATCAGCAACGTCTTGGGTGGTAACAGTACCGAAAATTGCTTCGTTTTCACCAACTTGCTTGGCGATTTTCAAGCTACCAACTTTTTCTAATGCGGCTTTTTGCTCTTGTGCTTGTTGCTTGAGTTCTAATTGGCGTTGTCTTTCGATTTCCCGACGGCGTTCCACTTGCTTGAGAAGACCAGGGGTGACGTTGGCTGCCAAATTTTGAGGAATCAAATAATTACGAGCATAGCCTGGAGCTACTTCCACTAAATCGCCAGATTTTCCTAGCTTGCTGACATCCTTAGTTAAAACTAATTGTATGCGTTTCGCCATTGTTCTCTGTTTTTCCTGTAAAATCTCATTAACTTGGGTTGCAGCCGGATAATCTACGTGAGCGTAGCTGTATCCCAACTTATACTATAATCCCAAAGACTATATATCATAGCGAAAGGTGGGGGGCGATCGCAACTCCTAACTGCCAAAATTCTCAAAATTGGAGTCGCAGAGAAAAATATTTATCTGCATTTCCCTTACACCCCTACACCCCTAGACCCTTTTTTTATAATTCCTCACCGACTGGTAGAGGGAATGTTTCACCTGCTAGATAGGCGGGGAAATTTTGTTGGAAGTATAACCAAGATGTCATATCTTCCCCTTCTGTATAAGCTTTGGGAGCTTTTTTATATAAAGGTACGCGATGATTAATTTCATCTTGGAGAAGTTGGGGTAATTCTGTTAAACCACTAACTTTACTACCAAATGCACTGTAGATGAGATGACCAGGGCGATCGCTCATATTCATCCAAGGCAACCATTGACCGATTCTATCCCAACTAAGTCTCAATTGTGAAACTGATTTTAATTCTGGGTTAAATAAATCTGCGGTTGGGACTGTGAGTTTAAATAGTTCGGCTGCTTGATAAATGGAGTAGGGACTGTATTTGGATAATTCGGGATCTGCGGCTAAAGGGTTGGGATATGTAGGGAAAATATCAAATACAAAAGTTGTGCTTTCTCCCTCTACTTGTGCGGGAAATTTACCTTTAAAACAACCCTGCACAGGATTATTCGCTACATGAATAACTGTGACTGTTTCACCTGTCCAGGGATTTTCCCATTGACGAAGGATTTCGTCTGTTTCTGGATTTAGATAGTAAGTGAGTTCTCTAGAAGTAAAATCCCACACACCTGGTTCTGTAGGAATGCACCTACTCACACTTAAACCTAAAATTTTAAATAACAGTTTTCTTTTTTCCCCAGGTGTAAAAGCATAAATTTTCCCTGTCCAAGTGAGAAAAGTTGATTGGCTAGCGTCAAGAGAAGAGCGAGTTTTCACCCAATATTGAGCATCTAATTCTTGAGTTTGAGCAACCATAAATAGTTCCTTAGTTATTAGTCAATAGTCAATAGTCAATAGTCAATAGTCATTAGTCATTAGTCATTAGTCATTAGTCAATAGTCAATAGTCAATAGTCAATAGTCAATAGTCAATAGTCATTAGTCATTAGTCATTAGTCAACAGTCAACAGTCAACAGTCAATAGTCAATAGTCAATAGTAATTACTCATTACTCATTACTCAGCACTCAGCACTCAGCACTAATTTTTTCTCCCTTGTCTCCCCTACACCCCCACACCTCCACACCCTTCCAGTCGGCGAAATAAAAATAACCACAGGGGTAAGGAACTGTTAATGGCGATGAGTCGCACAAGATGACCGGTAGTGACAATTTCTACATTATGGTCTAAGGCTAGGGAAACTAGGATCATTTCTGCGGCTCCTCCTGGTGCGGTGACTAATAAACAAGTCAACCAGTCCCATGAGGTTATTTGCATTGCTATTATAGTGGCGATCGCACCGGCAATTAAGGTCATAAAGACAGACATTAAGGCGTAACCTAGAGTTTTTTTGCCCAGGGTGGGTTTTTCTCCCCAATATTCACCGATGGTAATTCCTAAAAGCAGTTGACCGATAATGTTGACTAGTCTTGGTGGGTCAAAGTTAACATCACTCACCAATGGCAATAAATCTAATACTGTATTAAATGTGAGTCCCAATAGTAATGCACCAAAAAAATCTCCCGCCGGGAGTTTGCATTTAGTCACAAGATAAACTATGAGTGCAGTTATGGGTAATGCTATTGCCAATAATTCTATTTGTGATGGGTCAAAATTCCACCAGGAATTATTAATTGATAGGTTTGGTACATTCCAATAGTTCCCGACTGCGGTTCTGGCGATGCAGGGAATCAGCAATACTACTGAAGTGACGCGAATTGCTTGCACTAATGCTACTAAGGGGACATTTTTATTATAGTCGGCTGCGATCGCTGACATCACACCCACACCCCCTGGGACTGTGGCTAGCATTGCTGTTAGGAGATTAGTCTGACTCAAGCGGGAGTAAATATAGCCAATACAACCACCGCATAATAGTAAAAATAGCGTCAAAAATATAAATATGGGAATTCCCGTTGCTATCTCGGTTAAGTCTGTATTCGCGTTAGCCGCACCAACTGTTAGTCCCACTAAGGCCATACCGACTCTTCTAGCCATGCGGTTAGGACGGGGGGAATACTGGTAAAATATGCGACAAATTTGCAAGATGGCTGTTCCCGCAAAAATACCGCCAAATATCCAAGAAATCCCACCGAAATGCAACTTTGTTAAGACTAAAGCTAGGGGAAATGACAGGAGTATTTCCAGCGTGAGGATGATTAATTGTTTTGCTACGACAATCTGTTTATTAATGGGTTTCTGGAAAATAGAAACAAGATTTACACTTTGATTCATTGATTAAATTCATTGAAATATGCACTGCAATTTATCGGTGTTACTGGCAAGTTATATTTATTTGTCAGTGTAAATGCGTATTAACTAATACCTGATAGTTATATCTAGAATTACAAGATAACATTAATTCAGAATAGTTTATAAATTATTAAATAACTTAATATTATATTTACTATAGATAGCCAAGGCAAAATGCAAGATTTAGAGTATTTAACTAAATTCTGAGGCATATAGATTTTGTGCAAGGTTTTAGCATCCCTAAAACCCTATTTATCTATTTGCATAAGTAGAGCAACTATAAAAAACAAAAGTATTCAGTTCGTAGTAAGGACTAAAGTCCTTATTTAAGAACTAAAGTTCTCACTACCAACCTTTAATTATTTACCCTGTTATACTTAATTATTCAGTTGGTATGACATTAAAATTCAGAGATAATGTCATCTACACATGGCTAAGAGGTGTAAAAATGTGAACCTCTCGACAAAATATTTAGTCTTCATCTAAGGCGGGAAAAAATTCCTCAAACTTCCATAGTTCATCTTTATTGCGGAGAAACCAAATTCTAGTTGATTGGGTCAACTGTTCCCAGATAATTTCAGCAGGAATACTAGGAGAAGCATAGCGATATTTTTGACCCAATAGTTTTAAATTCTCGGCAACATCATCGGGAATCCCAAAATCTTGCCAATCAACTACTATATATCTTCCTGATACGCCAGAAGCTGGATCAAAAACTAATTGTGCTGTTCTGATTAAGTCAGCAAAGTGGGTTGGTCTGAGAATTGCTGACTGTTGAAGATGAAGTAATTCTTCATGTTCGTGAGACATATTCGCTGGAATAGTTAAAGGTTGATGGTGGGTGAATTTACTACCAGAGATTTTGTCCTCAATATTCCAATACGGTTCAGTTAAGGCGGTGAGAGTTAATTTCTCAATTTTTGCTCTGTCTATTAGACAATGAGCAAGATTTGGGGGATTCTCCCCCAAGCCCCCGATTGGGGGACGGTTGCGTCCCCCAAACCCCCTCCAAAATCATTTTTTTGTTTTTTGTTGAGTAAACATTTGCTGGCTTGGTTGAAATTTATTTTTCTTATCTGAACTGTATTGCTCAATATTCCTATTTTAGCGCAGTTGATAATATGCAAAATTACTAAATCATCAGTAACATAAGTATAAATTTAATTTTGGAAGTATATTTTTATTAAATAAGAAAATATACTTGTGTAGTTAATGTCATACTTTCAATAAGTTAATAATTTCGCCGTAGCTATCTTAAATTATTGCTCAGTGCCACATTTAATTGCTGAGAGTAGATATTTGAGGTGATAAGTATGATGGTGATGTTTTGGGTAACAGTTATTTTATTAGTTTGGCTTTTTGGCTTCTCTTTGTTAGCAGAAGCTTGGTTTTATGAAGAAGAACAGGATTTAGAGAATAGCAAGTTTGAGTGAAAAATACAGACGCAGTATATCGCGTCTGCATAATTCATTAAGAGCGTAATTGTGCGATCATCTGCAATGGATTCCAGTAAGCGCGGGTGGTTTGAATTTTACCTTCAGGATTTACTGTAAAAATAGTAATTCCTGCAAATTTTACGGATTTACCGCTTTTGCTAACTCCGGTCATTGTCCATTTGACTGCGGCTTCGTTGCTGGCGATAAATATATGTTCAATTGTCGGTTCTAGTTGAGCAAATACAGCTTGCAACTGTCCGATAAATTCGCGGAATCCTTCATGAACTTTTGTTGGTGGTTCGCCGACAGGATCATAACTGACAGCATCTTCGGCAAAATTATCGACCCAACCTTCTGGGTTCATGGCGGCGATGTTACTAAAGTAAGCAGCCACAACTTTTTCTATAGCTTCATTGGACATAACAGCATTTCTCACTTTTAATCAGTTTCTACGAAAACGGTCACAGCTGCGATCGCCACTAACATTTCGTCATTTTTATCGTTAAGAGACTCAATAGCGCGTCCTTGCACTACCATACCGCCTGATTCTACAGTCAGGCTTTTGCGTCCGAAGGGTAGGACAGCTAAGACTTCCGCTTCTCTGACTTGTTCAGGATAGGGGACTGCAACCTGCACTTCCACAATCATCTCATCAGGGTTACTTAAACCCGCAACTTCCCATACTCCTGGTAAAGCATTATGCGCGATCGCGTTGCGAACAGCTCTTGCTGCGGCGACAGTCGGTTCTTGTCCGTGTTGGTCTACACCCATTCCCATCTCAATAATGAATCGTTTTCGCGCCACTGTTACATCCCAAAATCTTCACTTTTAACTATAGAACTTGAGGTACAACCTGTACTGATACACTAATTTTCAAGACGCTTAAAAAAATGGCACATTTGGTTTCGGCTTTTACATATTTCTGTGGAACTGTAGAAGTACGTAAGAACGGTTTTATTCAGACATAATAATTGTGAATTTACAAAAATACTTTCATGCTGCTAACCACAGTAAAACTATGGCTGCGATAGTTGGGTTAGCTGTATTAACTATGACTACAAATTATCAAGCGCAAGGACTGGCGAAACCAAAACGGCTTGATAATTTTGTTTTCCCAGGTGAAAGATTAAATCATCAAATTATGACAACAGCAGACGCAAGACCACCAGAACCGATAACCTTGACAGGACACAGTGAAGCAGTTGTGACGGTAGCGGTGAGTGCAGATGGTAAAACCCTGGCTTCTGCTAGTTACGATAAAACTGTCAAACTCTGGGATATCAAGACTGGTAACTTAATCAAAACCCTGAATCATCCCTATCAGGTAAATGGTTTAGTGTGGAAGAGTGATGGTAAAACTCTCGCTGCTGTCAATGGAAACGAAGTCATCATCTGGAATGTCACCACGGGGAAACCACTCAAAACCCTCAAAGGTAGTGACGGTTTTTGGAGTGTAACATGGAGTCCAGACAGGAAAAAACTTGCGGCTGGGAGTTGGAACAAAACCATCACACTCTGGGATGCAAACACGGGTAAATTAATCAAAAACCTAACTGGACATACATCAGAAGTTTATAGTGTCGCTTGGAGTCCTGACAGCAAAACTCTGGCTTCTGGGAGTGGAGACAGCACTATCAAACTTTGGGATGGAACTACAGGAAAATTAATCACCACCCTAAATGAACATCAAGGAACGGTTTATGGTTTAGCGTGGAGTCCAGACGGTAAGACTCTCGCTTCTGGATGTACAGACAGAACTATCAAACTCTGGAATACAACCACAGGTAAATTAATCAAAACACTCAATGGACATAGCGATGCAGTTGGTAGTGTAGCTTGGAGTGCAGATGGTAAAACTCTTGCTTCCAGCAGTGCAGACAAGACTATCAAACTCTGGGATGCAAACACAGGTAAATTGCTGAAAACCTTGAACGGACATCAGGATGTCGTCTTGAGTGTAGCTTGGAGTGCAGATGGTAAAACTCTAGCTTCTAGCAGTAGAGACGCAATCATTAAAATCTGGAATCTTAATGATTAAAAGTTTGTAGTAAGAACTTGAGTTCTCTAATAACTTTAGCGTCTTTCTTTGCGTCTTTGCGCCTTTGCGTGAGGCAAAAAAAAGATTAATGCACAAAGTCCAAGAACTAAAGTCCTCACTACGAACTGAATTTACTGAATTTCCACAGTAGAACTAGCTGAACGTCCAAACTCTTCCGGTGCATATTGTAAATGCGCTTCCGCACCAGGCCAGAGAAATGTACCAGGAGTTACCGAACGGACTAAGTAGTGCAGACTATATACACCTGGTTCGAGGTGGTCAGCGTAGGCGATAATGCGATCGCGGTAGATATTTCTATAGCCAAGTTGCCAACTATCAGCCTGTGCTTGTAATGCAGCTGTTGCCGTTTGAAAACTTTGGTCTACGGCTTCTAGTCCTGCGGGTAATGGGTCTTTAATTACTATATGATCTACAGGATGATCAGCAATAATTTCTAAACCAATATCAAATACCTGTCCACTTTCTATATTTAATGGTTTATCAAAAGCGTAAATCCCTGTTTTTTGCAAAGGCTGCCTTTCTCCCACTTTGCTAATCGCTTTTGTCACCCGTAAACCGTTAAATCTTCCTGGCTGATTTCCTGGTAATAGGTAACTGTAATTTACTAAATAATGTAACTTACCGTTACCAGATTTTTGCAGTGTTAAATCATGACGACCACGGGGTAATTTGTCCATTGCTACATTTAGCTGTAAGCTGGGATTTTGATAACCATTAAAGCGGTTTTCTCCGAGTTTTTTCCCTGCTAATTTGACTGTGGCTAAAAAATTGGGTGGTGTGGGTTGGAGTTGACTATATTCTACTAATGCTGTTAAAGCTTGAGCATTATTATAGTCAGTTTGCCATGTGCCATTTCGACGTTGTGCTAACAGACTTTGGAATAATTTATCGATAACTTCGGGTTTACTTTGTTTGGCGATAAATAATCTTAAAGCCTGTGCTTGTGCTGTGGTATTTGAACTCATCCATCCCCATTGATTGGGTAAGCTAATCACGGCTGTGCGTCCAGTTTCGGAGATATTTTCTTGTAACTGGTTGAACATTTGCTGTGATTCATCTTGCCATTCGGGGAATTGTGATAAATACCGTGCCAGTTTGATTTGAGTCACAATATCAAAGTTATTACGCTGTTGATAAATATCACTCAAGAAACTATTACGTTTTTCTCCTAGTTCGTCTAAGGCAATTAAAGCATGGAGTTGAAGTTGAGTTTTACATAATTGTTCCTTACAAAAGTCATATTGTCCTGGATTTGCTAAGACTTTTTGTAAGTAATTCTTTAAGCGAGATAGCATTGCTGTATCTACGGCTTTGGGAAATACTTTTTGCGCTTGGCTTAAAGATGCAGCAGCGTAAGCAGACACCCAAGGGTCTGATTTTTCTTGTCCTGGGAAGGCTGCAAAACCACCGTCGGCGATTTGCAGTTTGGCTAATTGCGTAATAGTTTGATTCGCCTGTTGTTGAGGGTTGAATTCTGCGAAGGTTTGACTATATTTCTGAGATAAAGTTTGTAAAGTAGCCGCAATTATTAACTGACTCGCCGCCGGTTCAGCGAAGGGTAAATCATTATCTTTCAGCACTTGTTGAGCTGGTGCTTTAATTTCAGGTATTAAGGTACTAGCTAATTGAACATCTAAACCACCAGCATGAGGATAGACATTTTTATCAACATTGAGAGGAATGTTGACTTGTTTATCAGTCACGCCGGTTTCCACGACTTGTTCTGTCACTTCTAACGGCTTGACTTCTAACGGCACAGCAAAGGCATCGGCGGCTGTATTATTTAACTGGGTGGTAAAGCGGACTTGCGCCACACCGACGTTTTCTGCAACCATTGGGAAGCGATAAGCTTGAGTCGTGGACTCAGTTTTGGTTTGTAAGTTGGTAGAGTTGGGGCTTTTCTCTGCAAACTTGACATTACCCTGAAGTTCACCGTTAATTGTTAAGTTTCCTGAAATGCCGGTGTTATTGGTGACGGATAAACCAGCTAAGATGCGATCGCCTGGACGGACAAACTGTGGCAAGATGGCATTAGTTAGCAGTGGTTTGGTAGTGATAAAAGTCGCATCCCCATTCCCAAAGCGGAGATTTCCATCAGTCGCAACCACCATCACCCGCCATGTTGTTAAGTCATCCGGTAATTTAAAGGTGACTTGCGCCTTACCGTTAGCATCAGTGAGAACAGAGGCATTATAGTAAGCTAGGGGTTGAAAATCGGTGCGTGTGCGGGTATTAGCGATACCTGTGGATAAACCGCCGCTATAACCCCAGCCTTTAGGTTGTGCTATATCTTGGGGTTGTATCACCACATCAGGACGATTATCACTGAAACGGGTAGATATTGGCTGTTCTGCATAGACTGTATCTACCAAATTTGGCGGACGATAACCAGATAGTTGCAACACTGCTTCATTTACCACCATGACAGTTAATTGTCCTTGGGTGGGGTTATTCTGCTTATCTTTGAGTTCGATTTGTACTGTTGATTCTGCACCCGGTTCTAGAGATGCTTGCAATGGTGTCACTTGCACGTTTAAATATTTATCTTGCAAGTCCACTTTAAAAGGTGTAAACCCAATTTTGACTAACTTATCTAAACTTCCTGGTTCTACTTGATTTATAGGTGCGCCTTGTCTGACTAACACAGCTTCCACTGCTGCATTTGGTAACATTTCCGGCGTGACTTGAAATTGAATTTGTGGCGCGCCTCCCTTAGTTTTAGTTAGTTGTTGATACAGGGGTTTATCTTTAATTACAGCAAAATATAACTCTGCATCTTGGTAGGGAGATTGAATTAAAGCCGTAGCAATTTCACCAGGTTGATATTCTTTTTTATCAAGTTTCACTTCTAGACGATTTTCATCATCAGAACCCCAATAAACTTGATTATCTCCTGTCACCCAAATTTGACTATCTGTAGCTGTCACCTCATCTTTACTATCGCTAAAATTGGCGCGAATGCGATATGAACCGGATACAGTTGGTGTTAAATTGACAGTTTGATAATTTTCAGATGAGGTAATTTCAGCTTGTGCGACTGTCTGATATTCCACTTGATTTTTAGCTGTGTCGCTACCTTCTACTACTTGCGTCACACTGCTATATTTCATCTGTTGTAATTCTACACGCACCCGTTGATTATTCATGGGTTTTCCTGTAGGTTCAGTCACAATTACTTCTACAGGAAAGCTTTTACCAGCATTGGCGATGAAATTACTTTTTAAACCGATGAGACGATTACTAGGTAAAGCGGTAAAAGATTTAGAACTAGCTACAGATAAATTAGAAACATCTGCCACTTGTACATCTATATTATAAGTCATCGGATAAGGTAAATCTTTCGCCACTGTCACGGTTTGCACAGTCTTACCTTGAGGATCTAATTTAGTGTTAGTTTGCAACACATCACTGGGTAAAGATGGACTCTCTTCTGGCCAAAACCATTGTCTACCAAAACTAAATTCTTCCCATCCTTTGGGTGTGAAACTCTCCTGACGACGCGTCACAAAATATTTAGCTTCGCCTCCCTCCACAGGCGCGCCAAATAAATAATTACTCGCTGCTTTCGCCTCGACTTCCTCACCCACTAAGGCAAATTCTTTATCTAAATTGAGTTCGACTTTAAAATTCGGCGGTTTAAATTCAGCTATGCGAAACTCACCAGAAATTTCTCTCCCATCTTTCCCTTTAGCTTGAATGGTGTAGTAACCTAGTTTTTGGGTTTTACTAATCGGTAATTCTAGAGAAAATGTCCCGAATTCGTTGGTGATTTTTGTCCCTAAATCTGTCTTTTTACCATCAGGATCAAGTAAAATCAGTTGATATACAGCATCTTTATCTTGCTGGATACTGCCATTGATTAAAAAATCAGCAAAGCCTGTAAAAGCAGCTTTTTCTCCCGGCTGATATAACTGTCTATCTGAAAATATTACACCCCGTGAAACTGGTTTATTATCATCCCAACCTGCATCAATACCATATCCATATGAACCGCTATATTCTTCAGTCTTCGCAAATGCCCAATCTTGATTTTCACGGGCAATTACTAATAATTCTGGTGATTTTACAGACGAGTCTTTATTGCTGACATAACATGACTGTAAATTAGGGAGTTGTAATCTTAAATTACCATCATTATCAGTTTTCCCTGTTGCACAAGGTTGCACTGAATCACGGTATTTTGCATCTAATTTTAATTGGTAAATTTCAATAGGTGCAGCTTTAACAGGTGAACCATCGCTGAGATGATTAACACGAATTAAAGCCGCATCAGGAAACCATTGACTAAACACACCTAAATTAGTTAACTGCACTAAGCCATAAGTTGTAGCTTCTCGCCACTGTTCTTGACCATTTTCTTGATATTTATTAGTACGTGCTTGCACACCATAGGCTAACATTCCTGTTGCTGCACTAAGTTTTTCTCTCAGTGGTACATTAATATCAATTTGCTGATTTTTCTTGGCGGAAACTTTAAAATTTTGCCATTCACTGGGTTGAGGTAATAAATCATTTTCATTACCTTGGGGATAAGCATTTCTGGCGTAAACTAAATCTGTCGGTTGAACTACACGATAAGCGGCTTTATATTGCGATTCTGGTAAATTAACTGTATTAATATTTAGTTGTAAGTTCTGTCCCGATGGGAAGATATGTAAATCTGAGGGAGTCCAAATATCTCCAGCTAAATCACCGGTATTATATTTGAGGGTGACAGGCTTACTCAAGGTTTGCCCAAATTTATCTTTTAAGTTTTTCCCAATAGTAATTGTGTAATTAGTAGCAGGATTTAACCCATAGGGGTTGAGGGTGACAAATCTATCTTCTTCCCCTATTTGTAACAGTCTAGAAATATCACGCGGCGCAGGGTCAATTTTAATATTTTCCTTGACCGAATCGGGAACTAATATATTATTAAATTCTAATTGCGGTGTGCCTTTAAGAAATCTACCATATGTACCATTAGCATCTGGTTGTCCGTAATAGTTAATTTCTTTAAATGCTAAAGGTGAATAGGTCGCTAATTTACTAACAAATTCTTTTTCTGTGGGTAAGTTACCATCCGCAGGTAAGATACCGGGAGAAAATACTAGGCGGTAACTAGTAGCTTTATCTAGATTTTTTTGGGGAAATAAATCGTAAACCCAATTGCGTGTGGAAGGGTCGAATTTTTCTGTCGGTTCTTCCTCTGTTTGTGGTTGTTCTTCTTTAGATAAAGCTAGTTTGAAATTGATGCCTTTGTTTTTACCTTCAGGAATTAATTGGAGATGTTCTTGGACGGAAGCTAAGTTTAATTCTGTGTTGGCGGTAAATTGTAATTTTGGCTGTAAATCAACAGGTTGAATTTCTGATTGTTCTACGGGATTTACACCTGGTAAATTAGTTATTTCTATGGGGTTGGTGTTAAATGTCCATGCTAAATCTTTGTCTAAGCGATGATTTTTTAAGTCTGCTAAACCGGCTTTGAGGGTAACTTGTAATCTTGCAGCTTGGGGTAAGGCTTGTTCTGGTTGAAAGCCTACCATACGCGGTGTTAAAAAGCGAAATTGTCCTGGCAAGGGCGGCCAAAGTGCAAATTTTTGTAATAAATTTTGTTGTTGGGGGCTGTCTAGTTGTTCTATGGGAATTAATGCTTCTTTGAAACGGATGCGAATTTGATTGAGGGGTTGGGCGTTACCAATGGGGCTAATTTGTTCAATCCAGTCTGGTAAGTTGGGTGGGGTGAGTGGTTTGACGGTGGGAAGTTGGGGTTTTGATGATATGCCAATAAAGTTACAAGATGTGATTCCTATTGTGAGTGTCAGAATAATTAGGAATCGCATGAGGGTTTTTATAATCATGCTGGGTTTATAGGGGATTTAAAATAGGATTTTTCTCACGCATTCGACGCAGTCGTTCCCGCAGGGTAGGCGCAAAGACGCAAAGGGTAAGAGGTCGAGAGTTGGTACATTATATGGATAACCAATTTTTTATGGTTGTTTCCTGAAATAAACACAATTTTTAATTATTTTGTTTTGATGAATTTTTGTAAATTGACGGGTGAGGAGGCGTTAATTTGGGAAGGGGATGTGTATTTATTTGAGTTGATATGAAATTGCAGCTAATTGCATGATGAATAGGGTAAAAATTTGGTGGCGGAAGACTATACAACGGCTAAGACGTAGTAAGGTTACTAAAAGTATTTTGGTTGTGATATTGGTGTGTTTATGTGTGCGATTTTTGCCTTATTTTGCACCAATTCGGGCTGGGGATATTGCTCAAAATCAGTTGGCTTGGGAATTTAGCGATCGCAATGGGCTACCATTAGGAACAATCCTCACCCGTGACCAAGAACATACCGCAGTTGTACCCCTCAAGCAAGTTTCACCCCAGTTCACTCAGGCAATTTTAGCGGCGGAAGATGGTAGTTTCTATCATCATGGCGCATTGGATTTAAAAGCGATCGCTCGTGCTACAAAAGAAGCTATCCAAACTAAAAAAATTGTCTCTGGTGCTTCCACAATTACTATGCAATTGGCGCGGATGTTAAAACCATCCCCCCGCAACTTCTCAGGGAAATTGCGTGAGGTTTGGTTGGCTTGGCGGTTAACAGCAGGAATGAACAAAGATGAAATCCTCGCTGCTTATATTAATCGTCTGCCAATGGGAGGTAATATCTATGGTGTGGAAGCCGCCGCTAGGACTTATTTTTCTATCCCCGCTAGTGATTTAAATATTGCTCAAGCTAGTCTTTTGGCTGCTATTCCTAATAATCCCACTTATTTTGACCCGTTACAGCATTGGAATAGACTCCAGCAGCGACAAAAATATGTCCTGAACCGTATGGCACAGGATGGATATATTACTCAAGAACTAGCTGAAAAAACTCTTAGCGAAAAGGTAGTTTTTCAGTCACGCAAAAGAGGAATTATCGCCGCACCACATTTTTTATTTTGGTTAGCCAGTCAGTTAAATACTTCCCCAAGTTCTGTTGAAAAAGGTGCTTCAGTTCCCACTTTTGTAAGGGGGGTTAGGGGGGATCAAACTCTTATCCGCACCACTATCGATAAACCATTACAGCAATTTGTGGAAGCGCAAGCACAACAAGTAATTTCCACACTCAAAGCTAACAATGTCCATGATGCAGCAGCTTTAGTTATTGACAACCATACGGGAGAGGTTTTAGCCTACGTTGGTTCACCTGATTACTTTAACGAAACTAAACTTGGACGCAACGATGGTGTACAGGCTTTGCGTCAACCTGGTTCTACCCTCAAACCCTTTGTCTATGAATTGGCTTTAGAAAAAGGTGCAATTCGCCCAAACACCATCTTGGCAGATGTCCCGACAAGTTACGCCATCCCCGGCGCAAAATTATATAGTCCCACAGATTACAGCCAAAAATTTCTCGGCCCGGTGCGAGTCAGGATAGCCTTAGCCAATTCTTTGAATATTCCAGCCGTGCGCGTTTTAGAAAAAATCGGTGTACCCACTTTTTTAGAACGTCTACACCAAATCGGCTTTACCCACCTCCAACAAACCCCAGAATATTACGGTTTAGGTTTAACCCTTGGTAGTGGTGAAGTCTCCCTCTGGGAACTCGCCCAAGCCTACCACACCATCGCCCAACAAGGAAACATCACCCCCCTAATCACCACTATTCCCCAGTCCCCAGTCCCCAGTCCCCAGTCCCCAAATCCCACCACATGGCAACTCATCACCGATATGCTCAGTGATCATTATGCCCGTGCTACCTCTTTTGGTGTAAACTCAGTATTAAACTTGCCCTTCCCCGCAGCCGTCAAGACTGGTACTTCCTCCAACTTCCGCGACACTTGGACAGTCGGCTTTACTACAGACTATACCGTCGCCACTTGGGTAGGTAATTTCAACGGCGAACCGATGCGCCAAGTATCGGGCGTTACAGGTGCAGCACCCCTATGGAATCGCATCATGTTACACCTGCACGAACGCCAAGAACCGGACGCTTTCCCCTCTCCCGCAGGCTTGACTAAACTACCGATATGTGCTGTCACAGGGTTAAAACCGACACCAGACTGTAATTCTGTGGTGCAAGAGTATTTTTATCCCCAAGATAAAATCGCCTACACAACTCAGCAGGATTTTAATTTACCATCAGAATACAATGAATGGTTGGCACAACAGCCGACATCGAGTTTAGTTGCTAACAACTTGAGGATTTTATCTCCCCACGATGGGGCTTTGTTCTTACTCTATCCTGGTGGCGAAGGACGACAAAAATTAGAGTTTAGATTAGCCGGAACTCAATCTACATCTGGGGTGGAATGGTGGCTGAATGGAGAGAAGTTAGATAGTCAAGCTAATTCTCTATTTTGGTATCTACGTCCTGGAAAATGGACATTGGAAGCGAGAAGCGGCGAAAAACACGATAAAGTGAGCTTTCAAGTCGATGCAGCTAAAATTCACCCCTCCCGTCGGGGATTTTCCGTGGTGAGTTCGCAAAAAAATAGCGATCGCCCACAATAAAAACTATAGCTGTTTGCAGTGTAATAGAATACAGACCTAACCCCTACAAGGGAAGGGGAATAAAACTCATACCAATTCACGAAAAACCTGATACAGATGTAAACCCTGAAAGCTTTGCTGCATCTAAGTTTTTTAATTGCGAATTGCGAATTGCGAATTGTGAATTGGTATCAAAGCCTCTCTCCTACAATGAGAAAGTTTTGGAGAGACGACTCAAGAATACTACGAACTAGGTTGTATTCATTCTGAGAAAAAGGTGTTTACCCAATCGATACCTTTGTTTCAAAAAGCACTCAAATTTCAACCCAATAACTCAACAGCTAAACGTCGTGCGGAATCTTTGCGTCGGTTAGTAACTGCGTAATTTGCAATCATCAAGGGGCGATCGCTTTTCATTTGGTAAAGGCGATCGCTTTTGACAAATACCAAGTAAGAAAAGGATAAGAAAAAAATTTGATGAATGGGTTGAAGTATTGACTGTTCAGGCTTTCAAGAGCCAATGCGGTGCAACTTCCTTGTGAAGTATTTCATAACCGCTAATTTAAGTATAATTTATCACAAATACTAAAAGGTGGTTGGGATTCAGCTGTATCTCCTGATATATATAATGTAAGTGTAATCTACGGAAGCAGTTAAATAATTTTAAATAACAAAAGGACAAACAAATGAAAATTATCAAAATTATTCATGCTAATACAAGCAGTGAGCCTAAACTTGAGGGAGAATCATTTATACTCCAGCATTATGACTTAGGAGATTTTATTGCAAGACAACAGCCAAAAATTATAGAACAGGTAAATAAGCAATTTAAAGAATTATTAGAAGAACAAAAACAACAAGAAACAAAAAATAAAAGTAATTTAATTAAAGCAGTTGATTTTTTTGCTAATGTAGCTGCACCTGGTGCTATGAACTTAGTATCAGAAGGAGTTAAGTATATCGCAAATGAAGACGAACGGCGAGAATTATTTGCTAGTCTTACTATGAAAACTGTTCTTTTAGAGTTTTTACAAGATATTAAAAACCAAGTGCAAAAAGTGGAGTTTTTGTCACTTGAAATGGCTAGGAATCAATACCCTAATACTCGGAATCTTTCGATTGGTACTTATACACTTCATCCCCGCGATAGTTTACGACTGACTCGTATTGAGCATTATCACAAGAACTTAGCTTTGGAAAAAGATGATGAATTGATTATACTTCTTGGACGAATGGGAGCCAAGTCAGTAAGGATTGTGGAAAGTGATGCTCAACAGCAATCGGGATCTGCTGACTTAAAAATGAATACTGTTCTAGTTGATGTAAATGATGTAAAAGCTAGCACGAGTATTTCTCATAACCTTGATAAAAGTAAAGATTTATTTGTAAATTTTGAAGGAAACATTGTTGATATTGATTCAAGTTTATTACAAGATTCATTGTGGTTTTCTGACGATAGTAAACTCATCTCTATTTTTGAAAGTAGGCGGTTTAATCCTAATAAAATAGAAGAATACACTTTAAGAAATACTTATACAGAAACTTTTGATTTCGACTTTAAGTTAGCAGCAAACTATCTTGTAGTTGAAGCTGATTTGAAGACTGAGTATCAAACAATAAGTAAGAAAGAGCGTTTCTTTCATATAGAGTTTGGAAAAAAAACAAAATGAGTGCTTGCCAAGTGACATAGGCTTTAAGCAAAGAAGAGGGCAATTTTCTAGGCAATAGTCTAAAAGAACGAAATAATCAGAGTTTAAGAGATAATCGGCATTTAATATAAGATAAACTTACTGGCATAGCCCGTATCGCGCAATAGAGATATCCCGCATTGGCTCTCAAGAATATGGATTTCAATGAGTTGTGGGAATTATCAGGAAGAAATTAAGGGCTGATTTTTCTTACTTTTCTGGAAATAAATAACAATCAAGTTGTTTCCAGATGCTCAAGCATGATTAAGCGGCTCAGGTTATTTTTGTCTTTAATTATTACCATTATTGTCTGCTTTGCGCTCTCATTGAAGTTTATAGAGACAGTTACAGCACAACAGCCAGCAATTCCCCACCCCCTCACAGCGTTAACAGCAGCAGAAATTAAAACGGCTGTAGAAGTGATTAGAAAAGAAAAGCCGTTAACTGATATGGCGGCTTTCCCTCTCATAACCTTAGCCGAACCAGATAAAACCGAGGTTTTAAAATTTACACCAGGTCAACCATTTACACGTCAAGCTTTTTTAGTAGTCTATGAGAGGGTGCAAAATAAAACCTATGAAGCTACAGTTGACCTCAAAACTCAAAAAATCACCTCTTGGCAAAAGATTCCCAACGTCCAACCGTCAATTCTGGCATCAGAATATGAAATTGCTAGGCAAGTAGTCAAATCTGACCCCCGATGGCAAGCAGCAATGAAAAAGCGGGGAATTACAGATTTTAACCAAGTGCAGATTAGTTGCTGGGCGGCGGGAATTTTAAATGAAGCGGAAACTGCCGCAGGTAGTCGGATTTGTCGGACTTTATTATTTTATAGGGGTGACAATTGGAATTATTATGGCAGTCCCATTGAGGGTGTACTAGCGACTGTTAATTTAAACACTAACACTGTTAGCAGTTTTATTGACCAGGGTATAGTTCCCATTTCCCAAACTAATTGGAACTATGATTTACAGTCTTTAGGTAAACTGCTATCACCGCCAAAACTTTTAAAAATCCTCCAACCCCAAGGTAAAACTTTTCAAATCAAGGGGAATGAAATCACTTGGCAGGGTTGGAAATTTCGTTACATCATGCACCCTCGTAGTGGACTGGTGTTATATCAAGTCACCTACAAAGACGGCGAAAATCAGCGTCCTGTGCTGTACCGGGCTGGTTTATCGGAAATGGTAGTTCCTTACGGTGATCCTAACCCCGCATGGTCATTTAGAAACGCTTTTGATGTGGGGGAATATAACCTGGGATTACTTGCCAACACAATGGAGATAGGAAAGGAAGTTCCAGAAAATGGGGTATTACTAGATGCAGTATTTGCCAATGAAGAGGGCGAACCCTATGCAATGCCGGGAGTCGTGGGAATTTATGAGCGCGATCGCGGCATTTTGTGGAAGCACTACGAGTATAATACCCAACGTAATGATGTGCGCCGTAACCGCGAGTTAGTCTTAACGATGACGGCTGCTATTGATAACTATGACTACGCCATTAACTGGATTTTCCATCAAGACGGGAGTATTGAAGTAGAAAACGATTTATCAGGTATTGTTTTGGCACAGGGAACGGCGGCGGAAGCAGAAAAGTTTGATAATGCCTATGGGCGGATGTTGGCGAAAAATACCTTTGGCGTTAATCATCAACACTTTTTCAACTACCGCTTAGATATGGATGTTGATGGACAGGCTAATTCTGTGATGGAAATGAACGTGAACAGTTTACCCATCGGTAAGAATAATCCTGTAGGCAATGCCATTATTGTCGAAGATACACCATTAACAACTGAAAAAGCTGCCGTCCGTGATGCAGATATCAAACATAGTCGTGAGTGGATGATTACTAGTGCAGAGAAAAAGAATACATTAGGGGCTGCACCTGCATATATGTTAATGCCAGGAAGTAATACTGTGATGTTTCCAGTTGAAGGGGCAAAAATTCGCCAGAAAGCTGGTTTTGCTACCCATCATTTTTGGGTGACAAAATATCAACCCCAAGAATTATATGCTGGGGGTGATTATCCCAATCAAACTGCACCAGGGGAAGGTTTGCCAAAATATATCGCTAATAATGAATCTTTGACTGGTGAAGATATTGTTGTTTGGTATACTATGGGGATTACTCACGTACCTAAACCAGAAGACTGGCCGGTAATGCCTGTTCATAAACTTGGGTTTAAACTCTCTCCTAGAGGATTTTTTAGTCGTAATCCGGCAATTAATTTAGCTGAGTAGTGTCGCAAGACAACAACAGAAAACTCACTGAGAAACAAGATACCCGACTTCTCACATAAATCGGGTATCTGGAAACCAGGAATTTTCAATGTAACGAGAAGTAGTAAGTCAAACAAAAAATCTCTTTCTCCCCTTGTTTCCCTTAGTCTGGCAATATTAGGTTAGTGAACTACTAGCTTCCGCTTCGCCTCATTCATTATTAAAGCTAATTTGTCAATCACCCAATTGGGTAATCCAATAGGGTGATGTGTTACTGACATCTGACATTATAAATTTTGAAGACAGTCATCATCGCAGTGGCTAACATGATATCCTCTTTGGCAATTAGGATGATATCCCTTGATGCTTGCTGCTTTATTCCATGTCTTCAAAATCACAGTTAACGCACAATTTTGATGGATAATTATGGCTTTAATTAAAGAAATTGCTCAACAAGCTTTAAGTGTTGGTTACTTAGGAATTACAGACCAAAATCAAATTAACACACTTTTAAAATTTAATTATGACTCAGAAGACGTAGACGCGCTAATTCTTTTGCAACGCGCGATCGCCTCTGGTAAAGTCCAGCGTGAATCACATCGTCAAAAAAGATACTCACCTTCTTCTACTCAGGAAAATAAAGCGAGTATCAAAATGGCCTACCAAGTCGCCGCAGAAATGACTTTTGCTGCCGCCGTGGCTTTGAGTATGACGAAAAACACTTCCGAACAACCTTCTCTCGGTACATAAAATTTCATCTATGTAGATGAGGCTGAGACTCAGCAAACTATAGAATATTGTTGTTTTGCCAAAATTTGAGCATGATCAAAACAGCAGACTTTATCATGTATCTACATAAATATAATTATTATTTTGGGATCAAGAACAATATAGTAAATTTCTAACTCAGTAAGTTTGGGTAAAATATATAAGAGTCTGCTTCGATTCCTGAAATCCTTGGCTCAGGAAGGCAACAGAGAATAGTACGGGATTTTGTTGATCAATCAAAATATTAGTCCTCATCTCAAGTAAAGGTAAGTTTTCATCAGATCAACCTGAATCATGACTGCTAATTTATCCCTACTAAATAATTGTTTAGAGAATTCCTGTATAGTAGCAACTATCTAAAAAAATAATTAAATTTTCCGAAACTTCAGTACAAAGTTTTCAGATGGGACAATAGCAAGAAATGCCACGAGGATTAACTAAGAGCCAATCACCCTTGGTAATTTTCATTGCTTAACAAAGTCAGAGGTATTTTACAAACATAGTATAAAGAATTGACAACATTGGATAAAGACAGTGAACAATAGCCATAGCTATACTAGGAACTTTGCTAACCTATGCAGCCGATTCGCACATTCAACGTTTCTCCTTCACTACCGCCAAGACTAGAACCAATGCGGAAGTTGGCGTACAACTTACACTGGGATTGGAATGTTGAGACTAAAGATTTATTTCGCCGCTTAGACCCAGATTTATGGGAGTCTAGCCGCCATAACCCAGTATTGATGCTAGGTACAATCAGCCAAGCGCGGCTTTTGGAAGTTGTGGAAGATGAAGGCTTCCTGGCGCAAATGGATCGTGCCGCCCGTCAATTAGAAGATTATGTGCAGGAACGCACTTGGTATCAGAAACAGCGCAGTCAGAAGCCCAAGGAATGTTACGCCTATTTTTCGGCTGAGTTTGGATTGGTAGATTGTCTACCGGTATATTCTGGAGGCTTGGGGGTACTGGCAGGAGATCACCTCAAATCTGCCAGTGACTTGGGCTTACCACTTGTGGGAGTGGGTTTACTGTATCAGCAAGGCTACTTTGCCCAATATCTCAATGTGGATGGCTGGCAGCAAGAACGTTATCCGATTAACGATTTCTACAATATGCCCTTGCACCTAGAACGCAATCCCGACGGTTCAGAACTGCGGATTGCGGTAGATTATCCAGGGCGGAAGGTCTACGCCAGGGTGTGGCGGGTACAGGTGGGAACAGTCCCTCTGTATATGCTAGATACCAACATTGAACCCAATAACCCCTACGACCACGACATCACAGATCAGTTGTATGGTGGCGATATTGATATGCGTATCCACCAGGAAATCATGCTGGGGATTGGTGGTGTGCAGATGTTGAAGGCCTTGGGCTATGAAGTCACCGCTTATCACATGAATGAAGGTCACGCCGCCTTCTCAGCCCTAGAACGCATTCGGATATTAATTCAAGAACAGGGATTAAGTTACGCCGAAGCTAAACAGGTGGTGATGTCCAGTAATATTTTCACTACCCATACACCTGTACCTGCGGGGATTGATTTGTTCCCTCCCGATAAAATTTTGCATTACTTGGGTTACTATGCAGATATTTTTGACTTACCCAAAGAGCAATTTTTAGGGTTGGGAAGAGAAAATACAGGCGATTTATCTGCACCCTTTAGTATGGCAGTGCTGGCTTTAAAGATGGCTACAGCTTCTAATGGAGTCGCCCAACTACACGGTGTAGTTTCCCGTCAGATGTTCCAAGGGTTATGGAAAAAAGTCCCTGTAGACGAAGTACCAATTACCGCCATTACTAACGGTGTTCATGCCCGCAGTTGTGTGGCGAAATCGACCCAAGAGTTATACGATCGCTATCTTGGCCCCAATTGGTCATCCGTAGCACCAGATAGCCCCCTGTGGGAGAGAATGGAAGCAATTCCTGATGAGGAGTTGTGGCGTAATCACGAGCGTTGCCGCTTGGATATGATTCTCTACGTACGGGATCATTTAGTCAAGCATCTGCGCGATCGCGGCGCGTCTACCTCAGAAATTGCCCAAGCCCAAGAAGTTCTCGACCCCAACGTCTTAACCATCGGTTTTGCCCGGCGTTTTGCTACCTACAAACGCGCTACCCTGTGGATGCGTGACATTGAACGGATTAAGCGCATTTTACTAGGTAACAAAGGCCGTAAGGTGCAATTCGTCATTGCTGGGAAGGCACACCCGAAAGATATTCCTGGTAAAGAACTCATCCGCGACATCAATCACTTTATCAGCGAACAACACTTAGAAAAACAAATCGTGTTTGTTCCCAACTATGACATTCACATTTCTCGGTTGATGGTAGCTGGTTGTGATATCTGGTTAAATACTCCCCGTCGTCCCCGTGAAGCTTCTGGTACTAGTGGGATGAAAGCCGCCATGAATGGCTTACCTAATCTGAGTGTGTTAGATGGTTGGTGGGATGAAGCCGACTATGTACGTACAGGTTGGGCAATTGGCCACGGTGAAAACTACGAAGATCCCAACTATCAAGATGAAGTAGAAGCCAACGCCCTCTATGACTTATTGGAAAAAGAGGTAGTACCGTTATTCTATGACAATCGGGATGATGATGGTTTACCCCGTCCTTGGGTAGCCAAAATGAAAGACGCGATTCGCTTGAATTGTCCTTTCTTTAATACCGCGCGGATGGTGCGAGAATACGCTGAACGGGCATATTTCCCAGCTAGCGATCGCTACCACACCTTAAACTCTGATAAATACGCCCCAGCTAAGGAATTAGCAGCTTGGAAAGCAAAACTTGGTGATCATTGGTTTAACATCAGAATCAAAGATATTGATGTATCCGCAAGTGCAGATATAGAAGTTAATCAAACTGTGGGTGTAAAAGCAAAAGTTGACTTGGCAACTTTAAATAATGAAGATGTGCAAGTAGAACTATATCAAGGTGAAATTGATGCCAACGGTGAGATAGTTAACGCTGTACCCGTCGTCATGGATTACCAAGGACAGGATACCAACGGCTTAGGTGTTTACACGGCTGATATCGTTTACACCACCTCTGGTTTACAAGGCTTATCTTTACGGGTATTACCCAAACACCCACACCTGTCTAGCCTTTATGAACCCAGATTGATTGCTTGGGCGGAGTAATTAAGAAAGGGTGCAGGGGTGGAGGGGTGCAGGGGTGCAGGGGGAGTTTTTACCCAGTCCCCAGTCCCTAGTCCCCAGTCCCTTGGGGATAACAATGTAGCCTGTGGTGCGATCGCCTAGTACCATGTTGCGTTGTTCTCCCCAATACCACCAATAAGCAGCTACATACGCACAAATTAAGCTGTCTAGTTTATCTTCTGTGGCTTTGAGTTCTGTCCCGGTGTAGGGAATTTCATCAGTTAACCAACTACCGATAGATAAAGCAGGCTCAAACTGGGGGAGAATTTCCACGATATATTGATGTAATTTGATTAATTCTAAGCGGCGTTCACTGATACGCCCTTTTTTGTATTTAAGAATGCGTTCTAAACCGAATAAATGTACTATGGCGGGATGGGGAAAAACTTCGATTTGATATCTCCCTGGTGTTTGCGGTGTAATTTCCGGTGCATGAATATAACCACGAGATTCTAATTCTAAGCCAAAATTAATTGTGCGTTCTGCAAAGGGGAGATTTTGGTTAGCGGGGTAACAACCGGCATGATATTTGCCAAAGTATTTATGAGTTAGTTTATCAGGGAGACGGCTACCTGTGGCGTTAGGAATTAGGGTAGGTGCGTCTACAGCGATGAGTGCAGATTCGTCTGGTTTTACCCAATGATCTATCCAGGTTAAAATATCGGCGATCGCATCTCGTCGTTCTAAATCAACTAACTCTAATTTTCCCTTGGCTAATTGTAAGCAACATAACCCACTAGGTTGAGATTTCCAACCCAAATCAACACCAATAAATTTCATAGTTCTACAAATAAAAGTTTGCTCATTCTCTCATTTTCTCTAAATCTCTAGACAATACCTAATAATGTGACACATCGTCCGTAGACTGATAGTCTATATCCACTGAAAATCAGCACATGAAAGAACCGAAACAAAAGATTCTCAGTGCTTTAGGCTATCTGGTCAGACAACACAGAATAGAACAGGGAATATCCCAAGAGGAACTAGGACTACGCGCCAACTTAGATCGCACCTATATCTCTGGTGTAGAACGCGGAGTGCGAAATCCTTCCCTCACTGCGCTTGTCAGCCTTGCTAGTGGCTTAGGTATAAGTGTTTCCGTTCTTCTCGAACATCTCGAAAAAGAAGCAAACAGAATCAAGTGAGTCAAGAACAAAGTTTAGTAGACACAATTCGGAGTCAATTCAGACAAAATTCCACTCAATTACAAGTTTTTAACCTATTATCAGATCAACAATGGCACTGTAGAGAATGTGAAGGAAAACCAATCGGCTCGAATCAGTACGCCGGTGGCGGGGGTATTCAGGGATTACAACGAGGGACAAGGAGTCGCCCTGGGCTGGTAATTGAAACCAACAAACAATACTGTCTAACCTGTCAACAAATTCGTTTAGGCGATCGCTGGACAGGAGAAATAAAATCAGCTAATTCAGCATCAACTATACCAGTTTCTCTAGTTGAAAGGATTTTAAAAGTCTATTCGTATACAGATGTAATAGAACAAAGACGACGAGAGAAACATGAATTAATAATTGATCATAGATTTCCGATGGAACGGTGGGGAGCTAGCGAGCCGCCACATTTAACATCTATGAGTGATGATGAAATCAAGGTAAAATTTCAATTGTTGAAAAAAGATGCCTCTGGCAATCACAATCTTTTAAAATCGAGAAGCTGTGAGCGATGTATTAAAACAGGTAAAAGAGGTAAACCTTTTGGTATTCGTTTTTGGTATCAAGGAGATGAAAATTGGCCTTCTATACATCAGCGTGGTGCTGAAGCTGAAGAAGGCTGTATTGGCTGCGGTTGGTATGATTTTGAAGCGTGGCGTAATGCACTCAATCAAAAACTAGCTCAGTTTGATCAACATAATTAATATCAACTTTATGATCACTGTTAAGCACAATCTTATTTAAATAAGGTATAAGTGCGTAACCAATACACTCTGCTAAACGGGGTGGTACAGCATTACCAATTTGCCACATGGCTTTTTTCATAGTCCCTTCAAAAATGAATGAATCAGGAAAGGTTTGTAATCTTGCCATTTCACGAGCTGAAATGACTCGATTTAAATATGGGTGGATATGAGTACCGCCATGATTTTCCTTAACAGTCATACTTGGTTTACCTGGATATTGACGCTTAAAGGCATCAACATATTTTTGATATAAAGAACCGCCAGGGGGTACTTTTGCAATTCGCTCCATATACTCTGGTGAATGTCTAGTCCATTGATGATTAATTTCTGGTATTGGAGTATATTCAGGTAAATCAGAAATAGCTGATTCAATAGGTTTATATTCTTCTGGTAATAACTGAGCTTTGGGATATGGATTTGGCATTCCCAATCTGTTAGCAATAAATATAGCTCTTGGTCTAATCTGGGGGACTCCGTAATCAGCAGATTCTAGAATAGCAACAGAAATATGAGGATAACCAATAGAGTGAAAAGCTTCAATAATTGCTTGCTTAACATTACCATTTTGAATGGTTAGAATCCCTGGTACATTTTCCATAACTACGTACCACGGCTGTATTTCTGATACCACTCGCACGAATTCATAAAATAGACGATTACGTGGATCTTTGGGATCACGTTTACCAGCTACTGAAAATCCCTGACAAGGAGGCCCACCCACAACCAAGTTTATTTCAGGTGAACTGATTTGTTGCAACCAGCTTTTTGCGTTAAATTGCTCTATATCTCCACAAAAATGATGACAATCAGGAAAATTTTGCTGATGTGTAGCAGAGGCAATTGGATTCATCTCCACACTAGCTAATGCTTTGAATCCAGCCTGTACCAATCCTTGTGTAATTCCTCCTGCACCACAGAACAAATCCACAAAGGTATATTGAGATGCTGGTGTTGTTGCAGTCTCAACATCAATGAATATTTTATAAGGGTCAGTATCTTTTTGCTCTAGTTCGCGTTTGATACGTTCATAACGCCCTAACTTTGGAGTTTTTGGCCTTGTAGTAGAGCTAAAGCCTTCTTCATCATTAAAAAAAGAAAGTTGTGTACCTTGCATTTGATACTTAATAATTAATCAGTGCTTAAAGGAGACGTATAGTTTACAATATATCAAAACCTATCTGTCGCCTGAATCAAAGCACTCCGAATCCCCACTTCACTCATTGAATGACCCGCATCAGGCACAACGATAAATTCTGCTTCTGTCCAGGCTTTGTGTAATTCCCAAGCTGATACCATTGGGCAAACTACATCATAACGCCCTTGCACAATCACACCAGGAATATGGCGAATGCGGTCAACATTTAATAATAGTTGATTGTCAGAATTTAAAAAGCCTTTATTGATAAAATAATGGCATTCAATCCGGGCAAAAGCTTCTGCAAATTTATCCTCTCCAAAAGTTTGCATTAATTGGGTATCTGTAAATAATTTACTGGTGCTAGCTTCCCAAATTGACCAAGCCTTTGCGGCTGCTTGTCTAATCTCTAAATTTGGACTTGTTAAACGCTGATAATAAGCAGTCAGTAAATCATCACGTTCATCGACGGGAATGGGTTTGAGATATTCTTCCCACGCATCAGGAAAAATATAGCTAGCACCTTCTTGATAAAACCATCTTAATTCTTGTTGTCGCAGCAAGAATATACCACGTAAAATTAAACCAGAACAACGTTCTGGATGAGTTTGACTATAGGCTAAAGATAAGGTACTACCCCAACTCCCACCAAAAACTACCCACTTTTCTATATTTAAATGTTCCCGCAATTTCTCAATATCATTGACTAAATCCCAAGTTGTATTTTCTCTTAATTCTGCATGGGGTTGACTTTTACCACAACCACGTTGATCAAACATAATTAATCGCCATTTTTCTGGATGAAAATATTGGCGATAATGTGGCGGACACCCACCACCAGGGCCGCCATGCAGTAAAACTATAGGCTTACCTTGGGGATTACCTGATTCTTCAAAATGAATCGTATGTAATTCCGAAACTTGTAATTTACCTTCTTGATAAGGCTCAATTAGGGGATAAAGTTCACGCATTTTGAGATGTAACTGTTGTGATGTTGTGTCATTTTTATCCTATTATCGCTTGGCATAAGCAACTAAGGAAACACCCAAAACCACAAATACAACTCCTGCAATGCGCGTGGGACTGGCTGCAAACTTAGTTAGTCCAAGCGCACCGTAATGATCAAGGAAAAGTGCTGCAATCATCTGTCCTGCAATTGTTAGGGCGAGTGCAAGGGATGCGCCGATTTTAGGTGTAGCAAAAATGGTTGACCAAACATACAAAGTACCCAAACATCCGCCAATCCACATCCACCAAGAAGTTTGTGACAGCACAGCAGCAGCAGGAATGGGATATTGCGCTACTAAACAAATAGCCAGCGATGCTAATGTACCCGCTAGGTAGGAAATGAATGTGACTTGCATGGGTTCACCGACATAGCGTCGCAGCAGAGTATTGAGAGCCACTTGGACTGGTAGAATAGCACCGCCTACGAGTGCTGCTAACAGATAAATCGTGCGTCCATTCATCTTTAATCCTCCCGCACAGAATCTATAAAGACACGGTTAGTAGTTAGATATCAGGTCTATTTCATATAGTGTCAAGTAATATTATTAGACCCTCTGCAAAGTTCTCATATATTTGATTTTTTGGCAATAGATTTAATATGTTTTTTTGAGGCGATCGCGCAATTAGTTCACTTAATCATGTATTGAAGGGAAAGCATATATTATGAGCAATTGTATAATTTTATAAATTTAGCAATTCTATACTAAACCTGTTTATTCATAACTCAAATATGATTACTATATGTGAGAAATAAATCATGAAGAATGAATATTTAAATCATCCCGTGGTGTTTATAGTCCAATACGGTTCAGTTAAGGTGGTGAGAGTTAATTTCTCAATTTTTGCTCTGTCTATTAGACAATGAGCAAGATTTGGGGGATTCTCCCCCAAGCCCCCGATTGGGGGACGGTTGCGTCCCCCAAACCCCCTCCAAAATCATTTTTTCGTTTTTTGTTGAGTGAACATTTGCTGGCTTGGTTGAAATTTATTTTTCTTATCTGAACTGTATTGCTTTATAGTCAATCAAAAGGAACAGCTAGGGATGATTTAAAACTCAGCCATTAAGTTACCTATTTGTGGGAATTAAAACACCATGTTTGGGACTAAATAGGAATGCTAACAAGAATAGACTCGAAACTACTAATACAATAGCCGGGCCAGAAGGCAAATTATAAAAATAGCTCAAATACATACCACTAATGCTAGAGAAAACGCCAATACTTGCGCCCAAAATCATCACTTGATGTAACCGTTTGACCAAAAGATAAGCAGTAGCTCCAGGGGTGATTAAGAGAGACAATACTAAAATTACTCCCACCGCTTTCATACTGGCGACAATTGTTAAAGCAATTAGGAGCATTAAACCAAAATTGAGGCGATTGACTGGTAAACCTGCGGCTTGCGCTCCTAACGGGTCAAATGTATAGAATAGTAGTTCTTTATATAGCAGAACAATTACTACTAAAACAATAATGGAAATAATTGCTGTGTCTCGGACTTCATTAATAGTAACACCGAGAATATTACCGAATAAAAAGTGATTGAGGTCGATTTTATTATCTTTTTGAATTAAAGTAATGAGGGTAACACCGAGTGCGAAAAAGGCGGAGAAAACTATCCCCATTGCTGCATCTTCTTTAATAGGCGATCGCGTTCTAATCCAGGTAATGATAATCGTACTAAAAACCCCAGCAATAAACGCACCAATAAAAATATTACCCCCCACCATAAAAGCGATCGCCAGTCCAGGTAGAACCGAGTGACTAATAGCATCCCCCAAAAGTGCTAATCTTTGCACCATCAGATAACTACCCACCACCGCACACAACAAACCCACTAAAATCGCAATCACCAGCGATCGCTGCATAAAACCATACTGCAACGGCTCAATTAAAGCATCTAACATAGATTTAGCCCCAGTTTTTTCACTAGTTAAAATCTTAACTTGAAAGGGGGCGTGGGGGTGTAGGGGTAGGGAAGACAAGGGAGACAAGGAAGACAAGGCAGAAAAATCATATTTCTAATAACTAATAACTAATAACTAATGACTAATGACTAATGACTAATGACTAATGACTATTGACTAATGACTAATGACTAATGACTAATGACTAATGACTAATGACTAATGACTATTGACTATTGACTATTGACTATTGACTATTTTGCACACTGCAAAACTCTTGCTTGGGGATAGATTTTTTGTAGTTGTAACTGCTTTTGCAATTGTGATTGTCCGTAGGTTTGTAACTGTTTGATTGCTTCTGGTTTGGGTGGAATTGATAATTTATCCTCCCCTAAACTACTAAATAAAATCACGGATTTTACTTGCAATCTACGTTGCTGATATTGTTGATAAATCTCAGTGTAACTCTGTGCTACCTGTTGCCATTCTGCTGTCGGACAATAACTGCGATCAATTAGTAGCGTCACAGATGGAATTGCAAACAGCCAACTAATCAATAAGCCAGTGATGAGAAATGCTAACCAACTAATACCTAAAGTTTTGAGAAGCTGCGTCTTAATATTCATGATTTTATGCTTAATTCCTCATATTTCGTATTGATAAAAAACCTTCCCCTATTCCCTTACACCCTCATACCCCTACACCCTTTTTCCATCTAAAGACTAGTCTGAAATAAGTCTTTGAGTAGGACTTGAACTCTTTCGGGTGTACCTTGATATACATTTCCTTCACGAATAGCAGCGATCGCTTCTAATTCCTGTTGATTCACTTCCCCGTAAGCGATGGGATAAACTCTTACGCCACTGTGTTTGATGACATCCTGAATTTGGTTTAATTCCAGTCCGTGGGTTCTTTCTCCATCGGTGAGTAACAACGCATAAAATCTACCATTGGGATCGACTTTACGCTTGGCCATCAAGTCTGCTAAACCCACGGCGAGTCCGTCGTAGAGTCCTGTACCACCATCGGGTTGTAATTGCTCAATGGCTGCAAATAATCGTTTTTGTTCCAACTCGTTAAAAGGAGCAAGTGCAATTCTTCGTACAGGGCGATGGCTAAAGGTAATTAACCCAATCTGATTACCTTTATTTATTTGTTTGCTAGCAAATCTCAACGCTTCCTGAACGGCTTTGAGTCGGTTATTCTCTTCCATTGAACCGCTTGTGTCTACAATCAGTTCCATGTATACGGTACGTCCGCCATCTTTGCGCTGTTTCCAAAATGCTTGTACTGCTTTCAATACTTCTCCAGATGGTATGGGCGGAAATTTACTATTTTGCAGATATTGAGTGTTTTCATATCCCTGTTCCTTGGCTAATTGTTGCATTGGTGCAGACGTAGCAAAGGTAGCAAATTGCTGGAGTGCTTTTGTTTGAGATGCACTATTCCAATCAAATCCTACTAATGGGGAACTTTCAGGAACACCGAAAGGAACGTAAGCCAGTTTTTCAAATCCTGGTTGTTTCTTTAATTTCACATAGCTTTGATAAGCCATGACAATAGCTTGAAACTTCTCTGGTTCACGAATCCAAATTTGCTTTAAGTCTAAGTATGTGGGTGTTGTCAGGGCTATTTGTTTCTGAAAAATACTAAATACGGAATTGACGTTGGGTGATTCTAGTTCAGCAATAGTCAAGGGCTTCCCATCTTGACTATGTCCTGCGGCGCGCCACAATAGAGAGTGGAGAAAATTTAAAGCCGATGAACTAATATAAGGATTGGAGTAACCGACTTGAATTTTACCGGAGAGAATAGCATCTGTGATCCGATCAAACGTCACTTCTCCACCTTCAGCAATTTCTTTATAGGCTTGTGGTTGAACCGCAAAAACGGCTTGGTTAGGAACTAAAGCAGGAGCAATTTCTTTAAGGGATAATCCTTCGGATTTGAGTAGTTCTAACCACATTGCTGTAGATGGTGTATAGCCTGCGGGTTGGCCTTTTTTGGCGGCTAGAATTTGTGCTGCTAATCCTGAAGGAATATTGCGAATCCCTACTTGAATAACTTCGCCAGAGGGGAGGGTTTGACGTTGTTGATTAAATTTTTCTGCGACATCGACTAACCAACGTTCATCTGTGCGTTCGCCATTGGCTTTTTCTGCGGAACTATAGATTTCGATATAGACGGTGTTGGAATTTTTATCAGGTTTGGCACCGTAAAGAGGGAAGTTGTTGGGATTGGGCGTAGAATCTACTAAAGGCGGAATCACAACACTATAGCTACTACTATCAGAAACAAGTTGTGAATCGACTTGAATTTTTGGTAACAACTGTTCTTGCAAATAGCGATCGGCACTTTCAAAGGAATCGATAGGTGTGAATGTTGTACAAGCACTCAACAAACTCACACATAAACCAATCACAAATCCTATGGGGAAAATGAATTTTTTCATATGCGTTAATTTTCTATAATGCCTCTGGTGTTTTCATTAATCAATGTTTGCAGTCGTGAAGAGATGACAGATGTATGATTCAGCATGGGATTGCCTAAGTTATCCAATGCTATTTGATCATGTAGTTCCTGGAGTTTATCTTGGGTATCCTGAAGTCTAGTTAAACAGCTTTGTAATTGTTGTTTTGTCAATTCTTGATAGTATGGCGTTTGGACTTTAGTGTTAACTTGTAATGCTTGAACTAGCCGATCAATTAATTCAAGAATGCTGTGTAGAGTTTCTAGTAAATCTGGAGTCAATGTTGATTCCTCTTGTGAAATTTCTACAGCAATCTGGTGAATAGTGACAGCTTGTTGTTTAACTGATCGCCACAGCACTTGAGAAGCTTCAGGAATTTTGCTTTCTCGATAGTTAATGTGATTCACAAAAACATCCGCTTGCAGTAAATTTACTGTGTCATCTAAAGCAATAGTATTTTGGCGTTTGAGTTGCCATCGCCAGGAAGCGATCGCTAATGCTACAATCACCGCACCACTAAATATGACAATCCACCGCACTCCTAACCAAAAAACAAAACCTAGATAGCCAATCAATAAACCAACTATTAATAATTGAGTGGCATACGTTAACAAAATATTCTGTCGAGATTGAAGATTCATAAAAAATATTTCACCGATGATGAGTAAATTTAAGTTAGTAGTAAGGACTTTAGTCCTTAACAAAAAACTAATCAATTAAACCTGCTTCTCTAGCTCGAATCTTTGTCATGATTCTGATGTTTTTACCTTGATTTCTTAACTCGGCACAATCAATTCCCAAAGCATTTTGTAGCGTATCCCAGTGATTGCGGACTGTACGTTCAGATACGCGAATATGTGCAGCGATCGCCTTATCTTGCAAACCCTCATTAAAAGCTAGGCTGAGTAGTTTTAATATCTCTGGTTTAATGTTTAATTTTTCATAGATATTGGGATATATATCAATATCTGTAATTTCCTTGATACAGGTAAATCCCCTCAATGCTCCAGATATTCTAAACAACATTTCTTGACTAGTAATATTTTTATCAGCAATGACAAAACCACCTTGATGATTATCAATCGCTGGTTTCATTTGCACTAATCTTTTAACATAAGCACTTTGAACGAGGATATTCAATTTAGGATAGAGTTGCATTAATGTCTGCAAGAGTTCTAAACCTATATGAGTCTGTGCTGTTGGTTTGTTTTTTTCTGGTAAACAAATATCCATAACTAGGAGGTGAGGTTGTAGTGTAGCGATTTGACTCATCGCCTCATTTGGTGTTTGCGCTGTGCTAATTTTGGCATCAGGATATTGATGTTTAATTAACTCAGTTGTTCCAGTCAGACAGATATCAGAACCATCAACTAAAACAATGTGCAGAGGTATATTCTTTGTAGAAGATTGGCTCATATTTTGTTTGTCTACATGAAGAGAACACAACTAATTGAGGAGGAATGTCTAAACTGCAAGTATTGATTTACTAGCTCAACACCATTAAACAACGATATGAGAATATCAGCTAAAGCGCAGTTACTGAGCTAAGATGATTTAGATACAAATCCTTTTACGTTTTGACTATTAAGCACCAACAGTTAATATAGGATTCCTACTTGATTTTTGAACAGATACGTAGGTAGGTAGGGTGTGTTAGCGACAGCGTAACGCACCTAGTACCAAGGCCTTTGGTGCGTTACGGCTTACGCCTAACACACCCTACATATACTTAAATTTTTTCAGAAATCAAATCGGATTCCTATAGTCAACAACTATTATGATTAAAACTGCTGACGGTTAATGGGTGTAGTTTTCAAATTACCATTAATTTGCGGATATAAATAAAGGCTATATCCTCTTACTTTATCACCCTGCACATCAAAAATAAGCTGTTTTTCTACTTGATTATATACAGTATTTACTCCAAATAAGTCTTTGAATCCATACCATTGTTCTCCAGTTGCATACTTAATTTTGTATGTTCCTATGGGTAGTTTTATCGTAGCATTCTTATTTGCATGAATAAAAACTGTCATGGCAGATTTATTTGATTTAGAATCCACTACCTTGATAAAATAATGTTGTGTACCTCTAGTATAAATATTGAGAGGAGCAAGAATTTTTTGAGACTTCGAGTTCCAATATTTTTTCACAGTACCATTAGCTGGTAATCTCTGAACTTTAGGTACTTGAGCGACTTGATAAACAATATGATTTGTATTTAATGCTGTGATATTATGGCGTACATTAAATGTAATTGCACGACCAGGAAGCGCAACACTGCTACTAATTAATGGTACCAAGAAAATTGTTGCCAATAAAATTTTATTCTGTTGTTTGTAAAATTGATTTACTACCAATTTGTGAATCATAAAATAACTTCCTACTCAGTGAGTTAGCAGATTGACTAAGAAGAAGAGTTTCTGCAAAATGCTCTGCACCTTCTGAGGGAATATCGTTAGCTAATGTGAAAAACACCATATTTTTAATATAACTTTACAAATTCTCATTCAGTGAGTATGCTTCACTCTAAAAACTGTGATAATTTATGCGCTAAGATAAGAAAACATTGATATCTGTGTGGTAGGGCATATTATTTTTTATCCTTACACTCCTATTTTTTTGCCCTAATTGGATTCAACCATGACACAGACAACTACAAAACATCTATACTCTTTTGAAGAATATCTTGCTTATGACGATGGGACTGATAGTCGTTATGAACTGGTGAATGGGGAACTAGAACTTATTCATCCACCAACTTTTAGACATCTACTGATTGCCGAATTTATTGAAATATCATTTGATGCAGAAATCAAGCGTTTGAATTTACCTTGGTTATGCTTGAGAGAGGCGGGAGTAAGAACAGGATGGCGTAAGTCAAGATTGCCTGATGTTTATGTCATTCCATCAGAACAAGTGATGGGATTTTTGGATGAGTCTGCTGTGTGCCAATCTGCGCCTTTATTAGTAGTAGAAGTTGTCAGCCCGGACTCAATTAAACGTGATTATCGCCACAAACGTTCTGAATATGCAGCCTTGGAAGTACCTGAATATTGGATTGTTGATCCGATTGAGTCAAAAATTACTATTTTGTTATTATCAGAAGGATTATACGAAGAACAAGAATTTAGCGGCAGTCAGCAACTTGTTTCTGCCATTTTTTCAGAAATTCAGCTAACAGTTGAACAGGTTTTAGCTGGTGGTAAAATTGGTTAGAAAAAAGTCTTTATCGGAGCTAGATATAAATTATTTTTGGGCATTGGGAATAGATTACAGCATTAAGTATTTGTTTTATGATACTAATATCAATTCACAAAAAATTCGATACAGATGCAAATGCTAAAAGGTATGCTGAGTATCACTTTCTTAATTTTGAATTTTGAATTTTGAATTTTGAATTGGTATAAGTTAATATTTTTCAGTTCCGTTTATTTCACTGAAAAGGTGTGAATAACTGGACATTATGACAATCACGGCACTCCCGTGCTAACATTGCTTTTCCTTCTCCCCACATACTATTATCAGCACGAAAATATACCCACTGCGATGGTGCTTCGCCTACGGTACGACCCCACGCAAAATTTTGTGAACCACAGATAGAACAGGGTTTATTTTGTAGATTATGGCTGGAATTTGGTTTTGTATTCATGAGGTTGTTTTACCTATTTTGGGGGCAAAATTACTGAGGAGGACAAGAAGGAGCTTTCACCAGTTCATATGATAACCGGCCTTTTACCCGCTTGACAGTGACAATTACACGTGTGGTAAATTCTTTGCGATCGCCCCTGGGATCGAATCTGATTTTTAAGCCGGTAAGCACATCACTAGATGCGGCTGTTTCAAAGCGAATACCTGTTTCCGATAGTTTCTGTCGAATCTCTTTACGAGTGACATTTGGTTTTGATAGTTGCATTGCTTGCACTACTGCTTGAACCGCTTCATACGCTAAGGCGGTTCTGCGATTTAAATCCCCACCCCAATATTCATTAATTTCTTTTCTAAACTGTTCTGCACCACATTGTTGAGGGTGCCAATCTACTGCTAAGAATAAACTATTGATAGTATCATCTTGAGCTTTATTAATAACATCTTGACGATACATAGGGTTTGCCGCTAGTATGGGCTTCCTCCCTTTATTAAGTTTAACAATTTCAATGGCTTTTTGCAGTGCCATACTATTGTTAGTACCACCATCAGGTAATAGTACCAAAGCATCAGCATTAGTTACTTCTGGCGGTAATTTACTAGTATCAAATGCAGGGTCAGATAAATCAAATTTATTAATAATGCTTCCATTAAAAGCTCTAATCACCTGCTCGAATTGGTCAAATAAATCTTTACTAAATCCTTCTTGTGAGTTGTAGAAAACAACCACTTTGGGTGCGTTTTTTTTGAGATCCTCGACGAGATAGCGCACTAAACTATCAGCTTCTACTCGACTAGAGGAAACGGTGCGATAAAAGACTTTGTTGGGGTCATTACAATTGGGAATGGATTGGAAATTCACTACTGTGCTGGTGGGAGAAATTACCACCAAATTTTCTGGAGAATAAATGTTTAAGGCTGCACAGGTATTAGGAGAGGTGTAGTGTCCTACCACAGCCAAGATATTTTTGTCATTGGCTAAAACTTTGGCAACTTCTTGTGCTTGATTGAGATTATTGTTATCGTTAGCAATCACAACTTTTAAGTTGAAATCTTTGCGGTTCACAGCTACATCTTGCGCTTGAGCCACACCAAAAAGTATATCTAAACCAAAGTTGTCATTTAATGGTGCAGCCACAGCAATGGTGTAAATTGGCAGACTAGGGTTTTGATTATGCCGCAGATTCACCATCGCATTGTTACGATAAATGAGAATTTCTGGATCTTGAAGTGCTTCTAAAGCTGCTTTACTAAAACCTGGAGCAGATTTATTGAGTTTTGCTTGATTTCGTAGGTTATCAAAAATAGTAATTGCCACGTCATATTTACCTTGAGCAAATGCGGCAATACCTTGATTTTTTAATGACAAATAAGGTTCACTCAGTTGGACTCTACTATCAGCAATTGCCTTTTGACCATAGCTAATATATTGGTCTACATGAGCAGCAGTCAGGGTAATATCATCGGGTTTGGTACAAAGTGAGGGAAAAATCTGACATTGGTTGGTTTTCCATAAAGCAGTCGCGCCAAAAATTCCCACTACGGCAATGAAACCCAGCATAATCTGAAGCCGCAAAGACAGAGAACGCCAGCGTACAAGTAATGATAGACCGTTTTTTGGGGGAATATCTGCTGCAATTGGGACTGGTGGTGGTTCTTCAGTTACACTTGGCCACACAAATTCTGATTGATTGGGATTTAAGCAGACTGTGGGTAGCCAGGATGCAGCCGGGAATTTTCTTTGTAAAATTTCCAGAAGATTGCGCGCTTTCCTCACAGCTAAACATAGGGGTGTACCTTGAGAAAATTCCCGCAAAAAGTAGAGTAAGAAGTTATACGCAATCTCGTCTGGGACTGGTTCTCGCATCACAATGACGGCTGGTATATTCAACTTGGCGAAAAAATCTGCAATTCCCAAGCCATCACAGGAATTAAAAATGGCCAATTTCAAACCATTTGTGACTGCACTGGTTAACCTATTTTCTAAGGTATGTAACGGTAAGTTTATCCCTTCGCTAATTTGAATCTGTCCACTACTTCCCTCACTGGATGAGTGACCGGCGAAAAATAAAATTTGCCATTGTTGATAAAGCAATAAATGAGAAAGTGTCTCTTCATCTGGCTCAGATACTCTCTCAATTTGCGCTCCACGCTGTTCGAGCAGTTGTAAAGCGGCGGCATCTTCTTCTAGTTGTAAACCACCTTGAGAACTGCCAAAAATGGCTAAAACTCTCACTGGTGCTGTGAGTGTGGGGACTGGCCGACGAAAGTCGGTGAATAAAGCGAACTCAGCATTGGGAAGTTTGGTAAATAAGTCCCATCTATGCCAAGGAATTCTACGAAGGACATCGTCTTGTTCGTTATTGCCTGTCTCACATTTAATAATGATGGGGACAGACTGATCATGGCTAACTCTAGTATTGGCACGAATGCGATCGCGCAAACTATTAAAAGCGTGATTCTTAAACCAGCTACGACATAAGTTTTCTAGTTCTTCGGCTCTAGTTCTCCAATTTTCTAATGTCGCTACGTTGGTGACTTGTGCTGGGACTGCTTGTAGTTTCCGACTGTTCTCCAGAGAAATATCTTTCCAGTTTTCATATAACTGTGGGATTTCTGGTGCAGCTGGAATATCTGGTAAATCATCATCATCTTGAATAGTCCGACCATCTTCTAAAATTTTCAGCCTCACGGAAAAACCGTCAACAAAGCTACCGTCACTAATCTCAACTATGACAGAGACATTTTCAGGGGGTTGTGGTCTAGAGGATGATGACAGCATAACCAAGAGATAGCGTCTGGAGGGAAGGAATTTATTTATTAGATAAGCATGATTGTGCAGAAATCCGCAATGATCAGTTAATGATCAGTTAGAGCAAAAAATCTTCAGTAAAACTGACATCATCGAGAACTACCCGTACACTAAAGCGATCGCCTCTGTCTCCTGTAAACTTAAACTGAATATAATCGTCTTGTGGGCGTGATTCTACTTCAAAAAATAGATCACCAGCATCATCAAGTCCAATTAACTTCAAGCCTGCTGGCATTTGGGTTTGTTGTTCTGGGGGATACACACGTAACAAAACTAATATCCTGCCATCTGGTTTAGGTAAAATCCCGACTATGAGAACTACCGCATAACCTAACAGATAAATTCCTAAGTCTTTGGCACTAATCACAGGACAAGCAGGATGTTTAGGATCTAATTCCCACAATAATTCCGCAGATTTCCAACGTATTTCGTCATCATCAGTAGTTTGGATGAGATTTACTAAGGCTTGCTGGGGATTGAGATGACTAGGGATAGTTTTTCCTCGATGACTGGACTGGTGGCGATAGAGGTTTTCCACCTGTTGGCGTAGAGGAATATCACTACGCTGTGGGTCAAGTTCAGCACGCCTAGTCACTGAGGCTTTCATGATTTGTAGTAAATTCTTAGAAGGTTGCCAATCATATTCAAATACGTTTTTGAGCCAGTAACTCAATTTGACGATGGGGACTTGGGGTTCGGAAGTTAAACAATCTAATAAACTATCAAGGGGTTTTAAATAGCTCAGTGGTAATTCTGAAACGGAGACAGATTCCACAAACCCTAAAATCTGCGCCTCTTGGTAAGGCTCATCCAGTTGAATGATCACATAACCCAGTCGGTCTGACCAAACCTCTGGGGGGATGTGACATTTGCGATCGCTTTTCTTGAGGGAACGACATTCTAAAAATCCGTTTAAACTGGGAATATACAAATCAGCAATGTTTTCTAACTGCTGTTCTAAGGGATTCCAACAATGGCTAGCTGCTAAATCCGTCTCTATACCCAATCTTTGTAAAAAACGCTGAGTGGCTAAGACAGCTAACGTATTACAGTAAACTTGTTGCGATCGCTCCTGAGTTCGCTGTTGTTTGGCAAACTGATAAGCTTGTTGACAATCAGTAATGGCGATCGTAATTGTGATTGGTTCAGTCATGATGTATAAGATAAAACATTTAATTAGGGGTGTAGGGATCTTCAACCGTTACACCCGCAAACTCCCCGATCTCAATTAGATAACAACTGTTTGAAGATAGGGAAACAGCGAGTCTTGCAAAATCGCTTCAGTGCAGAAGATTCAATTTGATATTTTTGCGCCAAAGCATCCCAAGAAAAATCTCCTGAGTCGCGCAATGTCTGCAAAATGTGAATCAACAAAAACTGACAATTCACATCAGGATGATTCTGCATTCGGCAATTTCTCAGGGAATGTGGATTATTTTGGATTAAATCCAACCATTCTTGAATAGTTTCATGCCAAAGCTCAGGTTCAGGTGCAGGAGGATAAATCCACTCATGATTTTCTTCATCAATAGGAAGATGATATTTTCTTTTGTCTTCCTTTTCTTGCTCACGAATGACATCTAAAATTCTAAATTTCAACTTTTGGTTAAACCAAGTGACAAAGCTAGCTCTTTCTGGGTTATATGCTAAAGACATCTCTTTGCTAAACCATTCCCAAGTACGTGATAAAGCTTCCTCATAAATATCTGGCGATATCTTTCCACCTCCACACCAAATTAATCGGGAAGACTTCATCATCATGATAATGAAATCCTTTGCTTGATTTGCCAAAGTTAAGTCATTACTTTGACAGGCTTGCTCCCACAACCATTGACGCGCCGGAACATCATTCATGATTTCCTGGAGCTTTTTAGGTTGCTGTAATAACCTGCTCTTTTCAATGGGATTACTGAAAGCCGCTTCTAACCAGCCAATTTTCATATATTGATTACCCATAAAGATTATCCAGACCCAATTAGTTTAGGTTTGAATATCATCACAGCACCTATCCTCCCTTGAATTATCTAGGGGGATATCGAGATCAGAGAATATAGAATTGGCAATTGTTTACAAAACTTCATACTTATTACTCAATAGCTCCCCGACTTTCAAACAGTCGGGGAGCTATGACCTGTCATCATTTGTATGGTGGACTAATAGTGTATTAAATGTAGGATATCGGTGTTGGGTTTCCTTGCGTCAACCCAACCTACTGGCCAGTGTGAGTATTTTGATTAATTATTATCACCAACAGCACTATCATTTGATTCAACTTGTGGCGTGGGACTGGCTGTGGAATTAGTAGCCGGAGTTTGGGTAGAAGTATTACTCCCGTTGTTGACGCTAGGAGGATTACTTGGTGCAATATTAGGTGATGTTTGCGTTCTAGACTCTTGGGGTGGAATGGTCACATTAATTTGTGGCGTAGCAGGTGCAGAAGATGGTTGAGGGATGAAAACAGGTACTTCTCTAGTTCTTTCAACGGGGACTTCTCTGGTTCTTTCAATAATTGTGGTTTGTTGTGGTTGAGGAGTCGCGCTAGCAGTCGGTACAGGAGTTTCCACAGGCGCAGTGCTATCAACCGCCGCATTCTGTTGATTAAAATACCAGAATGCACCAACAGTTAAACCTATCAAGGAAGTCAGTAAAACACCCAACAATAGACCACTAGCCGTATTTTCGTTATCACGGCCAGCTAAGTCAGCCTGCTGATATCTCCGTTCTGTGTTACGTCCATGTGCATAGCCACTTTGGTAAGAATTATTATTAGTTGATGTACTTCTTGTTACGTGTGTATGTGTATTTCCGTTAGCATCTGTGTAAGATTCTTGTCTGATTTCTTGATGATCAGTTTCGCGTTCATTTGGATTAGTCATAGCAGTAGATTTCACTCCTCAATTTGATTTTGATGTCGCATAAATAAAGCAGTTTCAACACAAAAATGTTCACAAAATGTGTATATAGTTTGATTTATGACTCTGCTTGCAATATGTTTTAGAATAACGGCTGGATTCTGCTTATAGGTTCTATCTTGAGGAGAAAATTACATCATTCAAAAGAAGTAATATGGCTGAGTCTGCCTGTAATACCTATTTTGGATTTTGGATTAAAAACCTAGATTCATAGACTCTTCTAGAATCTCGAAACCATACTACCTATCCCCATTTGGTATTACACCAAACGAATGATGTAGAGACGTTGTATACAACGTCTCTACAGTACAGAATAAAGTCCATATTTATTGATAAACGGTATAAATAATTACGCCGTAATGAAGACTTTATCCCATTCTATTTAACAAATGCTCACCTACTCTTAAAGCATTAGCAATAATTGTTAACGATGGATTTAAAGCGGTACTCGAAGGGAAAAAACTTCCATCCACAACATAAAGATTATCAATATCATGGGTGCGACAGTTAATATCCAAAACCGAAGTTTTTGGGTTTTCTCCAAACCGACAAGTCCCCACCTGATGTGCAACTTCCTTCACAGTCATCTTTTGGGGAATATGTATGGCATATTTTTGATTTTGATGTTGTGGTGTAATCGATTTTAAAACCTGAGTCCAACGGTTAATTAAATGATTAAATGCTAACTCATTATTATTGGTATATTCGATGTATATTTTCTCGCCATCAACTCGCACTCGATTTTGTGTATCTGGTAAATCTTCAGTAATTAACAACCAAGCTACAGCATGATTAGAAATACTTTGAGCTACCATATCAGGCATCATTGGCGGCCCATAAGCGGCAATTTTATCTTTATTGATATTACCTAACATTTGGACACTACCCATCGGATAGGTAAAATCTGCATCTCCCCAATAAAAATCTGTAACTGCTAATGTTTTGGGGAAATCTGTATCATTTAACTGTGTACTTAAAGTCATGACCACCGCAAATTTATGCGCCATGTAATTGCGTCCCACCAGATTAGAACTATTAGCTAATCCTTGAGGATGTTGGTCATTAGCTGATTTTAGTAATAATGCGGCGGAGTTAACTGCGCCACAAGCTACAACTACTAAATCACCAGTAAATATTTGTCGCTTCCCGAAAATTTCTGCTTCGACTCCTGTCACTTCTCGACCAGAAGGACTGGTGTATAATTTCACAACTTTTGTGTCAGTTAATAATGTGATATTGCTATAAGCCATTGCTGGACGAATTCCATTCACATCAGCATCAGCTTTGGCGTTAAGTAAACAGGGAAAACCGTCACAAGTATCACAGCGAATACAAGCACTTAAATGGCGATGGACTTCATTAAGTTTAATCGCCAGTGGTAAATAAAAAGGATGTAAGTTTTGATATTTTAAAGCATGACAAATTCCCTGAATATATGGTTCATGGCTAATGGGGGGAAAAGGATATTCTGTATCTGTGGGTGGTTCATTCGGGTCTAACCCACGTTTACCATGAACTTCGTAGAGTTTTTCAGCTTGGTCGTAATAGGGAGCAAAATCTTGATATTTTAAAGGCCATTCTGGAGAAATTCCATCCTGATGAATGACCTTTTCAAAGTCCTGTTCACGTAATCTAAATAGCGCACCGCCATAGAATTTTGTATTTCCACCCACATAATAATGTGCGTTGGGATGTATGGGTTTGTCGTGTTTGTCATACCAAACCTCAGCATTGCGATAAATTTCTTTTCGCATTACCGCCTGAGAATCCCAATTGCTTTTATTTCTAGGTAAAAAGTTACCACGCTCTAAGACTAATATTTTCTTACCACTAGCTGCTAATTTGTACGCTAAAGTACCGCCACCAGCACCAGTCCCAATGATGATGACATCATAATGATGATTAGTCATTTTCGGATTCTTTATTTAATTATTAAGGTATTACTAATTTATAGAGACGCGGTTTATCGCATCTCTACAACATTATTTTTCCGCACGAGTTTTGTTTAATGCTCTCACGCCAATCCAGCTAAAAATTTTATCGCCAAACTCTGGAAATAGCTGGATATTAGAGAATAAAAGTCTAGTTAAAGGGCCGTCTATCATCACTTCTGGCTGGTTTTGTTTAATCGCTTTGATAACTGCGATCGCTACATCTTCTGGTTGTGAAACTTTTGCTAATTTCGGCGCAGATAAACCAAACGCAACAAACATCCCAGCCGCAGTATAACCAGGACAGACTACTGATATATTGACTTGACTATCAGCTAATTCTTGTCTAACAGCATCAGTCCACATAATTAATCCTGCTTTACTAGCAGAATATACACTGTTATATGGCGCGCCTTTTTTACCAGAACCAGAAGCAATATTCACAATATGCCCACTATTGCGTGCTATCATTTCTGGCATAATCAAGCGGGTTAATTCCATCGCCGATATCAAATTTGTTCCCAAAATACCCTGAATTTCCGCTAAGGTATAATCTTGAAAACGCCGATATTTTTCAATCGCTGCATTATTAATGACAATATCAATTTTTCCAGTCAGTTGATGAACTTTTTCAACTAAATTAGGTAATTCGTCAACATTACTAATATCAAAGGGTATACTGATACCTTTTCCACCTAAAGCGTTAACGTCAGCACATACTTCATGCAGTTTATCTTCAGACCGAGAAACTAAAACTACGGTTGCTTGCTCTTTCGCTAAAGCACGCGCCATAAATACACCAATACCACCTGACGCTCCTGTTAAGAGAACCGTTTTACCTGCTATTGATTTCATGTCCAACCGTGATTAGTAGGTTTACTTGTTAAACTTGATGAGAAAACTTCGCTAATTCGTAATTACTGATAGAAGACCACAACAAGATTTCTGCTCTCTTTGTCTTTATCTTTTGGAGCGTAAAAATTATTAATTACGAATGATGTTAAATTGGCTATTGCACCTGTTTACTTTGTAGCGACTTGATATCAAGGATTAACTTCCAAATTAACAAATGTTCTAGATTCTAGTAAGATATCTTTAGAATTTCTTTATTTTATAGTAAAAATCTCAATCAAAATTAACTCCATTATCGAGAACCTATGCAGTGATACGAAAAATCAAGGTTTGGGCAAGTATAAGGGTGTAGGTGTTCAAAACCCTTACACCCCTACACCCCTACACCCTTAAACCCATTCTTAACAAATAACCTTTGTGCGTAATTCCTGAATATGACATTCTTTCAAGTAAGACCGCGACTAAACAATTTTGTCTCATGGCTTACAGTCAAATATGTTCTATGTAATTACAATTATGATTAAAATCCTGGTTTGTTGCTTGAAACCACAGATAAACTCCGATGAATTATCTGTTTATATCTGTGGTTTCATTTTATTGAATTCTTGAATGCCAACTAGCGAGATTACTTCTGCTCATTTACTTGCATAGATGATACTTTTTCTACTTGCTGAGTAAAGTATGCTTCTTGATGCTTAATTTGTAGGGCTAATTCTAAACCATCTTTGAAAGCTGCTAATGCTTGCGGATAATCTTTATTTTCTAGAGATAACTTGCCGATTTGGTCGTAAGCTTGCATCATGCCATAATAATTTGCACCTCTTGCTTCAGTTTCTAACAAAATTTTGCTAGTTTCTAAAGCTGCATCAAGTTGCCCCTGGGAACGATATAAAGGGATTAGTTTTTGTAACGCTTCTGCTGCACGAGCATACTGTTGTAATTGCCAAGCTGTAGTATAAGCTGCTTGATAGTTTTTAAAAGCCTCTGGAAGTAAAGCCGCGTTTTCTTTGGCGAGAGTTTCATAATTAGTAGCGATCGCCAGTTGCAAAGTCGGCAATTGTGCTTGACTATTAATATCTTGGGAGTAAATGTCTTTAATTCTAGTTAAGACATCAATAGATTTTTGTGCTTGCTTACTCTGCTTATAAATATAAGCTAGCTGTTGTAAATAAGTTAACTCGTCTTGGCTCTCACCCCTGGAGGTGGCTAAAGTTAATAATTCCTCATAGTTAGCTGCGGCTTGGGGATAATTAAACCAAACTAGATGTAAATTTCCCAAGGTTTTAAGGGTGTCAACCTCCGCAGTTTTATCTTGCTGTTGCCGCACAGCTACTAAAATTTGGTTATAAACTTCAATGGCAGGTTTGAGCGATCGCACATTCTGATAAGCTTGACCTAACGCACGCCATAGCTGTAAATCCACATTAGTTTGGGTTTTAGAATTTTTGGGTTGCGCCTGCTTTTGAATTGCTTGTAACCTTTGGGTAATGTAGAATACCTGCTGGCGATCGTTTTGATTCCAAGCAATTTCACCCACCCTAGCCAGTGCTTGCACTTCATCCACAGCACCCAAATAGCGACGCAAACGCAACTCCCGATTCCAAATTGCAAACGCCGCTTCCTTATCTCCCGCTTGCAACTGTGCCGCCGCCTCTTGATTTAAGCCATCCAACGCCGCCTGAAGTCTCAACTTTTCTGGAAAACTTAAAGGCTGTTTATCCCGCAAAGGTGGTAAAAGAGGATCTGGTGTAGTAACTTCCAGTGGACTTGGTGGAAATTTATCCGCCTGCTCAGGATTATAACTCTGCGCCAGCGTCAAACTACTACTAAATTGCCAAAGGATAGCGGCTGCAATCATTACACTGAAGTGCTTTAACATGGGCATTCTACTATATGGGCATGAGGAATTAGGCATTGGGCATCTATACCTAACAACTTTAACTGCAAACTAGTTTGACGTAGAAAGAATCGATAATTATCCCCATTCCCTGGTAATTGCTAGGGTGAATTTTTCTATTGCCCATGCCTTGTTGCCTCTGAATACAAGATTCTCAATGTCCAACAACCCTTAGAATAATTGCAGGTATTTTTAATCGACCATTGATAATTTGTAATGACACATTCTCAGGATATTGCTACCTTAGCCCGTTGGATGGCGGCTGATTTCAGCAATCAAGCCCAGGCTTTTGAAAATCCGCCATTTTATGCTCATATTCGAGTTTGTATGCGTCCTTTACCTTGGGATGTCTTATCAGGAGTGGCTTTATTTCTGGAACAAGCTTATGACTTTATGCTGAATGACCCCTATCGTTTGCGGGTGCTGAAGTTAGTTGTTGTAGGCGATCGCATCCACATAGAAAACTATACCGTCAAACAAGAGGCAATTTTCTACGGTGCTTCCCGCGACGTACAACGCCTCAAAACTCTTAAAACGGAAGATTTAGAAAAAATGTCAGGTTGCGACATGATTGTCGAGTGGACTGGTAATACCTTCAAAGGTAGAGTCGAACCAGGTAAGGGCTGTATTGTCGTTCGTAACGGACAAAAAACCTACCTAGATAATGAATTTGAAATTAACGAAGAAATATTCTGGAGTCTTGACAGAGGACGGGACTTAGAGACAGACGAACATCTTTGGGGTTCAGTCGCTGGGCCATTTCAGTTTGCGCGTTCCCGCAGTTTTGCTGATGAAGTTGTGTTGAGTGGGGGTTAGGGATTGGGGACTGGGGATTGGGGACTGGGGATTGGGGACTGGGAAGCAGGGGAGACAAGGGAGACAAGGTAGACAAGGTAGATAAGGGGAGTGAGGGTCTGACTTTTCACGCTATGTGGAAAACCCCTCTCCAAACCTCTCCCCTGCAAGGAGAGAGGCTTTGATTCTTGCTCCCCTTCCCTCGTAGGGAAGGGGTTGGGGGTTAGGTTTCACGTTAACTTTTCCACATAGCGTGAAAAGTCAGTTGTAAGCGCATCTGGGTAGGGATGTGATTAGTAACACTAAATATAGGATTCATATTTGATTTCTGCGAAGCTTTTCCCACAATCTCGAAAGATAAAGATGATGAATCTGGTGCGATCGCTATTACCATTTTCTTTATTCGCAAAATATTACGGTTGGAAAAGTTGATATTATGAGCTTGATTTGTGATGCCGTTTAAGAAAAATTAAGAAATCGCTGATGTCACAGAAGCTTGATTGATGTATGTTTCAGTCCTAAACATCTACTGCGATTTGTGATCTGTTCATGAATTGACACAACATCTTGTGAAAAAATAACTACACATTCGCTCCAGCCATAAGGAATCGTTCAAAAAAATGAGAGAACTTCAAGTATTGCGACAGGCGGTGCAGAGTCGCAAGATGGGTGCTTTACTGCTGCTAGGTTTTGCTTCTGGCTTGCCTTTGTTCTTAACCAGTAGAACATTACAACTATGGATGCAAGATGCCAAGGTAGATATTGGGAAAATCACTTTATTTGGGTTGTTGGCTTTGCCTTATTCCCTGAAATTTTTGTGGTCTCCTTTATTAGATAGATTTGTGCCACCAATTTTGGGTGCAAGGCGCGGTTGGCTATTATTTACTCAAATTGGGTTAGCATTAGCGATCGCTGTCTTAGCATTACAACAACCTGCCCAAAGTGACCAAGTCCTGCAAATACTAGCCATCAACTGTCTGATTATCACGTTTTTGAGTGCAACTCAAGATATTGCAGGAGATGCTTACCGTACCGACATATTAAACCCCCTAGAAGCAGAACCAGGTGCATCAGTTTGGGTATTAGGCTATCGGCTAGCTTTGTTTATTACCAGTTCCTTGGCGTTGGTGTTAGCAGAATATATTCCTTGGAACATTGTTTACTTATTGATGGCTGTTTTAATGGCAGGTAGCATCTTAACTACCTTGTGGTCTCCGCAAGAACCAGAAATTCGCAAAGATCAGGAAAAATACGCGCCCTTATTACTCAAAGATGTCATCTTTATTGTATTGATTACATTTTTAGTGGCTGGATTAATAGGAGGTGTATTTGTTGGCTACATCACTTTACCTATATTTTACTCAGTATTAGCAGGTTTAATCGTGGCTTGGATTGTGACATCATTGTTACTACCCACCGAACTGTTAGGAGAAGTCACAGAAGATAGTCCTCCCCAAAATTTACAAGCAGCAATTTTTCTCCCATTTAAAGAATTTTTTCATAGATTTGGACTCAATCAAGGCATCATCATTCTGGTGTTTATCGTGCTGTATAAGCTAGGAGACTCTTTAGTTGGTATCAGCGCGAACCTATTTTTACGAGAAATTAACTTTACTAAAGCAGAGATTGGTGCAATTCAAGCTGGGATAGGTTTTATCGCCACGACTATCGGCGTATTGGCTGGTGGTGTGATCATGACCAAAATCCGCGTCAATCGCAGTTTGTGGATTTTTGGAATTCTTCAGTTGCTGAGTAACTTGGGTTATTATGCACTAGCTGTAACTGGTAAAGATTATTCACTTTTAGTATTAGCAGTGAATATTGAAAACTTTAGTGCCGGATTAGTGACCGTAGCGACAGTAGCTTTCTTAATGAACCTTTGTAACCATCGCTTTACTACTACTCAATTCGCTTTATTCTCTAGCTTAATGGCTATTGGTAGAGATGTTTTGTCTGCACCCGCAGGCAATTGGGCTAAAGCGACGGGTTGGTCTAACTTTTTCTTACTCACCCTAGTGGCTGCATTACCAGGACTGTTGCTTTTACCTTTAGTTGCGCCCTGGAATCAAAAGCCAGCAGCAGTAAATAGACCAGGACTTGAGCCAGAAGACGAGGATTTATGGGAAACCAAATAGTAATTATCGGCACATTTATTCTTTTACTCACAGGCTTATTACTGGGGTATGTTCTTGCACAGTTAGTGTTAGGTTATTTAAGCTTTAACCTCCTCACCTTTTTCGGAACATTCAGCCTGATTTTAATTTTCGGCACACTTTACTACGTACTGTTCTGGCAACTGAAACGACAACAGTCTACAGTAGTTGTGCGAGAACCCTTTTCTCAGCCAATCAGTCAGTCCTTCCATGAAGAATTAACCGAAAACCAAGACTACCTCAAAAACAAGCTCATTTCCAGATTATCTGGTGATGTAGCCGCCGCCGATAGATTAATAGAACAAGCCCGACAAAATTATCCTGGAATGCCAGAAAATTGGTATTGCGAAAGAGTTCTAGATGATCTGGATCGTGATACACGTTGATGATTTAGGGGTGTGGAAGTGTAGGGGTGTGGGGGTGTAAGGGTGTAAGGGTGTAAGGGTGTGAGGGTGTAGGGGTTTTTTCTCTGAGGAAGTGAAATTTTTGCATTGGAATTGTCTGGAAAACCCCCTACAGTATTCTGTAATGGACAAAAGTCGCTAAAATTAAGTCAAGTAAAGTTCACAAATCTTTAGTCTGGTTTTCACCCCAGACTATAAAAAAGCGATCGCAACTCAACTCAACTAAAAATATGGCTATATTTCGTCAATACATCGCCCCCCTACTAGTAGTATTAGTCTTCATCCTGGCTCTAGTAGCAGTCAGCGCGAGAATATTCTTACCCTCAGATATGGCAGCCCCAGCACCAATTGAAGAAGTGGGAATGGTGAATGGGCATTGAGGATTGGGGATTGGGGACTGGGGATTGGGAAGAGGAGACAAGGTAGACAAGGTAGAAGTAATGAGTAATGAGTAATAAGTAATGACTAATGACTAATGAGTAATAAGTAATGACTAATGACTAATGACTAATGACTAATGACTAATGACTAATGACCATTGACTATTGACTATTGACTATTGACTAAAATTTTGAACTTTGAATTGTTATTACCGGGCTATTATATTCGTCGCGGTTCGACATTAGAGCGATCGCTGCTAGTCCAATTTATGCAGCGCACCTACCAAGACCTATATCCACAACAAGATTTTGCTCATCTAGCTAAAACCGTTGAGCAATATTTCTCTAAAGATACTCCCCTCTGGTGGGTGGATTTTGTGAATGAGGAATTAGAAACACAGGAGAACCAGGAAACAGAACTCACATCATCCTCACTATCTCCCGTGGCTTGTCTGTGGGCAGGAAACGCCGTAGATCAAGTTACTGGTATCCGCCATCCCCATATTTTTTTACTGTACGTCGTCCCAGAACATAGACGACGGGGTGTCGGTACAGCCTTGATGCGCTACGTAGAAAATTGGGCAATCCAAAGAGGCGATCGCCAAATTGGACTGCAAGTCTTTCAATCCAACCAACCCGCCCTAAATCTCTACAATCACTTAGGCTATCAAACCCAATCCCTCTGGATGTTAAAGCAATTAGATAGTCAATAGTCAACAGTCAATAGTCAATAGTTTTTGCCCCTGCTTCCCCAGTCCCCAATCCCCAATCCACTGCATATGAGATGGTTGATAAAGTGTACAATAATCTAACTCATAAAAATAAAGCTTTAATAAATTAGCCTGGGGTGTTTGTCTAACTATCACTCTGGCATCTAAAAGTAATTATGTATGACGAAGAAGAACTAAGTATACTCGAACTCGATATCGAGGAAGATTTAGAAAGTCCCTTAGATAAATTAGAACCAATTACGGCTGAGTCAGAATTACCAAAGCCTGACCCAGACGAAATGTTGGCACTGCTGGACAATCCCCAACCCCAACAACGGATGCTAGCAGCCCGTGCTTTTTGTGATATCGAAGATCCACGGGCTACTCCCCATCTCATCAAGTTGTTGTCTGACACTTGCCCGTTAGTGCGAGTGAGTGCAGCTTATGGTATTGGACGTAATCCCAGCACTGAAGCGGTAGAACCTTTGATTAACCAGCTAAATCGAGACTGGAATGGCTATGTCCGTAAAGGTGTGGTTTGGGCTTTAGGAAATTGTCGCGATCGCCGTTGTTTAGCACCCCTCGCTGATGCTTTAAGAACCGACATTTCTGCTGTGCGCCTGTGGTCTGCTAGTGCTTTAGCACAAATGGCCGGAGTCGGTTACGAAGGAGTAATTGGTGCGATACCTCCCCTGATCGAAGCCTTATTTCAAGACCCAATCGCCGCCGTTAGAAGTAACTGTGCTTGGACAATTGGGCAATTGTGTAAAGAACTACCTTCTAATGTAGTTTATGCTGCTGCGATCGATGCCTTAATTCAGTCCTTTGCCGAGGACAAGGACTTAGGAGTACGTGAAGATGCTAAAGCTTCACTATTAGGTGTAGGCGACCCCCGTGGCTTACAACTAATTGAAACCTTAGAACAGGAAGGATGGTTTTAGAAAGGGCAAAAGGCAAAAGGCAAAAGGAAAAAATAATTTTATCTTTTACATTTCGCCTTTCCAATCCCTTTTAATAAAACAAAATTTAGGGGGTTTAAGTCCCCGGTTTCTCTCAAGCCGCAAGTGTTGTAGCGGGGTTGAAATCCCCGTTACAACAAGTAATTGCGAATTGCGAATTGCGAATTGCGAATTGCGAATTGCGAATTGGTTTAATGATCAGCTACAGGTTTGACCAAATTGAGATCATAGGGGCGTTCTGTATCATCTTCACCCAAATATTCACCGTTTTGAATTTCCAGAATTACTAATGGAATAGAACCTGGATTTTCTACCTTGTGCAGTGTGGCTGCTGGTACATAGGTTGATTGATTACGACCTAGTAATATTTCCTCATCGCCACAAGTGACTTTAGCGACACCAGAGACTACGACCCAGTGTTCATTGCGGTGATAGTGAATTTGTGGTTTAATGCCATGTCTCGGCTTAATTTCAATGCGACTAATTCTATAGCTTTCTCCTTCTTCGATGACTTCCACGTTACCCCAATAACGTGTGCCTGAGTGTGAGGAGGATTCATGACCATTTAATTGAGCATTATCTTCATTCTGAGTCATAAACAAAAGTTTTTAACTAAAAGAATATTACTGTTTTCAAGCAATCTCATTTAAACCAGATAGAAAGAAGACCAATCCACAAATATTATCCCTAGTCAATAGTCATTAGTCATTAGTGATTAGTCAACTGTTAACTACCTGTATACTGAATCCGATAAATCCGATTATTGGCTTCTTCCGTCACTAATAAACTACCATCTGGTAAGACCAATAATCCTACAGGTCTTCCCCAAGTGCTGGGAATAGTAGAGTCAAGCAAAAATCCTGTGAGAAAGTCTTCATAGTAACCTTGTGGTCTACCTTGGGTATTAAAGGGAACAAAGACAATTTTATAACCTGTACCGCGATCGCGATTCCACGAACCCCGAAAAGCTACAAACGCGCCATTGCGATACTTTTGCGGAAACGTCTTGCCATCGTAAAATTGCAAACCTAACGCGGCTGAGTGGGCTTGAAATAATACATCAGGTGTACGGGTACGTTCTGCTAAATCTGGACGTTTACTTTTACCGTTGGTTGTTTGTCGTGGGTCAAGGTTACTGGGTTGCAAGTAAGTATAAGGCCAGCCGTAAAATTCTCCTTGACGAATGCGAGTCAAATAATCTGGGACTAAATCATCTCCAATCCCATCTCGTTCATTGACGGTGGTATAAAGTTCTTTGGTGGTGGGGTGAAAATCTAGACCGACTGGGTTACGTAAACCAAAAGCAAAGGTTTTTTGTTCTGAACCATCTAAGTTCATCACCTGTACGGAAGCGCGTGGTAATTCCTCTTCATCAACGTTAGAACGAGATCCTACAGAAACATAGAGTTTTTTTCCATCCGGCGCAGCTACAACATTTCTTGTCCAATGCTGATTGTAACCGCCTCCAGGTAAATCAGCGATTTTTTCGCCACTACCAGTTAATTGCTGTTGTCCTTTGTTATAAGGAAATTTTAAAACTGCATCAGTATTACCCAAAAAGAAGGAGTTACCTGCAAAAGCCATCCCAAAGGGAATATTCAACCCATTAGAAGCATTCGCAAAGGTCTGACTATCATCAGCCACACCATCACCATCAGTATCACGCAATAGCCGAATGCGGTTTTGTCGAGTTTCTGTCACCAAGACATCACCGCTAGGGGTCAAAGCCAGCCAACGTGGTGCATTTAAACCATCTGCAAAAACATTGACTCTAAACCCTGATGGGACTCTGAGAATCGGCCTTTCTGGAATCTGTACAACTTGTGGCGGTTTAGCAACACTGTCTGTAGCGAAAGGTGCAGGTAAATTTCCCAAATTGATGCGGATGGGTTGGGGTGAAAATGTCTCTGTGACAATGACATTTTTCGTCTGTGCAGAATTTTGGGTTAGCTGCGCCGCCGGAGGAGATGCTGAAGATGTAGAGTTATCAGAAGTTGCGCGAGTTTGATTACAGCCTGCTGTGAGTAATAAGCTACTCAGCAGCAAGCAACTGGCGAATTTCATAAGAGTAAAAATAAATACACAACCTTTTGAATTTAGAATTTAGTTCCGGCTATTGTCACCTTTCAAAAGTTCTATCTTGAGCAGATAGCAAATCAACTATGATTTCCATGATCTCAGTCTAGTTATTCGAGGTTGATTCGGTGCAGATAAATTGAGTCGATATTGAGTAGTCGGTACATTAGATCCATTTCCATAACGGACGGTAACAAGAAAGGCGGTTCTGTTGCGTGGATCTTTACTGATTTTATCCACATAACCAGATTGTAGTTGTTGTAAGTTGACTGGTTTTGCTTCTCTAAATCCGGGTCGAGAAATACAAACAACGGGAGAACCATCTATATATTGACCGGAATACAACCAATAGGTTTTTCCTTGAGTTTGAAATTCAGCCTTGTAAGTAAGCGTAAATCTATCAGATTCTTCTAATCGTTGGTTTCGCTGGCAGTTACTATCAATGTATATTTCTTGAGCAATTACTGGGGTTTTCACAAATAAACCCAATACGACAATCAAAGAACTAGTTAGAATCTTGATTTGGTTATTCATAATATTGAATCATCTAAAATAGGTTTCTCTATTTTAGAATTATCCTGAGAAAATAAACTTTTTTCTAGATAATTCTTGACATCATAGTTAATATTAAGTGCTGCCTTGAGACAATCTAACAAGAGTTTATTCGCATTCCAATAATGCTGTAAATACTGTAAATCTTGCTGATTAAATTGCCAATTATACCCAATTTGACGATGAGTAATCATGAGCGATCGCAGTTCTTCTGTCCAGTCTCTGCCATGATTTCTCCACCATGAATTCAATATCTTTCTATCCTGATGGGAGCGTGGTAGCTTATTAGTAATTTCTTGTAGCAACGTTTGCCACGATGCTTGATTATTAAGTAAATATTTTAAATCGAGAGCTAACTTTAAAGTTCCTATTCTTTGGGCAAAAATCTCTGCTGTCATGGTGAGACTCACAGCTAAAGCGTGAGTTAAGGCTAAATCTATAGCTAAGTCTCCATTTAAACTACTAGCTAACTGACGATCTAAAGATATTGCTAAATCTTGATTACCAGCTAAAGGATGTTCTGGCGGTAAAGAAATCGTAAAATAGAAAGCACGTACACTAGCACAGTGGTAAATAGTAGTTACTTGATCTGATTTCTGTTTTATCCATTGCAGAAAATCATATAACTTCCGATTTTTATGGGGTAATTCATCAATTTTTGATTTGATCAATAGCAGTAAATCATCTGCATTATTTAACATTCCCATGCTCAACAAAAAGACTTCTCGCCAGCGTGGTTCATATAAATGACAGACTAATTCTTCCAAAGCCTGATTGTTGATGTTAGCAACAATATCTCTAGCAGTAAAATATTCTTGAAAACTCAAATGTGAAAAAGAATAAATGTCTCTAGCTCTTTCAATTAATAGTCCATGCTGAATTTCAATCGCTCTGATCACAGACTTGCTTTCGATTTCTAAAGCATAGGTGTCTTGAGTAGCATTTGGTAAACTAGCCAGGTGAGCCGCAATAATTTGCTGTAGTCTAGTCGCACTAATAAAGTAACTACCTTGACGGAAACTGACACTAGCAATGTGACAGAGCAATTTAATTTTATCTGCTAAAGACAATTTACGATAAACTAGATCTCGTTTAATTCCTCGACTTTCATCCCAGCGAACCAGCAACAAATCTAATGCTTGTTTATAAAGTTGTGAGTGATCAGTGGGGAAATCTTCTCTTGAGTGAAAAACCAAGCAAGTGAGATTTAATAATATAGGTGTGGTAGCTAATTCTAGAATTTGAGCATTTTCTGCTAGTAGCAGTTTTTGTATAAACTTGTTTGCCAATACCTGTGCTTGTACTGGTGAATTTTTCGCAAATGCCAAAAACCATCTCTGAGCAAAAGCAGCAATTTGATTTTTATTAAAATCGGCAATCTCTACTTCTGTAAAGCCACGAAATTTCAGGTGGTAAGCAAAACGGCAGGTAATAATTATCTGATTTTTATAGAATTTCTCGATGAAGATCCGAATCTTATTAATGACAATGTCTGCATCTTCTCCAATAATCTCATCTAATCCGTCTAATAAAATTAGAGCTTTACCTTCATCCAAAACATTCGTTAATTCAGCATCAGAAACATCAAAATTGACAAAATATTCATATATGTAATTGAATAAACTGAGTTGGCTATATTCTCTAGTGTCTTCTGTAAAGTTTTTTAAGTTAATAAAAATCGGTAAATAATTAGGTTGGAAAAAACCGCGATTGCAAATAATCGCTAATGATTGTAAAAATGTCGTCTTACCGGAACCAGGTTTACCAAATACCAACATTTTCGAGTATTTCTGCACAGCATCTAATCCAGAAATCCGTGATGGAGATCCTCGATTGATTGCAAAACCCTTCTTTTCATAAGATTCTGGATGTTGCAAATCAGTCATGTTCAGCCATCTGTAGCTGCTGATTTCCTCAGAAATATTGACATCAATATATATATCGTTGAGGTTGATGGGTTTGGCAATATCTAAAAGATGCAAAGTTCCACACTGCGCTTGAATTCTTTCATCATGGATAGAGCGCAATCTTTGTACTAAGACATCTATATCTAAGATACTCTGATTATGCTCTATGGAGCTATTGCTCTCAGTTTCTGGCTCTATCGCCTCATCTATGACAATATTTTGGGCAATATCTGATGTGTCTAGATCCAAAACACAACAGATATCATGGAAGACATGACGATCAATGGGTTTGCCTGTAAAAAACTTCCAAATGGGTTGACGTGTCTCTAAACCTACCTCAGCAGCTAGGTATTCTTGTGTCCATCCTTTGCGCTTAAAAGCCTGTTTAGCCTTTCTAATTCCTTCATCCGATGCTTGTAGCGATCGCTTTGCCATTACCTTGTTACCAAAATACGCTAATTAATTCCCAGTAAAAATACAACGCATACAACTTATACGTTAAGTTGTACTTAAGCCGAACATGATTGCAAACACTGGTTCTAGATAATAGTATTCGAGTCAGCCAAATCTACATACCCAACTAGCTTAGGGCATTGCTTATACAAGCAATTGCAAATTGAGCAATGCCGAAGCTTTTATTAAACTGACATTTATTCCTGATAGCATATTTTTGAGAAATTTTCTAAAAATGAAATAAATCTCTTCAGTAACCTTGAGCATAATGGCTCCCATTCTTTCTTAGCAAAAAATTTTACTCTGCAATACTCTCCTATAATGTCAATGTTCGTTTTTTTGGCATCTAGAATTGGAATCAACACCGCAAATCAGACAGCTTTGGCATCAGCAGAAATTATCTCAGTAAAATTATTTATTTTCTTGTGTTTAGATACACTTATTATTAATTTATAGCATAAGTGCGGACTCAAAAAAACTACAATTATTTTAATCGCTAACCATCATTTTACTTTTGCAATCTTCGGTATTATCAGTAGTTTGTTCAACTATTAAGGCTTTTTGATGATAATGCTCTTCTTCGCGACAAGGTAAAATGACTTCTACCAAGGTAAGTTGATGGGGTTGACTGTGGATTTTAAGTTGACCACCATGTAATTGTACTAATCGCTTCACAATGGTTAACCCTAATCCTGAGCCTTGTTGCTCATAAAGCTTGCGTTCAAATTGTCGATAAGCTCCTAGTTCTGCAATTTGCGTTCCAGTCATTCCTCGACCTAAATCCATAAAAGATAATACCAACATATTATTGATGACTTTACTTTTAACTTGGATTAAAGTTCCGGCCGGAGAAAATTTTAAAGCATTATCAATTAACTCCTCGACAATTTTAGCAATCTTCTCGGCTGAAATCTTGACACAACAGGGATACAAATCTATCTGTAAATCACCTGCTCTTCCTACTTCCTGAGCTTTTTCAGTGATGATATTCAGTAATGATATTGTGGGAAATTTTGTAGTTTTACTTTGCAATGCTTGTAATTGCTGCGGGTTGGTGGATACAATTTCTAATTCTGCATACAGTAAGAAGTTCTGAATTAGTCTCAATAATCGTTCCCCAGAGAAATATATAGATTCCGCCATCTCTCGGACTGAATGTGCATCCAGATAATCACTTTCATCCATGAGGATTTGCGAAAATCCCAAAATCCCGTTCAGGGGTGTTCGCATTTCATGAGGTAAAGATAAAGCAATACTGTTACGTAAATTATCTAGTTTCTTTTGAGTTTCTTGATGAATGGTATTTTGTTTTGCTAACCTACAAGCGATCGCAGCTAATAACTCTCCTCTGGTAAATGGCTTGATGAGATAGTCATCGGCACCCATCTCCATTCCTTGGCGGAAATCTGTTTTGTCAGATTTAGCTGTTAAAAACATGAAAGGAGTAGTTGCTGTCGTGGGATTTTGACGCAATAACTTTAAGACTCCATATCCATCTAACTCTGGCATTGTGACATCACAAATGATTAAATCTGGCATTTCCACCTGAGCTAATTGCCAGCCAATGCGCCCATTTTCTGCGGATAATAATTTATAGCCTTCACCTGCAAGTAAGTCTAAAATGTTATCTCGAACATTGATATCATCTTCAATTACTAAAATTTTGTCCATATTTTTAGCACATACTATATTTAATTAAAATTTAATTATTAAAAAATGAGTTTTAAAAAGAAGTAAAGAATAATGACTTTGCTTCTTTTGATTAAATAGTCTATTTACCAGCAGATTTGAGCCAGATGCTATTGATAGCTAGTTCAACTTTTTATACTGACAAATGCTTTCTGTTCGATAAGAATTTTTCAAATTCCATTAATGGTAAAGCTCGGCTAAATAAAAATCCTTGCATAGCATCACAGGCATTATCCCGTAAAAAAGCTAATTCTGCTTCTGTTTCTACACCTTCAGCAATCACTTGCATATTCATATTGTGTGCCATTTCAATCAAAGCCTTAGTGATTGCTGATTTCTGCACATCTTCAGCCACATTGTGAATAAAATAACGGTCGATTTTTAAGGTATTAACGGGGAGGTTTTTCAGGTAAAAAAGAGAGGAATAACCTGTGCCGAAGTCATCGATAGCAATTCTGACTCCTAGAGATTGCAACTCATTAATAGTGAAAATCGCATTATTTAAATCCTGCATGATCATGCTTTCAGTCAGTTCTATTTCTAAATATCTAGGATCTAAATTATGCTTTTCTAAAACCTGAGTTATACTTTTGATCAAATCTGGACGATTAAATTCTATTGCCGATAGGTTGACACTAGTAGTTAAGTAGTCCAGACCTAAATCATGCCAACTTTTAAGTTGTTGGCAAACATTTTCTACTACCCACTGACCGATTGTAATAATTAACCCCGTAGATTCAGCTAAGGGAATAAACTCTGTAGGTGAAACGAAACCCAATTCAGGACTTTGCCAGCGTAATAAACCTTCAGCCGCAATAATTTTACCGGAGATAATATCGACTATAGGTTGATAATGTACCTCAAATTCTTGAAACTTCTGTTGTTTAACTACTTGATGTAAACTCACAGTTACTAACTGATTCTGTGGAGAAGCACTTTGATTAGAGTTTTGATTACTAAAGTAGGTTTTTAAGGTTGCTTGTCTTTCTAGGCGATTCATGACTGCACTGAGCAATTCGGCACGCGTAAAGGGCTTGGTGAGATAATCATCTGCACCCATGTCCATACCCTGCCGAAAATCAGCTTTTGCTGATTTTGCCGTCAAAAAAATAAAAGGAATTGCTGCTGTTAGTGGTTCTTGGCGTAATGCAGTTAACACGCCGTATCCATCCACTTCTGGCATCATCATGTCGCACAAAATTAGATCGGGAAATTCTGCGATCGCCAAGTTTATACCTATTCTGCCATTGGGAGCTGAGACAGTTTCAAAATCTTCAGCCGCCAGCAAATCTAAGATATTTTCCCGTACCAATTCTTCATCTTCAATGACTAAAATTTTTATCATTATTCCCTCATTTTATATTTGATTATTTAATGATATTTTAACAGTAAATACTGTACCAATTCCTAGCGCACTTTTCACAAAAATTTCACCTTGATGCAGGTCTATACACTTTTTCACAATCGCTAATCCTAATCCCGTTCCGGGGATATTACCTACATTTTTGGCACGATGAAACGACTCAAATAATTGGGGAATATCTTCTGGAGGGATACCAATGCCTGAATCTTGAATTTCAAAAATTGCTTGCTCATTTTCAGTTTTTAATATAAATTCAACACGACTATTTTCATGGGAATATTTGATGGCATTAGATAGTAAGTTATTGAGAATATGTGTTAATAATTTATCATCCATGCAACATTCTATAGTTTCCTCATGACTAGTAAAATTAATTTGCTGGCTCTTGAGTCTGAGACGGGTTTGCGTTTCCGCCACTAAGTTACGACAGTAGGCAACTAAATCAAATACTTGGGGTATGAATTCTAGTTTTCCCGCTTCTGCCTTACCAATGATCAAAACATCATCCAACATTTCTGTCATGCGCTTTACAGCCGTCTGGATACGCTGGAGATGGGTTAGTTGTTTTTCGGGAGACAATTTTTGATGATAGTGTTCTAGTAACTCTGAGGAAGACAAAATTATACTCAAAGGTGTACGAAACTCATGGGAAGTCATGGAAACAAAGCGAGACTTGAGTTCACTCAGTTCTTTTTCTTTCTCTAGTGCTACAGTTAGTTCTTCTTCTAATTGTTTGCGGTCTGTAATATCTGCCATGTAGCCCACAAGTTCCACTGGCTTGTGCGTGTCGTCCCAGACTACTTTGCCTCGATCATATAGCCAACGGTAAGATCCATCTTGATGTAAAAAGCGATATTCTAGCTTATATTGCCGTTTTTCTAGAACATCGACAAGATGATCAAATACTTTTGGTGCATCTTCAGGATGAATACGACTTAACCAAAAGCTAGAATCTTCAGTGAACTGTTTTGCTTCATAGCCAAGAAGAGTTTTGATATTTTCACTGATAAATAGACAGCCAAAGTCACCAGATGTCTTGCAGGCATAAATAACAGCTGGACTAGATGTGAGTAAGTATTGTAGCCGTTGCTGGCTAATTAATAACGCTGTTTGAGCTTGTTGGCGTTCTGTGATGTCTGTTTGAATGCCGATGTAATGAGTGAGTCTGTCATTTTGGTCGTAAACAGGGGAAACATTTAACTCACTCCAAAATAAGCTGCCGTTTTTACGGTAGTGCTGCAAGATGACAGTGCCGGCTTTTCCTGCTTGCATAAAACTATGAAGTTCTTGGCATCCTGGCTGATTAATATCTGGGCTATAAAATAAGCGGAAATTTTGTCCTATAACTTCCTCCGATGAATAGCCAGTCATTTTCTCAAAGGCAGGATTTACATAGATGATTGGCCCGTTGGCAATACTAGCATCAGCAATAATAATCCCATTGCTGCTAGCGGCGATCGCTCGATCACGTAGTCTTAAACCTTCTTCCACTTGTTGACGCTTAGTAATATCAGTATGAATACATACTGTGCCGAAAATTTTACCTTTAGTATCTTTAATTGCATCAATACGGAGGTCAATTTGCAAGATGTTACCTGTGCCTGATCGCATAGCCACTTCACCCCGCCAAGATTGACCCCGATGAATTGCAGTCAGTATTTTCTGGCTATCTTGAGGCTGTTGGGAAATCACCCATATTCCCCCAATTCTTGCTAATTCTTCTAAATTATAGCCGTATAAACCCACAAAAGCAGGGTTAACATAAATACTCTTACCCTGCTCATCTGTAATCACAACAGCGTCGCTGGTACTTTCTATAGCTTTTTGAAAGCGTAATAAAGATTCTTCCGCTAATTTACGTTCTGTAATGTCGCGAGTGACTTTAGAAAAACCCCGCAAATTACCCGCCGCATCCCGTAATGGCGTTAAAATGCAGTTTGCCCAAAAGTATGAGCCGTCTTTACGGACAAAAACTCTTTCACACTCACACCTTCCCTGACTCGCGGCTATGTCTAACTGCTGCTGTGGTGAATATTCAGCCATTGTTTCCAGTGGAAAAAAGCAAGCAAAGTTCTGTCCCACGATGTCGCTAGTTTGATAGCCAGTGATACACTCTGCTCCTGAGTTCCAACTCATGACTCTCCCTTGGGAATCAAGCCGATAAATTGCATAATCTTTAATACTTTCTATTAACAGGCGGAAATATTCTTCACTTTGACGCAATTTATTTTTAGCGCGTTTGCGGTCTGTGATGTCTGTAGATATACCACATACAGCGTAGGGAACGCCATTGCTATCTCTTAAAGGAAACTTGACAGAAATGTAAGTGTGTAAGCCATCTTCGTGAGGTACTTCTTCTTCAACTTCAATGGGAGTGTCATGAGTAACTACCAAGTGGTTATTAACTGCAAAATTGTCGGCAATATCAGCATTCCACACCTCATATATGCTTTTACCGATAATTTCTTGTTGAGTAGTTTGAAAAAGTCTTTCATATTGCTGGTTAATCAGCAAAAATCTATTTTGGGTATCTAGTAAGTAAATGACGGCAGGAGAGTTATCCAAAATTGCCTGGAGTTGTGCTTGTGTTTCCAGGAGTTTGGTCTTGGCTTGTTTACGGGCGGTAATATCTCGATCAATGCCTCGGTAGCCACAAAATTTACCACCACAATTAAATATAGGTACACCACTAGTTTCGAGAACTACTAAATGACCATCTTTGTGCAAGTTAGTATTTTCTAGACACTTAAATGGTTGTTGGGCTGCTGCAATTGGTGCAAAAACACTGAACACTCGTTCAGCTTCTTCAGGTGGCATGAGTTCTAAAGGAGTTTTACCAATTACTTCCTCTGGTTCGTAACCTAAAATATCTCTAACTTTGGGGCTGACATAGACATATCGAATATTTTCATCCACTTCCCACACCCAATCACTGCTAGCCTCAACCAAATTGCGAAATCGCTCTTCACTTTCTTGTAAAGCCACTTCTGTTTGTTTGCGTTTGATGCCAAGGGCAATTTCATGGGCTGTAATTCCCAAAATTTCCAAGGTAGATGAGCTGAGTTGATGACGAGAAAACATAGCGATGACTCCTACGGTTTCCTCTTCCACAATCAAGGGATAGCCAGCAAAAGCCACGATTCCCTCTGTTCTAGCCCAATCTTGATCTCTGACTTGGGGGTCTGTCTGTACAGCGTTGCTGATTTGCGGTTGACCTGATTGGGCTATCAGACCAATTTTGAGTTGACCTATGGGTATACGTCCATGCGCCCCATCAATGTGGGTATACATTCCAGAACTAACTTGCAATTCCAGAACATTTTCTGTTTTGTTGAGTATCCAAATGCGGGCAAAGGCAGCCTGAAGATTTTCGACTATGGCTTCTGTGCAGCCACGCATCATCTCAGATAAAGTAGAACTCCGAGACAGCACAGTGTCTACTTTGGCTCGAAAATCTGCAAGTTGGACTTTGTGGGACAGATTTTCTTCAATGTGTTTCTGCTCATCTATATCGGTGTTAGTACCAAACCAATTGATGATTTCACCTTGTTGATTTTTGAAGGGTAAACCACGCACTAAATGCCAGCGATAAGTTCTGGAATCAGCAGCCAATAGCCGAAATTCCTGTTCGTAAATACTACCTGTAGTTAGGGAATGATGCCAAGCGGCTAAACAGGTTACTAAGTCATCAGGATGGACGAATTTTTCCCACCCCCAACCCAATAATTCTTCTGAAGTAGAGCCGAAAAAGTCTAGGGTGCGTTGGTTGATGTATTCTAGTGAGCCGTCTGGTTGAGCAATCCAGACTTGTTGAGGGATGGATTCTGCCAGAAACCGAAAACGTTCTTCAATATTGGCGAGGGCGATTTGTTCTGCTAATAGTTGTTCATTTTTGTCTTGGAGAGCGATCGCCCTTTGTGTTAGTTCTACTTCTAGCTCTTGGTTGGTTTTTTGTAAAGTATCCTGTGCTTTTCTTTGATGATCAATCTCCATTGTGACTCCAATCATCCTTGTGGGTTGACCTGCTCTATTTGTTAGCACTGTTCCCCTAGCTAATACCCATTTATAGCCGGATGTTTCTCCTAAGACCAGTAAACGATGTTCAATTTCAAAGGAACTGAGATTGGCTATTGCTGATTGATTGGCTAGTTCAACTTTTTCTCGGTCATGGGGATGCACTAGGGAAAGAACTTCATCCCACTCAACTGTCTCAATTGCCTCTGATTCACTCTCTGTGGCAATCGTATTCAAAAAGTAGATTTGATTGTTGATGAGATTGCGTTCCCAATAAATTGTTTTATTTGTATTTTTAGCTGACTTTAATTCGATGATGTGGGGACGATTGATGGCGATGGTTGGCTGTTGCCCAAAATGTTTGACTCTGTGGGATTTACACCTGCATCTATGTTGGCGTAATTTGTATTGGGATGATTTTCTCAATTTTAATGTTGCGGCTGGCTGCTTAATATCGACTGCTGTTGCCAAAGCTTGCAAAATACTTGCCTGTGATACTGTGCCGACGCATTCACCTAATTCATCTACAACTAGCAAGCAACTTGATTGACATTGACTGATCTGAGAGATCACTGTCTGAATATCTAGTAATTGTTTAACTTCAATGGTGATATCTGCTGGTTGTTGCATGACATCAGAGATTTTGGTGGTCGTTAAGTCAATCCCCAATGCCATCAGTTTGACTATATGTTGTGTTGATAACCACCCTATAACCTGTGAATTGGTCAATACGAAGATATCAGAACCGCCCTTAGCCATAAGTGCGATTACTTCTGAGACTAGTGTTTCTGGTTCAACCTGCATGGGTGAACGATTAATAATTGGTTCTAAGCATCTTAACCAGAAAAACTGAGGTAAGGAGGACATGGATCGTGAATATAGCTAGTATCTGAATCTATTTTTCTAAAGTATGGTCTTTAGGTATCATATCTATTTTGAGGCTAAATAAATGATAATATCCGGCGTATATATACTGTAAATTTCTGATAAAGAAATACAATGATTGTGGCTCACCAATCTAAATGAATGAAATTGCTATGTAGTTGATGGTGTATGGATTTATGATCTGGCGATCGCTAAATTTCAAAGCGAGAAATACGTACATAGGAAAGTTCATCAACATTGATAGCAACGTACTAGACAATAATACCGAATTGGGATAGGTAGTATTGTTTCGAGATTCTGGAATAGGCTAAGAATATAGGCTTTTAATCCAAAATCCCAAATCCCAAATTGGTATTATTCCTTTTTGGTGATACTGTTTTGAGATGTTACATCCAACCGCCTCTCGCTGTAACGCAACAATCTTTCTATTGTCGCCAAACGGTTTTCCCAAGTTTTACATTGATAAGTATTATGAAGATTTTGCTGGCGCATCCATACCCGAAATTGCGATTGAAAGCGCACCAGTGTTGATTTAGCCACTAGCAATTTACTGGCAGAAGGTGAATTTGCCACTTGAGTTAAAGCATTTTGTAATACTTCCGCTTGATTATGAAATTCGGAAATGCTGTTTTGAGGTATTTGTAATTTTTCTTGATTGAGAACTAAACGCCATTCCCTTTGTAAACTACTATATCGAGTTAAGGCAGATTTTAAAGGATCACGGTGTGGTATGGGCTCATTAATAATCACCCCCAATTTACCTTGAGTATTCACAAACAGCTTATGTAATTCATTGTTGACATTTTCGGCAGCAAACAGAGCATAGCCACTAACGGGTAAATCCCTCACCAATTGTAGTTGGTCAAATGCACCCAGTGTCGGTAAAGATAACAGGCGAATTCCTGGAATTAACAACGCAGAGCCTAACTGACTGGAGGCTATCCAAGGTTGGGCTAGCTGTTGGAAGCGGACTGTATCCTGGGCATAGGTCATAGGAATAATTAAATCCACATCTCCCCGTCGCGCCCAAACTTCCCAGTTTTGTTGTAACTTCTGAATACGTTCGGCTTCTGGAAGAGGAAAGACAGCCACCGATAAAATTAAGTTCTTTCGCTTTTGGCGCAACATTTGTGATACGTCTGCCACAAAGCTATCTACTTGTTGAGTCCGAAACGTTGTCCATTGTTGCCACAATGGCGTTTGGGCTGGTGTAATGCTAATTGGGTCTACCCCTGTGAGTTTTTGAAATTGCGTTCTCGCCGCTTGTCCATAGCCATAAGTCCTGCCTGCGTTGGGGTCTTGAAATGGGTAGCGGATGTAGTCTAATTGCAAGCCATCGACGTTGTAGCGGGTGACAATCTCCTCATAGAGTTTGAGTAAATACTGCCGCACTTCTGGATTAGCTGGGTCGAAAAAGGGCTTGGTTTGGCCTTGAGGAATTAATCTGCCCTGTTGGTCATAGTTAGCCCAACTAGGATGAGCCGCCAGCACTGGCCCTGGGTAATCAGAATTGATGTTGAGTATTTCATTATGACGCTGATTGCCAGCCGCAAAAGTCCACACCCAAGCGTGTAACTCCATACCTCGCTCATGGGCTAATTTGACTCCCGCCGCTAAAGGATCCCAATCCCGAACTAATGGGTTTTGCTGTGGTGCGACTTGACTGGGATAAATGGGATACCCAGCATTGACGACTTCAAAAAAAACAGTGTTGATGCCAGATTGCGCCAAGCGGTCAAAAATCTTGCTCAGTCCTTGTTCATTTCCTGCCCGGACGATGGTACCTCTGTCTAACCACACAGCGCGAATTTCGGCTGGTGCTAATCTGCGGTCAACAGGAAACTGTTTCCACAAGTTATTTCTGGCTAATAACCATTGTTGACGAGCTAGGGCATAATTTTTATTGGCAATTAAGCGCGGTAGATTGTTAGCGACTATTCTTGCTTGGGCTAATACTTGCTCTGTATTAGATTGAGGTATGGATGTGGCAGTATTAAATTGTGTATCATCTGCCTTGAGAGCCTGAGATCCATTAGGTTGGGGAGCATTGGCTAAGGCTGCTAAATGCGCGCTTTCGACTCTACCAATTAGATTTTCTAGTTGTTGTTGCAGGGCTGTAGCTTCGTCGGCGTTGATTGGTTGATTGGAATTAGGCGCAACATCCCAACGGACTCTTTGTTCTAATTGGTCTATGGCTTCATCTTGTCTATTGGGAGCAACAGTATTTACCTTGTTTGTGCTGGTGTTGCTATTGGTAGAGGCTGTCTTGGGTATTGGTGTTGGGCAGTTGGGAGCAGATGTGGCAGTGTTTTGATTATTAGCAGGGATAGAGATATGACGACTCAGCGCAACTTGCAGCCAAGCTGTGTCTAATTCTGAAGAAGAAGCTACATCTGTTCCCCAACGCCAACCGAACACGGTAGAGTTTTGTGTTGCGACTACTGCGGCTGGCCGATCTTGCAAACTCCAGACAGCGACAACTTTGCTAATGCCATCATTGGGAAGTAACACACCACCATGCACTTGACCAAAAATTCCTTTTTGGTTTAACCAATTCGGTAGTTGAGTTTTGGGTGGATTGATTTGCTGTTTATCTTGTAAACTAAATCCCCAATAACTACCAAGGATATTTTTGAGTAACTGACGCACTCCAGGGGTTGAGAGACTACCTACAGGGCCACTTGCAATGATATTTCCGCCTTTGTTGACCCATGCTTCTAGGGCGATCGCTTGCGTAGGTGTGAGGGTTTCAATGTTGGGTAAAAATATCACATTGCGATCGCCCCAATCTGCGGCACTCTTGACACTAGATAAAGGCAGCACACAATAGGGTACGCCAATTGTTTGCAGGCGTTTGGTAATTCCTGCCCAATGTTGCGCGTTTTCTTGGCTTTGTACCACACTCAATACTGGTGCTGCTGCGGCTAACTGTAAAGGCTGGTTTTGGGGCTGTGGAGTTTGAGGGGAAAATGTCTCTGTTGCCCTGACCGGCACAATGTTTAAACAGTTAACAACTACTAAGGCCGGAGCAACCAGCCACTTCATCGATAAGGAACAGGATTGTAAAGCAGATATGGAATCTTTATCTGTAACAGATACGATATTTTTATGTTTTCTACCTGTCTGCAAAACTTGAGCCGTCAAAATGAAGAATCGATGATTTTGCAAGCACAATTTTGGATTTTTTTTATTGCCTAAACCCTGATTCTTCACTACTTACCCCTCACTGATTCATTAATCTTTATTCATTATTTATGAGGTAAAATAGCTATACTTTACCTCCGAAGAATGACTGAGATTTAATAACTAAATACTCACACTCTTACTAATGCAGGTCTTGATTAATTCTTCCACTCCCGCTACAGGAAGAATTTTGGTATTTAATTTCTGCTCTACTTCTGCCACAGTCATGTCATCTAAAAATAACAATTCTCCATGTTTAAGCATGACATTAGGTAGCAAAATTCCCTCACCTAAATCTTGCCCTTGTAATTTTAAAAGTAAGTCATGCCCTGTAATTAAGCCAGTTACACTAATGCTTTGCCCCCAATAATCACTAGATAAAGCCTGCATATTGACATCTAAACCTACAACGTTATTTAAACTTTGTAGGATAGGTTGAAAGGCTTTTTCTACAGCATTACCAACCACCCAAGTTAGTTTTCTTTGAGGTGAAATTTTAGCTGGTAATAATTCTGCTGCTACCATTTCAAATTGCTTAATAAATAAGCGAATTGAACCCACACCGTTATCGATTTGGGGATACTCTTCATAATCTGATTCACTGGGTAATTCTGCCCCAGCAATCAAAAACCATTCATCAGCTAACCAAGCAACATTAGAACCAAATTTTTGGCGAAATTCTCTAGTGAGTGATTGCACTTGGGCAATTATTTCTTGAGCTTTTTCTGGAGTTACAGGAATAAGTTCGTCTTCTTGGGGACGGAATCTCGTCAAACCTACGGGTACGACTGCCACCGATGCCACAGTAGGCACTTCACCAGTATAAAATGACGCTAAATCCCGGAGGGTTTGTTCCAGGTGTTGACCATCATTTATTCCTGGACAGACGACAACTTGAGCATGAATTTGCAGCCGTCTTTTTTGAAACCAGTGCAATTGTTGTAAAATTTGTCCTGCACGCTGATTTTTCAACAGTCGGATTCTGATGTCTGGTTCTGTAGCGTGGACGGAAACATACAAAGGAGACAACCGCATCTGCTCGATCCTTTGCCATTCCCTTTCCGGTAAGTTGGTGAGGGTTAAATAAGAACCGTACAAAAAGCTTAAACGATAATCATCGTCTTTAAAATAAAGGCTAGAGCGTTTTCCTGGTGGTTGTTGGTCGATAAAACAAAACGGACAACGGTTATTGCACTGAATTAATCCATCAAACAGCGCAGTTTCAAACTCTAGTCCCAGGTCTTCGTCGTAATCTTTTTCGATTTCAATATAATGGGTTTTACCAGACGCGTCTAAAACTTCTAATTCTAAAAATTCATCTGCACAGAGAAATTTATAATCAATTAAATCACGGGGTTGAGTACCGTTGATAGCCGCGATCGCATCCCCCACCTCAAAGCCAATTTCGGCTGCGATGGAATCTGGTAATACCTTAGTAATTTTAGCTGGACGAATAGTGGTCATATGTTATGAGTCAACAGTCAACAGTCAATAGTCCATAGTCAACAGTCTGTAGTCTTAATCACAGGTGACTACTGTAGATACGTGATTAATCGCATCTGTATTTGACTATTGACTTCTTACTGATTATTAATTTACAGTTTTTTAACTTTGAGAAAAAATTTTGGAATCAGAGTTTAATACTTCGTTGCTTTGTGATTTCAATAAATGAGTGGGGTACGTCAGTATGAATAATCTCTGGGGATAGATAGGCTCTTTTACACTGACGTACCCTAAATAGGGAATATTTTGTGAAATGAAAGTTTCTCAGCTTAACTAGTGCGCTCCTGCAACCAAGCTTGTAAGTCAGCCACACTGTTAAAATCCAGCCACGCTTCACCCAATTGTGCCAAAACAGGTAATGGTAAACCTGCAATCAACGCACTTGTTTGTTGAGGAAGTTCACCAAATCGCTTTGTTAACTGCCGGTTAATAAGACTATCTTCAGCACCGCCTACTTTGATCATCCCAGGCAATTGCCTCAATTTGAGCGAAATTTATAGATATCGCTCCATCGCTCAATGTGTACAATCAGCTATTTTGCAAAAATCCGGCACTAATTGCGCTTAAAATCACTACACCAAATATTAAGCGATACCAAATGAATACCCAAGTGCTTTGAGTTTTGAGGAAGCGGAGTAAACCCGCGATCGCCATATAAGAAAAAATAGCCGCCGAAATTACCCCAGCGACTAGGGGAATAATCTCTGCACTCCCTAAGCTAGTATCTAAAACATCTTTTAATGAGACTAGCCCTGCTAAGGTAATGGCGGGAATTCCTAGCAAAAAGGAAAATCTAGCGGCGGTTTCCCGTTGTAAGCCCATAAATAACCCCCCAGTGAGGGTAGAACCAGAACGTGATACCCCAGGAACTAAAGCCAAGGCTTGGGCTAAACCCATGAGTAAGCCATCTTGCATCGTCAAGTGTTCAAAATCTCGCTGACGTTGACCGAGTTTTTCTGCCACACCTAATAGTATTGACATGAAAATTGAAGCAATCGCGATCGCACCTAGACTTCTAATGGGAGAATTATCATAGTCGGGGATAAAACGTTTAATTAATAGTCCCAATAAAACTATCGGTAAAGTCCCCAAAACAATGCCCAACAATAGGCGTAAATCATAATCATGGTAATCTTTCAAGGCGATCGCTCTAATTGCTCCCTTGAAAATCCTGAACAAATCACCCCAAAAATACCACAAAACCGCAAATATACTACCTAGCTGAATAACAGCAGTAAAGGCTACCCCCGGATCACCCCAACCCAAAACTACGGGTACTACCTTTAAATGGGCGGTGCTACTGATGGGTAAAAACTCCGTCATTCCTTGCACAAAGCCTAAAACAATGGCTTGCCAAATATTCATTGCTTTTACCCCAACTGTTCCCCCACTCCCTGGAGTGCTAAGAACTTGCAGGGGAAAAGCCACCACTGACAAAGCCGTAGAAACTGCACCAAGCAGCACAAAATATCGACGTTTCAATAAAGTCATGAGTCTACCTGCGATCGCTGTGATTACATAATTAAACAAACAGGTGTCTAAATAACTTGCCAGGAAAATCGCTCCACAAAGCATCTCATGTTCTAGTGAGCCGTGCAATAGATGGGGCTGGGGAATCGGGAATCGGGAATCGGGAATGGGAAACAAGGTAGATTTTACCCCAATGCCCAATGCCCAATTCCACGCAAAATAGTAGTAATATATAAATGCCCCAGGGGGGGATTTTGCTGTGTGTTATCTTGGGTAATATAAAGTTTAGTAACAATTATTAAAATTTTGATTAATAATACTTTGTCCTCCTATACTCCTTCTACCACCGCTATTGCTACGGAATTGACCCCCAGGGAGACAGAACCAAGGGATATTAGGGCATTAGAATCTACTCTCAAAGCTTCTGCTTCTCTTCCTCTATTTGTAACTGCACAAAAAACTTGGTTAGTGTTTGCTGCGGCTGTGTTTTTAGTGTCAGTACCAGTATTTATTGAAGCACCCCTGGTGCGATCGCTCCCCAGTGTTAGTTTAGCTATCACAGGCTTTTGGATATGGCTGAGTTTTAAGTTGATGTCACGCCCGCAAACTTATCTGTGGGGGGATTTACTTTTAGGCTTTAGCTGGAGTTGGTTAGCTGGTTCAATTTACTGGGGCTGGCTGCGTTTTGAACCTTTATGGCATTTACCAGTAGAATCTATTGGTTTACCCTTCGCTTGTTGGTGTTTGGCACGTAATTGGGGCAAAGTTGGTAACTGGTTTTATTTAGGTTCTCTATTCGGTACAGTCTTAACAGATATTTACTTTTATTTAGTAAAGTTAATACCCTATTGGCGGCAAATTATGGAAGTAGAACCCAGCCAAATTGCACCGATTTTACAAGCCGCCGTTAAACAAGTGCAAACTCCCTTGGGTGTAGCCTCAGCCATCATCTTGGCTACTGTTTTGCTAGTTGCAGGTATCCTACCACTCATCAAAAAACAGCACCATTGGTATGCTTTTGGCGGTGCCGTTTTAAGTACAATTTTGGTAGATAGTCTATTTCTGATAGCAGCCTTGGCAGCTTAAAACAGTGATCACTCATCAGTCCTAGTTGACTAATGACTAATGACTAACAACTAATTGCATAAAAACCTGTCATCAAACCTAAACAGAAATAGATAGAAGACTGTTAATTAATTTTTAGTCTTCAGGAGTTTGAAAATGACAGTTTATTCTAATTTTGCCAGATTTGTAGCTGTATTTGCGGTTTTATCACCGATGTTCACTTTCAATACAGCCAATGCTCAAACTAGCTACCCCATGACCTGCCGTGGTGGCGGTACACTATCCATACAAAACGATGGCGGAAACGGCGTACGCATTAATTTTCAAGCAGGACGAGGTGCAGTACCCCAAGGCTTATCTCCTGGACAGTGTACATGGTCAGACCGAGCTTTACGATCTGGTGAACCCACAACAATTTGCGATCGCGCCTCTAGTGCAGCTCAATATGTTTCTCGGTTAGTTCAGTCTAACGAATACTCGATTTTTCAAGTTTACAACGATGGTCGGGGCTGTATGCGAGTTACCAGAGTCGGCCCTTAATACCAATTTTGGATTAAAAGCCCACATTCATTACCAGTTATCGTCAATTCAAGGGTTTAAGACCCCTACGTCTATACGTAGTATCAGTGGAGTTGGGGATTTAAACCCCAACTCCAACTGTCTTTAATTTTGAATTTTGAATTTTGAATTTTGAATTGTTATCACCCCACTTTCTTGAACCAAGTGGGGTTTTATAGCCGTAGCTAGATCAATGAAGCAATGAATTTTCATCGCGAAGTAAGTAGCAGCAAAGATTGTGGCCATTAATAAGCTGTATATTAGTTTCTGATGGCTGCTGTGTGTTGATTAAGCCATCAGCTTTTGGTTAACAGTCAATAGTGAGATAGTGCGTTCCTGTCGCCCTGCACCGGAAAGTAACTATCTCACCCGTAAGGGTCAAAAGTCAGTATTCACAAGCTGATCATGATGTACTAGAGATTGTTGCCAGCTGTTAGCTTAACGCTGTTATTTCAGTTTGATGGAAAGAGGTAAAAAAATCGTGAAAGGATTGGTGCGTTTATTAACAGTATTTAGTTTGTTGCTTGGCTGCTGGGGATGGTTGGGTACAACTCAAATTGCCCAAGCTGCCAATTTACAAAGTTTTGTTATGCCTCAAGTCCCAGTTTTAGCAGTTGAACTGCGGAATCGAGCCGATCAAAAACTAGCAACAGATTTTGGTAAAAAAATTGATTTGAACAATACCAATGTCAGAGCTTTTCAAACCTATCCAGGTTTATACCCCACTTTGGCCAAAAAAATCATTAAAAATGCCCCTTACTCTAAAGTAGAGGACATATTGGATTTACCTGGATTAAGCGATCGCCAAAAAGAACTGCTGCAAGCCAATTTAGATAACTTCACTGTGACAGAACTAGATTCTGTTTTCAACGAAGGCGACGATCGCTTTAACAACGGTATCTACAGATAATTTTTCATGTAGTTACTATCAAGAAAACTCACCCACTCTCTGTACCAGGGGGTGGGAGTCTTATTATGTAATCAAGGGGCATTGGGGTAAAGTCTACCTTGTCTCCCAGTCCCCATTCCCCAGTCCCCATTCCCCATTCCCTAACCTTGCAAATAGACATACCTAGCCAATTTGACGTTTTAGTAGTCGGTGCGGGTGCAGCTGGACTGTATACAGCTTTGTGTCTGCCAGAATCTTTACGTGTCGGCTTGATTACTAAAGAAACGGTTTCTCTCTCTGCTAGTGATTGGGCGCAAGGTGGTATTGCCGCCGCGATCGCTCCTGATGATTCCCCCAGCCTTCATATTGAGGATACACTCAAGGCAGGGGCAGGTTTATGTGATGTCGATGCAGTAGAGTTTCTTGCTCAACAAGCCCCTAGTTGTATTCAATCGTTAGTCAATTTAGGGGTAGCCTTTGACCGTCACAATCAAAATTTAGCTTTAACTTTAGAAGCAGCCCACTCTCGTCATCGGGTTCTCCACGCTGCCGATACCACGGGACGAGAAGTGACAACTACCCTTACTGCCCAAGTTTTACGTCGTCAAAATATTCTGGTGATTCAGCAGGCTCTAGCTTTGAGTCTGTGGGTGTCACCAGAAAGCGGTCAATGTCAAGGCGTTAGCTTATTTTATCAAGGTGAAGTCCGCCTCATTCAAGCTAGAGCCGTGGTGTTAGCTACTGGTGGCGGTGGCCAGGTATTTGCCCAAACTACCAACCCAGCCGTCAGTACCGGTGATGGTGTGGCAATTGCTTGGCGCGCCGGAGCAATTCTGCGTGATTTAGAGTTTGTGCAGTTTCATCCTACAGCTTTAACTAAACCTGGACGCTTTCTGATCAGTGAAGCTGTGCGCGGAGAAGGCGCGCATTTAATTGACAATGAGGGACGGCGGTTTGCTTTTGATTATCATCCATCTGGTGAACTTGCACCCAGAGATGTCGTCAGCAGAGCTATTTTTAGCCACTTGCAACGTACAGCCGTAGATCCTGCTACCGCCCATGTATGGCTGGATATGCGTCCTATTCCCCCAGCAAAAATTCGTCAACGCTTCCCTAACATTATTCAAGTATGTCAGCGTTGGGGCATCGATGTCTTTCATGAACCCATCCCTGTCGCCCCAGCCGCCCACTACTGGATGGGTGGAATTGCCACTGATTTAATGAATCAGACTAATATTCCGGGATTATACGCAGTCGGAGAAACTGCGAGTACGGGAGTTCACGGGGCTAACCGTTTAGCTAGTAATTCTCTTTTAGAATGTATTGTTTTTGGCGCGCAGTTGGCACAAATTCAACTTCCTGAGCCGGAAGATTCCCCGTTATCAGTATTACCCACTAGGGAATTGACTCTGGATGTTCAGGAATGGCACAACCAGCAAACACAACTAGCTACCATCCGGGAAAAATTACCCCGTCTGATGTGGCAAAGTGCCGGTATTTGTAGGGAACAGTCAAGTTTGACAAGTGCGATCGCCACTGTAGAATCTTGGCAGCAAGACTTTGCCGCTTTGCCCTTAAGCCGATTCCTCATCGATGTAAAGTCGCAAACAGGAATTAAATTTCACTTTCCAGAAGTTGATCAACAAGTTCGACTGTGGGCTGAAACCCGCAATTTGTTGGATGTTGCCTATCTCATTCTCAAAAGTGCCGCATTTAGAACTGAAAGCCGGGGCGGACACTATCGCCTAGACTACCCGCATCCTAATCCCCAATGGCAAACACATACTATAGTTCATCAGTACCAATGGAATAGATTTCTATCATGAAATCTTAAATTTTGCTTAAGTATTTTCAAGTAAGTGTTTTCATTGCCTATACTCATTTTCAATGAAGCAAGTATAAATACTAAAACTACTTTACGACTAGCTAAACTTCAATACCTAAGTACGTACAGTAGTCCTACTTCACAAGCAATTATCTTGTGAAACGACTTTATACAGATTTACCCTTCAGTTGGCAAAATTTAAAACAGACTAACGCGTACCACTACCGTACTCGCTGTCAGGCCCACCATTATTTGGCGGAACAAAGGTTTCTACAGAGCCTTTATTGTTTTCTCCAACATATATCGTGGTTCCACTTATAGGATGCTTAGGGTTGTAATTTGGCAAATATTGAAAAGCTGCTGTTGCATCAGCGACCTTTTGTATTACCAAAAAAGCACTGAGACAAAGCATCACAGCACTGGCAATTTGCAATTTTGTAGTCATAGTTTCTAGTAAGCGAATGACGTTTTAGATTTTATTGAGCGTGTTTTGTTAAATGCAGTAGACAGAATTACATCTCAAGGTCGTCTCAGATTGAATTATTTTCGTCAAAAGAACTTTTGACTCAGTGTTTTCGATTAGTCAACTACTACCTAATTAACAAGTATGTAGTTTTAAGGACATCCAAATTACGGATATTTTCCTTAATCTCAGCTCGTTACTTAAGGAATATAGCTGAAAACCATTAGCTTACATCAATCCAAGGTTAGAAGTAATTCTAGACCTAAAGTTATATATGTTCATTAATTACCACAGAAGAATTATATTTATCATACATTTTTAATAAAAAATTAAGATAGTCGTGTGTAAATACTCACTAAATTCAGTACAAGCCCTGTATTAATACTGAGAGTATTTGAACTACTGATAGTGTTTTCTGCTAGAAATATGGGACTTCCGGACAACATACGGGGGACTTTATAGATTTTTCATGAACTTTCCTTACAAAAATCATCAAAAGTTAAAGAGGGAAGAGTGCTGAGTAATGAGTAATGAGTAATGAGTAATGACTGCTGTTAGTCATAACGCGGCGTTTAGGTTTAGTCGGTGCTGAGTTGAGAAATAAATTCTACCTTGTCTACCTTGTCTACCTTGTCCCCAATCCCCAATCCCCAACTCTTCTTCATTTTGAATTTTGAATTTTGAATTTTGAATTGATTCTTCCCCAATCCCCAGTCCCTTTCACCGAGACTAGCTAGAAATTACACGCTAGAAAAATTCATAGCAATTTTTACCCAGATTTTTAGCACGATACATGGCAACATCGGCTTGTTTAACTAAAGTATCGGCATCTTGACTAGTGTGGGGATAAATACTGATGCCAATACTCGCGGAAACTTTAGTGGTATATCCATTAAGAACAATTGGCTCAGTAATACTAGCCATAATCTTCTCCGCTACTTTGGCTGCTACTTGCTGATGAGGTATGGCTCGTAAAAGCACTGTGAATTCATCGCCACCCAAGCGAGAAACTGTGTCACTAGCACGCAAAGAATTACTCAAACGTTGACCAATAATTACTAACAGGCGATCGCCCATCTCATGCCCTAGAGTATCATTAACTTGCTTAAACCCATCTAAGTCAATAAACAGTAGTCCTAATAGGAGATGATTTTCATGCGCCCAATTAATCGATTCCTGTAGCTGTTCAGCAAAGAACTTCCGATTAGGTAGACCTGTCAGAGAGTCATGATAGGCTAAATAACGTAATTTGTCTTCTTTAAGCTTTAATTCATGATTAGAGCGAAATAACTCCGCCGCAGTCCGCCTGAGTTCATCTTCCATTAACTTACGCTGCGTAATATCACGAATTACCCCCACCAAAAAGAAATTTCCCGCCGCATCTTTGTGGAGCGATCGCTTCGTCTCAATTAAGTGTGTCCTTCCGTAAGCGTCGGTAAATTCCTCTTCATTTTCTTGGGGATGTTGTGTGGTTAAAACTAGCTCATCTTGTTTGCGGAAGACTTCAACTTCATGTTGAGGGAAAAAATCAATATCCGACTTGTCAATCAGTGTAGTATCGGGATAGCCAATAAATTGACAGTAAGCCTGATTTAATACAATCCACTGGAGTTGCTCATTTTTCACAAAAATCGGATCAGCAATAGTGTTAATAATTTGCTGCAAAAATTCCTTAGAGCGTTTTAATTCTTCCTGTGTATAAGCCAAGTGATAAGTAATCCAAATCACAGAGCCACTGAAAGTGAGTAATGAAGGAATCAATGGTATCCACCAGCCAGACAAAAAAGCTAGATACGCGCTCAATATCAACAATAAACAAGAAAATATCACAGTTAAAATGCTCGGAAGCGGTCGTCTGATTTGCCATGTGGTTACAGCTCCGATATACGACCACAAGAAAATCCACAAATATTCCCAAACATCCGGCCAGGCTTGTAAAAGTGGTCTACCATCTAAAGCGGCTGAGATTAACTGATCCACAAAATAAGCTTGCAAGACAATCCCAGGTATCGGCTCTGCTCCTGATATCAGGCGACTAGAATAGGGGATAAATACACCTTCTTTGATGCTGGCAGCAGTAGAGCCAATCAACACAATCCGATCTTTAATTAAGTTAGGTGAAACTTTATCCGCTAACACATCTGCCATACTCACTTGCTGATAACTACAGCGATTTTTCTTGGCAGTATCACAATCTCGTTTGGGAAAATTGGACAAGATTTGATATCCCCTCGCATCCACTCCCACATAAGCACCATCATTACCCGTAAAGCGTGTAAACACAGCTTGACCTAACTGTAAAGATTCAGGATTATTAGCTGCTCTTATGGGAAGAATCTTTTCTGGTTTTAAATACAAAGCAGCCAATTTTAAAGCAAAGCTTTCGTGTGGTTGATTTCCTATATGCCAGTACAGTAAACTCCGCCGGACTTTGCCATCAGGATCATAAACTATATTGTTAAAGCCGACTTGTTGGGGATTCAATTGGGGTGGTGGTGCAACTCTCTGTTTACCCTCTGGTGCTAGTAGTTCCACACCAACTAAATTCGGCATCGCTTGATAAGCTTGCACTAGCTCTGTATAACCATACTTAATTGGTACATCCCGATAGATGTCTAGGCCAATGGCGCGCGGTTGGTGTGCTTGTAATTTGGCTAATAATTCTGCAATTACACCATCAGCAATGGGGAATCCGTGGCGTAAAGAAGCTTCATCAACAGCTACGATAGTAATTCGATGATTGGGGCTTTCCTGGGGACGTAAGTGAAAAAATTGATCCAAAACTGCCAATTCTAAGGATTGCAATAAGCCTAAAGAACGTAACAGCAAGACTAAAATTACAACAGTGACAGTGATAATTAATTCTCTGTGTCCTTTACTAAACGAGGATTTCAGTCCTAAAACTAACTGCACGAGACGCTTGATGAATTGCTGACTCATTCCCGTTACCTACTGGACAGAAAAATAGTGAATGATAATTGATAGTTGTTAAACAATTCTTAAAATCATCTTTTAATCATTTTTTTATACACTATTTTGACTGCTAGAAATCTTGAATGTAAGAAAATTGTGATAATTTAAAACCCCAGTTGCTCCAATCAACTGGGGTTTCGGAAATAATTAAGATTAGTGAGGGCTATGCTTTATCTAAAGTATTTGAAATTACTTGGCCCTGTGTAACCTGTAACTTTGGCTAATTCTGAAAGGTTCTGTACGCCACTATAGCTTTTGCCCTTGATAATCCAAGTTGGATAACCTGTGATGTTTGCAGCTTTACACAAATCTGGTTTACCCTTGGGACTTTCAGGCGCGCACTCTGTTTTGATGCTGTCATCAATAATTTGATAAGCTTCCTTGCCAAAGAGTAATTTTTGTTCATGGCAGTGAGGACACCAAAAGGCTACATATTCCTTAGCTCCTACCTGCACTAAATGACGTGCTAGAGCGATTTCTGCTTCTCCAGAAGTAGTGCTGATTTCCCAACCAAAATTAGGGTTAGGATCTACGGTGGGGGCAAAAGGCGGGAGTTTGCCGGCGGGGATTTCTTGGGCGGGTGGTTTATTGGCTGTGTTGACATCCTTATATATATATAAAGTGCCAATGAGCGTTACCATACCCACAATAATGGCAGTAAAGAATATTTGTCCAATATCTTCCCAGGCTCGACCCACAACGGTTAATACCAGCATACTCAAGGCGAACAAAGCCGAGGTAATGCAGTAAGGACAAAGGACTTTGAGTTCAAATGCTAGGACATACATTAAATAGCCACTAAAAATAGACATAGCGATCGCGCCGATTAATAGTAGCCACCAGGTCAAGTTTTCTAGCTGTTTGTGACTTTTACCTTCTCCCTTCCACACCACAGGAGCTAAAGCAAAAATCAGCATCCCCAGGTAGGATAATAATCCCAATAAGGCCAGTGGTTGCCCAAACACCGTTGCCCAAGGGCTAGCAAGCACATCATTACAACCCTTGGCTCCAGTTTCGGCTACACAAGCAACACCACCTCCAGTGAGTTTTTCAAAAGTTAAATAGCCAGTATTCAAAGCACCAAGTCCAGCGATCGCGGCAATTATTACCCGCGACCATTGATGAATCCAGGGAGTAGAACGGCGGCGAATCATAAGAAATGGGGAATGGGGAATTGGGAATCGGGAATGGGGAATTGGGAATCGGGAATCGGGAAATAAATTACCTACTCCCTATCCCCCCATGACTAAGAATGTAACTTCACTTGTTTAGCTGATTTGCTCACACCTTTGGAGTTCCAAGTGCGACGAGCAGCTTCCACGAATTGACTGACGCGAATGGGGTCAATTGGTTGCTCGATACGACCTTGGCGTTTGAGGGAGCTAGAAACAATCACACCATTGGCAGCCTGCAATAGTGTAGCAATATTTTCCCAGTCGGCTCCGCTACCGATAAATACCGGTGTACCATTGGCTGCACCACAGGCTAATTCTAAGTCTTCTTGGTTGGGGGGTGAGCCAGTTGCCCAACCGGATAAAATCACTGCGTCCGCTAAACCCCGCTCGATGGTATCTTTGACAGCAACTGTCAGATTCGGGGAACTTAAGGGACGGGCGTGTTTGACTAAAACGTCCGCCAAAATTTTGACATCCGAGCCTAATTCGCGACGATAGCGGAGTAGTTGATGGGCTTCTCCTTCAATTAATCCTTGGTCTGTCGCCATTACGCCTGTCAACACATTCACACGGATAAATTGCGCCCCCACACAAGAAGCGATCGCCATTGCACTATGACCATCGTTTCGCAACACATTGATACCTATCGGTAACATCACCAAATTTTGGATGCGTTGTATAACTACAGTCATCGCACTGACAACTGCGGGATCAACATGATTTTTTGTAAACGGCGCATCGAAAAAATTTTCTACAATAATGCCGTCTACTCCGCCACTAGCAAGAGCCGTTGCTTCTTGTTCGGCGCGGTCGATGACTGCTTTGAGGCTACCTCCCCAACGGGCTGAGGTAGGAAGGGGTAGCAGGTGTACCACGCCAATGATTGGTGTTCGAGTTTTAAATAACTGTTCTAAGTCCACGTCTTTTACTATTGTGAGGGCATGGGGTAGGGCAGGGAGCAGGGGGCAGGGGGGCAGGGGGAATTAGTTTTTTTCCTCTGCTTTTTTACCTCTTCCCAGTTCCTAATCCCCAGTCCCCAGTACCCATTTCCCTAATTAGCATTAAATTTGTTTTATTTTGGTTGTTTTACTGCCTCCACCGGAAGACAGAATTTAGGGTAAAACTTACCATAAGATATGTTAAGATAAAACCTGGCTACAAGAGGAGTTTGCCACTCACAACACGCAAGGCAGCTTCCCTCTGTTTAGGTACTCCGCCTTTCGCACGTCGTAGGCCAAGCCTGAGCGTTAGGGTAGCATTACTGCTTCATGGGGCGTAGTCGCAAGCGCGATTTCCCTGAGGGTAGCGACTTCTCATAACCAGCCTTTGGGCGGCTTCCCGATGGGTAAATTAACAACGCACACGCTGCGGTAGTGTAAAATACCAACAGGCGATTTGTTAAAAAAGATTACAAGTGTCAAATGTACCCAAAGACACTCAGTTTTACCCTGGGAAACAAACTAATAAAAACATCATAACATGACCTGAACACAACTATGGTCATAGGTTTCAAGCAGTTACTGACAGTGGAAATACTCTACTAAAATGATGTAACTGTGGGGGTGCGAACCGCAAACAGCGAAATTTAATGTTGTTTGTGTTTGACAACAAGCAAAAACCAAAAATATTTTCAAAATATGGGTGAAAAGCCAACAATAGCAATTTCTCACTTGGGCTGTGAGAAAAATCGAATTGATACAGAACATATGTTAGGGCTGCTGGTAGAAGCAGGATATGGTGTAGATGCCAATGAAGAGTTAGCAGATTACGTTATAGTCAATACTTGTAGTTTTATTGAAGCAGCTAGGGAAGAATCTGTTAAAACATTAGTAGAACTCGCAGAAGCTAACAAAAAAATAGTGATTACTGGCTGCATGGCACAGCATTTCCAAGGACAATTGTTGGAGGAATTGCCGGAAGCCGTGGCCGTGGTTGGCACTGGTGATTATCATCAAATCGTCAATGTCATTGAAAGGGTAGAGCAAGGGGAAAGAGTTAAACAGGTTAGTGCTGAACCAACTTACATTGCCGATGAAACCACACCCCGCTACCGCACCACTACCGAAGGCGTGGCTTATTTGCGAGTTGCAGAAGGGTGTGATTACCGTTGTGCATTTTGTATTATTCCCCATCTGCGAGGCAACCAACGATCGCGTACAATAGAATCAATAGTTGCTGAAGCCCAGCAACTAGCAAATCAAGGGGTGCAAGAGATCATTCTCATTTCCCAAATCACCACAAATTACGGGTTAGATATTTACGGTAAGCCCAAACTAGCCGAATTGCTCCGAGCATTGGGGAAAGTGGATATACCGTGGATTAGGATGCACTACGCCTATCCCACCGGGCTAACCCCAGACGTGATCGCAGCCATTCAGGAGACACCTAACGTCTTACCTTATTTAGATTTACCCCTGCAACATTCCCACCCAGAGGTATTGCGGGCGATGAATCGTCCTTGGCAGGGACGCGTCAATGATGAGATTATCGAACGCCTCAAAACCGCCATACCAGGTGCAGTTTTGCGGACAACATTTATCGTGGGCTTTCCTGGGGAAACAGAAGCACACTTTGAGCATTTGCTAGAGTTTGTCCATAGGCACGAATTTGATCATGTGGGAGTATTCACCTTTTCACCAGAAGAGGGAACACCTGCACATACACTACCAAATCAATTGTCACAAGCTGTCATGGATGAACGCCGCGATCGCCTGATGGCCATCCAACAGCCCATATCTTGGCAAAAAAATCAGCAGGAAATCGGCAAAATTGTTGAAGTCCTGATTGAGCAGGAAAACCCTGAAAGTGGGAAATTAATCGGTCGTTCCGGCCGATTTTCCCCCGAAGTTGATGGTCAAGTCTACGTCAGTGGCCAAGCCAAGTTAGGAACTATCGTACCCGTAAAAATTCACGGAGCAGATGAGTACGATTTGTTTGGCGAAGTCGCCCTATAAGGCAAGGGTGCAGGGAAAAGAATTTTAGATTTTAGATTTTGGATTTTAGATTGAAATCCAATCCAAAATTGAAAATCCAAAATCCGAAATTGAATTGCCCAATCCCTAGTCCCCAATTAAAGTTTCAATTTACAAATCGCAAAGTCAAAAACACAATCTAGGAGCGTTGATGAATCTTTCTTTTCAAGAACTAGGCATTTCACAGGAACGCGTTGACCACTTAGAAAAAATTGGTTTTACAGCACCTACTAATATTCAAGCTCAAGCTATTCCTCAACTGTTGTCAGGTCGGGATGTCGTAGGTCAATCTCAAACAGGTACAGGCAAAACAGCAGCATTTTCCTTGCCAATTTTAGAGCGAATCGACATACAACAAAGAGCTGTGCAAGCCCTAGTCCTCACCCCCACCCGTGAGTTAGCCATCCAAGTCCACGATGCCATCAGCCAATTTATTGGTCATAGCGGCTTGCGGGTGTCAGCAATTTATGGTGGTCAATCAATCGACCGTCAAATTATGCAACTCAAGCGTGGTGTCCATATAGTAGTCGGCACTCCTGGACGGGTGATTGACTTACTAGAAAGAGGTAGCTTGAAACTAGATCAAGTCAGATGGTTTGTTCTAGATGAAGCCGATGAAATGTTGAGCATGGGCTTTATTGATGATGTCGAGAGAATTTTATCTCAAGCACCAGAAGAACGGCAAACCGCCCTGTTCTCAGCCACCATGCCCCCATCAATTCGGATGTTGGTCAACAAGTTTCTGCACTCTCCTGTTACAGTCACAGTTGAGCAACCCAAAGCCACACCGAATAAAATCAATCAGGTAGCTTATCTGATTCCCCGTCACTGGACAAAAGCCAAAGCTTTACAGCCGATTCTGGAAATGGAAGATCCAGAAACCGCTTTAATCTTTGTTCGTACTAGACGCACCGCCGCCGAACTCACCAGTCAACTGCAAGCTGCTGGTCATAGTGTGGATGAATATCACGGCGATTTGTCTCAGCAAGCACGGGAAAGATTATTAACCAGATTCCGCAACCGTCAAGTGCGCTGGGTAGTAGCCACAGATATTGCTGCACGCGGTTTAGATGTTGACCAACTCTCTCACGTAATTAACTTCGACCTCCCCGATAGCGTCGAAACCTACGTACACCGCATCGGCCGCACAGGTCGCGCTGGGAAAGAAGGTACAGCCATCACCTTAGTACAACCCTTTGAGCGTCGCAAACAGCAAATTTTTGAACGCCATGTCCGCCAAAACTGGCAATTACTCTCTATTCCCACAAGGGCGCAAATCGAAGCACGCCACATTCAAAAACTGCAAGGACAAGTTAGAGAAGCATTGGCTGGTGAGCGTTTAGCTTCATTCTTGCCCATTATCAGCGAATTGATTGAACAGTACGACGCACAGGCGATCGCAGCTGCGGCACTACAAATCGCTTATGATCAAACTCGTCCTGCTTGGTTAAGTGCGGATATCGACATTCCCGAAGAAACCCAATCTGCTCCCAAACCCAAAATCGTCAAACGTCGCGAATTTGCTGGTGACAGAAACCGTTCCAATTGGAATAGAGATAACAACAGCGACGAAGGACGCGGCACTCCCAAACCAAAACTCCGTTCAGGTCGGCGTGAACCTTCGATTTCCTCTGGGAATCCAAAGTTAGGTTCATCCGCAACTAGGGAATCGGCTTCTTAGAGTGCTGAGTGCTGAGTGCTGAGTGCTGAGTATGTTTGTCTTCACTCATGATTCCTCACTTTGACTAACTGTTTTGATCAGCTTGTAGGAACATAGATAATGGATGCACTATTTTGAGTCTTATGTTCACAATCTCCGACTTAGAGCAGCTACAAGCTGAACATCCAGAATGGCAGATGGAACTGGTGGACGGTGATATCCTGATTATGGGGCCATCAGATTATATTTCCGAAGAAATAGGTGCTGAATTAATTCGGTTACTGGGAAACTGGGTACGTCCACGTAAACTGGGACGGGTCACTGGTTCAAGTGCTGGTTTTATTCTGCCTCAGCTGGAAACAGAAAATGATAACAAAATTGAACCAGAAAAACGCAATCTCCGCGCTCCTGATGTTTCTTTTGTGCGTGCTGAGAGACTCAAAATCAGCCAGCGCGATTTTGTGGAATTAGTGCCTGATTTGATCGTAGAAATTAAATCAAAGTCAGATAAAATCAAGCCACTAGAAGAAAAAATTCAGCTATTTTTACAACTTGGTTGTGTCGTGGGTATACTCATCGACCCAGATAAATTAACATTAACTGTTTACCGACTCAATCAAGAACCAATTATATTGAAGAATAACGATCAACTGACGCTACCAGATTTACTTCCCGGCTGGGAGCTAACAGTATCAGAACTCTGGCCGCCCGTGTTTGAGTAACAGAATAAAAACTCCACGTACCTCCACAAGACTTTACGTGAAAAATTTTTCAAGCGGGTAGTTATTCCGCTTGATATGAGAATTAATTCAACCAAGGACGACTGAGATTTTCTAATTCTGCAACTTCATCATCGCTTAATTTCCAACCTAAAGCACCAGCATTTTGCTTGACTTGTTCAGCAGTTTTCACCCCAGCGATAGGAATCACATTACCCTGAGCAATTAACCAATTTAAGGCAACTTGGGCAGGAGTGCGATCGCGTTTTTCTCCTATGCTGCGTAGTAGAGAAATCACGGGTGCGATTTTTTGCAATCCTTCTTTGCTAAATCTAGGATCGAATTTTCTAGCCCCGCTAAGTTTTTCAGCACTTTCCGGCGTATATTTTCCTGTAAGTAATCCCTGTGCTAAAGGACTGTATGCCAAAATTGTTACACCTAACTCACGGGCAGTTGCTAAAGTCCCATCCTTCTCGATTTGACGAGTCAGTAAAGAGTAACGGACTTGATTTACCGCTAAAGGTACTCCCCTCGCTGCTAGTATTTGATGAGCTTCCCGCATTTGAGCAGGAGAATAATTACTAACACCGATAGCTGCAATCCTACCCCGCTTCACTTCCTCAGCTAGGGTGTTTAACAAAGTTTCTTGACTCAAAAAGAAACTAAAAGGCCAATGCACTTGATACAAAGCAATACTTTCTAGTTGCAGACGTTTGAGGCTATCTGTCAAAGCATCAGCAACAGATTCTCCAGAAAATCGCCAAGGTAAGGGGCCAAATTTGGTGGCGATTTGGACTGGCTGTTGTGTTTGCTGGAGAAATTCTCCTAGAAATTTTTCTGATAATCCCAGTCCATAAACTTCGGCGGTATCAAAAAATGTGACACCAGCTGCTATTGCGGTCGTAAATGCGGCTTGTAACTCTTGTTGTCCGTAACCTTCGCCAAAACTCCAAAATAATTTATCGCCCCAAGCCCAAGTCCCAATGCAAAGGGGTGTGACAGATGGGCCATTTTTCCCCAATGTGATTGTTTCCACGGTGGTAAATTTGATTTTGTTTACATTTCTTTACTTTTCTAGTGTAGCGTTACAGACAAAATTGCGGAGTAGAATTGTGCGATCGCTTTTCTTCAGACAGTTACTTCATGCCTAAAACTGAGTGATATTTGACTGGGAATAAAGAATTTAAGTTTTATCGAACAGTTTATTTTTAAATAAAAGAGAGACTAGATTTGATAATCCATTAAGAGAAACTAGCTATCTATGGCAAGCGGTGAAGTATTTAAGGATGAAAAAAAATCCCTAGCTACGCCAAAGGTCAATCTGTTGACCATGTTTCGGCTTGGCTTGTTTCAAATGGGATTGAGCATGATGTCTATTTTGACTCTGGGGGTACTCAACAGAGTCATGATTCAAGAAATAGCAATTCCCGCAACATTGGTAGCGTTGTTACTAGCACTACCCGCATTTGTATCGCCTTCGCGGATTTGGTTTGGTCAGATTTCCGATGCCAAACCCTTGTGGGGTTATCATCGTACAGCTTACGTGTGGATTGGTGCAGCGATATTTGCGATCGCTGCTTTTTTAGCTGTACAAGTAATGTGGCAATTAAATAGTGTCGCTAATGATCCAAGTGGCTGGGTTTGGAATACAGCAACTATTGGCTGGACAGCAGTTTTAGGTTTAGTTTTTGCCATCTACGGTCTAGCGATTTGTGCTAGTGGTACGGCTTTCGCGGCTTTATTAGTGGATATCTCCGAGGAAGATAACCGTTCTAAAGTCGTTGGTGTGGTCTGGTCAATGCTCATGCTAGGGATTATTGTCGGTGCAATTATTAGTTCCGGCTTACTCAGACAAATTACCCCAGAAGCCAACATCATCAATTTACAAGGAGCAATTAACAGGCTATTTATCATTGTCCCCGCCATTGTCTTTGGGTTTTCGATTGTGGCTACCTTGGGTGTAGAGAAAAAGTATTCCTTGTATAGTAGCCGTTCCACATTAACCAACCGTGAAGACAGCATTACCTTGGGTGCAGCGTGGAAAATTCTCACCGCCAGTCCTCAAACAGCTTTGTTCTTCACCTTTTTATTGGTGATGACATTCTGCTTGTTTATGCAAGACCCAGTTGTTGAACCTTTTGCGGGTCAAGTGTTTAAAATGCCCTTAGCGGAAAGTACCAGACTGAATGTTTTTTATGGTACAGGTCTGTTGATTGCATACGCAGTTACAGGGTTTTTGATTGTACCACGTCTAGGTAAACGTAGAACTATACGAATTGGCTGTGTTTTGGTAGCATTTGCAGCCTTATTGTTGGGTGCGTCGGGATTTTCAGCTAATCCTAGCTTTTTGAAATTGGGTTTGGTGTTATTTGGATTGGCGACTGGCTTCTTAACGACAGGTGCAGTTAGCTTGATGTTGGATCTGACAGTGGCGGAAACAGCCGGGACATTTATTGGTGCTTGGGGCTTGGCGCAGTCTGTCTCTAGGGGATTAGCAGTAGTAGCAGGTGGTGCAGTTTTAGATTTAGGCCGGAGAGTGCTACCAACATTAGAATTAGCCTATGGGTTGGTATTTGCTTTGGAAGCCGTGGGCATGGTGTTGTCGATTTCGTTGCTTAATCGGGTAAACGTGACAGAATTCCAAACTAATACTAAGCAAGCGATCGCTTCTATCTTAGAAAGCGATTTAGACTAAAACGGCTTTGTGAGAATTTATAAATGAACGATTTTTGGATAACAGTTGTTGATTTTGCCCAAACCATTACTACCAGAGTGGGAAGGCAATTAATGCAAGATTTTGGTCAGGTGCAAGCTGCACAAAAAGCTGATGGTAGCCTAGTAACACAGGCTGATAAATGGGCAGATCAAGAGATTCGGGATGCGATCGCCTCTACTTTTTCTGGTTACGGTATTCTCAGTGAGGAAGGTGAACAGGTTTTTCCTGGTACAGATTGGTGCTGGGTAATTGATCCTTTAGACGGTACAACCAACTTTACACGGGGGATTCCCATCTGGTCGATTTCCTTGGCTTTATTGTACAAAGGGACACCCATTTTCGGTTATGTGTACGTTCCACCCCTCAATCAAGCTTTTCACGGATTTTGGCCTGGTAACTCTGGCTTGACTACACCATCGGGAGCGTATCTCAATCATCATCCCATTCATACCAGTAATGACGCTCCTTCCGGCAATCATTTTTTCAATCTTTGTTCCCGTAGCTTGGCTGTGGTGCAGCAAGGCTTCCCTTGCAAAATTCGGATGTTGGGCGTAGCTAGCTATAACTTTTTGACTGTCGCCACTGGTGCAACACTAGGAGGTGTGGAAGCCACGCCCAAAGTTTGGGACATTGCAGGCGTTTGGGTGATTTTGCAAGCGGCTGGTGGTAGCTGGGTATCACTCAACTCACAACCCTTTCCCTTGGAAGCGGGAGAGGATTATAGCGATCGCTCTTTCCCTACCCTCACCGCTAGTCGTCCAGAATTAGTGTCTTTCTTTACACCCTTCACTCAAGCCTTGAAAATCTAGAATTGCCCAAAGATTAACCCTTTAATTCTCTCATTAGCCCAGGCTGCCTGTCGCCAAAATTTTTACAGGTAGTCTGGGTATTTTTTCATGATTTGGCAAATATTCCACGTATATGTAATTTGAGGGTGTCATTAACTCATAACAGAACTGGTTATTGACTGTGTATTTGCAACTGTCAATCAGAAATTGATGAAGACTGACACACTTTATTTACTTTCTTGAAAACTCAGTTTAGTAATTGATTGTTAAAGTCTATGTTGTCCGATTTAGAGTTAATGCGAGAATTTATTGCTCAATCTATTGCTAAGAAAGAGGTTTTGTTAGCAAACCACTATTTAAAAGCCCAAATGATTTACAAAAGCAATCAATTAATCTCTAAAAAAGAGGGTGTGATTGCTACTGCTAAATTAGACCATACACCATCTGATTTCTTAATTGATGCCAATTCATCTTATTGGGAAATTATCAATAATACCTTAGCCGACTACAGTTATATTTTTACGTTTGAATTAGATAGTAGTGGACTCTATCGATATCAACGGTGTGCTGTTCCACAAGGTTATACACTGCGATGCACTAAGTCCCTGGGTCTGTGGCAAGCTTGGTGGAAGTATAATAAATATGCTGCATCTTTCAAAGTTCCCTTAGACATTTTAGTCAGGACTAAAAACTCATGGTATGGTATTAAAAATTTAACTATTAGTGATGGTTTGATTTATATCAAAACTTTAGTTAGCGAACTGCAATTATCTCCTGAAGATTTAGTAATTTGGTTAAGCAAAGTAGAATCTCCTTCACAAAAGCAATATTTGTATGAAATTTGAGGGTAATAAGATAATATAGGAATCCACTTTGATTCCTGCAATCATTTGCGTAGGAAGGGAACAGGGAACAGGGAACAGGTAAGAAGGAACAAAAGTGTACGGAGTTTTTTTCAGAAATCAAATATGAGTCCTATAGATTTACCAGATGGTTCGGCTTGGCTATTGCAGTAAAAATTTGCCAATCGAACTGTCCAAACAAATATTGCTAATACTATATAGAAGCATCTTAAAAAGAGTAGATCATGATGAATCAGTGCCGTTAAGTTGTCAAAATCATTGCTCCAGGCAAGACTTAACTTACCAACTCATAATCTACTTACTTTATGTAATTATTATTTTTCAGTATTTTTACTATTTTTATATAAAGACTTTATTTTTAATGTGGTAAATGCTTCAGCGCACTTCATAATCAATATTTACTACATGATTAAGACAAGATTATTTCATGAAAACTTTATGGTTTTTATTCAGCAATTTTGAAGAATTCAATACTTCACCGTATATTTACAACAGCGAAAAAATGTTTGGGTACAATTAGTTTGTAGGCGATGATAGATTATCAATAATAATACGGTAATTACTCAGTCACAGTGTGCCGTGTCTTAAGTAAAAATATTGCGTTGCATATAGAAAAAAACCATGTTATCCAATTTGGAATTATTCAAAGAGTTTGTGAGTCAATCGATTCAAAAACAAGAAGTTTTATTAGCAAACGGGACATTACAAGCACAAACAGTCTATAAAACCAATCAAATCACAGCAAAAGCAGAAGGTATCATTGCTACTGCCCAAATCACTCAGAAAAATCTAGAATTTTCTATCAAATCAACTTCATCCTATTGGGAATTAATTAACGAAGTCTTGGCGGAGTACAGCTATATTCTCACAGGGGAAATAGACGAACGCTATTGCTATAGATATCAATACTGCCAATTACCACCAGGTTATCGGATGCACTGTACAAAATCAGTTCATTTATGGCGGGCTTGGTGGCGATATCGCAAAAATAAGTCCCAATTGGGTATTCCCTTAGATTTGCTAATTCGGACGCGTAATTCTTGGTATCCTATTAGAGACTTAATTATTAGTGATGGACTGTTATATATCAAAACCTTGGGTAGTGAAATTGCTGTTCACTCCGATGACTTGATCATCTGGTTAAGCAAAGCTGATGTGAAATTTCCCAGTCCATCTGAGCAACAGGAAGTAGGGAGTAGAGAGTAGGGAACGAGTTGTGAAATTCAACGCCAATAGAGCTTTCAATGTAGTTAAAATGCCTTTGAGTATTTAACTGGAAAACAATTATGAAAGGACTATGGCTAGAAAATAACCAATTGCAACTGCGTTCAGATATTCCTATTCCTGAACCCCCTGCTGGCGAAGCACTAGTGCGAGTTTTACGTGCAGGAATTTGTAATACCGACTTAGAACTACTCAGAGGCTACTATCCCTACACTGGCGTTATCGGACATGAATTTGTCGGTTTGGTTGAACAAGGGCCAGCACACCTTGTCAATCAACGAGTTGTAGGTGAAATTAATGCTGTTTGTGGTCATTGTCGCTATTGTCGTCGGGGACAACCCACCCATTGCGAGAATCGTACAGTGTTGGGAATTGTCAACCGTCATGGCGCGTTTGCTGACTATCTTTGTTTGCCGATAGAAAACTTACATCCTGTACCCGAAAACGTACCCACAGAAATTGCGACATTTACCGAACCATTAGCAGCAGCGTTAGAAATTCAGCAACAGATTGCCATATGTGCAGACGATCGCGTGCTAGTAGTAGGAGATGGTAAATTAGGGCAATTAGTAGCGCAAACCTTAGCTTTGACTGGTTGTGAACTATTAGTGATCGGTCGCCACCCAGAAAAACTGGCAAATTTAGCAGCTAGAGGCATAAAAACGGGTTTAGTTGACGCTGTTCCCCAGAGAAGTTTTGATATTTCCGTAGAATGTACAGGAAACCCCGAAGGATTTGCGATCGCTCGTCAGGCGTTACGTCCTCGTGGTACCCTTGTCCTCAAAAGTACCTATGCAGGCAACCTCAGCTTAGATGCTTCCGCCTTAGTAGTTGATGAGATTACCTTAATTGGTTCTCGTTGCGGCCCATTTCCCGCCGCACTGGAATTATTAGCAGCCGAGAAAGTAGACGTAAAACCCCTAATTCATGCAACCTACCCCCTAAATGAAGGACTAGAAGCCTTTACCCAAGCCCAACGCAGAGGGGTATTAAAGGTGTTGTTGGAGATTGGTCAATAGTCAATAGTCAATAGTCAATAGTCATTAGTCATTAGTCATTAGTCATTGGGGAACAGCTTTCCTCATTTCTTACCTTGTCTCCCTTGTCTCCCTTGTCTCCCTTGTCCCCCCAATCCCCAGTCCCCAATCCCCAATCCCCAATCCCTAATACAAATAAGGATTCGTCTTGGGCTGAAAATCAGTACATTCAATAGCTTCTTCTGTGTTGGCTATGGATGGGTGGACGGTGCATTTGAGGCGGTAGTTATCGGTGAAAAATTGGCACCCAGGACAGGGTATTTGGTGCATCCTTTGCGCTGTTTTGAGACTATCTCGTGTGGCTGTCCACAGACTCCACAGGACGAGAGAGATGATTAACCACGCCCCAAAAAAGCAAATGGGGACTAAAAAGGGTTGAATGCTTTTGATTAGTAAAGATATTAATTCCTGCACGGCGATTGCTAAAAAAATGAAGAGCTAGAAGTATATTAGCTCCTAACTCTTTCTTGCTAACGTCTGACTGTAGATGTAGAAATTTGGGCATTGGGAATGGGGCATTGGGCATTGGGCATTGGGAATGGGGGAGAAAAATTTCCTCGCGTCTCCCTTGTCTCCCTTGTCTTCCCCTACACCTCCACACCCTTACACCCTTACACCCCTAAATTCTTAAATTCCCGCATGACCCAAGGCTAAACCAGCCACCAGCATTCCCAGAACTAAAAAGGGTTGTGCGCTGGCTTGGTATTTGACATCATTTTGTAAGGGGTCACGGAGGAAGTACATATCTTGAAAGGTGATTTGGGGAATGATTAACAGTACCAAAATCCCGGCGTACAAATTTTCGTGGATACTCACCAGATAAGCTGCAATCAAGCCTTGAAAGACATCAATCATAATGACGCAAATCCAGGCGGCGGTGTTGATACCGAACATTACAGGTAATGATTTTAGACCAAGTTGGCGATCGCCTTCTACACTCTTAAAATCATTAACAATGGCGATTCCCAATCCTGCCAAGCTGTAAATTAGGGTAAGAACGACAATTTTCCAATTGAGTTCACCAAACAAAGCATGACCAGCCCACCAAGGTAAGGCGATGTAACTAGCACCTAAAGCGTAGTTACCCAACCAACCATTTTGTTTGAGTTTTAAAGGTGGGGCAGAGTAGATAAAGGCAATAAAAGAACCAAATATTGCCAAAACTGTGACATTAGGGAATTCATGACCAGCCCATACATCCAGCACAAAAGCTAGGGCGATACCAGCGAGAAATAAAAAGATAATCTGGCTGACTACTTGTGGTACGGAAATTGCACCGGAAGGGATGGGGCGATAAGGTTCATTGATGGCATCAATTTCACGGTCATAAAAATCATTTAGGGTTTGGGTATAACCGGTGAGTAATGGCCCCGACAGCAACATACAAGCAGCAGCCTTCAGGACATTTTCCAAAGACCAAGTGTAGTTACCAGAAGAAGCCGCACCACAGACCACACCCCAAATTAAGGGAATCCAGGTAATTGGCTTCATTAATTGCAAGCGAATCTTCCAAATGGAAGTTTCCCCTGGTGCTGCACCTTTCATCCCCAACAACTGGCGAGTTTTGGCAGTGCGATCGCTGCTTTCAGAATTAGAATCAGGAGTAATGGGAGTTAGTTCTGACATAGGAATTCATTATTAATTGGGCATTGGGAATTGGGCATGGGGAATCGGGCATTAATATATATGCCCCATGCCCCATGCCCCATGCCCTAAAAAGAAATGATCAAATAATTATTTTGAAACTTAGCCCCAGTAATGGGTTTACCACTGAGTGCTGGAGGTAAAAACACGTTGCGCCGTTGGTCGCCTGCTTCCACAGTGACTTCTGGCCCGTACTGGGTGAGTTTGACCTGTTTTTTATCAAAGCCAGGTAAAAACAAGCGTACCTGGAGGTTATGAACATCAATAGTGATGGGAGTGGGGGCTTGTAGGGCTTGTTCTACAAAATTGGGCATCGCATCTATTAATGGTTGCCAATTACCACTCTCTAAATCAGGCACAACATTCACACTTAAGGGTGTAAATTCTGCTGATAAGTTGGTGTTAGGTTGGGAGGAGATTTGGATGACACCGCCGACTGTTAAACCAACTTGTTGTGCGCCACCCCAGAGATAGCGAATGCTGGCTACTTCCAAGGGGTCTCCGGTAGTCACCAAAAAGGCGGCTACGCGCTGGGGGTCAGCTAAAGCCGCTTTACCTTTATCTAGGAAATTATTGATTTGATTCGTTGGTTGAGCAAAATTATCTGCTGTCCAGTTGAAATTGAAAAAACTGCTAATTAGCGGTTGAATCAAGGGTGATTCGGCAATACTTCTGCCTAAATCCGAGTTGACTATTAATTGTCGGAATCGTCGGACATACCAGCTTAAAGATTCTGGCATCCCCAGCATTCGCAGGGTGAAAGAATCACCTGTGCCGTTGTAAACGATCGCATCATACTTGCCACTGGCATCATATTCACGGATGGCATTAAGGGCAAGGGCATGATCCATTCCTGGTAACACTACCAGTTCTTGACCGTAGACATCTTTAATGATGGGCGTTTTGAGGTATTGTGCCTCCAGTTTTTTCACTTCATCCCAATTCCGTTCTAGTAGTACAGAGGTTTGAAATTGTACTACTGCCAAATTAGGAGCAATTTCCTGGGGGTCTGGTGCAAGGGGTTGATCTAAGAGAATCGGTAATATTGGTTCTGCCAATCCTGCTAGTAGTACCCGCTTGCCTTGACTTGCCAATGATTTAGCAGCCGCGATCGCTATTTTGGTACGAGCAACGCTGTTTTCGCCCAAAAATGTCAGTATCAGGGACATTATCTTGATTTCCAATTACCGCCGGTCTTTTCAATTCCAACTTAGCACTAGGCAAATACTATAAGCTTCTACCTGGGGTTTTTAATGTTAAACGGCCTTTATTTCGTCCTCAAAAAACCAAGTCGAAGTATTATCGTCAAACTGTACCACTACGCCTACACCGCTACCATCGGTTACTTTATAACCTGCAATGATGCCAACTTTACCTAGTTTTTGAGCGACAACAGCAGAAACGCGATCGCGCAAACGAAACACCTGAACCTTTTGTCCGATTTCCATGCCTACATAAAACGCAATAAACCAAGAATCAGTTTAGCTGAATCTGGTACTGATCTCACAGTGATTTACCTCGATGTTAAAACTATATCAACTGCTTCGTCAGATCATTTATGGAGTCAGCAATCATGTCAACTAGCTGATAGACTGTCATAATATTTTCGACACTCAATTAAGCTTGCTCCAGAAAACATCCCAATTGATGAATTGCTGACTCAGCACTTTCAACTCAGCACTCAACACTTGTTTTAGTATATGAAGAAAATATGACAACAAAAAAAGCTCTCATTACAGGAGTCACAGGACAAGACGGTTCGTATTTGGCAGAACTGCTTCTGAGTAAAGGCTATCAAGTTTTTGGACTAGTGCGTCGCTCTAGTTCCAGTAATCTTGAGCGCATTAGCCATCTGAGTGGTGAGGTGATCATTCTTTCTGGCGATCTTCTCGACCAATCCTCACTGATGGATGTGATTGCAGAATCACAACCTGACGAAATTTATAATTTGGCTTCTCAAAGTTATGTTCCTTTATCTTGGACACAACCAGCACTCACAGCTGAATATACAGCCCTTGGTGTCTCCCGCCTTTTAGAATCTATCCGTCGTTGTAAACCAGACGCTAAATTTTATCAGGCTTCTAGTAGTGAGGTTTTTGGTGAACCAGATGAATCACCCCAAACGGAACGGACAGCTTTTCGACCCCGCAACCCTTACGGTGTTGCTAAAGCTTACGCCCACTGGATGACGGTGAATTATCGCCAAAAATATAATCTCTATACTTGCTGCGGAATTACCTACACCCATGAATCACCGCGACGGGGTACAGAGTTTGTCTTTCGCAAAATCACCCATGCAGCCGCCCAAATTAAACTCGGTCTAGCCAATGAACTAAAATTAGGCAATCTAGATGCGCGTCGTGACTGGTGTTACGCTCAAGATGCTGTGTCTGCTATGTGGTTGATGTTACAGCAAGAACAACCAGATGATTACATTATTGCCAGTGGTGAGACTCATTCAGTCAAAGAATTGGTAGAGTGTGCTTTTAGCTGTGTTGGTCTCAATTGGCAGGATTATGTCTCTGTTGACCCGACGTTTTACCGTCCTGACGAAACAGTACAGTTAGTTGGTTCGATTGATAAGATTAAGAAACAAATTAACTGGCAACCTCAATACTCATTTGAGCAATTAGTAGAGTTAATGGTGGAAAATGACCTGAAGAAATTGAGCAACGATAAGTTCTAATGTGCAGCCCCAAAATTACTAAGTAGGTCGGTGTAAATAGGGCTTGCTGAAATAAGGCAGGGGGCAGGGGGCAAGGGGGCAGGGGGAGGAACATCCAAACCGTTTTTCGCCTCACCTACTTAATATTTACTTTATAAATAGCCACTAAATAATTTTTCCTAATTAACTTTACTCTTTATGTATAGTTCTAAGTCTATTAATCGGCGGTCTTTTTTAATTAGCATGGGTGGATTAACAGTTTCACAACTGCTAATTGGCTGTGCTAACAATCAACAAGCACAAATCAACATCCAATTACTAAAAGGTTCTATCCCGGCTCAAGTTGCTGATCAATTTCGCAAAAATTTGGAAAAACAGGTGCCAGTTAAGTTTGCACCAATAGCACAGATTCAAGAAAGTTTTAAGCAGTTGCAAACTTGGCAGCAACCACCAGATAAACAAGATACAGGATGGGGTCGGTTTATTCCATTTAGACAATCCCAAGCACCACAGTTAGCAAATTTCATGACCTTGGGTGATTATTGGCTAAAAACAGCAATTGAGCAGCAATTAATTCAACCACTAGAACCCACAAAATTCAAACACTGGTCTAACTTAGATGCTCGATGGCAACAGTTAGTAACCCGCAATGACCAAGGTTTTCCTGATCCGCAAGGCAAGGTTTGGGCTGCGCCTTACCGTTGGGGCGGTACAGTGATTGTCTATAACCAAGAGAAGTTTCGAGAATTAGGATGGACACCACAGGATTGGAGTGATTTGTGGCGCAAAGAATTGCGATCGCAGTTTTCTTTACTCAACGAACCGAGGGAAGTAATTGGTTTAGTTCTCAAGAAATTAGGACTATCTTACAATACTGCTGACCTCAAAACAGTTCCTCAATTAGAATCAGAACTCAAAACCTTAAACCAGCAAGTAAAATTCTACGGTTCTACTACTTACCTAGAGCCGCTAATTATTGGTGATACTTGGTTAGCGGTGGGTTGGTCAAGCGATATAGTACCAATTCTCAACCGTTATCCTCAACTGCGGATGGTAGTTCCCCGTTCTGGAACAGCAATTTGGTCTGATTTGTGGGTAAGTCCCAAGGGTGCAACTCAGAATGATTTCTCTGCAAAATGGATTGATTTTTGTTGGGATTCTAAGATTGTTGAACAAATTTCATTACAAACTAAGAGTAATTCCCCTATAGTCAGTAATCTGAAATCTGATAATGTCCAAGCTGCATTCGCTAGTTTGTTACTGAATAGTCAAGAGGTGTTTGCTAAGAGTGAATTTTTACTACCTCTATCAGCAGAAACCAATCAGCAGTATGAACAGTTATTTACGCAAATGAAGGCTTAGATTTCTTTCTTAACTAGTAGAACCCAACTTATACTGAATATTCATCTGGATATTACAGGTAGGTGGACTATTTTGAAAGTTACAGGTATAGGTAGCTAATAAATCCCCTTGATAATTAAAAACCCTCATGTTGTAGTTATCTTTTCTGGCTGCACTACCTAAGCGGTTAACAAATTCATAACGTTCTACATAATCCAACAAACTCCAAATTTGCTGATTGACTACAAGATCAACTCGATTCGATTCAGTTTGATTGCCTGGATATGCAATCCAATTGTCTAACAGTTTGTTTTGGGAAATTTCCTGTGCTAACCATAAACTAGGGGTAGTCAATTCTGTGAGTTTAATAGTGTTAGCTGTAATGACGTTACCTTGAGGATTATTGAGTAACTGTAAATTGAGGGGTACTTGTGAAGGTTGGGGAATTCCTGTTTGGGCGATCGCAGATGGATTAAATAACAGGAATATACTGTTACAAGTTATAGTTAATAATGATGGTAATTTGTAGTTAAGCATAACTAAATGTTCTACGTCTTAATAGCAACAATACGAATTCTGCGATAATCTACAATCCAAGTTCCTTGATGATAAATTTGTGTGGATAAGCATTTTTCTACTTCACTAATAACTTGGTTTTTCTGTTGGGAAGATAACCCCAGTAAAAAATCATTAGCAAACATCTGTATCCAGTTTGCTAAACTTTTTTCTGTTGTTGATAAGGGAGTAGGACGGTTAAACAAAGTGGCATAGACGACATCAAAACCCTGTGCTTCTAATATGGTAGCGTATTCACTAATACTGGGAAAATACCAAGGATTTAAGGTTTCGGGATGGGGAACGCCATTGGCAATTAAAGCCTTGTATAAAGCTGTGGTAATTGCTTGCACATTGCCTTTACCGCCAAATTCAGCGACAAATCTACCTCCTGGTTTGAGTGCTTGATATATGCAGTGTGTTACAGAGGTTGGGGGTTGAATCCAATGCAGTGCGGCATTAGAAAATACTGCATCTAACGGTTGTTCGACAATAAAGTTACGGGCATCAGCCACATCAAAACGTAAATGGGGATAATTTTGTCTTGCTTTTGCAATCATGGTGACGGCACTATCAATTCCCCTAACTTCAGCCCCCGACTCGGCAATTTTTGCTGTTAACTGTCCCGTTCCACAGCCTAAATCTAAAATCAATTCTTCTGGTTGGGGAGCGAGTAAGTTTAACAATTCTTCGCCATATTGCCAAACGAAGTGATGTTGATTCTCATATAAATCTGCATTCCAAATATTTTGGGATGTCACAAAGTTATTCATATCTGTTGTTAATTTTTTGGTGACTGTTTAATCATTAGGTTAAAAAAGATTTTTAATAATGTCCAATATATTTTTGTGCTATTACTAATACTTAAAATATATGATTCACTGTCAAAGATGGAATTACGACACCTGCGGTATTTTGTCACCGTGGCGGAAGAACTGCACTTTGGCAGGGCAGCAGAAAAATTGCATATTGCCCAACCTCCCCTAAGTCAACAAATTCGCCAACTAGAAGCAGAATTAGGCTTTGAACTGTTTCATCGCACAAAACGTAATGTGCAGTTAACAGATGCTGGACAAATTTTCTTGGGGGAAGTGCAGCAAATTATGAAACAGTTGCAACAGGCGATTCATTTAGGACGACAAACTAGTCGGGGTGAACTGGGAAAACTGGTTGTAGGTTTTGTCAGTTCGGCTGCGTATAGTATTTTGCCAGAAATTTTGCGCTGTTTTCGAGAACAAGTCCCTAGTGTGAGTTTAGAATTGCATGAACTGACTACAGACCAGCAATTAGAATGGTTGCAGTCAGGTCGTATGGATGTGGGATTTATCCGTCCACCAGTAGAAGATGATACCTTGATCTGGGAGACGGTGTTTCAAGAATCTTTGATAGTGGCTTTGCCTGAAAGTCATCGGTTAGCGAATCAGGGGGATGTTGATTTAAGTTTGCTCACCCATGAACCGTTTATTTTATTCCCTAGAGTTTTAGCACCTGGACTGTATGACTTAATTATTAGTCTGTGTCAGCAAGCGGGGTTTAGTCCTGATGTTGCTCAAGAAGCGATACAAATGCAGACAATTATTAGTTTAGTCGCAGCAGACATGGGAGTAGCGATCGCACCAGCTTCTTTACAAAATCTCCAACGCACCGGAGTAGTGTATCGACAAATTCATCCCCCTACCCCAAAAGTTGCTATTGCAATGATTTGGCGCAAAACTGAAATATCTCCTACCATACAGAAATTTTTGCAGATAGTCAGAGAATTGACATTTTCCCCATCCTAAAATGAGACGCGACTTCACAACCCACAGCAGAAGTTGATGGCGTTACCTCTCACAGATGCTAGAACCCTTGATTTGCAAGGCAAATCTCTAATTTAAGTTGCAAATTTAGCATCACAACTACGGAAGACCAAAAAAATATCAATTCTGCATAAAAGATATTCCCAGCGATGAAAATAATAACAGAAACAAATCTGTAACTTACTACACATACCAAGTATATAAACTCAAGGTAAATCGAGGTTAATTATGAGTGTTCAATCCTTAGCTTATCAACCCACAAAAAATATTAAAAATACCAGAAAATCTCATCATCAAGAGATATCTTATTCTCGTAATCTGCTCCAAAAAATGGGAGGTAATTGGCATCAACGGGCGCAAGTGAAAACCAAAATAGATCAGCAATCTCATCCAGAACTAATATTTGATGCCACAAAAGATGACTTTCGTATTGATTTACTACCTTTTAAATCCCATCCTGATTTTTTAGCAGCACCTTTAGAAATTCAAAAGAAAATTCTCTCGGCTGGATGGATAGCATATAACGAAAAAACCATCGATATTGAGTCAAAAGTAATTACCCCTGCTTGTAACCATATCATTTATAGAAATATACCAGGTGTAGATGATGGAATTAGCCAAGAAATTGCTAGTGAAACATTAGTAGACGAAGCTTATCATGTACTATTGGTCATTAACGCTTGTCGTATGACTAGAGAAAACCGAGGGTTACAGTCATTACGGTTGCCAGAGTTTAACCTTGTGAGAAATATGCAAATTGAACAAGATTGCTATGCTGAAACTTGGCAAAAAACACTTGTTCAAGTAGCAACAGCAATTGTTTCCGAAGTTTTTATCAGCGATTATTTAGATTTACTGGCTAATGATACGACTATCCAGCCATTTAACCGAGTTACTGTGGCTACACATAAACGTGATGAACTAGCTCATGCTGGGATATTTAAGCATTTAGCAAAATGTATTTATAGTGAGCTAAATCAACAACAGAAAGAATTTTTTATAGAAGTTCTACCTAAACCTGTTTTATGGTTTGCCAATGTAGAATTGAGGGTATGGCAAGCGATTCTTGAACAAATTGGTTTTGCTAAGACTGAATCAGTGATTGCTGACTGTGCTGCAACTAATGAAGTTAACTTGTTGCGAATTGACTATACAGAGTTAATCGATCTGGCTCAAGAGATGGGTATTTTAGAATCGCAACGGGGTATTGATAGCTTCAGCAAAGCAGGATTATTTAATTAAATTACGCAATTGCAACTTCAGCCGGAAATTATTAGTTTACTTGGGCTTTCACCTGATATTTCTAGCAATTGTGTGTATAGTTTCTCTTAGTCAAATTCTATTACGCGAACAGTAAGTAATACCAATTTTAGATTTTGAATTAAAAGCCTATATTCCAATACGGTTCAGATAAGAAAAATAAATTTCAACCAAGCCAGCAAATGTTCACTCAACAAAAAACGAAAAAATGATTTTGGAGGGGGTTTGGGGGACGCAACCGTCCCCCAATCGGGGGCTTGGGGGAGAATCCCCCAAATCTTGCTCATTGTCTAATAGGCAGAGCAAAAATTGAGAAATTAACTCTCACCACCTTAACTGAACCGTATTGGCCTATATTCTTAGAGTGTTCCAAGTCCCCAAGCACACTGGCGTGTGTAGGGGAAAGATATCTTTCCTCTTTGAGTGTGAAATTTTTTTAGTAGGACTGTCTTTCTGCGGTCAATTGTTGGTTCTTCTCACCAAGCTGGCGACGACTGTGGCTAGTTCTACTGGCTCAATGGGTTTGGGTAAATGTAGCTGATACCCTTCTTGAATGGCGCGGGTGCGGTCGTCGGCTCTGGCGTAGGCTGTGAGGGCGGCGGCGGGGATTGTACCACCTTTTTCTGGTGGAAGCGATCGCAGTTTGCGAATTAAGGCGTAGCCGTCTTCATAGGGCATCCCGATGTCACTCACTAAGACATCTGGTTGCCATTGACGAATGATTTCTAAGGCGGCTGGTACGGAATCAGCTGCTTGTACTTGGGCTTGACATTGTTCTAAAACTGTGGTCACAAAATCACGGGAATCAGCTTCATCGTCTACTACTAGCACTTTTACCCCTGACAATGAGGGACACATGGGTAGTGGTGTGGCATTGGGTGTGATTTGGTTGACGACTTCGTTACTAGTGACTTTATTTACTGTTAGGAGTGGTAACTTCACTGTAAAGGTTGCACCTTGGTTCTCTCCAGCACTGTCTACCTGAACTGTACCACCATGCAATTCTACTAAATGCCTGACAATGGCTAAACCTAGTCCTAAACCCCCGTGGGATCTGGTACTGGAACTGTCAGCTTGGCGAAAACGGTCAAATACGTAGGGTAAAAATTGGGGACTAATGCCAATACCTGTATCAATGACTTGCATTTGGGCGTAGGCTGTTTGTGCTGCTTTGTCTGTATCTGCAATCTTTGTCAGGTTCACTACGACTTTGCCGCCTGGTGGGGTGAATTTGATGGCGTTGGAAAGTAAATTCCAAATGATTTGTTGTAATCTTTCAGGATCACCGGAAATGAGAAATTGGCCGTTTTCTGAAGATAGGCAATATTGCAGGTCAATTTCTTTGGCTTGGGCGGCTAGTTGGATGTTTTCAATGGCTGATTCAATGATGGGAACGAGATGACAATGGCAAACATTGAGGCGCAGTTTACCGCGAATCATCCGTGAGATATCTAGTAAGTCTTCAATTAATTGGGTTTGCGCCCTGGCGTTGCGTTCAATGGTTTCTAAGCCTTTGGCTGTTTGAGTTTCATTGAGTTGACGAGTACGTAATAATTGCGACCAACCGAGAATGGCGTTGAGGGGCGATCGCAATTCATGGGAGAGTATTGCTAAAAACTCGTCTTTCATACGATTGGCGGCGGTGAGTTGTTCTGTTTGCTGCTGTAGAGAGGTGATTAATTGACTACGTTCCATTGCGATCGCAATTTGATCACAAACCGCCTGCATCATGGCTTTTTGATTTTCGGTAAAACTAGTACGAGTGCGACTACCAAAGCTCAGAGTTCCTAAGATTTTATTTTGTGCAATCAATGGTGAACAATAATAAGCACTAATACCCACAGAACGCAGTAATTCTGTTTTCGGGTCAGTTGATGTTGCCACATTTTCGACATAAATCGATTGCAATTGATCTGCCACAGTTCCACAAACAGCTTGTCCTAAAGATAAACACTCCAGTCCTTTGGCAACTTCCTCTGTAATTCCTTGATAGGAAGCCAAACGCATGGTTTGGGAATTTTCTACAATTAAATAGTTAAAATAAACGTCTAATTCGATTTGTTCTGCTAGTTGATGAAAACAACTATCAATCAGTGCTAATGGTTCTCGACTAGAGAGTAATTCACTGGCAGTATTAAATAGTAATTGCAATCTTTTATAACCCAATGACAGGGCTTTTTCTACTTGCTTGAGATTAGTAATATCTTGAAATACTAAGACACAAGTGGCTGGATAACCGTACATAGCCGGTAATGTATCTGCAAATACTAAAATCGACAAAATCCCGTTGGGTGTATGCCAATCTAATTCATAACTTTCTACACGTTCTCCACGCGCCACCCGCACCCCTGGCATTTGGTCATTGGCAATGGGATTACCTGCGGCATCTGTGTAATGATAAGCGGTGTGATAATCTTCGGCTGGTACACCTTTGGGAAATTCACCTCCGGCTAATTCATCGGCGGCTCGATTGGCAAATGTTACCCTCGCTGTTCCTGGCTCAATCAATAATAGTGGCCTGGGCATAAGGTTTAAAACATATTCCAACCACTGTTGTTGATTTCTCAGTAATACTTCGTTGTTTTTGCGTTCTGTAATATCTAAAAACGCACCGATACACCCTCTGGAGTTACCATCTTCATCAAATAAGGGGACAACATACTCTAAAAGGTTGACAACTTTACCATTGTGGTGAACCACATCTACTTCAAAATCTAAAATTTCTACGCCATGCGCCGCCGCATATTGCATGGGCAGTTCTTCTGGCGAAAGTTGTTTACCGCCACGATAAACTTTAAATTGTATGGGTTTTTCTTCAATGGGAGCTGATAAGGAGGCATTAGCATTTGTCGATATACCAAGATGTTTGGCAAAGGCAGGATTAACTGTAATTTTTTGACATTGGGGATCTTCTGCTATGCCAATTCCTATGGGAATTACATCTAATAATGTTTGTAGTTCAGTAACACGACGCTGTAAATCTTTATTGAGTTGAAGAATTTTCTTTTGTGCTTGTTTGCTTTCCCTTAAATCAAAAATAAAGGCGACTCCCTCTTGTTTATGTTCCCCGATGAGGACATAGCCAACTAATACGGGGATGCGACTACCATCTTGATGAATGTATTCTTTTTCGTAGGGTGTACAAGTGCCTTTAGGATTGTTTTGGGCTTCGGCAATTCCTTGCTGATCTAAGTAAAAATATTCTGGGGGAGTGATGTCTTGCCAATTTAATTTACCTGTGAGTATATCTTGTTGGGAATAACCAAGCATTTCTAAAAAAGCATCGTTTGCTTGTTGAATTCCTCCGTAAATGTCACTCAAGATAATGCCGATGAGGTTAGCATCCACAAAACTTCTCAGCTTTTCTTCATAGATTTTCACTCTTTCTTGGGCGCGATCGCGCTGCTGGCTGAGAAGTTCGATAATCACAGCAGTTTGCCAAATCACAATGGCAAAAATTACGATTAATATGACTACAAATACTGACAAGGCAAAGGCTGGCTCGTATTGACCGGCTCGATGTCCTGCAATGACTAACCAACCGAGAATTACAGGAAATGCGATCGCAGCTAATAATAAACGTCGTGCAATTGAGCCACCATAGCTATTGCTGCTCACTATTTTCATCAATCCCTGTTCGGCTCGTCCCCATAAAATGCCTATGCACAGAACAATAAATAATAATGCTGTGTAAAATCCCATACAGGGAATCACAACGGTAGTATTCTCTAAAAAATTTGCTTTATATATGTGGCCAATGATCACTTGTAACGAAACTACAGATGTGATCAAAGTCAGTATTTGAGCATACCAGTAGTTGCGGCGATTCTGGGTGTAATTTAATAACTGTAGAGCTAAACTCAAAAAAATAAAATTTAAGGCTGTATTCCATCCCATACTCCCTTGATCTGCCAATTGCTGGGGGAAAAACCTGTCTAATCCTAAATTCCAACCCCATAAATATTGACTCTCGGTGAGGATTGCAATCACACCAACCGCTACAGCCAAGATACTAGAAGCTATTTTGCCCTGAGTTGACTTTACACCCACCATCAACCAGAGGGAAATACCTGATAGGAGAAAGCATAAGGCGGTGTCAGCTTGTGTTGTGACTGCAATCCCTAAGAAATTTCCCTCAAAAAGTTGAATATTTAGATACCAGATGACTAACACAACCACGCCCACTATCATAGCGATCGCACTTGCGCCTTTGGCAACTAAGGAATTGTTTGTGTTTTGTCGTCGCAAGCGGTTGACTCCTAACATTGAGATTTATGTAACCGCATCTATCTAATGGTTGGTTATTCTAATTCAGATCAGATTTGAATATCCTTATACATATTACTTTTATATAATCAGTTTACATCTATCTATATGCGTATTTTAAAATTCTCAAACAAGTTTTATGACGCAATGTCAAACTTATTTTTGCTCGTTCTTGGACTCTGGTACTTACTTACAGATTTGCTAGAGGTTTTGTCATCAGTCTTTTTGAGTAAAATCTTAATGCAGATCATCACAAGCCGCCTCAGTTAAAATACTCTTTTTGTATATTTCTAGTAGTCCTATAGGAATCCGAATTGATTATTGAAATGATTTGCGTAGATAGGGAACAGGGAACAGGGAACAGGGAACAGGAAAAGAAGTAACAGAGGTGTACTGATATTTTTCAGAAATTAAATATGATTATTACATCTGATTTGTCAGCATTTGCGGTGCCTAGATCCCGGACTTCTTTGAGAAGTCAAATATATCGTTGCTCACGAATTATTGAAAATTTCACATCTAATCTACCAGTTATTTTTCATTTGCTGATGTTCAATTTTTTAACACGAGAATATATTTATAAATAGTTTAATTCCCCGTTAAATCATTTTTTAATAATCTTAATTATCGCCGCACTGGCGCAGCTTATTGTAGAGAAAAAAGCAATTTATAATTAGATTTTTTCGGCTGTAACAGACATTTTCAAAGAGCAACACAACTTACTCTTTGATAAAAGCTCAGGATTTAAACTCCTAAACTTTGTTTTGTAGGGTTATTGTAAATATTATCAGAAAATTAACCCTAAATTAATCAAATCTTAAAAGATTAGTGAGAAAAGTTACATTCCTACCCTTTTTAATCTCCGCGCCAGATGCTACAAGAGGGTACAAACCAAAAAATTTAGTCCCCTCTCCTGGAACAAGGAAAGGGTGAGGGTGCGATGAGGAGAAGACTAGTAATAATTCGATAGTTTGTGTCTAAACCGTAACTTCCCTCAGTCCTTTGTTCCTTTTTTCATGGACGCAGCATAGTAATTGGCAATTGCAAAGACCTCTTCAGACAGTTTTTGGAATGTCTACTGATTAATATTTACGTCAAAAATTTACAATAGTTAGACAAAGATCAATGCTAAAAATATCTCAAGAGGAAGTTGTGTCCAGATGATTCCAAATGTATTTAGGAAAAATTTGTTAATTTTGATACCGAAAACCACTAATATTTAAAAACATCATCATGGCATCTATACTTTTTTAGATTCAGTAAAAACAATATCCAGTATTATCAAAAAAACTGCCAATTGCGTGTGGTGTAAAAATCAACAGGGGAATGACAACATGGATTTACGTAGAGATGCTTTGCAAATCCTCAAGGAAACTAGTCGAACGTTTTATATTCCGATTAGTATTTTACCTCCAGGGTTGCAAGAGGCAGTCGCATCAGCGTACCTGTGTATGCGTGCTATTGATGAAATTGAAGACCATCCCACTCTAGACAATCCCACAAAAGCAAAATTGTTGCGTGCAATTAGCTTGACTCTACAATCAGGAGTTGACGGGTTTCCTGTGGATGCTTTTGCGGCGGGTTTTAGTGGCTACGAAGATATTTTAGAAGAAGTCACCATCAGAATTCGGGAATGGTCAATTCTAGCACCAGAAACTATTGCACCCCGCATCTGGGACGCGACGGCGGCGATGTCAGACCGAATGGCTTACTGGGCGGAAGTTAACTGGAAAGTGCATACAGAAGCAGATTTAGACCGTTACACCTTTGGGGTGGCGGGTGCAGTCGGCTTGATGCTTTCGGATTTGTGGACTTGGTATGATGGCACACAAACCAACCGCACACAAGCTATCGGTTTTGGTCGCGGCTTGCAAGCCGTCAACATTTTACGTAATCATGTGGAAGATTTAGGGCGTGGAGTCAGCTTTTTCCCCGATGGTTGGAATGCAGCCAAGATGCAAGAGTATGCACTGCGGAATTTAGCTTTAGCAGATGCTTATACCAGTAGTTTACCAGATGGCCCGGCTCTGCAATTTTGCCAAATCCCCCTAGCCTTAGCGCATGGCACAATTGAAGCTTTAGCCAATGGTAAAGAAAAACTCAGCCGGAGTGATGTAGAAGCGTTACTTCAGCAACTCAACAGTGTCAACTTAAAAGCAGGCTAATACCAATTTTGGATTTTAGATTTGGGATTGCAAACCTGGGTTTACGGGTGATTCCAACAATCTCGAATCATACTATTGATACCAATTTGGTATGGTGGTTTGTTCTAGGAGAGATATCAGTGAAGAAAACTTTATTCCTCAGTCCCCCTTCCTTTGATGGGTTTGACGGTGGTGCGGGTGCGCGATACCAAGCCAAGCGGGAAATTACGTCTTTTTGGTATCCCACATGGTTAGCCCAACCGGCGGCTTTAGTCCCTGGTAGCAGGCTAGTAGATGCACCGCCACACAATCAAACTGTGGAGGATGTGTTGCAAATTGCTAAAGATTATGAACTGGTGATTATGCACACTAGTACCCCATCTTTAGCAAATGATGTGCAGTGTGCAGCTGCCATTAAAAATCAAAATCCTGATGTGCAGATAGGTTTTGTGGGGGCGCACGTTGCAGTGTTACCAGATGCAACGCTGCGGGATCACCCAGTGATTGATTTTGTCTGTCGGAATGAGTTTGATTACACCTGTAAGGAGTTAGCTGAGGGTAAACCTTGGGATGAAATTCTTGGCTTGAGTTATCGGGATCAGTTTGGTAATATTCGCCACAATGAAGAACGCCCGTTAATTCATGACTGGGATACTATGCCCAGTGTTTTACCTGTATATGCCCGTGATTTAGATATTACTAAATATTTCATTGGCTATCTTAAACATCCCTACGTTTCCTTTTATACGGGGCGTGGTTGTCCGGCGAAGTGTACCTTTTGTTTGTGGCCACAGACTATTGGCGGACATTTATATCGTCATAAAAGCCCGGAAGCCGTGGGAAGGGAGATGGCGCAAGCCAAAGAACTGTTTGGCGACAAGGTGCAGGAGTATATGTTTGATGATGATACCTTCACCATTGATAAGCATAGAGCGATCGCCATCAGCGAACACATGAAAAAACTCAAATTGACTTGGAGTTGTAACGCTCGTGCTAATTTAGACTACGATACCCTCAAACAATTACGAGATAATGGTTTAAGATTGCTCCTAGTAGGGTTTGAATCGGGTAATCAAGAAGTCCTCAACCGGATTAAAAAAGGTATCAAGTTAGAAGTGGCACGGGAATTTATGAAAAATTGCCACAAACTAGGAATCACAGTCCACGGGACTTTTATTATTGGGTTGCCCATTGAAACTAAAGAAACTGTCGAAGAAACTATTCGTTTTGCCTGTGAGTTAAATCCCCATACAATTCAAGTTTCTATAGCCGCACCCTATCCAGGCACAGAATTGTATGAACAGGCTCAAGCTAACGGTTGGTTTAGTGACCAATCTTTAGTAGCTAACTCTGGGATTCAAACCTCAACTTTGCAATATCCCACACTTTCTAGTGCAGAGATAGAAGATGCAGTGGAAAGAATGTATCGCCAATTTTACTTCCGTCCCCAAGCTATATTGCCTATTGTTTGGGAAATGTTGACTGATAAACAAATGTTAGTTAGGCGACTGCGTGAGGGTGGGGAGTTCTTTTCTTATTTAAAAGAACGTCGCAACCAAGCGGCGGCAAAAGTTGTGGGGGTTTAGAAATTGGGCATGGGGCAATGCAATTTTGGGTTTTGGATTTTGGATTTTAGATTCTTCAATCCAAAATCCAAAATCACGCCTGATGTGAATTAGGAAAACCTTCTATCAAAAAAATAGCCTATGCTTGGAGCTAACAAAACTCGGTAGGGCGTGGTTAATCAAATATCATGCACAATTAACGATGATCTCGGTGAACCCGCCCCTACAAATTTAGATTCACCCCTGTGTATTTAGAGTTTATTTGTCTTAGTTAGAAACTACAGCGTGGGCTTTTAAATCTGCAAAATTACAAACTTCCAAAGCCCTAGCGTGAGTTGCTGCTAGCACCACGGGGGGAGCAACGCCGGCTTCTAGTGCTTCTTGCCAACGGGATGCACATAAACACCAGCGATCGCCGGGCTTTAATCCAGGAAAGTTATACTCAGGGTATGGTGTGCTGAGGTCGTTACCGCGTGATTTGGTAAACGCTAAAAATTCGGCGGTGACTTGGGCGCAAACAACGTGCATTCCGGTATCATAAGCACCTGTGGAACAAAAACCATCACGATAAAACCCAGTCATGGGAGAGGTACAGCAAACTTCTAAATCTGTACCCAGGACATTTTTAGCTTCTGGCATCTTTCAATTCCCTAACGAGTGCTGGTTTGCTTACTATATGCAATTTTGCCGTATTCTAATTTAATTATGCGGTCTGCTAAATCAAAATAGCGATCGTCATGGCTAATGACTAACACTGTTTTGCCTCTACTTTTTAATTCTGGTAATAGCTGAGTGTAAAAGATATCTTTAAATACTGGGTCTTGATCTGCTGCCCATTCATCAAATAAATAAATCGGTCTATCTTCTAAATAAGCTGTCAGTAAGGCTAAACGTTTACGCTGTCCTTGAGAAAGGGCAGTGGTGGAAAGTTGACCGTTAGTAATTTTAACTTTATGGTCTAATTGCAATTGCTGGAGATATTTTTGCGCTTGTTTATCTAAATAAGGATTGTCTAACCCCAATAATTCTTCAAATAAATAAAAGTCAGCAAACACTACAGAAAAATGTTGACGATACCATTCGCGGTTTTGTTCATTAATCAATTCACTGTCTAATAAAACTTTGCCATCTTCAGGAATATACAAACCTGTAATTAATTTAGCTAAGGTAGATTTACCGCTACCATTACCACCGACGATAAAAACTATTTCTTGGGGATAAATAGTCAAATCAATGGGGCCAAGGATAAAACTACTATCTTCTTTATCTGTGTAATAGGTGTGAGTAACTTCGCAAAACTTTAAGCTGTGCCAATGAGAATTAACTGCGGGTGGTTGAGTATTTACTTGTTCAGTACGGCTAGCTAGAGATAAACCTAGAGATTCGATTTTTTGCAGTGCAATACTGGCTTTGCTAAGTAAGGGGAGTTTGCCAATAATATTGTCCATTGGCACGACTAAATAAGTGAAGGTCAAAATATAACCGGAGAGGGTTTGCTGATTAACTGTTAGTAAATTTGGCAGTGTAAATAAAACAAATCCCAAAGCAAAGAAAAATATGAGTTGACCCCAACTAGAAGTCACAGCAAAAAAACTCAGTCCCGTGACATTATGGTGACGGAAATTAGCAGATGTTGACTGTAATTTATCTTCTAAAAATACTTGTCGTCGTTGATGGTGTAGTTTTAATTCTTTAATTCCTGCGGTGAGAGTTCCTAGATGCTGAAATATTTTATCCTCATCTTCCCGTGCCAAAGCCAGCATCTTTTCACCGCGATTTAAGAGCCATTGACAACTAGCGATCGCCACTACTGCTAAACTAACAACCATTAGCAAGACTATCCAAGAGAGCCAAGTGATATACACTACACAACCAAAAACAATCGCCAGATTTATAAATAACGTCGGCATCTGATAAACTGCATTGGCAACAGCTTGAATATCTTCAATCAAAGATGCTAACAGTCGAGAATTGCCTAACTGTTCTAAATGGCTTAACTCCGATGCTAAAATCTGACGACTCAAACGCATTCTTAACTGTAAAACTGCATTTTGCGCCAGACGAATCAAAACCATTTGGGACATGATACTGGTGACAAGTGCTACTATCGCTAACCCAGCAAATCCCCAAGCAATTAAGGTGACAGGTGTAGACTGAGTGCGACTTGCAGCCGTGCTGATGAGGGCAATTAGTCCCGCACTACTACCGCCACTCAAAAATCCGGTGATAATTGCAATCATCACCATCTGCCATGAGGAACGGATTAAAAAGGCAATTAGATTCATAAGGGATTGGGGATTGGGGATTGGGAAAAGGGGAAGCAGGGGAAGAAAAACTAATGACTAATGAACGCGATGTGCAACTTATTTTTGAAACCCCTCTCCAAACCTCTCCCCTACAAGGCTGCGGTGTAAACACATCTTTGTGCTGAGTGCAAAATGGGGCTTGATCCCCCCTAACCCCCCTTAAAAAAGGGGGGAACTAGAATTAAAGTCCCCCTTTTTAAGGGGGATTTAGGGGGATCAAAACGATGTGAGACAAGGTTATAAGACTTGTGTGTACACCGTAGCCCCTGCAAGGAGAGAGGCTTTAAATCTTGCTCCCCTTCCCTTGTAGGGAAGGGGTTGGGGGTTAGGTTTGAGAGAAAGTTGTACACGGCGTTAACTAATGACTAATGACTAATGACTAATGACTAATTCTTCCTTTTTGTAATATATCGATAAATATGGACTTAATTTCTTTACTATCTGATTTCCTTACACAATCGCTAAAAAATTTGGTAAATTACAGTGCTTTTTTTAGTGTTGGATGCTATTATTTGCTGCTGATTTTATGCTTATCAGCTATTTGCTATTATTGCTATGGTGTTTATGCAATCATAGATTTTTGCTCACAACCAACGACAACAGCATCAGATTTCCAGCCACCGATTAGTGTTTTAAAACCAATTTGTGGACTGGATATTGATACTTATGAAAACTTTAAATCTTTTTGCCTACAAGATTATCCAGAGTATGAAATTATTTTCTGTGTGCGTGACGGCAATGATCCATGTGTGACGGTTGTCAAGCAAATTATTGCAGACTTCCCCAATGTTGATATTAGTCTAGTGATTAGCGATCGCATCATCGGCACAAATCTCAAAGTCAGTAATTTAGCTAATGCTGTTACCCAAGCAAAACACCCTTTTCTCGTCCTGGCTGATAGCGATATCAGCGTTGGTTCAGACTATTTACAACAAGTCATTCAACCTATGCAACAGGAATCTGTGGGTGTAGTTACTTGTTTATATCGTCCTGTAGTTAGGGGATGGGTGGCAATTTTAGAAGCTGTAGGCATTGCCACAGAGTATCATACAGGTGTATTGGTGGCGCGAAAGCTAGAGGGGATGAAATTTGCTCTCGGCCCCACTATTGCCATTCGCAAGACGGTTTTAGAAGCCATTGGGGGATTTACCGCCATTGCTGATTATTTAGCAGATGATTTTCAACTGGGATATTTACCAACCCAAATCGGTTATCAAGTCGTGTTGAGTGAATATATTATCAATCATGCGATCGCTACAGAAAGCCTGACTGATTTAATTCAACGTCAGACACGCTGGAATTTCTGCACGAGGTTTTCTCGTCCTGGGGGATATTTAGGACTGATATTTACTCAAGGTACAGCCGTTAGCTTATTGTTTTTGTTAGCAACAGGCGGATCAATATGGGGTTTGTCAGTCCTATTATTAACCTGGGGAACTAGATTAATTCTTGCCTGGGTAATGGCTGTTTGGTGTCTCCAAGACCCCATTACCACCAAGTTTTTATGGTTAGTCCCCATCCGCGACGTAGTAAGTTTTCTCCTCTGGTGCTACGGACTTGTAGGTAACACCATCGAATGGCGAGGACGCAGACTTAAATTAATCCCTGGGGGAAAATTGGAAATAATTTAAATCAATTCGCAATTTGCAATTCGCAATTCGCAATGGACTAACGTCCCGCTACGCTAACGCAATTTAAAATCAAATATCCCAATCCCCAATCCCCAGTCCCCAGTCCCCAGTCCCCGACTCATAAAACCAAATAAACCCCCCAAATAGCCATTGCGCGTAAGTAGGTACTAGCGCGGAAAGTTCCGACTGGGGTAATGGCTTCTGGTGTGCGAAATTGTAAGCCATTACTATAAATTTGCTCTACTACGGCTTGGGTTAAACGTAAGGCTTCATCTTTCATTCCCATCTGTGCTAAAAATGCCGCTAGTCCAAAGTTAATTCCTGTCCATACTTCTAGGGGGTGGGTGGCGTTGGGGTTTTCTGGTGAACCGTCGGGAAGTACACCATTAGCTGCCCCAAATTGACCGTTGTAAAATTTGAGGAAGCAGGCATCATACACGGTTCTTAAGGCGGAAATGGCGCGATCGCTCGGCACAATTTCTGGTAAATCTAGTAAATAGGCGTAAAATTGTCCACACAATTGATCTGCCATCACTACATCTGAGCCGCTTTCGCTATCTAGGCGATAATATTTGCCGTTCCAGAGTTTTTCCTGATAGATGGGTAAGGATTGGGTTAGCCAAGTCTGGTAAAGAGATTTTTGCTGGAGTAATTTTTCTGAATCGGGCTGATTTAAGATTAAAATATCGCTAATGGCGATCGCTGCTTCTAAGGCTGCCATCCATAAACCGCCACAATAGGCACTCACGCCTTGCAGTCGCCAATCATCAAAGGTTTGATCAGGTGCGCCGGAGTTTTCGGGAATGCCATCTCCATCTAAATCAAAGGCTTTGACGTAATCTAAAGTCTGAACAATGGCATCCCAACAATCTTGGAGAAACTCTACATCATTGGCACCGGTGAACAGATAATCACGGTAAACTTGCAAGACAAAATCACAGCCTAAATCCTTCCACAAATTACAGTCTTGATAACTGGTGTAGTTAGTTTTCTCCCAAACGTGTTCATTCGGCGCGCCTAAATCGTGGGGTGTAGCACCGATAGCTTTCCGCACAGCCAGGGGACTTTCTACACCGATAGTATAGTAATAGCCAATCACACGGGGTGTATCATCACCTTGGGGAATTGCCCTGGCAAAAGCACGCATCACCGCTTTTTCCAGTTCTGGGAAGAGTAACAACAACCCAAAAGAACCGTATAATCTCACATCTAAACTTTCATACCATCGGTAATCTAAACACTCCAATACAGCAAATTGACCGATAGGATCGTGTTTTGTCGCTGCACTCCAGAGAGTTCCACCACTGGTAAGATCGTATAGTTCATTAAATAGAGCCATTTTAAACCAATTGGGCAAATCTTCCCGTCCTAAAATCGGCTCTTGCCAAGCTTGAATTTGCTGTTGCCAAGTTTGATAACGAGTTAAAGCAGTAGTAGCGATCGCCCAAGCATTGTTACCATTAGTACCGAAAAAGTCTGTATATCTGCGGTGATAATTCACCCCTGCCGCAAATTCAGTGACAGGGAAATCCCAAGCCAGAACAAAGGGAATTTCTAGACTTTCACCTGGTTGCAGAGTCAAACGAACTGCGATCGCTGCCCCGATTTGTTCATTGTCTGCGGCTGGGGTAATATCTATAACATCAGGTAATGAACCATCCTGACTAAAGCTTTGCCAAATTTCATCCCCATCACCAACAGGATGCCAACGGCTATGATAAAACACTTCCACTTGAGGATGTTTTTGAGTGGCAATACACCAACTCCCTTCACCTTCCTGTAGAGGTTCTGTCGTCCCCTCCCTTCCTAAAAAACAGCCCAAAGCTTGGGGACTTTCCACTAAATAATTATAATTACCCCGACTCTCACCCAAACGCGGCTGATACTCATAAACCGGACTACCATCATCTCGCACCTTCACCTCTGGTGATTTGAGGGCATTGGTAAACCAACCAGTCATATTCTGCCAAGTGAGCATAATACTGAGAGTGATAGGTGCATTAGTGGCATTATGTGCTTGCCACACAAACACCGCCACCGGATAACTAGTTTCTTTGTAATTATGCGCCCAAACGGGAGAAAACTGCTCACAGGTTAGCTGTGTTTGCAAAACATTTTTATACACAAACCAGCTACGGGGATACAGTGCGTGATATGTACCAGTTTCTTTTGTAGCGGTAGAAGCTGGGTACCATTGCCATGTTTGCAGACTATCATCTGTTGGGGCTGTAGTTGCCAAAGCATAAGTTTGGGAAGATGTGCCATCAGATTCAAATACACTAAATTGACAAGCCGGGAAATTTTGAAAAACGTGTTCACCGCCGTCGATGTGCCATAGATTAAAATCTCCCCGCGAAGAACGCCCGATACAACCAGCACCAAAGCCACCTAGAGGCATCCCATGCCAAGGCCCATCATCAATATTACTTGCGTAGCGAACAGTATAAGGTTTGTCCCAGCCTAAACCAATAGAACGATGCCAAGTGCAAGCGGGAATTTGCGGGGAGGTTTGATTTGTCATTACCTATTGCCACAGTTTGCAGTTACGCTAAGGAAGCTTAACCTGATGTGTCAATTTTCTCAAGAGGAAATATGTAAAGTGGTGATGAGTAATGAGTGCTGTTAGCGGTAGCGGGGCGTTTAGCCCGTGGTGAGTGCTGAGTAATGAGTAATGAGTAATGAGTGCTGAGTAATGAGTTGAGAAACAAATTCTGCCTTGTCCCCCTTGTCCCCTTTGTCTACCTTGTCCCCAGTCCCCAGTCCCCAGTCCCCAGTCCCCAATCCCCAATCCCCAACTTAACGCCAGCCTAAAAGCTTTAATCCTGGGACAATGAGGTAGTAACTAACACTGAACCAAAAACTCATAAACATACCTACAGAACTGAAAAATGCTATGGGTAGGGACAGTTCTGAGAGTGTGGGAGAGTTGGAAAATTGCAATGCTGTGGTGGGGAATTCTAAAAGTAGCAAAGTGGCAAAACCCATTGCTGCACCGAAGCCGCCAATAACGGCATAAACTATGTGATGGCTACGAAATCCTATGCTGAGTGCTAACAAAAAAACGCCAATCGCTACAGCTGCAACTAAACCTTCACCGCGATCGCCATTTGCACTAATTACTCGCCACAATAACCAACTAAAAGCATAGCTGATTATACCCATTGAGGATGTAACAAACAACCGTCGCCTTTGAGCAAAGCACCCAGATACGGTGATGCCAAAAGCTGTGCCTAAACCGGCGGTAGCAAACAGCAGCATTTCTGCACCCCCAAGAGACTGGGAGTTTTGAGCTAGTTCAGGTAGTTGTGTGGAGATGAATTCCGCTATTCTCACACCCAAACTGGTATGATAAGCCAAAATAAAACCGAAAATTGTCCCCACACCAGCACCCAAACCGGCAAGTAGCATTGCCCAAATCGTCGATAGACAAGCTGTAAAAATTTGGTAGATGGTTTTAAATATCCACAACACTAGTTTGCGAATGGTTTTACCAAAGTTACCAAAAGATTGCTCAATTCCTTGTAATAAAACTTGCCATTGATGAGCAACTTGAGTTAAGAATTTCTGCCAATTAGTTGATAATGAAGATGAACTGGGTTGAGTAATTTTGGTTAATCTTTTGAGGATAATAGCAGCACTAGCAGGACGCGATCGCACATTCTCATTCACCATTTCATCCAATAAATCTGCTAACTGGGAATTAACATTGACTCGATTTCGCCATTGCAAAACCCCTGTTTGCGGATCTTCCAAATCTGGGGGATATGTCCCTGTCAGCAACTCAATTATCGTGCGTCCCAAGGCGTAAAAATCAGCCTCTGGCCCGACATTTCCCCCAGTGATTTGTTCTGGTGGACTGTAACCTGACGAAAATAATCTAGTAGAACTAGATTCTTGTCGCAGTCTTGCCATCTTAACGTGTTTAGCTCCACCAAAATCAATCAACACTAATTGTTCCCAACCAATTCCCCCTTGATTGGGTAGTGCTGTTGATACAGGAGTCCGCAACATTAAATTTGAAGGTTTGATATCGCGGTGAATAATTTGGCGTTTATGCAATTCCTGTAAAATTTTGAGTGCTTGAATTAACCAGTTGATCACCACTGCTTCTGGGCAACCTTGGGGATAATTATCTAAAATCTCTGCTAGAGTCGGCCCGTTAATTTTTTCCATCACCAGACAAGCTAACTGGCGCGGTTTAGGATTAGACAAATTAATTTGAAAATTGCCGTCAGCTTCAACTTTAGGTACACCAGGATGGCGTAAACTCACCAAAACTTCCGCCTCTTGCGTAAATAATTCCAGTGCCTTTGGTGACTCTTCTACCAACACTTTCAGCACTTTTTCGGTCTGTGTCACTTCATCCCAGACTGTATAAATCTGAGCAAATCCCCCAGAACCCAAAGCTGCGATCGGTATATAACGATCTAACAGATGTAGCACCTCGCCACAACTGGTACAAAATTTACTACCCCAAGGTTGAGGATAGGGACGTTGACAATCAGGATTTATGCAGTGAACCGCAGTCTTACCGATGTGGGACACAACCGCTACATTACAAAAACTGACTCGATTTTAACGTTTATTGGAGATAAACGGCAGGGGATTGGGGATTGGGGATTGGGGACTGGGGATTGGGGACAAGGTAGAATTTATCTGTGAACTCAAAACTCATTACTCATTACTCATTACTCATTAACTCAGCACTCAGCACTCCTCACTCCTTTGGTTCATAATAACGTTGATCAAGCTGTCTAACAGGCGATCGCGTGATAAAGACATCAGTTCTTTGCCGTGCAGCATCTCTTGGACAATTACGTGGGATACTAGTGAACCGAAAAAGATGTGCGCCATTGCTTCTGGATCGGTAATTCCTAGTTCGGGATGGGCGGCGAAATATTGGCTGAGGATTTGCCTTCCGCGCTGTACAACGTTTTGGGTATAAAGTTTGGCTAGTTCGGGAAAGTTTTGTGATTCGGTGATCATGACGCGCAACAATGCCAAATAATCTGGGTTGTCGGCTACTTTAGTTAAATAAATTTCACCTACTTGACGTAGTAATATTGCTGGTTCACCATGTAATTTTGTGCCAGTAAATAGGCTCTGAAAACACGCAAGTGTTAGCCTTTCCATTAAGGCTTTAAACAGTCCTTCTTTGTCTCGAAAGTTACTGTATATTGTTTGTTTTGAGACTCCAGCCGCCGCACTAACCCTATCCATACTGGTTTTAGCGTAACCCTCCTGCAAAAATACTCGGATAGCTCCTTGTAATATTTGTTCTTGTTTTGGAGTAATGGCAGGTAAGGCATTTTCTATGGGGAAAGTGGAGGTTTGAGGCATGAATAGTAAATTTTTTTGCTGAATATCTTGCTATATCATACTGGACAGTCTAGTATGATGACCAAAATAAAAATATTTTGTGATTATCTAGGGTGCAAATATGACGCAGACTGCCCCAAACCCACGGGAAAATCTCACCGATACTCCGTTATCTCCAAAGCCACAGCACCGCAAACCACCAATACCTTTATTGATTGGCGGATTACTCTTAGTGGGTGGTATTGGCTATGCTGTATGGCGTAGTCAACCCCAAGGTTTAGTCAATGCACTGAAAGTTAGTGGTCGAATTGAAGGCTATGAAACCGAGATTGGGGTGAAGCGTGCGGGTAGAATTGAGTCAATTGCTGTACGGGAAGGGGCAGCAGTTAAGCAGGGACAAGAGTTAATTAAATTAGATGACACAGAAGACCAATTACTACAAGAACAACTGCGTGGGACAGAAGCAAGAGTAACATCGGCTGAATATGACGAACAACAAGCTGTTGCCGATGTTGAGCGAGTTGCCAGAGAAATTCAAGAAATTAACAGTCAAATTAACGAAGCTAAACTCAACTGGCGACAATCCCAAGGGGATAGTACAGGCAAAATTGAGCAAGCTGAGTCTAACGTTGCAGCAGCCCAAGCCACATTAGTGCAGGCACAAGCGCAAGTTAAACAAGCAGCAGCTGAAGTTAATTTAGCGAAAATTAATCGCGATCGCTATGCCCAATTAGTCAAAGAAGGGGCAATCAATCAACAACAATTCGACCAAGCACAAACGACTCTAGACACAGCCATAGCCACCCTCGAAGCTAGACAAGCCGCAGTTAACGCCGAACGTCAACAATTAAGTGCCGCATTAGGTGCGTTAAAGCAAGCCAACACCACAAATTTAAATCCTGACATTCGTAACAGTCAGCTTGTCGCCTTAGTCAGAAGACAACAGCAAAGTTACGCCCAACTCAAATCAGCCCAAGCCAAAGTCAAATCAGCCCAAGCTAAAGTCAGAGATGCCCAAGCATCCAAACAGCAAATACTCACTCAGATTGCAGACTCCAAAAAAGATTTAAATGTCGTCAGTCCCTTAGATGGCGTAGTTACAGCCCGTAGTGTCGAACCAGGGGCAATAGTTAGTAGTCAGACAAATATTTTGACCATTATTGACCCCAAAACAGTCTATTTTCGCGGTTTTATTCCCGAAGGGGATATTGGCAAAGTCCGCCTCGGACAAACAACGAAAATCTTCATTGATTCCGCGCCAGACAAACCCCTCACAGGTAAAGTCATCGCCATTGATCCCCAAGCATCATTCACACCAGAAAACATTTACTTTCAAAAAGATAGAGTCAGACAAGTAGTAGGAATTCGCGTTGCAGTAGAAAATCCTGAAGGTTGCTTCAACCCCGAAAATCCCTACACAGACACAAATTCACCCTGCGCCAAGATGGGAATGCCGGCAGATGCGGAGATTGATTTGCAGGCAACAGAAAGTTAAAGCAAGGGGGCAGGGGGATGATACAACTTGATCAAAATTCTCCCTTTTTCTCCTTAATCTTTCTCTGCATCTTTGCATCTTTGCGCCTTTGCGCCTACCCTGCGGGTTCTGCGAAGCAGTATGCGTGAGGAAAAAAATCCTACTTCTCAAATATGCAACAACCACTCACAACCGCCTCAACAAACACACCCTTATCTTCCACACCTCCCGCCATCAAAGTGCGTGGCTTACACAAACACTATGGCAAACTAGCGGCTGTCAAAGGCATTGATTTCACAGTCGAAAAAGGCGAAATGTTTGGACTAATTGGCCCTGACGGCGCAGGAAAAACCAGCACATTTCACATTTTGGGCGGAATCATGGAAGCCACCGCCGGAGAAGTGCAGATATTTAACCAACCTGCGCGAGATGCGAGGTTAATGACAGGCTATCTTACACAACAGTTTTCACTGTATTTAGATTTAAGTATTGATGAAAACTTGCGTTATGCAGCTGGGTTGCGACAAGTTCCAGACGACTTGTTACAAACAAGACGCGATAAATATTTAACATTAATGAGTTTAGAGCGATTTGGCGATCGCTTGGCAGGACAACTTTCGGGCGGGATGAAACAAAAACTAGCCTTGTGTTGTGCTTTGGTATCACAACCAGAAGTTTTGTTACTTGATGAACCCACCACCGGTGTAGATCCAGTTTCTCGGCGGGAATTTTGGGATGTGTTAGCAGAGTTATCCGCCGAGGGAATGACAATTGTCGTCGCCACACCATATCTAGACGAAGCCGAACGCTGTCACCGCGTCGCCTTGATGTACAGTGGAAAAATTCACGAAATTGGCACACCCGCCGAATTACGCGCTAACTTAGGTTTGCATCGCTTAGAAGTGCGAACAGCAAATCTAGAAGCCACAGAAGCCGTACTTTCCCAAGCTAACCAGACAAATATAGCCGATGTGCAGATATTTGGCGATCGCTTAGATGTCCTCGTTCCTGATTTAGAGATTGGTGAAACCGAAGTCCGCACATTACTACAACAACACGATTTACCCTCACCTCATATCGAACATGGCGAACCCACATTAGAAAACGTCTTTGTTACCCGCTTGCGTCAACAAGGTTCAGCACCGCAGTTTTTCCCATTTCCGCGATCGCGGATGAGGGGATTGGGGACTGGGGACGAATCAATTCAAAATTCAAAATTCAAAATTCAAAATGAAGAAGAGTTGGGGATTGGGGACAAGGTAGACAGGGGAGAATTTATTTCTCAACTCAGCACTCACCACTCAGCACTCACCACTCACCACTCAGCACTCGCCATCTACGCACACAACCTGAGTCGGGTGTTTGGTAAGTTCCAAGCGGTGAAGAATGTGAATGTTGAGGTGCGTTATGGGGAAATCTTTGGGTTGTTGGGTGCCAACGGTGCGGGTAAAACCACTACGATTAAAATGCTGTGTGGGTTGTTAGCTGCAAGCGGTGGCAAAGTTTCCTTGGGTGGTGAAACTGGAAATCTGCGTAGTGCAGACTTGAGGCGGCGCATTGGTTATATGAGTCAAAAGTTCACTCTCTATGACGATTTAACGATTCTGCAAAACTTAGAATTCTATAGCGGTGTTTACGGTGTACCTCGCAAACTACGACAAGAAAAAATTGATTGGGTAATTGCTACCTGTGGCTTAGAAGGACAGGAAAATATGCTGACTGGACAGTTACCAGGCGGTTGGAAACAACGAGTCGCCTTTGGTGCTTCCGTCATGCACGAACCAGATATTTTATTTTTAGACGAACCCACATCAGGAGTAGATCCCCTAGCGCGTCGTCAATTTTGGAAGTTAATTAATGATTTTGCTCGTAATGGTACAGCTATTTTAGTCACCACTCATTATTTAGAAGAAGCTGAACAATGTAACCGGATGAGTTTTATGGTTGCAGGGGAAACTGTCGCCGAAGGTTCACCGAGTTTTATCAAATCCTCGCAGCCAGGAAAATTAATAGAAATTATCGTTAGTCAAAATCAAGCCGCATCTAAGTTACTCAAACAACATTTTGAATCTTGGCGAGTTTCGATATTTGCTGACAGTTTACACATCGTCCTCGACAATCCAGAAGTAGAAATCAATCAATTAAAACAACTTTTAGAATCCCATAAAATCACCATCAATTCCCTACGTTCCATTCCTTTTTCCTTAGAAGATGCCTTTATCGGTATAGTAGAGCGATCGCAAATTTAATTATTCTTCCCCAATCCCCAATCACCAATCTCCCTCATGAAAAGAATCCTTGCTCAATGTGTGAAGGAAATAGCCCAATTTCGCCGCGATCGCCTGACGTTGGCGTTAGCATTTCTATTACCATTTCTTACCTTAATTATTTTTGGTTTTGCTATCAGATTAGAGAGTAAAGATATTCCTTTAGTTGTTCAAGATTTCAACCGCACTAACTTAAGTCAAAGCTACATTGAAAGATTGTACGCTACTAATCAATTTATTCCGAAAGAATGGTCTGGTATGAACCCTACACGGGATGCTATCGATAAAGGAATTGCTAAAGCTGCGGTTATTATTCCACCGGAATTTAGCAGAGATATTCAAGCAGGTAGAAATACAAATTTGCAAATCTTAATTGATGCAACTGATGTGAATAACGCGCGTGTGATTAGAGGGAGTATTCAACGAGTTACTAACTTTTTTATGCAAGAGCATGGACTTTTACCTACTACTAGTACAATTACGCCTAGATTACGTTTATGGTTTAATCCTGGGAGGTTAGAATCATTGTATATTGTGCCAGGAGTCTACGGTGTAATTTTGTGGATTTTTCCTTCCTTATTAGCTGCGATCGCAATGGTTAGAGAAAAGGAAAAAGGTACAGTTTTGCAAATTTATGCTTCTAGTATTAGCGCTTCAGAATTGTTACTAGGGAAAGGACTAGCCTATTTATTAATTGCCATTGCTGAAACCTTAATAGTGATGATACTAGGTTCATTAGTTTTTCAGGTCGGTATTGTAGGTAATCCCATCACATTAATCATAGGAACTTTGTTATTTTTGATGGATAGTGTTTTTTTTGGGCTACTTTTAGGAGTCAGGAGTAGTAACCAAAATGCGGCTGTCCAAGGTGTTTCTCTGATAGGTTTTATTACATCTTTATTACTTTCAGGTTTTATTTATCCTCTCAATAATATTCCTTTCCCCCTATCACTAGCACCGAATATAATTCCTGCGCGCTATTACATCGATGTGACTCGCGATGCCTTTGTACGTGGTATAGGATTTGCTGGAGTGTGGTTTGATTTAATTATGCTTGCAGTCTTAGGATTATTCTTTTTCAATGTATCGCGCCGAATTTTAAGCAGAATGCAATTACCAAGTTGAATTTTTATACTGTACTTCAATGAAAGATAGAGTCATTGCTAAATTAAGATATGAAAATCAAATATTCTCTCTCTCAAACTCTTATTATTTTCACCTAGAATGTGAGACAAGTTAATATTTTCACTCAGAGACATCAAATTTTTTCATTGGCACAAGTAAATGTTACAATACATTTCATATTTTACTTTTTTGTTGTTTGGAGTATTAATAGTTTTTATTTTGTACATAGCTTATTTATATTTAACAACTGTAATTAAGCTAAATAAGGCTTTACGTAAATCTCAACTACCAGCAGAATTAGTAAATTTTCCGATTTATATATCTACAATTGAAGAATGTTTATCTGTTAAAGGTCGTGTTAATGCTTTCACAGAGGCAGGTTGTAACAATACAAGTTTTGAATTGCATCTCACAGCTAATGATTTAAACTGCCTCCGTAATAAAGGTTCTATACCTGATAGACAGTCATTGAAGCGACCAGAATATTATGAAATCAAACAAAACAATATTATAGAAAGAAGAGTGGTTTTTCCTTGGACTTTTAATCGACATGGATGTATTAACGAAACCAAGTCTATTAAATTTGTTGTGGTTAACGATAGTATTACAGAACGAAATACAACGATAGCTCAACATGATCAAGAGATATTTCCAAATAAACGGAAAGTTATAAACTATCCTCTTATTCACTCTAAGTTGTTACTCCAAATTTTCAATTTTTTTAATAGTTCTGGACAAGAAAAACAAAATTTACTTAATGTGATCAATAATATTAAAAATATTGAGATTACTAGCGATGAAATCATACTATATATTTAGGGTGATGTCCTGCCTTAATATAAAATATGTTCGATGTGAAATTAGGTAGAAAAAACTTCTATTATTTAACCCAATACCCAGTCCCTAATCCCCAATCCCCAGTCCCTAACTATGAAACTTATTCAACGCTTATTTGATAGTCCATTTTGGGCATTAGTACGCAAAGAAATCAATCAGATTATACGCAATAAACAATTAATGATATTGTTAATAGTCCCGCCGACTATCCAACTATTGCTCTATGGTTTTATTCTCAATCCTGATGTGCATAACTTACGTTTAGGTGTCATCGATTACGCCAACATTAGCGCGAGTCGTGAGTTAGTTTCAGCTATGACATCGAATCAGATTTTTACTTTAGAATCTGTCCCCAGCAGTGAAAAAGAATTGAGTCGTGAGGTAGAAGAGGGAAAGTTAGATGTCGGTGTGATTATTCCTCCCGATTTTCCGCGCCAACTTGCCAAAAACTCAGCAGAGATCCAAGTATTTATTGATGCTGTCAACGCAAATACAGCCGGAATTGCCAGCAATTATATGAATCAAATTATTCAGCAATATAACCTGCGTATAACTCCAGGGAAAACTAGTCCACCAATCTCATCTAATGTGGTGTTTCTTTATAATCCTGGACTAACTAGTAGTTGGTTTTTCGTACCAGGGGTTATGGGTTTAGTGTTGACATTAATTAGTACATTAGTGTCAGCCGTTACAGTTGTGAGGGAGAAAGATACAGGAACGATAGAACAATTATTAATGACACCGGCGGCAAACTGGGAAATATTATTATCTAAAATTGTTCCCTTAGCATTTTTATTAATGGGGGATGTTTTACTGGCTATTACTATAGCAACGGTAATATTTCACGTCCCATTCCGTGGAAATTTTATATTATTTCTTGCCTTATCAAGTATGTATGTATTTGTGGGAATTAGCTTAGGGATTATGTTAGCTACTATCAGTAGTTCCCAGCAGCAAGTAGTGCTGACATCTTTCTTTATTAATTTACCAATGGTACAGACTTCTGGCGCGATCGCACCTATTGAAGCCATGCCTCCTGTCTTCCAAGTCTTATCTCTACTCAATCCCCTACGTCATTATATTGCGATCGTGCGGGGAATTTTACTTAAAGGTGTGGGTTTAGATGTCCTGTGGATGAATGTTTTAGCGTTAGTCGCCTTTGCTGTTGTTTTATTAACTATTAGTGTGAATAAATTTCGCAGTCAATTAAGTTAGGGGTTTAGGGGTATGAGGGTATAAGGGAGTCATTATTTACATTCTCTTCCTTATACCCCCATAATTCTATTCAACTATACCCATCCCAAATTACAGGGAAAGTGTAATCTGAAAACAACGAAAAATTTGGAGTTTCAGCCTTGGTTTCTGTGTCGAGAACTTTGATAACCTTGTTGTAGATATCTTCTGCTTGTTGGGGTGAATCACCGATGCTAGTTAATCCCACTTTGCCAAACTGAGATAGACAACCCATCAGGTGAAAGACTGTGCCGGTTTCTGTGCAACTATCGAAATGTAATCTGTGATGGGCGATGATATCCATTAAATCATTAGGTAATAATCCCCGATAGCGGTCTTTTTGGAGATTATCTGTGGCAATGTAATATTTAGGACGACCTTGTTGACTATAAAATAAACCCGTAGATAGATCATAACGGCCATTTGTCAATAATTTTAAGGTCATGAAGGGATGGGTAGTACCACCTTTACGGAGGTTAATTTCAATTGCTTGGATGTCCCATTTACCCTTACCTACATCAACAGCAATAAAATCTACACCAAATCTTTCTAAAGCACCTTTTTCTGCTAATTTTATCCCAACTTTCAACCCTAATTGTTGCAGTTGTAAACGATAACTTTCATCGGCGGGGAAGCGACAGCCGAGATAAATTTGTCCGTCGGGGCCGCCAAGAATTTGGTCATGGGTAGAGAGGATTTCGACTTCTCCAGTAGGAGTAATGCGTCCTTGCACACTAGGAGAACGCTTGATTTCGCCTTCTATAAAAGCCTCGACAATTGCACCTAATTCCGCAATTCTTCCCGCAAAATTCAGCCAATTTTCTTGTTTAGCTTGAAAGCGCATAGTAGAGAAGCGATCGCTAATTGCTGCTACTCTTTCTAAATGAGTACCTTGTCCTGGTGCTAAGTGTATAATGGGACGCAAATCAAGGAGTGCGTTTCCTTCTCCAGAAATCCCCTCATTGAGTTTGACTACCATCCGTTGTAATGTCGGCTGACGTTCCCATAACTCACTAGCCGCTTCTGCTAAATCTTGAGGATTCCAGACTAATTCACTACCATCAGGATGAGGAACACCACTTTCTGCAAAAATTTGCCGACTACCGCTTTTTGTTCCCCAAATTTGCAACTCTGGTGCAGCCGCATATAATGGTACGTCTAATTTGAGAGATAATTCCGCTTCTAAATCGGTCGAATTGTAGCAGACCATCAATGATTTTTCTAATCTGATAGCTTGACGAATTCTTTCTATTAATCGCGGACGTTCTAAAATCTTTTGACTTAGGGGTTTAGGTGAAGAATCGTAAGTTGAAAGCAAGAGTAAACGATTACGTGCATGAGAAAAAGGAATACCAGGAAGTAATTGTAAATAGTAATCAATAATGCTGGGATGTAAGGGCATTGAAGTTACATAAATTAACCTGGTGCGGGGATTTCTTAACCGCATCAGCGCAAAAAGTAACCTTTCTTCATAATGTTCAAAACCCTCTACCTTTTGGATTTCGCGCTGGTCGATACTCAAAGAAGGAACCACAATAATATCAGCTTCCCCAGTATCAAATAACTCGATAGTTTTCCAGCGATCACGCAAAGTTAATTGCAGACTGTGAAACTGATCAATTTGTTCTAATTTTGCAACATCTATTGTCACCATAAATTCATACCCCATCATGATCCCAACGCAGCTTACTATTCTGGTATATCTCAAAGCAACTGCCATTATGCAGATATCGCAATACTTCTTTTATCTAATACCTGGCAAAATTTTAATAAAACTCAAAAAACTTATTATTCATTCCCTATTCCCTATTCCCCATGCCCTATTCCCTAATAAATAATGTGTAGAGATGTTGCACAAATCTTGATGATTGATATACTTTTGCAAAACACCTCTAAAATAAAAAAAATTGCTTTGCAAATTAATGATTAAACTTGCTGGTATTGGGGGGTACAAATGAGTCGTCCAATAATTCTTGGTATTGTTGGTGATAGTGCTGCGGGAAAAACTACACTCACTAGAGGAATTGCTCAGGTACTAGGTACAGAAAATGTCACACTCATTTGTACAGATGATTACCACAAATATGACCGCCAGCAACGGGCAGAAATTGGGATTACAGCCATACATCCAGACTGTAATCATTTAGATATCATGCAGCAGCATCTATCTTTGCTGCGTACAGGTCAACCCATTCTTAAACCCGTTTATAGTCACAAAACTGGAACTTTTGAAGCCCCACAGTATATAAAACCTAATAAATTTGTCATTATCGAAGGCTTGCTTGGTTATTCTACCCGTGCAGCCCGTGATTGCTATGATGTTAAAGTCTACCTAGCACCGCCAGAAGACTTACGCGCTAAATGGAAAGTTAAACGAGATACCCAAAAACGCGGCTACACCCCCGAACAAGTATTAGCAGAGTTAGAAAAACGCGAACCAGATTCCGAACAATTTATTCGTCCGCAGAGACAATGGTCAGATATAGTGGTGAGTTTCTATCCACCAGAAGGTGCAAGCGATGAAACCAACGGACATTTAAATGTGCGTTTAGTTTTACGTCCCACAATTCCCCACCCAGATTTTACCCCCATTATTAATTTGACCGACAATAATAATGATGGGTCAGCAATTCGCCTGGGATTAGACCGAGACATGGGTAAACCCGTAGATGTGCTAGAAGTAGATGGTCACGCCACCTTAGAACAGGTAAATAAATTAGAACACATTATCTGTTCAGATATGCCCCACCTCAGAAGTGTATGCGATCGCGAAAGCAACCCCGAAATTGGTAAAATTGCTGGTACAACTGGAGAGACACTACAAAGTTATCCCCTCGCACTGACACAGCTAATTATTACTTACCATATGCTCAAAGCCACACAGATGTTTCAGTAATCTTATATATCGTCGAGGAAGAGAGTGCAGAGGAAGCAGGCGAGAAGTTTATTATTTACTGAATCAGTATAAATAAATTCAGGGGATTGAAACCCTTCTGACAGTGGAATTCCAAAATCTTTCTCCCCTGCCCCCTGCACCCCTGCCTCTTTAGTCAACCAACTGCAAAACCTGTATACTGTCTCACCAAAGGTTCATGAAATGCTAAAACAATATCTTCCTTGGGAACTCCTAACTTAACTAACTCATTAGCAATCCCAACTTCTGTACCATCATACTGTATCCAAATTTTGTCATTTTTGAGATCAAGATGTAAAACACAGCCATACATCGGTCGGCGATTTTTCCAACCTGTATAAACAACCTGATAATGATCCCGTTCACTATCAAAAATTAGTTGTGTTTCTACTTCATCATCTGATGGGCTTCCTTTTGCGTATTCAGTTAATAAGTGTTGGATATATGTACGATACTGGTCTATTTTCTCCATGTTAGAATCACCTCACTGTTTGGCTCATAAATCAGCTGAAATTTAAAGATTTCCTCAAGATAGGGTAATTGCGATCGCAAACAGGGCATAAATAAAAATAGTTGCATCTACGGTGGCTATTTTTGTAGTGATTTTATGACCTATTGCCTGAGAATTGCTGACATACCTGAAAATGAGCGTCCCCGTGAACGGTTAATGACCTATGGGCCGAAAATCCTCGCCACAGCCGAATTAATTGCAATTCTTTTAGGTACAGGACAAGGGCCTGGTAAACTTTCCGCCGTCGGGTTAGGGCAATATATCTTACAAGAATTAAGCAAACATCAACGTGACCCTTTAGCCGTGTTGCGAGAAGTCACACCTGCGGAGTTAATGCAGATACCAGGAATTGGCCCCGCTAAAGCCACCACCATTTTAGCTGCCATTGAATTGGGTAAACGCGCCTTCCAATCTCGTCCCTTAGATCGCACACCCATCGATAGCCCAATGGCGGCGGCGGCGGCTTTGAGTCAAGACCTCATGTGGCAGGCGCAAGAAAGATTTGCTGTCTTATTATTAGATGTGAAAAATCGTCTCCTGGGGACACAAGTAATTAGCATTGGTACAGCCACCGAAACCTTAGCTTCTCCCCGTGAAATTTTTCGAGAAGTGATTCGTCAAGGTGCAACACGGGCGATAATTGCTCATAATCACCCTTCAGGCAATGTAGAACCCAGTCCAGAAGATATAGAATTAACACGCCAACTGTTAGCGGGGGCGCAATTATTAGGGATACCGTTGTTAGATCATTTGATTTTGGGGAACGGTAATCATCAAAGTTTACGCGAGATTACCACTTTATGGAATGAGTATCCGCAAGGGGATTGATAACAATTCAAAATTCAAAATTCAAAATTTAATTAAGAAAATTTAGTTAACAATCCTAATAATTTTTTAGTCCTTGCTGTTAATAGTGTCCTGCGATAAGCATCGGCGGCTTTTTTAATTGCTTCTGCTTGGGTGGGGTAGGGATGAATGACACTGCTGAGTTTACTTAGCCCGATTTTATGAACAATTGCTGTGGTGATTTCTGAAATCGTCTCGCCTGCATGGCTAGCAACAATTGTGGCACCGATAATTTCATCAGAACCTTTTTTGTGGTGAATTTTCAAGAATCCCTCTTCTTGTCCATCTGCGATCGCTCGGTCTACACTACTAAAAGGAATTTTTATTGTCACTACATCAATTCCCTGGTCTTTAGCCTGTTTCTCAGACAACCCAACATGGGCAATTTCTGGGTCAGTATATGTCACCCACGGCATGACTAAACTACTCAACTTTGACCTTCCCAAACCAAAGGGAGAAAATAAGGTGTTCTTAATGACAATCCTAGCGGCGGCATCTGCTGCGTGAGTAAATTTCCAATTCATGCAGATATCCCCAGCCGCATAAATTTTCGGGTTGGTGGTTTGCAGATAATCATTCACCTTCACACCTTGGTGTTTGTCATACTCTACACCCACACCTTCTAAATTCAATCCTTCCACATTGGGCGCGCGTCCAGCACCCACAAGGATTTCATCTACTGTCACCGAATCTCGATAACCATTCACAGAAAAATACAGTCGCTTACCTTCCGTGACTGTCACGACTTCTTCTAATCTGCAATTCAAAACTAAACGAATACCTTCTTGGATTAAAGCTTGCTGCACAACTTGCGCTGCGTCTCCATCTTCTTTATTAAGGACATGAGAACCACTATGGAACAGCACCACCTCACACCCCAAACGCCGGAATGCTTGCGCCAATTCGCAACCAATAGGCCCACCACCAATTACCGCTAACCGTTTAGGCTTTTGGATGAGAGAAAACACCGTTTCATTAGTCAAATAACCAGCCGCTTCTAATCCTCGAATGGCTGGTTTTGCCGCCCTCGCACCAGTAGCAATTACTGCTTTTTTAAACTTGAGGATTTTACCGCCGACTTCTACCGTATCTTTGCTAGCAAAACGACCACTACCTAAGAAGACATCCACACCCAAGGATGAAAAACGCTCTGCTGAGTCATGATGACTAATTCCCGCCCGAATGCGCCGCATTCTTTGCATGACGGTAGGAAAATCAATTTCGATTTGTTGTTTGGGAATATTCACACCCAAATTCTTGGCATTCCAAATTTCCCCCACCACTCGCGCCGACCGAATTATTGTCTTAGAAGGGACACAACCCACATTCAAACAATCCCCGCCCATGAGATGCTTTTCAATTAATGCTACCTTCAACCCCAAACCCAACCCAGCCGCACCAGCCGCCACCACTAGCCCCGCAGTTCCCGCACCAATTACCACCAAGTCATAACAATCAGCCGGTTGAGGATTCACCCAATTAGGCGGATGCACATAACCCACCAACTTTTGGTTATACTCATCCACCGGGCGCATAATAACTCTCTCTAGCTCAGAATTAGACATTGATGGTATCTCCGATAGTCAATGGTCAATGGTCATTAGTCATTAGTCATTAGTCATTAGTCATTAGTCATTACTCAGCACTCATTAGTTTTTCCGGCTGACTTCATATTTATTTCCCAGTCCCTAATCCCCAGTCCCCAGTCCCCAGTCCCCAGTCCCCAGTCCCCAGTCCCCAGTCCCCAACCCTCTACGAAATTTCTTCTTCTAAGGCTTTTTGAGCAATGCGGGTGACGTAGATGGTGACGGCGACGGTAGCGATAAAACCCACGATGCGAATTATCCATTGTGCTGTAGGGTTGGTGGGTTGACCTTCAGTCCCAATCATAGCGAGGTTTCCGGCGAGCGAACCAATGTAAACGTACATGATCGTTCCGGGAATCATGCCCACAGAGCCAATAAAATAGTCAGTAAGTGAAACCCCTGTAATTCCGAAGGCGTAATTTAAGAGATTAAACGGGAATATGGGGGAAAGTCGGGTTAACAGAACAATTTTTAAACCCTCTCTGCCCACAGCCCTGTCAATGGCGGCAAATTTTTTGTTATCAGCGATTTTCTTGGCTACCCAACCCCGTGCTAGATAACGTCCCACCAAGAAAGCAGCCGTCGCCCCCAAAGTTGCACCAATGAAGACATAAATTGCACCCCAAACTACGCCAAACACCACACCAGCACCCAAGGTGAGGATTGAGCCAGGTAAGAAAGCAACAGTAGCAATTATATATAGTGCAATAAAAGCGATCGCGCCGACTGTTCCCAAACTATCAATCCACTGCAAAGCCTGACGTAAAAGAGTTTGAGGATTCCAGAGATTAACGTCATTTGTAACTTGAGCTACAGCAAAATCTGTATTTACCAACCCAGAAATTGCCACTATCAAACATAGTAAACTAAATAATCTAACAGTCTTGTAATTAAATATATTTCCCATTAATTTATTATCCTATAAATCTTTTCCCCCTGCCCCCTGCCCCCTGCCCTCTACCTCTTCCCCTCTCCCTCCATCACCATACTTTTCGCTAGAGCTTTTTGAGCAATTTTAGTTACATATATAGTGACACCAACAGTAGCAATTAAACCGATAATTTGCATTGACAACTGTAGCATTTTAGCTTCTGGTGTAACTTGTTGATGAGTATTATCTAGAGTTGCCAAATCAGTAGCTAAAGACCCGATATAAACATACATCACAGTTCCCGGCAAAATTCCTAAAGAACCTAAAATATAGTCTTTGAGAGAAATTTGTGTAACTCCAAAGGCGTAATTCAATAAGTTGAAAGGAAAGATAGGTGATAATCGAGTCAACAAAACTATTTTCCAGCCCTCTTGAGCTACTGCTTGATCAATTGCTTTAAATTTAGGATATTTTTCTAGTAGACGAGCCACCCAATCGCGTGAGCAATATCTGCCGATGATAAAAGCTAAAGTTGCACCCATAAGGGCAGCAATTAATACATAAATTGAACCCCAAACAACGCCAAATAAACATCCTGCTTTTAGCGTTAATAAAGAGCCGGGGATAAATAATAATGTCGCTAAATTGTAAATAATTATATAGGCGATCGCTCCCCAAACACCCAAACTATTAACCCTAGCGACGAGCGTTTGTAAAATGCCTGGAAAGTTAAATTGTTTAGCAGCGATAATTAAGAGGACTACCGAAATAAATAACAGCAGCAGTTTGAGCTTACCATTGAATCGCGGTTGATACTTGGGAATCATGGGATGACCTAAGTGTTACTGTCTCTATCCAATAATTAAAGGTAATATTGAGTAAAACACCCGAAAAGTCTAGGATTCCTGAATTTTCAGGTTTTTATTACCCCTTTCACTAGGATAAGCCACTTAGATGAGAAATAGCTGAAGACAGGATAAATCAACTGTTCATGTTTATCGTAGCTGATCGAAATGTTGCGTGCGATCGCACTACTCCACTAACAGCGACACCTACAGTTAACTAACACACAAACTCTACTCAAAACTGATTAACCGACCTTCACCCCAATGTTAATATTCCATCGGGAAAGTTCACAGATAAAGGCAATATTTTCAACCACTGTAATCCCAAAAGAGGCTCAGGTAATCCATCAGCAGCTAAGACAGAAATAATGTAATCCTGTCCGTCTAATCTCACTTTACCTTCATATATATTAAAGAAAGCTTCACCTCTGGCCATTTGCATAATGCTATTGCGTTGAATTAATGGCCATCCTAAACTTTCAGCATCTTGTATATCAAGTGCCAACCAACCAGATGTAAATCCTGTGTCTAATAAAACTTCAATAGGATAGCTATCTTCATCACTCGAAATAACCTCTATATCAAAAATTAGCTCCCCAATATCACCAAACCTCCCTGAAATCATATCCGTCCACAAATACCTGTTTCATTGAGACGGAATGTAACAAGCCAACCAGTAGGATATTTTTGGCGTGCTTTTTTGTCAGCCATATTTTCATCAGGATCAATAAAATAATCACCACTGTTTGGTTCAATCACAATAAACGAGTTATAGTGTTCATCTATTAATTGTGGACAAACTTGATCAAAAACAACACGCGCTTTTTGTCCACGAGAATTTTTTTCAGCTTCCCGCCTAGCTAACTCTTCCTCTGGAATTGTAAATTCTGGAAATATTCTCCCTAGTTGACGGCGGCGAACAGGTTTTGTATTAGTCATAATTCACCAGGCCTCATTTTTGAAATTAAGGGTAATTGCTGACTTGTGTTGATCGTAGTTTATCAAAATTTTTCGTGCGATCGCACTATCCCACTAACAGTGATACCTACAGTCAGCTACCCTAAAAGCGATCGTACACCATAATCCATTTCTCCAGTTAAAATAATTCCGTAGCTACTAGCCTACCTTCAACTGGCTCATACTCATCTTCTAGTAAGCATAACTTAGGTTCTTTCTAACTATTACTAGAAAATACAAGCTTATCACTCTGTTTTGGATCATAAATTTGAAAGTTTCGCTCACTGTCGCACAGTAATAAAAGAATATATGGTGGCGATAGCATCAGATCAATCCATACTTCTGTAAATTCCCAATTATTCGCCATCTCAAAAAGATTAGCTCTTTTAATGGCTAAGTTCTTATATCATGTTTACTCTTGATTCTGATATAATTTATACTTTATGATAAATGTCTGTCAAACAAATTATTATGTCAATTCAAGTAGAAAAAATTAATTCTACACAAGTTAATCAGATTCTATCATCGGAAGAAAGCCACTTTTTAGATTTGAAGTCAATAGATATCAAGCCTGCTAAACTAAGTCACTCTATATCTGCTTTTGCAAACGCTAGTGGTGGTGAACTTTATATAGGAATTGATGAAGTTGAAACTGATGGGGTTAAACAACGTATATGGCGTGGATTTTCTGATCAAGAAGCTGCCAATGGACATTTGCAAATTTTTGAGGATTTATTTCCTCTGGGTCAAGACTATAACTACATTTTCTTGTCCTGTGATGATTGTGTGGGTTTGGTTCTTCAAGTAAATATTAATAAAACGCGAGAAATAGTTAAAGCGTCGGACAATACTGTATATTTGCGACGTAGCGCACAAAACTTACCGCAGAAGACAGAGGAGAAACTTGCAAGACTCAGACTTGACAAGGGTATAGAGTCTTTTGAGAAATCTACAGTTGATGCTGATCTAGAATCTATTATCAACTCTCTTCCTCTTATTAATTTTATGCGTTGTGTAATACCATCAGCAAAGCCAGAAAATTGGTTAAAAAAGCAGCAGTTGATTATCAATGGAAAACCAACTGTTGCTGGTATCCTTCTTTTTGATGAAGAGCCACAAGCCTTACTTCCAAAAAGATGTGGAATTAAGATTTATAGATATAAGACTGCCGATGCAGAAGGATCAAGAGAGAATTTGGCTTTTGATCCAATAACTATTGAGGGCTGCTTATATGAGCAAATTATTACATCTGTAAATAAGACTAAAGAGATAGTTGAAGAGATTCCGAAATTGGAGGGAGGAAAGTTAAAACACATCAAATATCCAGATGAAGTATTACACGAAATTATTACTAATGCGGTACTTCATAGAGACTATAGTATTTTAAAAGATGTTCAAATTCGTATCTTTGATAATCGCATAGAAATTGAAAGTCCCGGTAGATTACCGGGACACATAACAGTAAGTAATATTTTGAGAGAGCAGTTTGCAAGGAATGGGACAATAGTTCGCCTTATTAATAAGTTTCCCGAAGCACCTAATAAAGATGTAGGTGAGGGCTTAAATACAGCCTTTCAAGCGATGACTCGTCTTAGACTTAAAGTTCCGATTATCACTGAAAATGAAAACTCAGTATTAGTTTATATTCGGCACGAACCTCTTGCTTCTATTGAGTCAGTAATTATGGAATACTTAGATACCCACGATACTATAACCAACAAAATTGCACGAGAAATTGCAAGTGTAAGTTCGGAAAGTACGATCAAAGCAGCATTTAATAGACTTAGAAAGCAAGGATTAATAGAATTAGTACCAGGCACCAAAACTGTTACCTCAGCTTGGCGTAAAGTTCGATAAGTCAGTTGTTAAACAATATAAAAAACGGTAGAGCAATTAACACTCTACCGTTTTCTAATGTTTTATTTGAGAATCAAATCCCAAAGTTTAACTAAGACTCAACGCCTTGGGGTAACAACTCCCGACGCTGTTGAGAACTAACTTGGACATTTCCATTCTCATCAACATCAACTAAGGCGACATCGCCATCTTTGATGCGACCAGACAGAATTTCTTCCGCCAAGCTATCTTCTAACAAGCGCATAATTGCACGGCGTAGTGGTCTTGCACCGTAGCTGGGAGAGTAACCTTCTTGGATGAGGCGGTCTTTGAAGCGATCGCTTACTTCTAAGGTTATACCTTTCTCGGTCAAGCGACCAAATACTTCTTTGAGCATGATGTCCGCGATTTCGGTAACTTCCGCTTTGTTCAATTGACGGAAGACGATAATCTCATCTAGACGGTTGAGGAACTCAGGACGGAAGTATTGTTTGAGTTCTTCGTTGACCAAGTTCTTGATCCGGTTGTATTGGGATTCGCTTTCGTCTTCGCCAAACTCGAAACCAATACCACCGCCACCTTTTTCAATGACTTTAGAACCGATGTTGGAAGTCAAAATCAGCAAGGTGTTCTTGAAGTCAACGGTGCGTCCTTTCGCATCTGTTAACCGACCATCTTCTAAAATTTGCAGCAGCATATTGAAGACATCGGGGTGCGCTTTTTCGATTTCGTCGAACAGCACCACAGTGTAAGGACGACGGCGTACAGCTTCTGTTAATTGTCCGCCTTCGTTATAACCAACGTAACCTGGGGGCGAACCGATCAATTTGCTGACGGTGTGGCGTTCCATGTATTCGGACATATCCAGGCGGATCATTGCTTCTTCTGAACCGAAGAAGTAGGAAGCCAAGGATTTCGCCAACTCGGTTTTACCTACACCAGTCGGCCCGGAGAAGATAAAGCTAGCAATGGGTCGATTGGGATTTTTCAAACCGACACGCGCCCGGCGAATAGCGCGGGAAACTGCTTTGACTGCATCTTCTTGACCGATGAGTCGCTGATGCAAGGTGTCTTCCATGTGCAGCAGTTTCTCAGATTCGGATTCGGTGAGTTTGTTCACCGGTACGCCTGTCCAGGAAGCGACGATGTGGGCGATGTCTTCTTCGGTGACTACGGGTTCTACACCGTCACCGCTTGCACCGTTGGCTTTGCTTTGAGCGATCGCGCGAATTTCGGCTTTGATTTCCATTTCGCGATCGCGCAGTTCCCCGGCTCGATCAAAGTCTTGGGAACGAACAGCATCATCTTTTTCTTTTAAGATTTGGCGCAGTTCTTTATCTAACTCTTTGGCTGCGGGGGGTAGTTGAGAGTTAATTAACCGCACACGAGAACCAGCTTCATCAATCAAGTCGATGGCTTTGTCTGGCAGATAGCGATCGCTAATATAACGATCAGATAATTTCGCCGCCGCCACTAAAGCTTCATCGGAGATTTTCAGTTTGTGGTGTTGCTCGTAGCGATCGCGCAAACCATATAAAATTTCTATTGTTTCATCGACGGAAGGCTCACCCACCATCACTGGTTGGAAGCGACGCTCTAACGCAGCGTCCCGTTCAATGTGCTTGCGGTACTCATCGAGGGTTGTCGCGCCGATGCACTGTAATTCACCTCTGGCCAATGCTGGCTTGAGGATATTTGCTGCATCAATCGCCCCTTCGGCTGCACCTGCACCAATGAGGGTGTGTACTTCGTCTATTACCAGAATTACATTACCCGCTTGTCGAATCTCATCCATGATTTTCTTCAAGCGTTCTTCAAATTCACCCCGGTATTTTGTACCCGCAACCAATAAACCGATGTCTAAGGTGACGACACGCTTGTCTTCTAGGATGTCGGGGACATCCTTATTAGCGATGCGTGTTGCTAGACCTTCGGCGATCGCGGTTTTACCAACCCCAGGTTCACCAATTAATACTGGATTATTTTTTGTCCGGCGACCCAATATTTGAATCACACGCTCGATTTCCTTGGCGCGTCCCACCACGGGATCGAGCTTGTTATCCGTGGCCATTTGGGTCAGGTTCGAGCCAAATTCATCCAATGTTGGTGTTTTAGTGCGCCCAGATGAACCGGTCGCTGAAACCTCGGCGGTTTCTCCCAACATCCGAATGACTTGGGTTCTGACCTTCGATAGATCCACCCCCAGGTTTTCTAGCACCCTGGCTGCCACACCTTCCCCTTCCCGGATCAGGCCCAACAGCAGATGCTCGGTGCCAATGTAGTTATGCCCTAATTGGCGCGCTTCTTCTAGGGATAGTTCCAGAACCCGCTTTGCCCGTGGCGTAAACGGAATTTCCACGGCCACAAAGCCCGAACCCCGGCCTATGATTTTTTCTACTTCAATGCGGGCATCTTTGAGATTGACACCCATCGATTTCAGCACCTTGGCCGCAACTCCCGTGCCTTCCCCAATCAGACCCAGGAGGATCTGCTCGGTTCCAACGAAGTTGTGACCTAAACGGCGGGCCTCTTCTTGGGCCAGCATGATTACCTTAATGGCTTTTTCTGTGAAGCGTTCAAACATGGCATTTTTCCCATCACCTGCGTCGTGCCGGTACGCTGATTTTAGCACAGGCTAATCGGCTGGATGCCTGTATAAAGATATTAAACATCCAGGAATTATCACCCAAGCTGATGGGTTAACTATTATTTAGTTATTGCTTCTTATATGGCTGCTGTACTGAGGAGTTTGAATTTATCAGCATTTTCAGGCTTGACTGATATACAGCAGGCTACCAAGTTGAAAATCTAATTAGACAGTCACAAATATTTATTGTTAACACAAGTTGCCATCCACAGTCAAACTTTTTGAGAAAAATATATATTATTTAAAATAATTTAACTAATAACATTAAATATTTTAATCATTAAAATCGGACAAAATTTAAATTTTTCTCATTAACCCAGAGATGGGATCAACAACAGCATCATCGGTTATTTAGTAGCTACTTCCCATCAAGGAATAACAATCATTGTTAATTGTCGAGGCGATTAGTTGGAATTAATCAACAATAAATAGTATCGAGGTCTTGATTGTAAAAATTGTTATGCTTGGGAGTTTAAAATACAGAAAGCAGAATAATTACAGAATAACAGATAACTTTGATACAAAATGCTCAAAATAACTTAATAGTTATAGGAATCCGCTTTGATTCCTGAAATTATTTGCGTAGGGAGGGAACAGGGAACAGGGAACGGGAAAGAAGGAATCAAAGTGTACCGAGTTTTTTTCAAAAATCAAATAGGAATCCTATATTTGCCCTACACAGGATGTGAGATTAGCCTCAAAATTACTGTAGAGACGCGATGAATCACGTCTCTACAGAGCAAGTATTTATAGTTATTGCTATCTAATATAGTCTTAGCTAAATGCTGCGATAAATTATAGAAATTATCAGACCGATACAACCCAAGATTCCCGATGGAATAGTGATAATTCCACCCCAAGCACCAAGAAATACCATTCCTGTAACCAACTCTTCCATCTGGGGATTGTCAGGACATTTATACGATATGCCAACACCTTTCTCATGGTGACAACCAAAGCGTTGAATTAAAATTGAGCCTATCCAGCCGATAACTAGCGGAAAAATACCGTAGAGAATGCAAATACCGAGCAGGACTAGCTGCCAACTCACTGCTAGAGAATAGTATAAGGCGATCGCAGCTAGCCCTGGCCCAAACAGCAGCAGTAACCATAGACAAAGCGGGTAAACAATAGCCATAGATATAGTAGTCTACCTAAAATGTGGGTCAATAAGTGACTACCGCTTTTGTCCATCAAGTTCCGCAGATGTTGGTTGAGGCTTACCAGCAATTTAAGACTGAGAAACCTCAATAGTCCGACTATTACAACGGTTCATAGCCTTTTCCACTCCTTGTTTAAGGCTCAGTTCTACACACTCAACCACAAACTGGAGTACGAGAGACATTTGTTGAGATTCGGCGGCGGTAAATTTTCCTAAAACATAGGAAACAGTCTCTGAGTTATCGTTACTAGCAGCATTTTTGGGTTTACCAATACCAATGCGTAAGCGAGGGAAATTTTGCGTATTGAGATGAGCGATCGCACTCTTCATCCCATTATGTCCCCCAGCCGAGCCAGATAAACGCAAACGCGTCTTTCCCAAAGGCAAATCCATATCATCATAGATTACCAACACCGACTCAGGCGGCAACTTGTACCAACTTGTCACGGCTTGTATAGACTGTCCTGAGCGATTCATATAAGTTAAAGGCTTAAGCAGGCGGATTTTGTAGCCTCCTGGTGCAGTTCCTTCGCCAAATTCACCCTGAAATTTGCGATTTTCTGCCAAGGAAATGTGCCAAGCACGAGCTAGCGCATCCACAGCCCCAAAGCCGATATTATGGCGAGTTTGGTCATATTTAGGCTCTGGATTCCCCAACCCAACAATGAGTTGAGGAATCACTAAAGCCTGTGGCGTAACAACTTCTGTCATGTTCTTTGTCAATCAATTCGCAGCAGTTATTTAAGCGGCTGGAGAAGAACCAGCACTATCATGCTCCGATTTAACTCCCTCAATTTGCTTAGACTCAAGTTCCGCAGTTGTTTTCACAGCCTGTTCCAACTGTTCAGCCTCCCGCTTAAATTCACTTTGAAACTCATTAGAAGCCTCTTGAAAACCGCGAATTGCCTTTCCCAAACTCTTGCCAATCTCTGGTAACTTCTTAGGGCCAAAGACTAACAACGCCACAACCATAATCAAAGCCATTTCCGGTAAACCAATACCAAAAATATTCACGCGGTTTCTCCTCAGTAATTTAATAATGTGTATCTATTTTGGGAATGGGGAATGGGGCATAGGGAATAGGGCATGGGGCATAGGGCATGGGGCATAGGGTATGGGGTAAAAAATTCTACCTTGTCCACTTTGTCCACCTTGTCCCCATTTTCCCAATTCCCCATTCCCAATGCCCAATGCCCCATTCCCAATTCCCCCACCTATTAAGACTAACTTTTTCAGGAGCAAAGGCACAAAAAAACCCGGATAAACCGGGTGTGTGTTTTTTGGTATGACAGCTTAGTTGCTGTATGTGCGATTAGCCACCTAAGCTACGCCAGTCAACCAAGACATCTTGAATGATGATTGACTTGTTGTAAAGTTGCAGAATAATCAGCAAAAACACGAAGAATAGCCCCATAAAAATAGCCATTACAGGAGTTGTTCCCCAGCCAGGAGCTACTTTACCATACTCAGAATTTAAAGGTCGCAGGATATCTCCCAACCTAGTCCGTTGTGCCATAGTTCACCTAAGATTAGTTGCCAAAGCTTTTTTTAATCTTCTGTAATATTCTATAAGAATACCACTCATCATCTATAAAACACTTATGGAACCCGCAATAGTTCTTATCATTTCTGTAGCCGCCGCCGTTATAGGCATTACAGGGTTTGGAATTTATACCGCTTTTGGCCCACCAAGCAAGGAATTGGCTGATCCTTTCGAGGATCATGAAGATTAGGGAATGGGGAATAGGGAATGGGGCATGGGGACGAGGTAGAATTTATTTCTCAACTCAGCACCGGGTCAACGCCCCGCTACCGTTAACAGCACTCAAATCAATTCAAAATTCAACATAGCCTACGGCAAGGCTTGCGCCTACAAAATTCAAAATTAAAGAATTGATTACTCATTACTCAGCACTCAGCATATGAAAACTGACGATTTTCCCTGGTGGGATTGTGGATTTTTGTTGCTGAGATGAGAATTCTGTGGTGGGATGTTCTAACAGGTCTACTGGTTCACCTAGTGTCAGACCTAAATCACTCTGTAAATATAACTCGGCTGTTGTTCCTTGAGACTCATAACACCTAAGAATCAGTTTCTCTGGTTCATCTTCAGATAATTTCACAGCCATTAAAATTAGATTTGCGGCTGATAAGTCTAAGAAACTGACTCTATCTTGGTGAGGGAGTTGGGAATGGGGGGTTGAAACAGGGGAGTGATGATTGGAATCAAATATTATTTGCAAGGGGATATTTAACTCATAGCCGTGTCTTACTGTCTGAGCTGTTTCCCAGCTACCAGCGTGTGGATACACAGCATAGGTAAATTCGTGTAAGCCTCGGTCGGCTTGTAGGTCAGGCCAATGAGGGCTGCGTAGGAGGGTGAGACGTAATTGTTCTGGGTTGGCATCGTAGCCATATTTACAATCATTGAGCAAGCTAACACCGTAAATACCCTCGTTAGTGGTTGCTGTTAAATCAGCCCAACGTAGGGCGGGAACTTCCCATTTGGCTTTAGCTTGTGGGGTTTCGGGTTGGGTGGGACGACGAATTGCGCCACAGGGAATTTCGTAGGTAGCAAAGTCAGATTTTATATTTAAGGGAAAAGCGGCTTTGACTAAAACTTGATTTTCTTGCCAATTCACCTTAGAGGTTATTTTCAATAAGGGTGAACCTGCTGTCAAAATATAATCTTGAGAAAATTCTGAATTTCCCAACTGACGGACAACACGCACACGACTTTGAACTAGTCCTTGTTCTATCCAGGTAATAGATTTAAGGTGGGTGGCGGGTAGAGGATGTTGGCTGTAATTGGGGTCTATGTTCCAAGCGTCCCAATATTGTCCACTGTCTTTAAAGCCTTGTAATTGATTGCCTGCACCGTTTAAGATTTCCCGTTGATGGGTTTTGTCAAAGACACTTGATAAATCTCCTGTGTCGGGGTCTACGATAACTCGCAGATATTCGTTTTCTAGAATGAATTCTGTGGGTGTGGGAGATGTGGGAGATATATAAGATGTGGGGGAAAGCCAAAAGAGGCGATAACCTACGGGGGGAATATCGGTGGCGAGGAAGAGTAGGGTTGAAGGTGCAGATAATTGAGAGAGGAGTTGTTTTCCTGTAGAGTCGTAAACTTGGTATTGTTGATGGGCTGTGGGTAAGGTGAGAGAGACTACCTCAGAACGTTGCCAGTTCAGAGAATTGAAAACAAAAATTGGTAAGCTGTCGGGATGTGGTGGCTGTGGTAGGGTAAAGTGGGATGCGATCGCCTGTAATGATTCCTGTAATATCTTCGTTCCTACTTGCTCAACTTGTTGCCACTCTGGTAAAGCATCTACATAAACTTGGGTAATGGAAGAACCTGGTAAAATATCGTGAAATTGGTTAAATAACACTTGTTTCCAAGCAGTTTCTATCGCTGATTTGGGATAATCCACACCACAAATCACCTTAGCGAAACTCGCAAACAATTCCGCTTGATAAAGTAAATTTTCACTACTCCGATTCCAGCGTTTTTGGTCAGCATGGGTAGTATAACAACCGCGATGGAATTCTAAATATAGTTCGTCGTTCCAAATTGGGAATTGGGGACTGGGGACTGGGGACTGGGGAAGAGAATTTTTCCCTTGCTCCTCTGCCCCCTGCCCCCTGCCCCCTGCCTCAATCTGCTGGAGATACTTTTCGGCTGTGATAAATTCTAAATCTGGGAAGAAGGGCGAAGTCTGCCAGCGTCGGGCGATTTCTAACATATCACGGGTGGGGCCGCCGCCGTGGTCGCCAATGCCAGGAAGCCACAGGGACGCGGTTAAGTTGGTTTGGTTGAGCCATTCTAAAGAATAGTTTGCCATTTTTATGGGGTCGATACCTTCACCAACAGGTGCAGACATATAACTAAATACTTGACTACCGTCAGGCGATCGCCACCAAAAAGCCCCATAATCAAATTTATTAGTGTCGTTCCACCTTAGTTTTTGGGTGACAAAGTATTTAATGCCGGCTTGCTGTAAAAACTGCGGTAAGGTGGCACAAAAACCAAAGGTGTCAGGAACCCAAACTACATTTGTCAGTTTGCCGAATTTTTCTTGAGTGTAGCGTTGACCATACAATAACTGACGGACTAAAGATTCCCCAGATAGTAAGTTTAAATCTGGTTCTACCCAAAAACCGCCGACAACTTCCCAAACGCCAGCGATGACTTTTTGTTGAATTTTTTCAAATAAATCTGGTCGATTTTCTTCTACCCAAGCGTAAAGGGACGGGCTGGAATGACAGAAAATTAATTCGGGAAAATCTTGTTGTAATTTTAAGACTGACTCAAAGGTGTTTTGGGCTGCATTCCAAGTTTCACTGACAGGCCACAGCCATGCTAAGTCTAAATGGGCGTGTCCTAGTAGGTAGATTTTATCTAGGAATGGGGATGTTTGCAGATGATTAATTAACTGTTGGCGTAGGGTGATGAGAGTTTCTGGTGTGTGGGTGGGGAATTGCTCGATGATGGATGCTAGGGTATCTAGTTTTTCTGGGGCGAATTTTTCGAGATATAGCTGTAATATTGCCAATTCATCGGCGACAAAACCAGGGTCGGGATAATTATAATCTGTTGATTCGTAGATGAGGAGCGATCGCACTAACGCCCCGTCACAATGTCCGGGACTGACTAAGCGCAAAGTTACAGTAAATTCTTCCCCTGGTGTCACCTCTGGACTCAGCAAGATTCTAGGCGCACAATCAAATAAATCCCCTTCTAAGACTAATTCCCCATTTACATAAATTTTGGCTGAGTCTGCCCACCACAACAAAGACAGCCGCAAAGATAACCCCGCCACAGGATACCCGTGTAAATTTTGGGGAACTGTGAATTTTTGGGCTAACCACAATACTTTTTGTCCACCTGTCCAAGCGATGTTACCCTTAGCGTTTAACTCGACAGGTTGCCAATTAGACGAATCCTCTGGGGAAAAAGCAGTAATTTCTCTATTAACTTCTGACTGTAACCAAGTAGACTGAGTATTAACTTGACAGTAATCGCGTAACTGGGCGATCGCATCTGATATTAATTTTTTCTGGGGATAAGATACGGAAGTAGTCATATTGTCGTTAAGATGAAAGCAACTATAATAATTTGGCGTAAATCAAGCGATCATACACAATCAACAAAAAGTCTTTGACTTTTGATTTAAAATCTGGGAGTCTCACAAATTCATCAGGCTCAAATTCACTTTTTATTACCATGTCTTCTGGTCGTTATCAAAGTAGACTCTTTAACACAGTCCACCAGCAGTCCCGGCGGTTAGCATCTCAGTGGGAACAAACCTTCCGGCATTTGCAAGTAGCTACAAAATGGGGTGTGGAAGTATTACTGTATCCTGTATATTTATTTTTGCAATCTACTGATACGGCTATCAAAACGCTGTACTCGAAAGAACCTCCCTCACCACCAAAGTTATCGCCAAATCATAGCGATTTAGCACCAGAAACTTCTCCCCCCGTTGACACACCGATTCAGCACGTACTAGAAGCTGTGCAGAATCTCCCAACTGAAGAAACAAAAGTTAATCAATTACTGCAACCTTTAAAGTTACTGTGGTCGAAATTTTTTCATCATCCCACAAATAACTCTCCACTTCCTCAAACCTTAACCATTCCCCACAAAACTGTACAAAATATTACTCCAAGTAGCCAAAATGATGTTGTCATACATCAACTATCTTTAGTCGGAGGAATTGCCACAGATTTAATTAATCGGCGGTTGGTACTTGTGAGTGTCGAGAACGAAATCTTGGATATTTTAACACCACAACAACAAGCGAAATTATCCAAGAAAATTATTAATGAACTTACTAATTATTTTCCTAACTGGCAGTTACACACAAATCAAAATGAATCCCATTTACTACCACAAATAGAGCGTGTTTTAGATAAATTAACAGGTAAACAAACAGTTGAAATTCACTTACTCAATGGGATAATCAATCAATATTCACTCCAAGCCAGCAAAATTATTACATCTTTAGACACCGCACTTGCTCGATTAGAAGCCAAAACTATTGTTCCCAGCCAAGAAATAGCGAAATTTACACACACTCAAATCAATATCTTTCTCTACGGTAAAGAACAGTTAGCCGCTAGGGGAGAGATTGCTGTAAATGCGGATGATTTAGAAGCACCGAAATTAAATATTGCAGAATTAATTGAAGCAGCAATCAATTACTTTTTTGGTGTAGGTAAGAGTAAAAACTTAAATGTTCCTGGTGCGAGGGGAAAACTTATTTCTGCACAAACATCAGAACAATGGCTAGAGTGGAGTGACTTATATGGTGAAACTCCACAAATTAGAGGAGAAAATACGCCAAATACTCTGATGATTAATCCTGGTATTGCTCCTAGTTCATCAACAGGGTTATCTTGGCAGAATAAACTACCCATTCCACCAACTAAATCTGAGTCTAGTTTAGTGCCACGCCAAAAACAACCCCGCCACCTCACCCGTATTCAGAAAAAATCGGGAAAAATTACTACTAGAAAACAAATAGAAACTTCTATTTCTCCTACTAGTAGTGACATTTACCCTCATCAAGACCCATCAGAAGCAGACTGGATAGAAACTAAACCCACATCAGTCAGCTATGAAAAGCACCCTCTAGAGCAAGTTTTAGAATTTCTAGATCGTGCTATGCTCTGGCTAGAAGAGAAAATTGTGAGAGTTTTTCAATCTTTACAAAGTTTTTGGCGTGGTAAATAATGAGGAGATAAAGGAGAATTCGTGAAATTTGAATTAGAAACCTATATTTCGTTTTTTGTGGTGTAGATATTAATAATTCTTCAAAATAGGGTGAAAGTTATCACTACAAACTAAAATTTTTGACTTTCTTGGGTATTATCTGCGTGAAAATTATTGTTTACTGTAAATACTTCAATTTCAAAAATCCCCTCGATAAACCAAAAATAGAAAACTTTGTGGTAGATTTACCGCAAATTCCCAGAGTTGGTGAAACTATTGTTATAGAGAGAATTTCACCACAAAAGCAATTCGTGATTATTTTTGAATATATTGTCACCGCAGTGCAGTTGAACGCTTCTAAATCTGCTAATGGTGCTGATGCTCAAGTTAATGCTTGTTTAAATCACTGTTGGGAAGGAACGTCAAATTTTAATGTCACTAACTTTTTAGAAAAGTGATATGGGAATTCGATTTTATTTGGAGAAAAAATATAAATATAGATAGTATATGTAGGGTGTGTTACGGCTGTGCAAGAATTTAATAGTGTGGGCAAATAATGTCTAGCCGTAACGCACCGTATATCACAGAATAAAACGGCTTTCGCTTTTAGATTTTGGCTGATAAAGTTGGTACTTTTGATGTCAAAATCATATTTACGGCAGTGCTTAAGTCTGGAACAATGAAATCAGGCTGGTAAAGTTTTAATTGAGTGCGATCGCGAATTCCAGATTCTACAGCCATAACTTGAATATTATGCTTTTTCGCGGCTGCAATATCAGCTTCCGTATCCCCTACCATCCAAGTAGCTGCTGCTGATGGTAATTCTGCTAAAGCTTTAGTCATCAATAAGGGTTTATCGTCAACATCACGGGTTTTGACATAATCGTTACTGAGACAATAACGGCGATTTTCAGGGAAAAACTTACCTAAATCGTATTTTTCAAAAGCATAATCTAATTCTCTCACCCGACGCATCGTCATCACGGCTAAATCAACACCAGCCTCTTGAATTTTTAATAATGCTTCTACTGCACCAGGAACGAGGACATCATACTCAAAGTAAGGTTGTGTATGTACTGTGTTGCGTCGCAGTTGAGAAAATGCTTGTGCTTGTGTCTCGTCCAAACCTGATTTTAAAGCAATTTCCTTTTCGGAAATCCGCGATCGCTTCATTTGCCAAAATTCTGCTTTTTTTAATTCTTTTACAGCCTGTCCTGGACGGCGGATTTCTGCTAAACAAAATTGATAAACGCGATAGTACCTCTCGGAAACATCCATGATGGGGCCGTCGAAGTCGGTAATTAGTCTTAGCATTGGCGGAAGTCTATATTAATTTTTATTAATATTATTTTACTTCTATCTCGAACAATAAAGTAAAAAAAATGAGTATATTTACTCTAACTTCCAACACAAGTAACTATTGTGAAAATTTGCAGCGTCTAGACACCCGATTTTGTTGATAAATTGGGTGTCTAAATGATTTTGAGCCTTTAACTAACGCGACTACGCGCTAGCAAGATTATAGAAGAAACACTTTTTTCTTCCCCTACACCCCTAAACCCTTAAACCCCTACACCCCTAAGTTTCTTGTGAGTCTATGCTTTAACTGTGTTTGCTGATTGATTAAACAACACATTCCTTGACTTTTCGATATCTAAAGCCTGATTTTTAAAGGCTTCCGCTTTTTCATAGGCGCGAATTACAGCTGGACGCGCCTGAATGCTTTCAAACCAACGTTTCAAGTTAGGGAAATTATCTAAATTTTGACCTTGGCGTTCAAAAGGTACTATCCAGGGATAGATTGCGATATCTGCAATGGAATAATCACCAGCTATAAATTCTCTGTCTGTTAGTCGTTTATTTAGCACCGCGTATAAACGTGCTGTTTCATTGACGTAGCGGTTAATAGCGTATTCTATTTTTTCTGGTGCATATTGGCTAAAGTGGTGGTTTTGTCCAGCCATCGGCCCTAAACCCCCCATTTGCCAAAATAACCATTGCAAAACCTCTACTCGTTCCCTCAGATTTGAAGAAATTAATTTCCCTGTTTTTTCTGCTAAGTACAACAAAATAGCACCAGACTCAAATACAGAAATAGCTTCACCCCCACCGCTTGGTTCGTTGTCAACAATTGCGGGTATGCGATTATTAGGGGAAATAGCTAAGAATTCTGGTTTGAATTGGTCGCCGGCACCAATATTTACAGGAATGATATTGTAAGGTAAACCGACTTCTTCTAGAAAGATAGTAATTTTATGACCGTTAGGAGTCGTCCAATAATACAAGTCAATCATGGTGATGTCTCCTGGGTGTTAGTTATTAGTCATTAGTCATTAGTCATTAGTATTTCTTCCCCAGCCCCTAAAACCTCTCTACCCAAGGGCGCAGTTCTACTTCCCATGTCCATGCACTGCGGGGTTGTTTGAGGATGTTGAGGTAGGTTTGGGCGATCGCATCTGGATCTAGGGTACTATCAGGATTGTCTGCTGAGTCTGAATAAGATGCAGAACGAATCACGCCATCAATTACAAAATGGGCGACGTGAATATTTTTAGGGGCGAGTTCTCTGGCTATGCTTTGGGCTAAACCACGCAACGCAAACTTACCCATTGCAAAAGGTGCAGACTGTGGATAGCCTTTGACACTAGCTGATGCGCCTGTAAAGAAGATTGCGCCACTCCCCTGCTGTAACATTCGTTTAGCCGCAGCTTGAGCTACGAGAAAGCCGCCATAGGCTGTAATTTCTAAGGTTTTTGCCACATCTTCAGGATTTAAATCAATCAATGCCCCACGCACCCGCCAGCTAGGATTGTAAACTACGATATTAGGCGAACCGAGTTTTTTGTCTACATCATTAAATAGCTGTTGTACTTCGTCAGCTTGAGAAACATCGGCCGCAAAACGAACAGCCCCGATTTCCTCACTAAGTTTAGCCAGTTTATCTACGTTCCGCGCCGCTAAAGCGATGCTAATTCCTTCTTGAGCAAATAAACGTGCAATGGAAGCACTTAATCCACTACCAGCCCCAACGATTAACGCTGTGTTTGACATGGTGATTAATCCTTATGTGTAGCGGAGGAAAATAAAAAGGCAAAAGTAAAAAGTAAAAAGTATTTTTTCTTTTACCTTTTGCCTTTTACTTTTTACCCTTGATAGGGGTTATCAATTTTATCTACAAAGACGTTGTAAGATAATGGCAGGCGACCAGGATCTAGACGAGGTTCGGCAGCATAGCCAACAGGAACTAAAACTGCGATCGCTAAATCTTGCTCATTCTCTGCACCAATTACTTCTTTGACTTTATCTTCTATCCAACCATTCATAAAACAGGTAGATAGCCCTAAGCTTTCTGCTGCTAACACTAAATGGGTAGCAGCAATAATCGCATCTTTAATTGCATATTCCCGGCGTTTATCTCCTAATCCTGCTTGGAATTGGGGAATAGCACTTTTAAAATAATTGACTGTACCTTCATTCCATGCACCTGTTTGCAAGGCTTTTTCATACACCAAGCTTAAATCTCCCTCTCCAGCTTTGGCATCAGCAGCAAATACAAAGGTGACAGGAGCTTCTATAACTTGTTTTTGATTCCAAGAAGCAGCTGCTAAAGCTGCTTTTTGCGCTTCGTCCTGCACTAAGACAATGCGCCAGGCTTGGGTATTAAAACTACTAGGTGCAGCTACAGTCAACTCTACTAATTGCTTAAGTAGTTCTGGTTCTATGGGGTCTGGTTTAAAAGTCTTGATGGAACGTCTTTGAATAATCGCCTTGGGTACGTCTAGAGGTTGAACTTGGGTAATTGTACTCATGAGATTCGCCTCTGATTTAATGTAATAGGATTACGCTGTGAAAATTTACAGACGCGATTTACTGCGTCTGTTCAAGACTACCGTAGGAACTGGTAATTTGGTTATAAATTGTTACCCATTACCAGTCCTGATTGCATCAATAGCAATTTAACAAGATTTAACGGATTTAAGTCGCGAGAATTATACAGCCGCTTCAGTAAAAAACCGACTTCTGTAACTGATTAATCTTGTTGAATATGCTGTGTTAAGGTCTTAGTCAAACTATCTTTCGCGACAGCCCCCACAACTGTATCGACTTGTCGCCCTCCCTTGAATACCATCAGAGTAGGAATGCTACGAATACCGTAATGACTAGCAACAGTGGGATTTTGGTCTGTGTTTAACTTTACTACTTTTACTTGTCCTACATATTCATTAGCTATTTCATCGACAACTGGTGCTACCATCCGACACGGGCCACACCAAGGGGCCCAAAAATCCACTAATACAGGGATTTGGCTATTTAGCACTTCTTGCTTAAATGTGGCTTCTGTAACATTTATGACGGATGACATAGTTGTCCTCCTGATTTAATTCATTTATTCGATTTTATCGAATAATAAAAATATATGCCAATTTAAGAGATAATGCAAGTTATGAAATTCTTATATCATCCAGACCGAAAAGATATTACATTACCAGGAGTTTTGTACGCGCTAGGTGATCCTGTGCGCTTAGAGATGGTGTGCTTGTTAGCCGCCAAAGGTGAGCAATGTTGTGGAGACTTTGACTTTGCGATCGCCAAGTCTACCATGTCGAACCACTTTAAGATTTTGCGAGAGTCGGGTGTAGTGTTCAGCCGTAAAGAAGGAACACAGCACATCAACAGATTGCGGCGAGAAGATTTAGAAGAACTATTTCCTGGGTTACTAGAAGCAGTATTGCGATCGGCGAAGTCAACAGTCAATAGTCATTAGTCATTAGTTATTAGTCATTAGTCATTAGTCATTAGTCAACAGTCAATAGTCAGCACTCATTACTCATTACTTCTCCCTTGTCCCCCTTGTCTTCCTTGTCCCCCCAAACCCCCACTTATTGATAAATCCTCTTATAACTTCTCCGCCATTTTTCTAGGTGATCTATAGATATAGATTTAGTTAAAACATTGGCATTATCACCACGCCAATCTACTTCAGGATCTGTGGTGAAAACTCCGCATTCTAATTGTTCGGGGTGAATACTCCAGTATTGACTAAATCTACTTTTTAAAGTGATTACTTGCTCAAAAACTTTATTTCTGTGTTTATTTCTGCGTTTTCTTTCTGTCGCGCCTGTTGCTTCTGTGTCGATAAATTTCGTCTCAATTAAGAATAAATTTCCTTGGAATGTTAAATAAACAAAATCACATTTTCCTAAGTCTGTATAGTCAGCTATTGGAGACTTTTCAAACAACAATAACTCATAGCAGGAAGGAAATAAATCACGAATATTCAAAAATAGATAAGCCTGCAAAAGCAGTTCTTTATCATACGGAAATACAATCACCCCTTCAAAAAACTGTTTAATGTCTTCGTGGGTTTGGGGTTGAATTTTTTTGCAATAAGACACAAACTTACTTAAGTCATTAGCGATCATTAAGTTTCAGCTCCTTCCCCTACCTCTTGCCGAAGTTGTTATGGCATAAAAAAGTACCATGCCCTAGAGGAAATCATCATCCGCACAAGTAACTAAAAAAAGTATTCATTTTGATGACTTCTACGGTAATATACTGGGGGTATTTGGGACTGGGGATCAGGGATGAGGGGTTGGCAGGTAAACTAAACTTTTTTCTAACTACCGATTAAAGGTCTTAGATGTGCGGGAAATCTAGCATTTTGTAAGGCTTGTACGGTAATTCGTGCATCTTGCACACAAAATTGCCAACCTAATCGCACTAATTTGCGAGAATGTTCAGTTTGTATAATTCCTATCACTGGCATTTTAGCTTTGTCTCGATCCCCTGACTGTTCTTGTAAAATTGTTTTCAAGCGATGTAGTTCTTCGATATTGGACGCTTGTTGGGGATTTAATTCCACCATAACCATTTGTACTGTTTCAACTGGTTCGGCATCATCAACGATTAATTGCAGTTGATCGTCGCGACGGTCTACTTTACCCCAAATGATAAATCTAGCATCAACTTGTAAGACAGAACTAACGCGTTCATAGGTTTTAGGAAACACTACAGCTTCAGTTTGAGATGTTAAATCTTCTATTTGCAAAATCGCCATTGGATCGCCTTTTTTGGTCATGACTTTTTTCACACCGTTGAGCATGGCGACTACACATAATTTTGTATCTTCTCTTTGTTCTCCGAGTTGAGAAATATTGATTGGTGTTAAAAGTGGTGCAACTTGTCTTAAAGATTTCAGGGGATGATCAGAAACATAAAAACCTAATAATTCTTTTTCCATTCGCAATTTTTCTTGCGGTGGATAGTCATTTACCGGTTTAGCTTTTGGTGCAGTTTCAAAGGCGTTATTTGATTTTTTATCATTAGCAGACGAGAATCCGCCTAATAAATCAAATAAATTACCTTGTCCAGTGGCTCTATCTTTAGCGCGAGATTGCGCCCATTCATAAACTAATTCTAAATCGTGCATTAATTGTTGACGGTTAGCTTCAATTTTGTCGAAAGCACCGCAATAAATCAACGATTCTAGGGTTCGGCGGTTGACAGTGCGAAGATCCACGCGATCGCAAAAATCAGCTAAAGATTTAAACGCGCCTCCCTGTTCACGCGCTTCTATAATAGCAGCGATCGCATTTTGTCCCACATTCCGCACCGCCGAAAATCCAAATAAAATTTTCCCACCCACAGGCGTAAAATCCACCCCAGAACGATTAATATCAGGTGGTTCAATTTGGATATTCATACTGATACAGGTGGAAATATATTTCTGCACCTTATCTGTATCACCACTGTTAGCTGTCAGGAGTGCAGCCATATATTCCAGTGGGTAATTAGCCTTTAAATAGGCGGTTTGATAGGTAACATATCCGTAGGCAGTTGAGTGTGACTTATTGAAACAATTAGAAGCTACAAAGCCATTTTTAATCACAAAATTGTGATCACTCTCAACGCCTATGTCGTAGACATTTTCTTTACCTATATACTTGCGAGTAATAATTTTAACCATAGTGGTGGTTGGGGATTAGGGACTGGGGACTGGGGATTGGGGGACAAGGTAGACAAGGTAGACAAGGTAGATTTTACCTCAATGTCCAATTCCCCATGCCCCATGCCCAATTCCCCATGCCCAATTCCCCATGCCCAGTACCCAGTCACCGTCAATATGTACTAAAATCAATGACTTGAGTCACTAAGAGAGCAATCATGGCATCCATCCGCGAGTTGCACGAACAACTAGTTAAAAAAGAACGTTCTGCCGTTGAAATTACCCAAGAGGCTTTAGACCGGATTCAAGCTTTAGAGCCGAAATTGCACAGTTTTCTACACGTAACGGCACAAAAGGCGTTAGAACAGGCTAGTGCTGTGGATGCCAAAATTGCCGCAGGTGAGGAAATTGGCTTATTGGCGGGAATTCCCATTGGTGTTAAAGACAATATGTGTACTAAGGGGATTCCTACGACTTGCGCTTCCAGGATTTTAGAAAATTTTGTGCCACCTTATGAATCAACTGTGTCACAAAAATTGATTGATGCAGGGGCGGTGATTGTTGGGAAAACCAACTTAGATGAATTTGCAATGGGTAGTTCCACTGAGAGTTCTGCCTATCAAGTCACGGCGAATCCTTGGGATTTGTCGAGAGTTCCTGGTGGTTCTTCTGGGGGTTCAGCCGCCGCCGTCGCCGCCGATGAATGTGTAGTTGCGCTGGGTTCTGATACTGGGGGTTCAATTCGCCAACCTGCTTCTTTTTGCGGTGTGGTGGGACTTAAACCCACCTATGGTTTAGTGTCCCGTTATGGTTTAGTGGCTTACGCTTCATCATTAGATCAAATTGGCCCCTTTGGACGCTCAGTAGAAGATACCGCGATATTATTAAATGCGATCGCAGGTTATGACCCCAAAGATTCCACCAGCCTGAAAGTCGAAATTCCTAATTACGCCGCCACCTTAAGACCAGACCTCAAAGCCAGAAGTAAAACCCGAATCGGTGTGATCAAAGAAACTTTTGGTCAAGGTTTAGATTCCGTGGTGGAAAAAGCTGTTACCAAAGCTATTGAACAACTACAGAGTTTAGGTGCAGAAATTCATGTGATTTCCTGTCCTAACTTCCGCTATGGCTTACCTAGTTATTACATCATCGCTCCCTCAGAAGCATCCGCCAACCTCGCCCGCTACGATGGTGTGAAATACGGCTGGCGCGCCTCAGATGCGGATAATCTCCTGTCTATGTACAAGAGTACCCGAGCCCAAGGATTTGGCGCAGAAGTCAAACGCCGGATTATGATTGGTACATATGCCCTATCTGCTGGTTACTATGATGCTTATTACCTGAAGGCGCAAAAAGTCCGTACCTTGATTAAACAAGACTTTGAAAAAGCCTTTGAAACCGTTGATTTGTTAGTCACTCCCACAGCACCAACCACAGCATTTAAAGCAGGAGAAAAAACTACTGATCCCTTGAGTATGTATTTAAATGACTTGATGACAATTCCTGTAAACCTTGCTGGTTTACCAGGGATTAGCATTCCCTGTGGTTTTGACGAACAAGGACTACCCATCGGCTTGCAACTCATCGGCAAAGTTCTCAAAGAAGACCAACTATTACAAGTCGCCTACGCTTTTGAGCAATCCACAACTTGGCATTTGCGTCAACCAGAAATTTAGGGACTTCCAACTTAAAAAATATACTATCACTTTGATGGCAAGGGGGCATAGGGAATCGGGAATTGGGAATCGGGAATCGGGAATCGGGCATAGGGCATGGGGCATTGGACATTGAGGTAAAATCTACCTTGTCTACCTTGTCTACCTTGTCTACCTTCCAATCCCCAGTCCCCAGTCCCCAGTCCCCAATCCCCAGTCCCTAATCCCTTTCCATGCAACTCGCACCACTATTCCCCATCGCTTACCGTCTTCTCCAACCCAATTTTCCCCAGTGTCTATGGTGTGGAAATGGAGAGACTAAAACCATCGCTTTAACTTTTGATGATGGGCCTCATCCCCAATACACTCCCCAGGTATTAGCAGTTTTAGACCACTACAACATCAAAGCTAGCTTTTTTTGGTTGGGTGTTTGTGTGAATCGTTCACCAGATGTTGCCAAAGCGGTGAGCGATCGCGGACACTGGATTGGGTTACATGGTTATGACCACCGTTCTTTTATCAGACTCTCACCCCCAGACCTCAAAGAGAGTTTAGAAAAAACCCAAACTGCTATCTATCATGCTTGTGATCTTCCACCTACTCAAGTGCGTGATGTTAGACCACCCAATGGTTTATTTCTGCCCCAAACTCTCAAATTCTTTTTACAATGGCAATATCGCCCAGTCATGTGGAGTGTTGTCCCAGAAGACTGGGCTAGACCTGGAGTCAATCAAGTAGTGCAGCGTGTGACCCAGCAAGTAAAAGATGGTTCTTTGATTGTTTTGCATGATGGTGCTTGCGGCGGACAAGATGTTGCAGCTACAATTCAAATCCTCATCCCTGCACTACTACAACAAGGTTATCAATTCGTGACTATTGAAACTTTTTGGCAACAAGCTCAAAGTATCTCCTAGAAAAATAAGTAGCCATCAGGGCTTTTTTGGGAAGGATCGCTACTCACAATCCTTACCCACCTCAAAAAATTGGCATCAGTGGTAATGTTATTGCCAGGTTTTGAGGTTGCATTTGTCCCTACTGTTTTAGGTACTTTTAGCTTGTGACTGTTGAGCTACTTCTGTATCTGAAGTATTGACTGAAACAGGCTCTTGATTTCCTAAGAGTTGATGTAGGTCATTTAATGAGGTTGGTTTGCCTACAGCCCCATCTATAGGCTCATTAGCATACTCTATTAGGTCTTCCACTTGACAATTCAAGGCTTTACAAAACCTAATAATTCTCTCAATATGGTCTGTCCCAGTCCGGCCGCTTTCCCAGTTTTGAATAGTGCTTTCAGTCACGCCGACAAGACGGGACAATTCAAGCTGGGTCAGCCCTGCTTTTTCTCGAAGCAAAGCGATCCTTGGTTTTGGCTTTTGTTTCACAGCTACAGCACTTTTATCTATCTATAGTCGTAGATCCTAGCACCAAAGAAAACCTGCGCCTATAAAATTACTAAAAAAGTTTTGTATATTCATGAAAATATTTTACAGACTGGCACAACAGCCAATTTTTTCGCCTCTGAGTCTAAGATCAAAAAGTAGGTGTGTAGGGGTTGCAGATGCTTTGGGACTCTGCACTGGGTAAGCATAATTCACCCCAAATTGCACTATTTTTACAGCGACACTTGGAACTGTGTTTCCAAATTTACACGTAACCACAAGTCCCTAAAACACCAGATATAGCCAGAATTTACTATATCTGTAAAATCTTCTACTTGATTAGTAATGATTGCATCCAATTGATAATTTTTTAAACACACTACCTCTACAGCAGATTCAAAATTTTTCATAGAAGATGTCCGTGCTGTTTTAATGATGCTTTGATCAACAACACAAATTTGCATTTTTTCTCTTAGCCAGTCAATTACTATATCAGCATAAATATTTTGTAAACAAGTTGCATAAGCATAAATCTTTTCTAATCCCACATTAGTTAAATACAGTTGAATTGATGGATCTACTCTATCTAATAATTGGCTGACATCTATTGTTGATTCAGTGCGATTCATTAAAGCTTCTAATATTAAATCGGTATCAATTAAAATCCTGAACACTTTCTCAGTTTCCTTTAATTTCCTATTTCCACACGTCATAGATAAACTAGATTATTTAGTCTCAATAGATTCAAATATATTTTTGTTGCTCAGAATAATTTAAATCATTATTGAGAAAATTTACTAATACTAGTTTTTTAGTAATTGAGAGAAATTACAGAGTCGTTATATCCCAGTCAAATATCCAGCCTATTTTACTTAGGACTAGCTTGAGATTAACTGACTACTAATTTCTGAATGCTTATGTGGTAGATACAACCTGAAAGGGTGATATTCCCGTAACTGCAAAACTAGCTCAAAATCAGGAACAAAATATTTGTCAACATTTAGACACTATTATTTTCTACTCTTTAGTTTTCTAGAGTAGTTGCCAAGTATAACTACTTGCGTTTTTGACACAGATTTACACAGGAATAACAGGATCTAAGTGACGCAAGATGATTTTTGATAGTTCCAACAATATACAACAGAGTCAAAAAAATATCCCCAACTATTCCGAAAAGTCAGGGTTATAAGTCCATTAATCATCAGAAATCAAGTCAGATGATTATCAAGTAATTAGATGATGTGATAAAAATCTTTAGTTAACAAAATTTAGGGGTTTTAGTCGCCGGCTTCTATGGCAGTGTCTGAATCCCCATTACAACACGGAAAAAGCAAATTGCGTTAGCGTACCACTTTGCTACGCAACGCTACCGCCAACCTGGAATCAAGCTACGCGTAGCGTCTCGGAGAGAAGTTCATTGCGTTAGCGTAGCGAGACGTACCCCTCCGGGGAAGCAAGCTACGCTCTCTTCGTCTCGTTGGTGCAGCCTCTCGTAGAGAAGAGAAGTCCATTGCGAATTGGTTTAATTTACCTTTAACAGCAAGAAGGCTCACGTCTCATCCGAAGGGGAGCGTGAGATGAATTGCGCGTGAGTTGACGACAGTTTCCCGACCAATTCCGACAGGCAAGGGAGGGAAACATGGAGGAAACGTAGCAAGATCCCGAAGGGTACAAATGAAGTCTTGACTCACTGTAAGTTTTTATATTATCATGAACCATAAAACACGGTAAAAGTAGATGCCCTTCGGGTTCGGCACTTTGCCAGACGCTCCTGCGTCGCTAACGTGACGGAAACCGCCAAGACGGCAAGTGCCTCACCATGTATAGAGCAATTAAGTTGAGAATCTATCCTACTGACGAGCAAGAGTCGTATCTGGCTCAATGTTTTGGCAATACTAGATGGTTGTGGAATTATATGCTTAATGCCACAACTACAGAGTACAAAGAAACAGGAAAAGGTCTTTCTAAGGTGGCAATGGACAAGTTGCTGCCTGGGTTAAAGAAAGAGTACGAATGGTTAGGACTTGCATACTCTCAAGTATTGCAACGAGTCACATTCAATCTTTCTAGTGCATTCGTTAATTTCTTTGAAGGACGTGCTAAATATCCCAACTTCAAGTCTAAACATGGCAAGCAATCGATTCAATATCCCCAAAACGTGAAGCTAATCCCACAGGATTCTGTGATTAAGTTTCCTGGCAATCTGGGGATAGTCAAAGCTGTGTTTCACAAAGAACTACCAAATGCTAAGTTCACGACTGTAACTATATCTAAAAATGCAGATGGTAGATACTACGCTTCTATTCTGTTCAACCATGAAGATATGCCAGTAGTTGCAATCAACGAAGCTATTGGAGTTGACCTTGGTTTGAAAAATCTTGCTATAACTTCTGATGGATCAAAATACGACTTACCCAAAAAGAGACTAGCGAAGTTAGAGAAAAATAGAAAGCGTAAGCAGAAAAAACTAGCAAGAAAGAAGGATAAAACGTCTAAAAAACGCCAAAAGGCTAAATGCTTAGTGGCTAAAGTTTCTAGTAAAATCTCTAGGGTTAGAGAAGATTTTCTACACAAGCTGTCTCGCAAAATAGCATACGAAAACAAAGTTATTTGTGTAGAGGACTTGGCAGTTAAAAACATGGTGAAAAATCCTAACTTGGCCAAAGCTATTAGTGACCAAGGATGGGGGATGTTTCTCACTATGTTGAAATACAAAGCTGAAAGATTTGGACATACGTATCAAGAAATCAATCGTTTCTTTCCTTCATCTCAGCTTTGTAGTGAGACTCTGCTACCAATCCCAATGCTGCAAAATGGTTATGATTCGCTGGGGATTAGGTTTGTAGATTGCCCACACTGCCAAAAGCAGCATGATAGAGACATCAACGCTGCAATAAATATCAGAAATGAAGGTTTGCGACTTCTGGTGTTAGGAACTAGCACTTCTGCCCAAGGAGGGAATGTAAGACCAAAGACTTCTGGACGTAAAAAATCCACCAAGTCTGAGGCAGTTCCCAATGATTTGGGAAGCCTACATCGTACCGCAAGGTCGATGTAGGTAGTTCACTCATTCATATTTTTGTATGTAGCTACGGCGGAAGGCGATATCCGGTTGAGGTAGCGGAAAATCCAATATTTAAAGATAGTGTCTAAAATTACGGGGAATGTAGCAATAAACAAGTAGATAAAGTCTCGGTTTGCTGGTAAACCCCAATGACGAGTCACACCTTCGAGAATAACTTCCCAGCCGTGGGGAGAGTGGAAGCCGACAAAGACATCCGTAAATAAGATAATAATAAATGCTTTGGCACTATCACTCAGTCCATAAACCACATTATCAAAGAAATCTTTTAACACCGTAATAGAAGACTTGCTAGCAATCAGTAGCCAAATGAAAGCAGCCACAGAACAAATATCTGCAAAAACATTCTTAATTGCATTAGCACTTTCCCTCCGGAATTCTTCTGCAACTTCCTGCGCTTTGGTTTGTATTTGTTTTTCTATCTCCTCTGTCGAAAGTGGTGGTGCATTACTAATTAAATTTTCAAACTTGATTCTTTCTTCAAACCTTTGGATTGTTAGTAGAGCTTTTTCTTCCATTTCTTCATTGAGAAATATTTGCTCAGTTTGAGCAGTTCTAAAGCGTTCTACAATAGGGCCTACTAATAAAGCTTTGGATAATTGGTGAGTTAAAAGTGGTATAATAATAATTAATAATATAAACCGAATTGAAATAATAGTTCGCCGTTGTGCTTGGCGAAAATTCTGCACCACATCCTGTTCAGAATTAGGATCTAACTCAATTTGTAGCCGGCCAATGGTACTTAAAATTGAACGCGGCAGAATCCCTATAGAATCGGCTTTAGGGCGTTTTCTTTGATTTTGTGCTGAGGGTCTACCAAGATTTTGTGGTGGTGATGTCGGTGCATATATTCTCTCTACTAAATCATTTTTATTAGATTTAATAATACTGGGAGGGTAATTAGGAGATGCTTCCGAATTTTGCCCATCAGCAGTTTTATTCAGAGGAGTTTGATTAAGACCGTTAGATGATAGAAGTTCTTGCTCAAGATTAATATATTTGGTAGTAATATCATCAATGAACTTTAATTTGTCTAAAATTTCTGTAGGTGTGAGATACTCTATACCAGTTTTTTGAGCAGCTTTTTGATGAGACTCGTTAGAAAACCAGCGACTGAATCGAAATTCAGTCAATCGCATCCTCACCAGCTTTAATTGTTTTTTAATATCAGACTCAAAATAATCCATAACACTACTGCTATAGATGGCTGAGTTGAAGTCTATTGTACTACCATTAAAATATTCATCCTCTATGGCTTTGATTTTTAAGGCAGCTTTGTAGGCTTCGTCTAAGGAGCGTTCTGGTGTCTGTAAATACCATCTATAAGCCGATAGTAAAAAAGGATAAATTTTTTGGCTAAACATCGAGTTTTGCATTGTCAGTAATTTTCCAGAAAATCTTTATGGTAATGGTATTTGGTCTTGAAGCAGTTGGGTACATTTATATACAGTTTTTTCTGTCTTTTTTAGCTGTCCGTCTTCTATTAAGAGCTTACACAAATAATTATGACCGTGCTTACTTTCAGGGAACAGCAATTAAATCAGCTTGATATATTATGTGTTGATTACTAATTTTAAATTAACACCAAACATCATCAAAAATCTATTCGGGAGATGAGTAGTGGTTTTTCATTCTATTTGGATTGTTGGGAGTAGTCGGAGTGGGAAGACTAGCCGATTAATAGAACAATTTAGTATTTGGCTACAAAATAGAAAACAAATATATGAATTATTTTATACTAAAAGAGCAAAATTGCAAGCAAGCACTTACATACCTCAATCAGAGTTACTCCAGCAAGCCAAACCGGGAATTTTGGTTTTGGCTGCCAATGATGATAATCGGCGAGAGTTGGGGGATAAAATTGTTACTAGCACTCAAGGGAAATATCCAGTCCGCGTCAGAACGCCACTAGGTTTTTTTCAAGATGAGGTAATTTTATTTTGGCCTTTACTGATTGAACTGCTGCATCTCAAGGCACACTTTCCTGTGCGCTTGCGGCCGGAAACTGAGCAAGAATTAGCAACTAAACTGTGGAGAAGCCAATTAGATGAAGACACCTTAAAACTTGCGGGGGTGAATGAATACCGCTTTGTGAGGCGCATCTTAGACTTAATGCAGTTAGCGGCTTATAGTGGAACACCATGTGAAGAAATTGCAGGTATTTTGCAAACCAGTTTAGAGGAAAATAGCGGCAATCTAAAGCCAGAATTTATGGCAGATTTACTGGTAGATTGGCGAAATTGGTGTTTAGAAAGGGGATTCCTCACCTATGGGATTATTACCGAACTCTACACCCAGTATTTATTAAAGAATAAAGATTATCAACAGCACCTAGCCAACCGTTATCAAGCAGTATTAGCGGATGATGTGGATGAATATCCTGGAATGGTGCGTGATTTGTTGGAATTGCTCTTAGATCAAGGTGCAGTTGGTGCGTTTAGCTACAATCCTGATGGGGGGGTGAGATTGGGGTTAGGGGCAGATCCCGATTATTTGGCAGGGTTGGGGAGGCGTTGTCAGGTGGAAGCTTTGTCAGGGTTTGCACTGGATTCTCTAGCTGATAGACTAGCTGCGCCGATGGTGGGATCATTAAGTTCACCAATGGTAATGTCAGATTTACCAGCAGTGGTGCAGTCAATACAAACTACCTCCCGTTCTCAATTGTTACGACAGACGGCAGAATTTATTGGTCATGCAATTAATTCGGGATTAGTTGCAGCCGAAGAGGTGGCAATAATTGCGCCTGGTTTAGACGCGATCGCTCGCTATACCATAGTAGAAATTCTCAGTAAGCAGAATATTACTGTGGAATCACTCAATGACCAACGCCCCTTAATTAGTTCTCCGGTGATTCGGGCATTGCTGACCATGCTAGCTTTAGTCTATCCCGGCTTGGGACGCTTGGTAGACAGGGATGCCGTAGCTGAGATGTTAGTTGTTTTGAGTCGAAAAGCAGAATCATCAGAAACTCCGGCCGCACTTTCTCCCAATATCGACCCAGTTAGGGCAGGATTGATAGCAGATTATTGCTTTGTTCCCCACCCCGAACACCCCAACTTACTACCAGTCAAAACCTTTGAACGTTGGGATCGAATTGGCTATGCTGCCACCACAGCCTACACAGAGATTTTACAGTGGATAGAAAAACAGCGATCGCAGCAAGAACTCCGCCTAATTCCCAGCCCCATTTCCCTTTTAGACAGGGCAATTCAAAACTTTCTATGGAATGGTAGTAATCTTCCCTACGAACAACTAGCAGCCTTGAGAGAACTACTAGAAACCGCCCAACACTATTGGGAAATTGAAACCAGATTAAAACAAACCCTAGCAAACGCCCCAGAAGCAAATCATCACCTCACCAACACAACTATTGCCGAATTTATTCAACTCCTGCGTCGGGGGACAATTACCGCCAACCCATACCCCCTACGTTCCATCGGTAAACACAGAAAAGCCGTCACCTTAGCCACTATTTTCCAATACCGTGCTAACCGCAAATCTCACCGTTGGCACTTTTGGCTAGATACGGGTTCACCCCTATGGGCAAAAGGTGGAGCTGCAACTTTATTTGGCGCGCCATTTTTCCTGCAAGATAGACTAGGACAACCTTGGACAGCCGAAGATGAGAGGTTAGCAGAAGAAACCAGACTACAGAGAATTCTGCACGATTTACTCTCCCGTGTTTCCCAGAGATTGTACTTATGTCACAGCGACTTAGCCGTCAATGGACAAGAACAACTAGGGCCTTTGTTGCAGTTGGTTCATGCTTGTATTCCATTGGATGTGAAAGAGAGTATAGGGGTGTAGGGGTGTAGGGGTAAATAACCTTCTTTCTCCCTTGCTTCCCATTCCCCATTCCCCATTCCCCAACCCTGCTATCTGGTCAGCAGAAACACTAAAATATTAAGTAACGTGAAAACTTCTATAAAAAATTAGAGTAGAAATCAATGGGACTTTTTGGATTCGGCAAAAAGCTGGCAATACCTTCTCCTGAACAGGCTTTACCAGGCAGAACACAAACCATGCCTGTACCTGCACAGCACTACGTGAATAATCACCCCCTCAAACCACCTTTTCCTGAAGGTATGGAAACAGCATTGTTTGGTTTGGGTTGTTTTTGGGGTGCAGAACGGAAGTTTTGGCAAAAAGAGGGAGTTTACAGCACTGCGGTAGGTTATGCGGCTGGTTACACACCCAATCCCACTTACAAGGAAGTTTGTTCTGGTTTGACTGGACACAATGAGGTTGTGTTTGTGGTGTTTGACCCCAAAGTGATTAGCTACGCTGAATTACTGAAAGTCTTTTGGGAAAGTCACGACCCCACCCAAGGAATGCGTCAAGGTAATGACGTAGGTACTCAATACCGTTCAGGAATTTACGTTTATTCCGAGGAACAAAAAAAACTAGCTGAAGCGTCACGGGATGCTTATCAAGAAGCCCTTAGCCGTGCAGGATACGGGAAAATTACTACAGAAATTCTGGATGCTCCTGAATTTTACTATGCAGAAGATTATCATCAGCAGTATTTAGCGAAAAACCCCAATGGTTATTGTGGTTTAGGCGGAACAAATGTAGCTTGTCCTGTAGGTTTGATTGAATCAAATGTAAACGGGTAAGAAGTGAAAAGGCAAAAGGTAAAAGGTAAAAGGCAAAGAGTAATTATTTCTTGCATTTTTCCTTTTTCCTTTTTCCTTTCTCTATGCTTAATCAAAGATTTCTTGTAGTGCATAAAGCGCAAATGTCCACAAGATAATACTAATGGGTGCGCCGATTAAAACACCAGCGATCGCCCAACCTCTTTGATGGGCTTTAAATTGTTCAATACTCCGCCATCGTCTACTTTTCCACGCCCATTCATTACCTTTTGCACCGAGTGAGATCGTCATCACCCAACCAATATACGGTGTAAAACATAATAATCCCAGCCACACTTGGTTACTCCACAACCAAAACCAAGGTAATAAAAAAGCCCCCCAATTCCAGCCTTGAATTTCCTCTGGAACTGGTTCTAACGTGTTAATAATTCCACAACCAGAATTATTGATAAACATTTTAGATGGCAGACGAATTAGGTTAGAAGATTTCCTTTCTAAATGAGGATATTCTTCTCCTAAACCATGTTTGAGTGTATCCAAAGCTTGACTTGCATTATTAAACCGTTTTTCTGGTGCTGGTTCTGTTAATTTTTCCAGCCATCTGATAAAACCAGGACTCAAACTAACTCTATTAGTAAATTTTATTCGCAAATCTTCCTGGGGCAATTCCGCAGGAGAAACACCAGTCAACAAGTGAATTAAAGTAGCTCCCAGTGCGTATAAATCTGAAGCTGGAACAGCACGACCGCCATATTGTTCCATTGGTGCATAACCGTAAGTACCAACAACAGTAAACGTCACACCTTCTTTTGCAGCTTTATCTTGAACCGCGCCAAAATCCACTAAATAAATATGTTTGTCATCACCCAAAATTAAATTACTGGGCTTAATATCTCGGTGCAGAACCCCAGGATTTAACTCATGTAAATAAATGAGAATTTTGAGAACCTCAGCCGCAATTTTCTTAGCTTTTTTTTCAGTAAATCTTTTGCCGACAGCGAGTTTTTCTTTGAGTGATTCACCAGGAATATATTCTTGAACTAAGCCAAACCAAAGATTGCGGTCATCTACACAAAAATAGTCAATGTATTGTGGAATACAAGGGTGATTTAACTGCTTGAGAACCTGGGCTTCTCTCTCAAATAGTTTCAAATCATCCCACTGTACACTACCACCAAAAGCTAAAAGCTTGACTACAACCTGCGAATTTTCTGTATCATGAGCTTGTAAATCTTTTGCTAACCAAGTTTGACGAATACCATTGTTACCTAATTGTTTCAGGACTTGATAACGGTCATGCAATATTTGTTCTACTTGCAGCATTTGACACCTGCTGGCAATTTACATAAAAAATTCCCCTATTCTTAGGATAGACAAAAAAATTAGAAGCAGGGGGGCAGGGGGCAGGGGGAATGGGGACAAGGAAGAAGTAATGAGTAATGAGTAATGACTATTGACTGTTGACTATTGACTATTGACTAATGACTGACATCATCGTAATTGGTAGTGGTATTGGTGGTTTGAGTTGTGCGGCTCTTTTGGCTCGTTATGGGTTGGAGGTGACGGTTTTTGAGAGTCATTCTATCCCTGGTGGGGCAGCGCACGCTTTTGAACGTCAAGGATTTAAGTTTGATAGTGGGCCTTCTCTCTATTCTGGGTTGTCTTATAGTCCCTCTGTTAACCCTCTACGACAAGTCCTAGATGCCATTGGGGTGGATTTACCTTGTGTTAATTACGATACTTGGGGCTGTCGTCTGCCAGAGGGTGATTTTGATACCGCAGTGGGAGGTGAGCAATTTTGTGAGGTTTTAGCTAAATTGCGAGGACAGGATGCTGTTCAGGAATGGCGAAATTTACAAAAGGTGATGACACCACTTGCCCAAGCTGCGATCGCTCTTCCTCCAGCTGCTTTACGCTTAGATATGGGTGCAGCTTTGACTGTGGGCAAGTTTGCGCCATCTCTAGCTCAACACGCTGCTAATGTGATTAAATTAACTGGGTCTTTTGACCGGATTATGCGGGGTGTAGTTAGTGACCCGTTTATTCAAAATTGGCTAAATTTACTGTGTTTTCTCCTCTCTGGACTCCCCGCATCGGGAACTAACGCCGCCGAAGTGGCTTTTATGTTCGCTGATTGGTATAAGCCAGGAGTTAAGTTAGATTATCCTGTCGGCGGTAGTGGTGCTTTAGTCGATGCTTTGGTGCAGGGACTAGAAAAACACGGAGGGAAGTTAATTTTAGGCTCTCATGTTGAGCAAATATTAGTCGAAGGTAAACGCGCCGTTGGTGTGAAACTCCGCAATGGTGAAGAAGTGCGATCGCAGCGAGCTGTGATTTCTAATGCTTCGGTTTGGGATACACTGAGGCTAGTACCAGCAGCCGCACTACCAGCAAAATTCCGTACCCAACGCCAAGCCATACCTGAATGTGATAGTTTCCTGCACCTGCACTTAGGTATTGATGCTCAAAATTTACCAGCAGATTTAGCTTGTCATTATATAGTAGTCAACGATTGGGAATTGGGAATTACAGCACCGCAAAACGTCATTTTAGTCTCAATTCCCTCAATTCTCGACCCATCCTTAGCACCCCCAGGGAAACACGTCATTCACGTTTACACCCCAGGGAATGAACCCTACGCAATTTGGCAAGGGATGGACAGGAGAAGTCCAGAATATGAAGAGAAAAAGCGATCGCGTGCGGAAGTCATGTGGCAAGCTTTGGAAAGAATCATTCCCGATATCCGTTCCCGTTGTGAAATCACATTGGTAGGTACACCCCTCACCCACGAAAGATTTTTACGTCGCCATCGCGGTTCTTACGGCCCCGCCATCTCCGCCGCCGTCGGGTTATTTCCCAGCCACAGCACACCCCTACCAGGGTTAATGTGCTGTGGCGACTCCACCTTTCCCGGCATCGGTTTACCAGCCGTCGCCGCCAGTGGCATGATTGTTGCTAATACCCTCACACCCGTCAGTCAACATTTAGCGATGCTCAAGGATGTTGGTTTGGGGTAAAGAATTGGGCATGGGGCATTGGGCATCGAAGGAAGAAGGTTTTACCCCTGCCCCCTGCCCCCTGCCTCTACATCGGCTTTTGAGCAATAATCGTCCTGTGCCGTGGGTCACTGGGGACGGTAACTGGTTTTAAGAAGCCGACTTTTTGCAGAGTGGCTTCAATATCAAATGTGTAGTATTGGTCACTCCACGGCTCAGTGCTTTTCATGAGGGTGAAGAGAACAGGGGGGAGGTTTTGGATGACGGGCGATCGCGGGTTATTATCTACTATGGCGATACAACCGCCTGGTCTGAGCAATCTTCTCACTTCTGTGAAAATTTCCTGGCTGGCATAACTGGGGAGTTCGTGGGTGACAAACTGGAGAGTTACCAAGTCAAAGGAGTTATCTGGTAAACCCGTCTTTTCTGCCCTGGCGTGAATCCATTCAGCTATTTCACTATTTACATCCCTAGTTCTAGCTACAGCCAGCATATGGGGCGATAAATCTAAACCCACAGTGCGGACTGGATACCTTTCCCGATGCTGGTAATAGCGGTGTAATGCCAAAGTGGAAACACCCACAGAACAACCAATATCTAAAATATCCCTGACTTGTTGAGGGCCGTATGTCCCCAAAGCGTCGTGGAAAGTGCCTCTGAGTCTAGCGTGGGCATCTTCCCAAGTCAGGTTTTCTTGCGGCCATACCCGCAGTGCCATCGCGTAGGTAGCTGATTCTGTTTCAAAAGCAGCCTCCCAACACAGATTTCCCTCAGAGTAAGCATGAAAAGGAACTTTGTAATAGTCAGGATAAACAACATTGGGATTAGTCACTGCGGCTAATAGTTGTTTTGCGCCTGATGTTTGGAGTGCCTCATAATTTTTACGCCAGGGAATCCCATTTTTCTCAGCTGTTTTGATTAGGACTTGTCTAGCTTGGTGTTTCATTACACCGTAAATGGGCTTAGTTTGAATTAACAAATTAACGAAATTGGAGAGTAAACTTTCACCAGCCCAGTCTGGCTTATTCTTTTTGTTCATCAGCGTGGATTTAATGAGGCGATAACTGCAACTACTTAATATTGTAGAGTCCAGGACTGAGAGGAGTTCAAAAAATAGTCAATAGTCAATAGTCAATAGTCATTAGTCAATAGTCAATAGTCATTAGTCATTAGTCATTAGTCAATAGTCAATAGTCATTAGTCATTAGTCATTAGTCAATAGTCATTAGTCATTAGTCATTAGTCATTACTTCTTCTACCTTGTCTACCTTGTCCCATACCCCATGCCCTGTTCCCCATGCCCTATTTCCCATTCCCCATTCCCCATGCCCTATTCCCTTTGACAATCAAAAACCATCACAAAATCAGCATCAGGAATCAGGTGGCGTAACTTTCGCAAATAAACTTCAGCATGAGAACGACTGCGAAAGCTAGCAATATTAATTCGCTGCATATTAGGCAATAAACGGGTAATCACCCAAGAATTTAGGAGTCCTTTGTTAGCAATCTCTAGATTGGTGAATGCAAAATCTTGATAGTTGATATTGTGTCTCATGATTCAACTTTGATATCAATTTTCACAATGCAATGGTGTTAACAACTCATTGCACTTGATTTTTCCTATTTATGGGATTTTGCTTATACACTGAATATGGTAATTTCAACCTCACACGATTTCTATGAAGCCGCAGCCAGACTACACCACCACAACCCGTCCCGGCGATCATGGTACATATACTTCCCATCTACCATCAACATCTGTTAGCCATGCTTGGGGAAGGGTTTCGGATCAATCTCGTGGTGAACTGATCTACGTTGTTGAAATGCGTCAACGCGAATACGAAGAACAAGAATGTTCTCTACTTAGCAACATTGAAACATTCTTCGTGGAAGAAGAACGTCATCAGCTAAGATAATTAGTTTTCTATCTTATTAACTTTAGGGTGTGTAGAATCTTGTTAGCTTGTGGCATTAGATACAGCTAATTGAGAATTAGGCAATAACTATTGTTAACATCAGGAATTTCATGGGCGATGATGCTTCGCCTGATTGCATTTGATAGCATCTACTTCAATTTTTTGATGATTTTATACCAATTCTCCAGAATTAAGCAACAGATGCAAAGCTTGAAACCAAGATGGTATCTGACTTTCTTAATTGCGTTAGCGTACCACTCCGTGGAAGCAAGCTACGCGTAGCGTCTCGTAGAGAAGCGGTACGTTAGTCCATTGCGAATTGCGTTAGCGTAGCGGGACGTTAGTCCATTGCGAATTGGTATTATTCCTGTTTTAAAGCTTTTGTCAAGAATTTGGATGCTGACTATCTTGGCAAAAGCTTATCTAAAAATGTTGTGGATGCCATTTACCCTTCAAAACACTCAATTTTGCATCCTACTCCAATTCTTAACACCGTGTTAACCAAACCAGTGAGAGGGTTCACAAGCAGGTTCTACGGATTCGCAAAGATGATGGCTAATCCAAGCTGATTTTTGTTGAAAGATATAGTGGACACCTTGGTGAATTAAGTTTTGTAGATGCAGTTGTTGCTCTAAGGGACTGCGGGGTAACTTTTGATGAAATATAGTGTCTTGATCGCAGCTTTGTGCTTCTGGTTTTGTGGGAGAAAACGCACTATGAAAACATGGAATTCGATTCAAGACAAAGGTAATCAATTCTTGTCGTAAGTCAGGAATTGCAAAGGCTTGTTGATAAGGATGATATGAATAGGTACCTAAAACATTTTCAATCTCTCCTACGACTGATTCTTGGGTTAGTTTGACTAGCGTATTCATAAATTTTTAACTCCTGTTTTTATCTTTTCATTTACATACTGAGAGCATTAAACAAACTTGCTCAATGACTCTTCAGCAGAGATATCGAGCTTACGCGCTGAAACGAACTTTTTATGTGGGTAGAATAGCACGTATCTAGTTCTACCGATTTTTAGGAATTTGAGATTGTTGACAGCATAAATACTGAGTAAATACTCAATAGCTGGATTAATTTCCAAATCTTTTTTATTTATATTTTCATTTTTCCAAAATTATGTGATTTTGCGGTAAATCTACATAAAACTCATCATAAGTAATGAGGGATCAATCAAAAAGCAGGGTAAATCTATAAAGAAAGGTTTAAATTGAGGTGAAGTAAAGATATCTGGATGCTTAACATTCTTAATGCCAAGCTACTCATATCTGATATAAATTAGCTTGGCAATAGTGTCTATACTGACTGTTAAATATCATTATTAGTTGTAAGAAAATTTAGTAAGTCACAAAGGTGAGACTTACTATATCGCGCAATCAGTCTAACGATAGATGCAAAGATTAGGCGAAATCTTTGAAAAAGTTTACATTTGCTGGGATTAATTGGTCTAAATATTGGTTAATTTTTTCAGATGCCGCTAGTCCAGAAAGCATTGCACCTTCTACTAAATTGCCACTACACCAATCGCCACAGCAAACTAAAGGTGCAGTCGTGTCAAATGCTAAAACTTTTTCTGGCCAAAGACTACGAGGAAAAGCATAACGCCAACGATGTACTTGCATCCATTCAGGAGTACTTAGCCAGGGTAGGTTTAAAGCTTTGGCTGCACACTCTAACATTTGTTGTCCAGTGGGTTGTAACTCTGGTGAATCGAGATGCTGTTGAGCAAAATTAGCATTACTTTGAACTACAAATACAGGTTGCGGTGCTTGGTGACGTTTGCTGCTATCTAAACCAATCCAACTCAGGATTTCATTATCAACAAAAGTAACAGCTTTCCAGTCTGGTAGTTGTGATGTAGTGGGATAGCCACTCATGACGCTAATACAAGGATAATATTCGACGGAATTTAAATTTTCTAGCAATGCTGGGTTTAAATCCCTCCCCGCCAATGGAGTCAGTAGGGTTAAAGCTTGAGGTGCGGGAATAGCGATGACTAAAGCCTTAGCGGTTATTTCCTCATTACTAGATTCTAGTGTGACGCGCCAATGGTTTTCCGGTGTCAGGTGAAGACCGATCGCACGCTGATTAAGTAAAATATTTAAATCTTGGGCTAGAAATTTAGCGATCGCACTCATCCCTAAAGGTGCAACATAACGAGGACTACGATTTTGGGGTGTAGATAAACCTGTATGTGTAGCGACTTCATGAACAGTATCCGTCCAGACTTCTAAGATATGGCGATCGCACAATAAATTTACCAAATCCCTGAACAATTCCCCTTGAGGTTTCAGGTAACAAGCACCGTGATCAGCTCTTGTTTCATACAACCGCCGCGTAGCGAGTCTTCCTCCCAAACCACGGGATTTATCCACCACCAGCACCGAATAACCAGTCTTACTTAAATGCTGGGCGCAGATTAATCCTGCCATACCCGCACCGATTACTAAAATATCAGTCATTAGTTAATAGTCAATAGTCATTAGTCAATAGTCAATAGTTATGAGTCAATAGTCAATAGTCAATAGTCATTAGTCAATAGTCATTAGTCATTAGTCATTAGTCATTACTCATTACTCCTTCTCCCTTGTCTACCTTGTCCCCAATCCCCAGTCCCCAGTCCCCACAGGAAAAACTTAACAAAAAAGCAACGTACCAATATTAATGGTACGTTGCTTTTTAGGTGTTAAATTAGCTTGGCTAATTACACCAATTTTGCACCGCAGCTAAGGATTTGGATGATTTTCTGTGGCTTGCAGACTAGAGGAAATTGGTGTAATTTCCCAATCTTTAGTGGAAAGTTAGCTCAAATAGAGAACCACCATGAGCTGTAGGCAGAGAATAAGCAATTTGATCTAACTGAACTTTGGGGCCTTCTGTATCTAAACTCTTATAGAATGTACCTCTATGCTCTGGAGTGAGCAGGAGTTTAGCAGAATTATATCCAGTAGACAACGAAGAAATAAATACTTCTACGTATCCTCTGACTTCAAAGTTAGCTTTTGCTAATATGCCTTCTTTTAGGATGTTTGGCTGTAGCAAAAATAAACCCGTCTCAGCAGCTTTGATAGTTCTTGTAAATCTGATTTTATTGGGAGCAAAATCAGGCTCTAGATTAGCTAATATATTAGTTTCATCAACATCTAAGAAAGCAACAAGTTCTTGAATGTTGACAGGAGGATTAGAAACTACGGTGAAGACTAGAGAGAAAGTTACATCAAAAGCGTTAATATTACTCAAAGTTAAAAAATAACCCTGAATGACATTACGACTGAGTTTATCAATACTTTCCTTTAAAGATGGTGGTACTGGTGCAGGTAGATTTGCAGCTTTAGGAAACTGGGGTTTAACAAGCAACTCGAAAGTGGAAACTAGCATAAATTTACCTCGATTGAGATTAATTAGATCAAAGTTAAATCGCGTTTAATCAGATTTTTAGGGGAATTTTTATTCAATTTTCGCCCCTATAGATTTATCAGATTGAACTGACGAGTTTATGCAAGAATCCAAAAAAAATCTCAAGATTTTGTCATAGATGGTAGTTTTCTTGGGTGTGGAAGATGTCTCTCGCCTCCACTTCCATGATTAAACCTTCACAAACCAGCGTTGACGATACATGAAAACGGCGACAGCCCACCATAATATGACGGTGACTAGGGCAAATAATAGTGATCCATTGAAAGTTCCAGCCCAGGATGCAAAGATGTTTTGATATATCCAGTTATAGGTGCTGATGGCGGTTTCACCTGTACCGATTTTGGTTTTCACTAAAATTTTGATGAGTAATACTGATGCGACGAAAAGGGCGATCGCATTTAGTCCCATAATTTCAAAAGCTTTACTCCAGCGTCGTATCAGTCTCACTTCAATTAGTTCATAACAAGCTGCGAGTAGCAATAACGCCCAACCGCTAGTAAAAACAACATAGGAACTAGTCCACAGTTTTTTATTCATTGGGAATACCCAACCCCACGCCCAACCAATAATTAAACAACCAATCCCAAATAATGCTAATCCTACACTTGTACGTGTTTGTACTGGTTGCTTACGTATCCATTCGCCAGTAAAGTAACCAGCCAGAACGTTTACTATAGCAGGAATTGAGCTGAATAATCCTTCAGGATCTCCCATGAAGTTGAAGCCATCACCCTTGTATAAATGAGCTTTGGGAATAATCAATCGGTCAATATAAGCCCCCAAGTTGCCTTCTCTAGTTAATACCCCCGCCCCATATTCGGGTACGGGAATATACATCATTCCCAGCCAATAGGTGATGAGTAAGGTAGCTGCAATTATCCATTGACCTTTAGGCGGGAATTTGAGAACTATTAGAGAAGCTAGCAAATAACTGATGCTAATACGCTGCAACACTCCCATAATGCGAAGGCTACTAAAATCAAACGTCCAAACGCCTTGATTCCAAAAGCCGTTGAGAAACAAGCCTAGAATAAACAAAATTGCAGCGCGGCGAAATATTCGCCAGTAAAGAGAGGCAGGGGGGCTGGGGGCTGGGTGCAGGGGGGACGTTAGATTTTTCTCCTCTGTTGCAACTTCGCCACTAGTAGATGATTTTTCTCCCCTGCTCTCTGCTCCCCTGCCCCCTGCCTTATATTGGGTGTATTTAGATAACGAAAAAGTCATCGCCACACCGACGATAAAGAGAAAGAAAGGAAATACTAAATCAGTGGGTGTGCAACCATGCCAATCAGCATGAGTTAGGGGAGGATAGACATCATCAGCAACTCCCGCCATATTAACGAGAATCATCCCCGCTATGGTGATACCACGAAAAACATCAAGTGAGGTCAGGCGCATGGATGGAATTTTTAGGGATTGGGGATTGGGGATTGGGGACTGGGGACACTTCGACAAGCTCAGTGCTTCGCTGGGGATTGGGGATATAAGGTAGGAGATGAGAAAAACTGTTCCCTGTTCCCTGTTCCCTGTTCCCTAATGACTATTGACTATTGACTACCCTTAGAAGCTTGGGTTGTGACTGTTAATACTTGGGGGGGTGTGGCATCTGGGGGATAGAGAAAGTCTACTTCTACTAGAGAGCGATCGCCTGTTTTCATGTTTAATACAGCTAGTGGTTGTCCTGGCTGACCTCTTCTTTGTACTAAGTGAATAAAGTTAGTTTGAGGACGGCCGTTATCGTCTTTGTATCGTATTCTCACACTACCTCTAAAGAAGACTTGACGGGCAGGTGTGGTAAAAAATCTCAGTCCTGGTTGTGTTAATTTGTCTTCTTTAATTGGCGTTTGAATTGATACGTTTACCGTTTGGGCGGTAGAAGTATTATTGTATAACGGTAACTTCAAACTATATTGAATCGCGTAATTTCCATGCGCCCGATAAGCGGTGTCAGGATAACGTACTAAAAGCGGCGCGCTTTGAATTTGTTCTGTTCCCAATGTTCCACCATGCAGGGTGCTAAGGGGATAGGAAAATGACTGTCCTGGTTGGGGAATAGTGAGGTATTTAGCTTTGGGACTATCAACGATAAAAGCGCGCCATTGCGTCCCCCGCGCCACACCAGCCACTCTGCCATAGATACGGGGTTTACCAGTTTCTTCTAAAGGTGTGGGGACTTTATCACGGGGACTAGAGACATCACTATTATTTAATAAATCTTGCCACTCTTCTAAAGTTGGGGGGCGTTCACTCCCGTCAGCATTAGTGCGCGCAAACATCGCCAAACTAGCTGCGTAGACTGTACCACTACTTCGTAGTCTTGCCAAAGTTGAGCGACCGTTAAGGGGTGGTGTCAATCCTTTGACGGGGATTGGTTGATTGAGTAACATTCGACTTTCCCCGGCTGGAATCACGATTTGGGGAGGAAAAATATCTTGTCGTCGTCCTCTCAAGATATCAGACATGACGCGATCGCCAGGCCCTGCAAATACATTACCTAACAAATTTTCACTAAAAGCAGGTAACTCAATAAACGGCGCATCTGGTTGACTTAAGTAACTTGCAGCTTGCAACACGTTGACTGTCACAGGCTGGTTTGTGGGGTTATGTAAAATTATCCCTAAATATAATGAGCGCAAATTCTCCGGCGGTTCAGCTCGTGCAACGTGATGAGCAAACACATCAAACCTACCGCGAAAGGGATAATTCAAATGAGCTGATGGGATTTTTTTACCCTGTGGTGGAAAAGTCGAAAGCAAAATCCCTTCTTTTAATACTAATTCGGGACTATTGCTATTAAAAGTTGGCACCGCATCCAATTGTCCTGGTAACGGGCGCACTTGTTGGGGTTGGACAACTTCTTCCGGTGGTGGTGTAGCCGGAGTTGATTGGGCAACCATTAAACCGAGTAATAAATGCAACATATTCCGAAAAAAATTTATCTCCCGTTATAACAAATTAGTCAATAGTCATTAGTCATTAGTCAATAGTCATTAGTCATTACTCAGCACCGGCTAAACGCCGCGCTACCGCTAACAGCACTCATTACTCAGCACTCAGTACTCATTACTCATTACTCATTACTCATTACTCATTACTCAGCACCGGCTAAACGCCGCGCTACCGCTAACAGCACTCATTACTCAGCACTCCCACACCCCGACGCTAGCGACTTATAAAAGTGCCAAATTGTTAATAATTAATAAGAAATCTGTCAAAACCTCTATCAAATTTTCTTGGTTTAAAACTGGGACATGAACAAATATACAATGTGCTGTCGAATTCTTTTGTCCTAAGTAGTCCAGTACAGAATAATAAAGACCTTCGCAAACAAATTTACCGCAGTCGTCACTAATATCAGTCGCCTTTGCTCCTGATACTAATTGTTTGACATCAATATTCGTCTGTAAAAAAGTTTCTCCACGGCTTGCACCCAGTTCTACACTTAATTTTTGCCGACTAGCGGCCATGCCACAACAGACTACATAATCAGGTTGGTATTCCTCTATTTTGTCCACCACCCGAACACTAGCTAGCTCGACATCAACAGGTAACAGTCGCAAAAAATTTAAATCATAGGGGAGTGAGTCGAGTTTCATGACTTCAAGTAATAAATCATCCGAAGAATTTGACGGTTGATTTTCCAGCCAAGTGTCAAAAGAAGTTAATAGTATTCTTTTCTTCATGGAAAATATTATTTAGAATAGAAAAACCTTCCATAAATAATTTACAAGGAATAAATCAATGCCAGTGATTGCGGTTATAGACTACGACATGGGCAACTTGCATTCTGTTTGCAAGGGATTAGAAAAAGCAGGTGCATCTCCCAGAATAACTGATTCTCCCAAGGAATTAGCTAAAGCTGATGCGGTTGTTTTACCTGGGGTGGGAGCATTTGATCCCGCAGTCCAACATATTCGCCAACGCGATTTAGAGCAGCCGATCAAAGATATAATCGCATCTGGCAAACCCTTCTTAGGCATCTGTTTAGGACTACAAATTTTGTTTGAATCCAGTGCGGAAGGAACTCAACCAGGACTGGGAATTGTGCGAGGAAAAGTGAAGCGGTTTGTCCATGAACCTGGAATTACAATTCCCCACATGGGTTGGAATCAGCTGCAATTAACTCAACCAAAAAGTATTTTGTGGGAGCATTTACCCCCACAACCTTGGGTATATTTTGTGCATTCTTACTATGTTGACCCCGTTGAGGCGCAAATCCGCGCTGCAACTGTTACCCACGGTACGCAAACTATTACAGCTGCTATTGCCCATGAAAACCTGATGGCAGTACAATTTCACCCAGAAAAATCATCTAACATTGGCTTGCAAATCTTGTCTAATTTTGTTTCGCAAGTACGGGAAAAAATCGCCGCTTAATAATGAAATTACAACTTAGAGCTTCGTCATTTGTTTCCAGTCATTATGATTTTGCTACATACTATTGACTATGGACTATTGACTGTTGACGATTGACTAATGAGTCTAAGAATTTACGGGAATCGCCAAATTAAAACTTTACCAGGGCAAGAAACCCGACCCACAAGCGCGCGGGTTAGGGAGGCAGTTTTTAATATTTGGCAGGGAGAAATAGTAGGTTGTCGCTGGCTAGACTTATGCACCGGTACAGGTTCAATGGGTGCAGAGGCTTTGTGTAGAGCAGCCAGTTTTGTAGTCGGAATTGAAAAATCTAGTCGCGCCTGCGCTGTAATTCAGCAGAATTGGGAGCAAGTAGCGCAGGAAAATCAAAAATGGCAAGTATTACGTGGTGATGTCATCCAGCAGCTAAAGCACTTATCAGGGCAGCAGTTTGACAAGATTTATTTTGACCCACCCTATGCTAGTGGATTATATCAACCTGTATTAGAAGCGATCGCTCACTATCAATTATTAGATCCTCAAGGTGAAATCGCCGTTGAGCATAACCCCCAAGGATGGACAGATATAGTAATTCCTAATTGGGAAATTAGCCGTGAAAAAGTTTACGGTAACACAGCACTCACTTTCTACAGCATGAGGGTGTAGGGGTGTAGGGTGTAGGGTGTAAGGAAAGAAAATCTCTCCCCCTGCTCCCTGCCCCTCCGCAATTGCTCCACTTGGGCAAAGCCCAAGACCGCATTGCTCTCTGCCCCCTACCTCTAATTAGCCACCCAACTCATTGGGGCGTTTGTATTGCTTGTAGGCAGCGTAAAATAACCCAGCGAGGGTAACTGTAATCAAACCAAGAACAATACCTGACAGCAGGGGTTCAACCACTTTAAGTCTCCTGTTTACGATTATTCAAAATTCATTTCCCACTTATGATTTTACCAAATTAGTGATGAATCCCGCTTTCAGTAAAGATTTTAGGCGATCGCTAGTTATAAGCAAAGTCTCGGATATGCTTGCAGTCAGCATCAAGAACTTTTAAGCTATGTGTAGGAAATAAACATTTTTGAAAACAACTAGACATTTACAGCACAACTTTTGGATAACCAGATTACTAAACCCGAAAACCTGATTCAGCAGTGCGCTTTACTGGCTCTAGCGATACTGCTAGCAGTCTTATTGGGCATTTTTGGTGTAAATATGGTTCAAGCCTCTGACCCATATGTCAAAAGTGTTTTAGCATTGTCAGGAGACCCAATACAAGGACACGCTATTTTTCAAATCAATTGTGCTGGCTGTCATGGTTTAGAAGCTGATGGGCGAGTCGGCCCTAGTTTACAAGGTGTTTCTAAACACAAATCCAAGTATGGATTAATTCATCAAGTCATTAGCGGTAAAACACCGCCAATGCCCAAATTCCAGCCTAATGCTCAAGTAATGGCAGACCTCTTGAGTTACTTAGAAACTTTATAAAACCAATTCGCAATGGGCTAACGCCCCGCTTCTCTACGAGACGCTATGCGAACGCTAACGCAATTCGCAATGGACTAACGTCCCGCTACGCTAACGCAATGGACTAACGTCCCGCTACGCTAACGCAATTCATTCAGCCACCCACAAGGGGGAGTGGCGTTGGTGGGTTTCCCGACTTGAGAGAACTGGCGTTGGAGTTTTACCTACCTTGGGAAACAAGGATTTTTGGACGCAAGTCCGGTTTTAAACCTAACTTTTTCCAATTAATCAGTATATTTACTATACTAAGCAGTAGGTGATGTAAGTAATTGACACCTACTGCTTTTTTTGACGACTCAGCACTCACCACTCAGCAATCATCACTCATCACCCAGCACTCACCACTCACCACTCACCACTCACCACTCAGCACAAAAGTAAAGGACATTGATACAATTGCCACTGCACCGTTGAAACATTTAAATCTTTAATTAATCCAGTACGTATATCTAATAACCAGCCATGAACCATAGGGGCGTTACCTTCGTAGAGTGCTTGACGCATAATGGAAGTTTGATAAAGATTCTTCACTTGTGCGACAACATTGATTTCGGCTAAACGATTCAGACGTTCAATTCTGCTTGGCAAGGCATCAATTTCAGCCTTATGTTGTAAATATAATTCTCTAATGGGATTTACCCAATTATCTATAATGCCAATGGTTCGCCATTCTAACGCCGCCTTAATTCCTCCGCAATCATAATGACCACAAACAATAATATGTTTGACTTGCAAATGTAAAATTGCATACTCTAAAACAGCGAGAAAGTTAATATCCGTTAGAGAAACTTGATTAGCAATATTCCGATGTACAAATAACTCTCCAGGTTCAGTGCGAGTAAAGTTAGTCAATGGCAGACGACTATCAGAACAACCGATGTAGAGAAAGTGAGGAGTTTGTCCTGTTGATAATTCTTCAAAGTAATCTGGCTCTAGTGCTAACTTTTCAGCTACCCAAGTCTGATTATTTTTAAGCAGCTCATTAATGCTGTGATATTTCATCGAATTTCTTTGAGCATCTCACCAATATTTTAGCTAATTTACATTTGCTCCCAGAGTCATTTGCACTGATGACAAACTAAAGTTTTGCTAAAAAAGCTGATTTTATTTCATAAAAATTACAGACTTTCTAAAACAGTATTGATGATTACCAATCTCTTGTAATTTCAATTACTTCTGTATATTCAAACTCATTGGGGCTTTGTTTAACTAAGGGATATCTTTCTCCAGCTAGTTCTATATAATCTTGTTCACAGTCTGGTTTAGAGGAATAATAAACTAAAACATATTCTCTTCCCACTCTTTCAGAGATTTCTGCTTCAACTTCACCCCGCCATTGTGTTTTAGTGACTAATACGATTAATTGATTGGCTAACTGCGGTAAAGTTTGGGCAATACGACGGCGATAGGTTTCGTCTAGACTTCCGAAGGGAGAATCCATCACGATGGGAAAGGTACTACTATCAGGGATGGTGAGGATTTTACGTTTAGCACTCCACTCTCTGACTTTATCAATAATACTAGCGATAAAAGATAGACTAAGAATTTGGTTTTCCCCTGTGGAAGCTGCAACTATTGCTTCTGTACCGGAGGTATTTTCTACTAAGGTTAGTTCATATTTGTCACTGATTTTAGGGATATAAGGAGTAAAAGAAATAGCCGCAAATATTTCTTGCAATCGCTTTTCTAGTTGCAGGCGAAACTGTTTTTCTTGGCGGTTTCTCACTTCAGTTAAACGTTCGATTGCGTCTTGGGTAGCGTTGATGCGTCTTTGGGCTAATAATTGTCTGTCTTCGTTGAGCTTTTGTTTAGCAATTTGTTTGATTAAAGTTTCAATCTCGGCTTTAAGGTGAGTGATTTTCTGTTGATTCGCGCCTTGTTCTCGATTTAATTCGTCGATTTTACTTTCAATCTCATCTAGTCTTTTTTGTAAGTTGCTAATCTCTTCGTTGGGATCTTTACGTAAACGTTCTTGAATATTATCTAATTCGTGTTCGATTTCTGAAATGTTTTGGCGTAGTTGATTAAGTCTAGCTTGTTCTTTGTCTACTTCTTCCCAAAAGGCTGCGGCTTGTTTATCTATTTCTTCTACCTGTGCGCTCATCCGAATTGCGGTTTCTTCTACTGAAGAAGAACCTGCTTTATCTAACCACATACCCACATAATGATGAGCGTGATTACCTGGATGTAATTCTGCACCACAAATACAGCGTTGGGAATTGAGTAATTCTGTGATAAATTCCCGTGAAATTCCAGAGGTTAATTCGCCTCGCCGTTTTAAATCATGAATAATATTCCGAAACTGGTTAGTAGTGTCTGATAGTAAAACTGTATAACCCCGTGAGGAAATAATTTTCTTCAAGGCTTCTTTAGTTTGTCGCCAGTTGTCTTGATGGCTTTTCTTTTGATTTTCTAATTCTTGCCGTTTTTGTTGTAGTTCCTTAGCGGCGGTTAATTCTTGTAACCGATTACCAGTTTCTTTTTTAAAAGTTTGTTGATATTCTATTTCTTGCTTAATTTCTGCTTGACGGGCGTTGACTTGGGCAATTTCTTGTTCGAGTTTGGCTTGTTCTTTTAAAAGTTGTTTGATTTCGGAGTCACCAATAGCTTTTAATTCGTTCTCTAAGCTTTTTTTGGCTTCTCCTAGATGTTTAATAGAACGGTTGATGACTTCTACACCCAAGAAAATTTTTGTCGCTTCCGCAATTTCAGACTTTTTATCAGAACGGACAATTTCTTCTATGCGTTCGCCGTCGAAAAAGAAGTATTGATGTAGACTGACTGGTAAAATCTGCCCGATGATTTCTTCTGGTTGCTGGAGTGGAAAATACCATCTACCGTCATCACCAGCGACTTGCATGAGTAATTCGGTTTTACCTAGAGCAAAATCTGTTTTATTTTTATAACCGCGACATTGGCGTTTAACGTTATAGCGTTTACCTTCGTGTTCCCAGTTAATTTCTACCCAACATTCTACAGCTTGTCCTGGTTGAGCTTCTGCGATCGCTCTTTTATTTACTAACTGTTCTGTGGAAGCAAACGCTGCACTAAATTTTTCATATAAAACCCACGTAAAGGCATTCAGTAAACTGGTTTTACCTGCTCCATTATTGCCGTGAATAATCGTTGTATTCAAGACATCTCCTCCAGAAATGATCATCTCTGGTGTTTTGCCATAAAAAGAGCGAAAGTTACACAGTTTAATGGATGTGAGTTTCATTGCACTGCTCCCTTGACAATATCTAAAATATCATCATTGATGGGGCTATTACTTTTCCTATCCAGCCGATTCTTTTCCAGATGCCAAACTCGCTCGATAATTTGTCTTACTTCCGGTGGCGCGCTCAAAATCGGCTCTTGCACATCATCGATATTTTGCTCTGGCGACATCTTAATTTTTGAGAATATCTTTTTTACCTATTTTAACCGCCTCAATCGCGCTTTTTTCATCCGTAAAGCCACTATGAATATTATTTTCAAATTCTCTGGATTTTTGCGGTGAAATTTCAAAGTTTTTTGACAAAAAAGTATTTATTTTTATTCTGCTTTCTGCTATATTTTACTTATGCTGAAATTCTTTATAATGGGATGTTAGTAAAATTTTTAAAGAAGCAAACACTCCATTATATTAGTGTCTATTAAATATTTTTCCATAAAACGTACAATTAACTACAACAAGTAGAAAAAATTTACAAAAAACTTAAGTATAATTGTGTAGAAGGGGAACAGGTAAGCTGTCCAGCATATAAGGAAAAACACGAAGTCCGCAGGGGAGCAGGGGGCAAGGGAGAGGGTTTGCAGCTTTTATCGGTATGACAGTGATGCAGTTTAGATGACGATTAGCTGAGACAAGGTAGCATTTTTCCCAGTCCCCAGTCCCCAGTCCCTAATTCTGTACAACATCCGCTAAAGTCTGCAATAACTCCGTTGCCGTGTAGGGTTTAGAGAGAAATTTAGTAGCACCAATGGCGATCGCTTTTTGTTCATTGACCGGTAAACCGCTAGTAGCAATGATTTTCACCTGTGGATTGAGGGCTTTGAGGGTGCGGATAGTGGTTAAGCCATCCATATTGGGCATGAGCATATCGAGTAAGACTACGCTGATGTCGTTTGGTTGTTGGGCGTAAAGAGCGATCGCCTCAATGCCATCATTTACGATCAGGGTACGATAGTTATAATCTGCTAAGGTTTCCTGTGTGGTTTGTTGAACGACGGTTTCATCATCAGCAACTAAAATTAACTCACCGTGACCCCTGGGTAACTCCGCCTCTATGTTTACCTCTGTGGCTGTTCCTCTGGAGATGGGCAAAAACACCCGAAATTGCGTACCTTTACCTACCTGACTCGATACTTCCACAAAACCACCGTGGGTTTTGACAATTCCTAAAACTGTGGATAATCCTAAACCTGTACCTTGACCGGCTTCTTTTGTGGTAAAAAAGGGATCAAATATCCGTTCCAAAAACTCTGGCGGAATTCCTGTCCCTGTATCTGCAACTTTCACCAAAACATAGCCGCCTGCACGCGCCTCAAGGTGCATTCGGGCATAAGTCTCATCAATCACATAATTTTCTGCCGTAATGGTGAGCATACCACCATTAGACATGGCATCACGGGCATTAACTGCCAAATTCATGAACACCTGATCTAATTGGGTGGGATCGGCTTGTACCATCCAGAGTGTATTACTGGGAATATCTGTTTTAATTTCTATGGCTTTAGGAAATGTCTGCTTAATGACTTTGACCAATTCTTTGAGCAGATGTCCTGGTTGTAACAAAATGCGTTGACCTTCTTTTCCACGGGCAAAGGTAAGAATCTGTTTCACTAATTCAGAACCACGCTTTGAGCTAGTTTCTAGAGTTTTGAATAATTCTTGAGTCCGTGCATCGACATTTTGGCATCTTAAAGGTAAAAGTTGGGCAATCATCACAATGGGTGCAAAGACATTATTCAAGTCGTGGGCAATACCACTAGCTAAGGTGCCGATACTTTCCAACCTTTGGGCGCGGTAGAATTGCTGTTCTAGTTGTTTTTTCTCAGTGATATCTGTGGAAATACCACAAATAGCGTAGGGACGACCCTCGGAATCACACAGAGGAAACTTGATACTTAAATAAGTATGTAGTCCATCATCTAGTTCAATTACTTCCTCAGATTGCACAGGTTTTCCAGAGGCGAGGATACTTTGATCATTTCTCGTTAAGGCTTGAGCAAATTCAGAAGAGAATATTTCATCATTAGTTTTATTTTTGACTTCTTCTCGTTTGAGGTGGGTAATTCTTTCAAACTCAGAATTTACCAAAATATGCTTCCCCTGGATGTCTTTGACATAAATTACAGCCGGGGAATTATCAATAATTGCTTGTAGCCTTTGTTCACTTTCTCTCAATGAGGCTTCAGTCTGTTTGCGCTTGGTGATGTCCTGATGCACCCCAATCATCCGCAGTGGCTGACCAGTATGATCATAGAATGCTTTGCCTTTACCATTGCCCCAATGTACCGTACCATCACACCAAACTATACGGAACTCAACATCACAAAGTGTTTGCTCATCAATAGCCTGCATCATCGATTGTTCCACAAATTCGCGGTCTTCAGGATGGACGCAATTGAGAAAGGATGGCAAATTGCGGCCAAATGTCTGGGGATCGAGATCAAATAGTGGAAATACATTCTCAGACCAGATTACTTCATTAGTTTGCAGATTCCAGTCCCAAATTCCTGTATTGGTGGCTGAAAGTGCTAGTTGCAGTCTTTTTTCACTTTCTCGTAGGGCTAATTCAGCCTGTTTGCGTTCAGTGATGTCTATATTCACCCCAATCATTTGCAGTGGTTCACCAGTGGTGTCATCACACAACACTTTACCCTTGCACACTGACCAACCTACTGTACCATTTGGGTAGATAAACCGAAATTCGATATCATAGGGTACTTGCTGGTCAATTGATCGCAAAACTGATTGATGCAGCAGTTCCCTGTCTTCAGGGTGAACAATGCTATTTAAAAAATTTTCATAGCTAACCTCAAAGGTGTCAGGAGTGACCCCAAATAAGTAAAATAAATTTTCCGACCAGTGAACCTCATTAGTTTGCAAATTCCAGTCCCAAATGCCAGTATTACTAGCTAAAAGAGCAAGTTGCAGTCTTTGCTCACTCTTTTGCAGTCTGGACTCAGCCTGTTGCCGATCGCTAACATCTCGGATTATGCAAAGATGACGATGTGGGATGAAGTGAGCAACCGCCGCAAATTCGGTATCCCGGACTGTGCCATCAGGACGACGTAATTTAAATTCACCCAACATTCGTCCTTGTTGGCAGAACTGTTGCCAAGTTTGAGTGAAGTCAAATTCTGGTGTGGTAAAGTCTGTTATTCTCGCACCTAAAAGTTCTTGTTTAGATACCCCAAACAATTTACAGGCTGCTCGATTGACATCTATATACTTCCCTTCGTCATCTACAATAGTGATCGCATCTAAGGCATGATCAAATAAAGCTTGCCATTGATGCGATCGCTCTTGAAGTGTAATTTCGATTTGTTTACGCTCCGCAATTTCTCTGTATAAGCGCGCATTTGCCTGCACTAGTTCTGCCGTGCGTTCAGCGACACGTAATTCTAATTCTGCTTGAGCTTGTTTTAGTGATGCTTCTACCTGTTGACGCTGATTCACCTCTTTTTGTAACTGTTGGTTGGCTGTTTGCAGTTGTATAGTTTGCTCATGGAATTTTTGTTGTAAGGCGTGCATGACTCCCAGCATTTCTGAGGGGTTAAATATTTGTAGGAGATTGGTTTGGGTGACTAATCCTTGGAGTTCTCCATGCTCCCCCACCACAACTACACGCCGCACGCCTTGCTGCTGCATCAACTCCTGTACTCTCATCAAAAAATCAGTTGCACTAACACTACATACAGGCTGACTCATGACAACCTCCACCGGAGTCCTGTCAATATCTAGTGCTTGTAACTGAAAATTGACCATATCTCGCTCCGTCACAATTCCCACTGGGAATAGATGGCGATCGCCTGGTTCTTGTGTAACAATCACTACACAGCTAATCTGGCGATCGCTCATCATTTGCGCCAGTTCCCGCAAAGATGCAGTAGGTGGTGCGTGAACCACTTGAGTGACCATCACATCCGCGACAGTGCGAAATTTCAACCAATGCGCTGGCTCAATCACTTGACGTATTCTTTCCTGGGTAATTAGTCCGACTAATTCACCCTTTGCATTAACTATGGGTAAGTGACGAATCCGATGATGACCCATGAATAGTAAAGCCGTTAAGACATTATCCTCTGGAGTAGGAGTCAGAGTGATCACTTGCTGTGTCATCACTTCCTCAATTCTGACAACAGATAAATTCTGACCTGAAGCAATTACCCTAACTACATCTTTGAGTGTGAATATACCTATTAATCTTTTGCCTTCAACAATCAAAATACAACCGATGTAGGGTTGTTGGGGTAAATTTCCTGCCCCTAAACTACTATCAATACCTAGTGTCCGATTCATTAAATCAATCACATCAATCAACAACATATCTGATGTGACAGTAAGAGGAGCATCTTCCATTACCTGCTCTAAATTAGGCAAATCAGTGGCATAGAGTAAATTCATGCTGCGATTTACAAAATATTTTATTCAAAATCTAAAAAATCAACTAAAAGTCATAAATTTTCATCATGTCATGGCTAGCCAAATGTGCTAAACCAAAGCTGATACCGATGTTATTTTTCAGATGTGCTTGCAGCTAAGTTGGCTAATATTATCTTTGACAATAAATATTTGTTTATAAGTAATACAGATATTGATCACAGCCATTTCAATATAGCTTTTTTTGGTATACTAATGTACAAATTTATCTGCGTCCATCTGCGGTTAATTATTTTTGTTGTTACCTCACAAGGGTAAGAAGTTCTATGTAAATCGTATTACTAATGTTAGCTCAAATATCTAACAAGCCATAACGTTTTTGTAAATTTAGCAGTTTGATTCTTGCTTCACCCGCATTATCAGCCAAATCAGCAAATTCTACGAATCGTCGTAGTTCTTTTCTTAACAGATTCCGTTCTACTTCTATGGTTTCCCTATCCAAATCTGGGGGCAATACAATCATATCAAATATAGTAGCTCGTTGCTTTTGGGGATGGGGACGCAAAACTCTGCCCCGTCTTTGAATAAATTGGCGGGGATTACCAGAACTCGATAAAATTACAGCCGTTTGAATGGCAGGAATGTCTACCCCTTCATCTAAACAGCGAATTGCCACTAAACCCTGTAATTCGCCATTTTCAAATTGATGACGCAAAATTTCTCTTTCTGTTAAAGGTGTTTGGGCTGTGTAGGTGCTAACTTTATAACTTAATTCTCTTCCCAAAATTTTAGCAACGGCTTTGAGTTGCCGCAAAGAAGAACGTTGACCTGTTTCTAGTGAACCATCACTACAGTAAAACAGTGTGTGGGTAGTGTCGCGGCGATTAGCCATTAGTTGACGCAGGGCATTTAATTTATTACTAGCTGCACCAATTAATCTGGCTCTTTGCATTAATAATGGCTTTAAATCTGCAATATCTTCAAAATTAGCTGATTCCTTAATTTCTTTATCTCGATATAGTATGGATCTGCCAATTTTTTTAGTTAATTTTAAATAAGCAATACTTTCTACTTCCGTTAACTCTACCAATATGGGATAATATAAGTAATGTACCAAAGCTCCCTGAGAAATTGCATCCCTTAAAGTAAACTCTGGCTGTAAAACTGCCCCAAAATAATCAAATAAAGATTGTGTGCCATCATCATCAAAATATCTTTCTGGCGTAGCCGATAAAGCCAACCTCAAGCCCACGCTTCTGGGTAGACTCTCTTCTAACTTCGGTGCGCCTAAATTATGGGCTTCATCGCCAATAATTAATGTTTTGATAGGAAAATACTTGAATTGTGATTGTAATCCCTCACCAATTAATGTGGAGTTAGTTGTAATTACCGTGATGAAGCCTTGAGAATGAGAACGCAGATTGTAAAGTTGAGTAGAAAGTTGACTTTGCCAATTGCGGACATTCTCAAAAGCTAAAATCGGTTGCAAATTAAACTTTTCACATTCCCGCGCCCATTGGGTGACAAGATGGCGGTAGGGACAAACCACCAACAACATCTGCAAGTTAATTTGTTGGTAAAGTTCACAAGCTATAGCCAGTGCAGTAATAGTCTTACCACTACCAGTAGCCATTTTCAGCGTACCTCTGCCGTGATTAGCAAACCAGTTAGTAATAGCTTGTCGCTGATAAGGGCGTAATTGCAGAGATACCGGCATCATAGGGCATCCTGGCAATGGCTGAGTTTGATAACTCCCCCCACTTTCCTTAACAAATGGCAAAGTTAAGCGAAAGCTAGGAGGTAGCTGCACTGAATTTAGCGTCAGGTACATAAAAATTCAAAATTCAAAATTCAAAATTCATTTTGGGCATCGGGCATCGGGCATCGGGCATCGGGTATCGAGCATGGGGATAAAATCTACCTTGTCTACCTTGTCTCCTATTCCCAATTCCCCATTCCCCATTCCCCATTCCCCACTCACATATAACCCCGCCAAACGCCGACAAGAGAACCTTGCACCTCTACTTGCATGGCTGCAACTTCAATGGGGTTGTATTTGGCGTTAGCGGGTTTGAGGGTGACGCGATCACCACTACGATAAAAACGTTTTAATGTAGTACCATAGCCATCAACTCGCGCCGCTACAATCGTGCCATTTTTTAAATGTTCAGGTTCAGGAACTGGACGGAGAAATACTAAATCCCCATCACTAATTAAATCCTCAATCATGCTATCCCCCGCTACCCTTAAAGCATAGGTTTGCGGCGGTAAAATCAGATTGGAAAAATCGATATGTTCCACAGCATCAGTAAAAGGATCTATTAAACCCCCCGCCGCAATGGTTCCTAAAACGGGTATACCTTGCCTCAAAGCTTGTAAAATTCTAATTGTTCTCGCTTTACCTTCTGTCCATTCAATGTATCCTTTATTGCGTAAATGTTCTAAACGACTTTGAATTGGTGCTGGCGATTTTAAATTCATCGCTTGCATCATTTGGCGAATCGAAGGTGAATGCTGATGTGTTCTGATATATTCAGCTAACCATTCATAAAGTTCTTGTTGCGCTTGAGTGAGTCTTTCCATACAATTAATGAGGGATGTAAATATAAATGTCCCTAGAACATTAGTACTATAAAAAACCTCTAATCACAAGATAAAAATAAAAATTAGTCATTAGTCATTAGTCAGTAGGGGCGGACTCTGTGAGATGTTCACGTTTAAAAACAGGTGTTTTGGTGAACCCTGCCCGTATATTAGTCAATAGTTGAAAAATCTACCTTTTTATTGTTGTGCTTGCTTGTCAATGAGCAAAATTAAGTTCAAAGGCAAAAGAAAATCAGATTATCTTTCTTCTGCCTTTTTAATTTTGACTTTGAACTTTTCAATCAGCACCTAAGATACTGACTAACAAAGCCTTTTGTGCGTGTAGACGATTTTCCGCCTGATCCCAAATGCGTGAGTGTGAACCTTCCATTACTGCTTCGGTAATTTCTTCCCCACGGTGGGCGGGTAAACAGTGTAAAACAATTGCCTCTGGGTCAGCGAGACTCAATAACTCTTCAGAAATCTGATATGGTTGGAAAATAGGAAAGCGATCGCCTGCTTCTGCTTCTTGTCCCATACTTGCCCAAACATCAGTGTAAAGTACAGATGCGCCCTTTGTGGCTAAGTGCGGATCATGAGTAATTAACACCTCAGTTTTATCTCCTGCGATCGCCCTTGTTTGCTCCACAATGTTAGGATCTGGTTCATAACCTTGGGGAGTGGCGATTCTGACATTCATTCCCGCCAAAGCACAACCTAATAGCAAAGAATTAGCAACATTATTGCCATCACCAACATAGGTTAAAGTTAACCCCGCCAAAGTGCCGAAACATTCCTGCACAGTTAATAAATCAGCTAATATTTGGCAAGGATGTTCTAAATCTGTCAAAGCATTAATTACAGGAATTTTGGCATAGTCAGCAAAAGTTTCCAACTCCTGTTGAGCAAAGGTGCGAATTGCCAGAATATCTAAATAGCGGTCTAATACTCGTGCTGTATCTTGTACAGGTTCGCCCCGACTAACTTGAGTTACATTAGGATTGAGATCAATAACTTGTCCACCCAATTGATACATCGCCACCGTAAAGCTAACCCTTGTGCGAGTTGAAGCCTTAGAAAACAACAAACCCAAGACTTTATTGCACCGCAATTGCAATTTTTGCGATTTCAATTGAGTCGCCAGTTGCAGAAGTTCCTGAAGTTCCGTAGGATTCAAGTCTGCCAGACTTAATAAATCTCTTCCAATCAATGCTGCCATATGTTATTGATGTGTAAAAAATAATTATATGGTGATTGGGGACTGGGGAATGGGGAATGGGGAATGGGGAATGGGGAATAGGGAATAGGAGGCAAGGTAGACAAGGTAGACAAGGGAGATTTTACCCTAATGTTCCCATGCTCAATGCCCAATGCCCAATGCCCTATTCCCTAATGTAAGTCTGCAATAGTTATCTAGACACATCAACAATTGATTTTTGTTCACTCAAGGGTTCGGTTTTATCTAAAGTTGGTCTTCTTTGACCTATGACATCAAAAAATAAATCTTCATAACTCTCTATAGCTTGTTCAAAAGCAAACTTCTCTAACGCAAACTGTCTACCTTGATGCCCTAATTTTGCGGCTAAGTCAGCATTATTGTACAATTCCAACACTGCGGCTGCTAATGCTTCTGGTGACTCTGGTTCGACAATTAGACCACCGCCGCTTTCTGCAATGACTTTGGCTGCTGTTCCGTTATCTGGAACTGATCCCACTACTGGACGACCAGCCGCTAATAATAAAGGGATTTTAGAAGGCATATTAAAGGAAATCACATTGCTTTTTTGGACAATCAAACCCACATCAGCCGTAGCTAACATTTGCGGTAGTTTTTCTCTCGGTTGTAGGGGTAGAAGTAAAACATTATCTGCACCACAGGCTAAACAATGTTTTTGCAATCTTTCTAAAGCCTTCGATTCCCCCGCAATCACAAAACTAATGTCGGGAATATGACGCAAACAAGCTGCGGCTGCAACTACCGTTTCTAAACCTTGCGTTAGGGCGATGTTACCAGAGTACATCACCACAAATTTACCATTTAGTCGATGATTGCTTCTCCAAGAGTTGTTTTTGTTTAAGGGGCGAATAAAATTTACGTCTACCCAATTGGGAATACATACCATCTTTTGGGGGTTGACTCCCTTCTTAACTAAATTCTCTAAAAACCCATCAGCAATCACACTAATTTTAGTAGCATAGCGATAAGCAAATTTTTCTATAGCTTCACAAAACTGAATCATTCGCTTGTTCGTCATCAGTCCGACACGAATTGCTGCTTCCGGTAGAATATCTTGGACATTCAGCACTACAGGACATCCATACAAGCGACCGAGTAAAGTTGCGGGAAGGGAAACTAACAGTGGCGGGACTGTGAGGAGAATGACATCAGGCCGCTTGCCTCTGAAGGCTTGGGGTAAACTGGTAAATATAAAACTTAATTCCAGCAGTAAGCGATCTATTAAATTGGGTTTAGATTTAATTCGTAAGTAACTGCGCTGGATAGTCACGCCATTCTTTTTTTCTGTTACATACCATTTACCCTGATATTCCTTGTAAATTTCCCGTTGGGGATAGTTAGGCATTCCTGTGATTACCCTCACTTGATGCCCTCTTGTCACTAAACCTTCTGCTAGTTCCGTGATTAAAGGTGCAATGCCTATGGGTTCAGGGTAATAGTTGTAAGAATAAATCAGAATGTGCATGAGATTTTAATAAAAATTTTTGCTAAATGTACGTTTGAGAATATCAGTTGTGTGGATATTAGCTAAGTTTTCATAATTTTAGTTAGGATTTTTTTGCAACAGCTTCGCACTTGAACATAGTCGATAAATAAAGTACGTGGCTACTATGATGCTTTTCCGTGAAAAGACGTATAAGTTAATTGGTTTGTTGCCTCAGATAAATCACTTGTCAGTATGAATATTAACTAATTGCTAATTTCCCAGATGAGTAGTGATTGTGTGTGGTATGGTCAAATTTTACAGTTTTCTGATACTGTTGGTTTTTAGTGGTATTTTATTCTTCAGAGAATTGTAACTTTATATCCGTAAATTATAGTGTTTATACGGTTAGTTCATCAAATCTTTAACAATTTTCTGCAAATTTTCATTTTAAAGTTAAGACTCTATGTAAATAGTATTACTTAACAAATTTGTCTGGTGAATAACATCAGTATGTATAAAAAACTCTATCCTTCAGATGGATAGAGTTTAATGTTGCTGGTCATTAATCGTGTAAAAAATTAATTGTGTGGACTGAGGATGATCTTACTCAACATAAATGGCAATTCTTGTGCCATTTTCCAGTTCACCCAGGCATCCTATACCATCTGAGCGACTAAACCCGCATCTAATGGAAGCATCCCATTCGTCTATAATCGAGTCTCCTTGTTGAAAAGCCACTTGATTGACGTAAAAATCTTGACCATCGGCGACATTAGCGAGTTGAGCGCGACTCAGTATCAGAATAAAACAATATCGAGTAGAACATAGTTTGAGGTTGGCACTAGCATTACTGAATGCACCCATGACTCCATAATCACAAGTATATCTTTCGCCGTTAATCGCAATATTACAATTAGTAGTATTAAAGCTTCTATGATAGCGGAAATCTTGGGCTGGTCTTGCTAATGTCGGGCTAGCATTCAGGCTCAATAGACCCACGGAAGTCAGCACAGATGCTGCTAGTTTTTTTAACATCATTGTTCCCCTTGTCACAATCTTCTTGATGGGCGATGCAAGCTTATGGCTTCTATAATTGTGCTTCTCTACTACTTACGTATTTTTACGAAGATAGTTACAAAAATTTATGTTTGCTCGATTTCACAAACTACGTTAACGGGGAATGGAAAATTGGGAATGTCTGTTAAAAGTATCTACCCCTCACAAGATCCTCACATTTTAATCTGAGAATTACTTGCAGTAAAATCCAATAAATAACTTCTATGGAGTGCCACAAATGTAAATCCCAAGGTCAATCTTGTGGAAAACCATCACAAAGATTGCCATTCTTTCGCAAAAACAAGCAATTTTTGGCGAAGGAAGTTTTTTCTCATCCCCCTATTGCCTTGGTAGGAATGCCGAATGTTGGTAAAAGCGTATTGTTTAATGCCCTGACGGGAATTTACGTCACAGTATCTAACTATCCAGGCACTACCGTAGAGGTGAGTAGGGGACTGGCACAGATAGGGGAGCAAACTATAACGGTGGTTGATACACCAGGGATGTATTCACTGCTGCCAATTAGTGAAGAAGAAAAAGTTGCTAGAGATTTATTATTAATTGAACCTGTAGCAGCCGTGATTCATGTGGTGGATGCGAAGAACTTAGGAAGAATGTTACCACTCACCTTTCAATTGATAGAAGCTGAACTACCGGTAATACTTGCCGTCAACATGATGGATGAAGCCCAACGTTGGGGACTGGATGTGCGACAAGACGCATTGGAGATGGAGTTGGAAATCCCCGTAGTTTGTATGGCGGCGGCTTTGAACCAAGGCATAGATGAATTGAAACATAGAATTATGCCTTTTGTGCCGATTCTGTCTAGTTTGAGTGGGGAAAGAGTCAACAGTTAACAGTCAATAGTCAAAAATTAGGATTAGTCAAGTGATTTATCCAGAACCAATTGAAGTGGCGATCGCACAACTAGAATCATGGTGGCAAACCTTGGGCGATCGCTATTTATTTGCTAATTACTCCCTTTCTCCTCGGAGTTTAGCTTTATTACTGCTACAAAAAGATCCAGGACTATGGCAAACCTTACAACGGGATCAAGAACAATGTCAGCATTTAGAAGTATTGATTACCGTCACCCAAAATCAACTCAGACAACCCATTGGATTAGCGATCGCCAATACTCGCCAAAGTCAAGCTCATGCTATCGAAAGAGCCGCTTTGCAGGAAACCAGACGGGCGCGATCTTCCCTGACGGAGACATTACATCAACTCACAGTCAACCCTATTACCGGCTTCCCCATCCTCGTCGTTATCCTCTACTACGGAGTTTACAAATTTGTCGGTGAATTTGGTGCGGGGGAATTAGTTGATCGCATCGAAACCTTTTTTGAATCACAAATTAACCCATTAGTCAACCACATCACCGCCCAAGTTATTCCTTGGCGACCAATGCAAGACCTAATTGCCAATGACTATGGCATCATCACCTTGGGGATTCGCTACGCGACTGCGATCGTCTTACCCGTAGTTGCTACCTACTTCTTGATGTTCTCGTTACTAGAAGATAGTGGTTATCTCCCACGCTTATCTTTAATGCTCGATAGGCTATTCAAATCGGTAGGTTTATCTGGACGCGCCGTGATTCCAATGGTGTTGGGCTTAGGTTGCGACACCATGGCCACCATTGTCACCCGCACTTTAGAAACCAAGCGGGAAAGGTTAATTGCTACCTTTTTGTTATCCCTGGCTATTCCTTGTGCAGCCCAGTGGGGTGTAATTGTGGGATTACTCGCACAAAAACCCGCCGCCTTACTGTTTTGGGGAGGTTTTATCACAGCAATTTTTATAGTAGTTGGCTATCTTACCGCCAAACTATTACCAGGTAATTCCGGCAGATTTTACATGGAAGTTCCGCCTTTGCGTTTGCCCAAATTACGCAATGTGTTGACTAAAACCTGGGTGCGAATGAAATGGTATTTTCTGGAAGTTCTACCTTTATTTATTTGGGCTTCAGTGTTGATTTGGGTGGGACGATTAACAGGAATATTTGACATGATTATTCGGGGAATTGAACCCCTAATTGCGTCCTTGGGAATGCCCACACAAGCAGCACCAATATTTCTTTATGGCTTCTTTAGAAGAGATTATGGTGCAGCCGGACTATTTGATTTACAGCAACAAGGTAGCCTCACAGGTAATCAGTTAGTGGTAGCGGCGATTGTTTTGACCTTGTTTTTACCTTGCATTGCTCAATTGCAAATGCTGATTAAAGAGAGGGGAACTAAAACCACTGTTGCGATCGTACTGTTTATTTTTCCCTTTGCTTTTTTGATGGGATATCTTGTCAATTTTGGCTTAACTTTATTCGGAGTGCAATTTTAATATGAACGCCTTATCAGCAGCGAAAATCGGTCAACCGCAAACTGTTGTCTGTTTGCGAACTCAAGATGATGCAGTGTTACAAAAGCTTATGGCCTTCGGTATTTTACCAGGTTGTAATTTAGTCCTAGAGCAACGCTTTCCATCCTACATCATCATGGTTGGTAGAACCCGTGCTGCCTTAGATTGGGAAACAGCGCAAAGTATTTTTGTGGAATCGCGATAAAGGCAAAGAAGCCACTGCTATGACTGCAACTCAATAATAGAGCAATTAATTTTAATTCTGGTGTCCTTAATTTCCTCAACAGGTAGAATTTTTCTCCCCTGCACTCCCTTACTTTGCAGCCTACCATTTTCCACCGACAAACAGTAGCTTGGCATAGTCCACCTCAGCCTGATGGCGAGGTAAACTGTTGGAATTGATCAGTGAAAGTTAAGCTACGCAACATTAAATATGACGGCATTTTTATTAGAAGTTGGTACAGAAGAACTACCTGCAAGCTTTCTGAGTGGTGCTGTGGCACAGTGGCGATCGCGTATTCCTGAAAGTTTAGCAGCCCATAGCCTCAATAGTGAATCGGTAGCTGTTTACGGTACTCCCCGGCGGTTGGCGGTACTGATTACAGGTTTACCATCCCAGCAACCAGACAGAGAAGAGGAAATCAAAGGCCCACCCGCCCAAGCTGCTTTTAAAGATGGTCAACCCACACCAGCCGCCATAGGTTTTGCGAAAAAGCAAGGTGTGGCGATAGAAGCTTTAGAAGTGCGTCCTACAGATAAAGGGGATTTTGTCTTTGTCCAAAAAAGTATTCCCGGCCGTCCTGTAGCGGATATCTTGACAGAACTGGTTCCCCAGTGGATTTACAACCTAGAAGGTAAACGCTTGATGCGCTGGGGGGATGGGGATGTGAGATTTTCTCGTCCTATTCGTTGGTTAGTGAGTTTGTTGGATGAGGCGATTCTACCCATTGAATTAGAAAATGGCTCACTTAAAATTAACAGCGATCGCATTTCCTATGGTCATCGTGTTTTACATCCTGAACCTGTCACCATCCACAATGCCGCCGACTACGTGAAAACCCTCCAATCTGCTTACGTAGTTGTAAACCCCGAAGAACGCACCCAATCAATCCAAGCACAAGTCCAAGCGGCGGTGCAGAAATTAAACGGGAGTACGGAAATGTATCCCGATTTACTGGAAGAAGTGACGAACCTCGTAGAATGGCCTTCCCCAGTGGTGGGTAAATTTGAAACAGAATTTTTAGCTTTACCTACGGAAGTAATCACTACAGTCATGGTGAGTCACCAGCGTTATTTCCCCGTATTCAAGGCTGGTAGTACAACAGAACTGCAAGCTTATTTTATTACCGTGGGTAATGGCGACCCCAACAAAGCCGAGATTATCGCCGTGGGCAATGAACGGGTAATCAGAGCTAGGCTAGCAGATGGACAATTTTTCTACAAATCTGATTTATCAAAAGCCTTAGAAGATTATTTACCCCAACTAGAAACCGTCACCTTCCAAGAAGATTTAGGTTCATTACGCACTAAAGTAGACCGGATAGTTAATATTGCTGGACAAATTTCTACCCAACTGCAATTAAATGCCGACAGCCAACAACATATTGAACGAGGCGCATTATTATGTAAAGCCGACCTAGTAACGCAGATGGTCTTTGAATTTCCAGAATTACAGGGAATTATGGGACAAAAATACGCGATCGCTAGCGGTGAATCAACCGAAGTGGCTACGGCGATTTTTGAACATTATTTACCACGGGGGGCAGATGACATCCTACCCCAAACTCTCACAGGTCAAGTAGTCGGTATCGCAGACAGACTCGATACTATAGTCAGTATCTTGGAATTAGGAATGATGGGATTGGCAGCAAAACCTACTGGTTCATCTGATCCATTCGCCTTGCGACGTGCAGCTAACGCTGTTATTAACATTACATGGACAGCCAATTTGCCAATAAATCTGAAAAATTTATTGGATCAAATATCAAAAGACTTTGCTGAAAAACATGACATAAGTCAAGACCAAGCAGACATTAACGCAGTATTTCGAGATGACTTTTTCTTACAACGGGTTCGTACCCTACTGCAAGAAGAAAAACAAATTGACTACGATTTAGTTAACGCCGTCTTGGGAGAAGATGACCCAGAGTATACAGATAGGGCATTACAGGATTTATTAGATGTGCGCGATCGCGCCCTATACCTGCAACAAATCCGCCGCGATGGTACACTCGATAAAATCTACGAAACCGTCAACCGTTCCACCAGACTAGCAGCCCAAGGAGATTTAGATACCAAACAGCTAGACCCCACAAATTTAGTCCGTCCAGAACTATTCCAAAAGTCTTCTGAGTCAGCCTTTTATGCAGCCTTAGTTAAATTAGTACCGCAAACCCAAGCCGCACAACAATCGCGTAATTATCAACTGTTAGTAGAAGGGTTAATAAATATTGCTCCCACTGTGAGTAATTTCTTTGATGGCGCGGATAGCGTGTTAGTGATTGACCCTGATCCAGAAATTAAGCGCAATCGCTTGAATTTGCTGGGATTATTGCGAAATCACGCCCGTGTGCTAGCAGACTTCGGAGCCATAGTGAAAAATCTGTAGTTTAAAGCAACAAAATATGGTGTTAATTTTTGCCAATTAGCGATAACATAATGAGTGCTTAACCAGGGAACTCTGCCACAGTCTATGTCCAAAGCCCATGTCATTGGATTAGGAAAGTCCGGTATTGCTGCGGCGAGATTGTTGAAACGGGAAGGTTGGGAGGTGATGCTCACTGACCGCAACACCTCCGAAACCCTCCTCAGTCAACAACAAGAACTCGCCAAGGAACAAATCACGGTTAAACTAGGGTATTCACTAGAATTAGATGGTGTTGATTTACCCAATTTAATTGTCGTTAGTCCTGGTGTGCCTTGGGACATACCAGTGTTAGTCAAGGCGCGAGAATTGGGCATAGAAACAATTGGCGAAATGGAATTGGCTTGGCGCAATTTATACAAGCTGCCTTGGGTGGGAATCACCGGTACTAACGGTAAAACTACCACCACAGCCCTGATTGCAGCCATCTTTCAAGCGGCAGGATTTGATGCTCCAGCCTGTGGTAACATTGGCTACGCTGCTTGTGAAGTAGCGTTAGCCAAGAAATTACCTGATTGGATCATTGGGGAAATGAGCAGCTATCAAATCGAATCTTCTGCATCCCTAGCTCCTCACATAAGCGTCTGGACGACTTTTACCCCAGATCACCTAGCCCGTCACAAAACCCTAGAAAATTATTACAACATCAAAGCCAAGCTGTTACGTCAGTCGCAATTACAAGTTGTGAACGGCGATGATGCTTATTTAAGTAAAGTCGGTCTCAGTCAGTGGCCGGATGCTTACTGGACAAGTGTCAAGGGTAAAGAATTTCTGATTGGAAAAAAAGGCTTTTATATTGAAGATGGTTGGGTAGTAGAACAGTTACAAGCCGACTCTCAACCAGAAAGAATTATTGCAGCCTCTGCTTTGCGGATGGTGGGAGCGCATAACCAACAAAACTTACTCATGTCCGTCGGTGTAGCGAGATTAGCCGGCATAGAACCCGCAGCCATCGACAAAGCGGTGCGAGAATTCCCCGGAGTTCCCCACCGTTTAGAGCATATCTGCACTTGGGAAGGCATTGATTTTATTAACGACAGCAAAGCTACCAATTACGACGCAGCAGATGTAGGACTAGCATCTGTGAGTAGTCCAGTGGTGTTAATTGCTGGGGGTGAAGCTAAACCAGGAGACGATACAGCATGGTTAGCTAGTATACAAACCAAAGCGGCCGCCGTCTTATTGATTGGCGCGGCGGCACCAGCCTTTGCTCAACGGCTGCAAGAAGTTGGTTATAACAATTATGAAATTGTGGAAACAATGGAAAACGCTGTACCCAGAGGTGCAGAGTTAGCCAAAGAACATCAAGCAGCAGTAGTATTACTATCACCAGCTTGCGCCAGCTTTGACCAATTTCCCAATTTTGAAGTGAGGGGCGATCGCTTTCGGCAATTGTGTCTAGAATTTGTAAAAAAGGGATAGGGGTGTAGGGATGTAAGGGTGTAGGCGAAGAAAAATACAATGCCCTATTACCTATTCCCCATCACCTTAATTTTTGCAATAACCACATTGAAGTGACAGTCCCAATAAAGTGGGCAGCAATACCATTAATATTTGCTACCATCACAAACACATCCAAAGCGCGGATAATTTTATTGGGGTCAACAATCGCTACTCCTGGCGGTTGGGAGATGGATTTGGCAACTAAAACTCCTAACGTGGCACCAGCACCCACAAGAGCGAGTAACATCCCTATTAAACCTGCCAAAACTCCTATTTCAATAATTCTGATGGTATCTGCTTTAGTAGGATGTAAAGCTGGGTTGGGATTGTCTAGTCGCTTGGCGATGCGAGTATAACGGAAATTCCAATACACGCTGAACAATAATGCCACAACTGCACAAATAGCCCAGAATATCCCAATCCCGATGCCTGTATTTTGTTGAGTAGCAAATCTGCGTCCAGTAGAAGCAAATAGCAGCACTAATCCAGAAACCACAACTAGTGCTAGTTGCACCCAAAAAGTTATCCAGCCAGTCAGATTAATCGTCTTGGCAATTCCATGCAGTGAACTATGTACTAGCGATCGCGCTTCTGTTTCGGCTTGCATATAGTTAACATTATTTACTTCCCCAACACAAGGATATTTTTACCCTCTAGTCTTTACCCCCACCTCCAGACATAGCCAAAACCATACCTCTAGACAGAAAATTAGCCAAAGCAAACATCTCAAACTTAGGATTGATGAGTAATTAGGCATTAAATTGACATGATTGGGGAAGAATAACAGAAATTGAAAGCATAGTTGGCGATCGCCAGGAATAAAGGGCAATGATTAAATCTTGGATGGTGATTGGGGGTATAGTTCTTGTAGTGGCTTTAGCCGCAAACTTGATTACACCGAGCGATCGTCAGTGGTTCAAACGCTTACAAAGACCCAGATGGCTAACCTTTGAAGCTGCAATTCCCATAATCTGGACTGTTGTGTTTATCTGCGGTGCATGGTCAGCTTATATTATTTGGGAACGCAACCCCAATGCCAATACAACTTGGGTACTCATGGGCTTATACCTGCTACTAGAAATTGTCACCATTGCCTATACACCAGTAATGTTCAAACTTCGTAGCCTCCAGGTAGGTACACTCATCGGTGGTACAGGGTTCAGCATTTGTATTATTTTGGCAATTACAGTTTTAACTGTTTCTGGTTGGGCTGCATTATTATTAGTCCCCTATTTACTTTGGAGTCCCATCGGGACATACACCACTTGGCAAATGATGCAGATTAACCCCCAAGATGCTTAGGTTAGGGATTGGGGACTGGGGACACTTCGACAAGCTCAGTGCTTCGCTGGGGACTGGGCGTAATTTATTGTCTATCTTGTCTACCTTGTCTACCTTGTCTCTCTCCCCTACACCCTTACACCCTCCTACTGAATCCTTCCATATATCGCCATAGGTTGATGATTCAGCCAAGCCCACATTTGATCACCATAACAAAAATGCCACCATTCCTTGGGGTTACGTTGAAAACCAGCTTTCAACATGACCTCACACAATAACTGACGATGGGCATGATAGTAATGAGCATGGGGATGATCCTGATCAGCATAGTAATCTGGATGCGATCGCACTGACATTTCATCGATGGGCGAACCCATATCAATCACTTGTCCAGTTTCATCCACTAGTGTAATGTCTACCGCACCACCCGTACTATGAGGAGGCGGTGTTTTTTCATCCATACTGGGTACAGCCCAAATTTCATACACCGCTTCCCAAATCTCTTGACGCTGCTGGGGTGTTAACTCGACTTCAGTTAAGCCTCTTTCCTGTAGGGCAGTAGCAAAACTGTAATCTACCATAAACTGCTGTACAGCTACCGGACGATAGCCATCAAATATCTGAATGCGCCAGTGAGGACGCAGTAATTGCAGGTAATTCTGAGCTTGAATTAAATTTTCCACCACACTTTGGCGGAGATAATAAGGAGAATAACCTCCATAACTCGCGCCTAATTTTTCATAAGGATGGGGAGATTCCACCGCAAACATTTCCACAGGAATCTCCGCTAGCCGTTCACCACATTCCCGAATCGGTATTTGATGATACGGCCTAATTTGATAAGTTTGCATTCACTCTACTCACAACCACAAATTTCACACATCAGCTAATTGTGGAAAAAACGTAGTTAACAGTCAACACTTAACGCAATGTGTTTCTTAGGAGTATCTTTTTTATCATAAATCGCCACATTCTTTACACTGTCTCGTTTTCAGCCTTGCTTGTCGCCCCATCAGGTATTATCAACAAGGTCTAAGAGCTATAAGGCTTATATGCCCCCTGATTGGTGAGCGCAGTCGAACCATTGCCCCCTACCTAATCAGAACTACAAATATTTACCCTGTTCTAGCTTGAAAAAGGGGTGTAAGGGAAAGACTTTTTCATGTTTTCTTGTGTACGCAGTTCATGATGGCTACTTATATGCTGATGCTATTAGTAACAAGCCTTGGTTTCAGATAGTCGTAATTTATTAAACGGCTTTTATTGTTCAACTCAATTTGCCGTTCTGCTTCGTTCAATTCCTGCTGAAATCTAACTAAAACCTCCTGTGCTTCCGGGTCTAAAAACTTATCGTCATAGTACCCCAATCTGTCATAACGGTAGGCGGACAAGAAGAATAAAATCGATAATTGATCAGCAGTTTGCTTTGACGGTGGGAGAAATGATAGTAGGCTTTTACGGTCAGGGATAGTTCCTTCTGATGTTATTTGTTTATAAGCAGCGAGGGGCATATTGGGAATGAAAGTCATATACTCATATTGTGAGTAATTAACAGCAGCGTGTTGTGGCCCACAGGTGAAAATGACCGCAGTAGCAATATCAATTAATTGGTCTAATGTTGTAATGCGGTCGCTAACGCCCTTGACCCGTCCGCCTGATTGGGAAACTAATTCCTGCGCCCAAGATTGTAATTCAAAGTCTGCTGTTAAATCTTGGGGAGTTTTATAGTATAGTTTCAAGTATTCAGACACAAACTTTTTAATGGCATTCCACAATAGTAAGCCATCGTCTCGATATGGATAGTGAGGTAGTTCGTCTGAATTATCCATCCCCCGATTTTTGAGTTCGGTGGGGAAAGAAAACTGATCTAAGCTCCATTCTTTATATGCGTTGACGACAATTTGCAATGATTCTTGCAAAGTTCCCGCTAGCAATTCGTCAACAGGCCCACCTCTATTAACTAGGCGCTGACGACCTAATTCATTATTAGTTAACATGAAACGGAAGTGGGGTTTAAGCAATAAGTTGAGCGGATGGTTATCCGCTAGTTGACGGGCTGTGACAATGGCGAAGGGTTCCATTACAAAGTGAGTTCGACACAAATGGCTACTCATTTCATGATGGTTAGCATCAGCAATTTGAACACAAAGCTTGGCATGAAACCAGACCAAAGGGTCATCAAAAGGTGTGATTAACTGACTCTGTTTACCATCTGTGGGATTGATTTGGATAGCAATCGGTACTAGTTGACCGCGATCACTAAAACCAGAACTACGCCAACAAAAGAACGCTATGGGAGTGGGTAAATACTTCTTACCTCTTTCATAAGTTCCTCCTTTAACAAATGCAAGCGCTCTGTAATCAGCTACATATATATTTCCAGTCCTAAGTCTTTCTACTAAGTCGATAGAGTCACCAAACTTTTCTTGCAGTTCTGAAATGGTAAAGGCAAAGCCATCTGGCATCTGCTGAATTTGGCGTAAAACTAAAGGATTTGCACCACAAAGCCGTTGTTCACAGAAAGAGTTATCAGTTTGGTATGTTTTGATGACATTAGGTTTAGGCAAAACAGGAAAATAGTCTTCATAGTCTTGCAATTCATCTAAAGGGTCCCATAAAGAACGGGTTTTAACGGCTAACATATTTAGAGGAAGTTCTGCCGTCTCTAACGTACGTTCAGCAATATACTTAGTAGAAAAATTTTCAACAGAGGGTACATTTTTTATCATTGCCATAGGCACTAAAAAATTGTGATCAAATTCATACTCTCCTTGTTTGCGCTCCAGCAAATTCTTGCGTTGTGTAGGTTCAGGATCATTCTGTGGAAGATATGGTTTCATAACTTTTAATACCAGGAAATTAATTTTCAGATTACAGAATTTACCTTCTTTGAGCAGGGAACAAACTCTCCAGAAGCGTGAATTACCGACAGTCTATCGGTATTTTTAATCAGTTTTAATCCTTGATTTAGGATATTAATGGCAGCGTTTTTGTCGGTTTAACTCTAGAGCAGCACTTACTTGTTCGGGTATGAAACTTATGCTTGTATTTTGCTCTATTGTTTTGGTATGCGAATTCGCGATCTAAGTAGAAGTACGATTGGGTAAAGTCCAATCACATTTCGATTAGCCTCGTAAATTTACATAGACATATTACCATCTTTGTCAGAAATGTTGAATGCTGATACAAAACATTACAGTTTCAATTAAACTAGTCCTGAAAAGCCTAAAATTGTCAGCATGACATCATCTCCTTAAACCAATGAACATAAATGATTTTCTGACACATACAAGCTTGGAGATAGCGAAGTTTATCTAATAGTTTATTTCCTCATTGTTCGGGAATAGATAAAAGCTGTAAGATGAGATAGGCTATCAAGCTCACATGAATTTATATGGTGATGCCATTGACGTTTTTAGTAATTAGTTTGTCCAGCTTTAAGTGCATTTTTAAAAACTTCCATAGCAGTTCAACACCCCAATGCAATCGATAAATATCCCTAATTTCATCATCACTAACAGATGCTTCTCCAACCCCAGGTAAATTCGTCACTAACCGAAACTCAGTTTTGGTTGTCTTATCACAAAAATTTACCACCCTATAAGCTTGAGCATCATCAGAAGAACCAACCTTAGTTAATCCAGTTGACTCTTGAAATTCTAGTTTCCAATTGTTTTTTATTCGTAAAACAAAAGGCTCTCCTAGACTAGCTATAACAAATTAATACTTAATATCAGGTTAAATCCTTACATAGTCTGGGATTCAAGAGTAGTAAAGTTAATTTTTATTAAATCCTGGATTTTATTTTAGCGAAACTTTGTTATATCAATCATTTTAGCCCTTTTTTAGTGTTAATTTATCAACCCAAGTCTGGGAGAGCCAAACAAAATACTTATTTTCTTGTACTAACTCTTGTATAAATTTTAATCATCAAAAGTAAAAGGTCTCCTGGTAGCACAAGATATTCTTCATCTGGTATGGGGTTAGTGTTTGCTGGGAGTATTGGAATGTAAAGTATTTGTCTAGGTAAAAGTGAACTAGGACTAGAGCCAATGACATTTTTGTTAACTCAACAGTTATCTGTTTCTATATTGACCTTGGAATTGATTAGTATATGGGGTGTAGGGTAAGTCTGGCTGGGGAACTTGATTAGGTTGCTGCCATATAGAATTGCCGTAATTATGAGGGACTAACGGCTCGACCTTGACGTTAAAATTCTGGCGGGAATTGCGAATAGTATAGGGGCCAATAATTGGTGATGTTCCCGTAATTACTTGTGTTGTTTGTGGAACCTGATTCTGTACAACCTGATTGTTATTAAAGTTACTAGAGAAACTTGGTTGGCTATTTGTAGTTGTTGGTTGGACGTAACCTGGTCTAGTATTTAACCCTGTGCTAGATGGTGGATACTGACTGTTAGGTATATTGTAAACGCCAGACGGGGGATTATTTGTGTTTGGTTGCAGATAGTTATTAGGAGAATTTACGCGCGTACTTGGTGACAAGTTTTGTTGATTATTGAAATTATTATATCCAGGTAAACGAGTGTAATTGACTTGTGAATTGATAATACTATTTGGTGATAAAGTTTGGTTAGGATAAATGAGATTAGGTGAATTCTGGACTAATCTATTGTCATCATTACCATTTAGAGAGTTAGTGTTTGATGGGTTTGTCCCATTTAAGCCAGATGTGTTTTGATTGTTAATAGAATTAATATTCGTTGATAAATTATTAGTTGAATTCGTATTTTGGTTATTTTTATTAATGGTTTTGGCTGCTGTTACCGCAGAATTTGATGTGGAATCTGCTGGATTAGTCGAAAAATCCAAAGACTTAAGACCTAATAAATGATTATTATCAGTTGCGCCAAAGCGTAATAAAGTTTCTGTTTCTGATACGAATAGATTTTGGTTTTGAGGTGGTGCTATGGCATTGAGATTATTAGGAACAGGATTAGGTGTTTGAGGAGCCGATTTTTGTTTGAGAGCATCCAACAATGAATTGCTATTTTTATTTTCTTGAGGGTTAGTAACAGTTTGCGTAGGTAAAACTGGTGGTGGATTGTTACCAAACAATAATGGTAAATTATCAATATCTGCTGCGATCGCTCTATCTTCCCGTGACAGTGAAGCCCCCAAAGGATCGGAAGAGTTCAAAGCAGCATCATTGCGCGCACCAAATATATCTGGGTTTGCCCAATACTCATGAATTATTAGCCCAACCACAGATAAAAATATAGCGGTTCCCCAAAAACTAGGTCGCCCCAAATTCATTAATCGCGCTTTCAGATAGCGTAAGTAAGCCGGAGGATAATGATTGTTTTTCATGGTCAATAGTCAATAGTCAATAGTCAATAGTCATTAGGGAACAGGGAACAGGGAACAGGGAACAGAATCTTTAATTTTTAATTTTTAATTTTTAATTGATTAGCCCCATGCCCATTGTCCCGCTATACTCTACCTTTGAGCAACACGTATTAATAAAAATGTACCTATCCCCAAGAAAATAAAGTTAGGCAACCAAGCACCGATGAAGGGAGAAAAGACTCCAGCTTGTCCTAGTGCGCCGGTGATAAAGCTGAGTAGGTAATAAGAGAATATAACAATTACGCTAATCCCAAAGCTTGTACCTCTTCCTGTACGTTGGGGAATAGTTCCCATAGCTGCACCCACTAAGCCAAACACTACACAGACGAAAGGTAGGGCGATTTTTTGTTGAATTCGTACTTCTAGTTTACGGATTTTTTGGCGATCGCCTCCCAGTCTCTCGACTGTTAATTGCTCCAAGGCTTCGGAAATGTTCATCTCGCCATAGTCACGGCTTTTTTCTACCAAGCTTAAAGGTGTGCGGGGAAGCTTTAATTGTTGCTTTTCAAATCTTAAGATATTGCGGTAAGAGCGATCGGGCGCAACTAAGTAGATGGTACCGTTATAGAAATCCCAGACACTTTGTGAGCCGTTCCACTGGGCTGATTCTGCAACCACAATTTGGTTTAAACCTTCTGTGGATCGGTCAATAATAGTTAAGCCTTTCATCTGTCTACCATCAAACTGGTCAGCATAAAATAGGCGTGTCAATATCTTGTTTTTAGTCCCGTCCGACTCTAAAACGTCTCTATATTCAGGATAAAAGATATTCTGCTGTTTAATTCTTGGTTTATCTGATTTAATAGCTGCGTTTAAGGTGAGAGTAGCTTGGTAATTGGCTGCTGGTGCGATTTGCTCATTAAATACAAAAGTCATCCCAGTCACCACAAAGCTCAATATTACCGCCGTCAGCACCATCCGATAAACACTGACTCCACAACCCCGCAAAGCAATCAATTCACTTTCACTAGAAAGACGACTATAAGCCATCAAAGTCGCCAACAGTGTAGACATGGGGAAAGCTAAAACAATAAAAGCCGGCAGTTTTAATAGAAAAACCTGAACAGCAACATTAACTGGTAGACCAGATTCTACAACTCTACGTACCAAATCAAACACTGCATCAACAGTGACACCAATTGACGAAAAAGCCCCCACCCCAAACAAAAAAGTTGGTAGCAGTTCACTAGCCAAGTAACGATCCATAATCGTAAAAGGCAGCAAAGATTTAAGGCTGTAAAAAGGCGTAAACTGTTTGGATACCATAGGTTTTTAGTCAATAGTCAATAGTCAATAGTCATTAGTCAATAGTCAATAGTCATTAGTCATTAGTCATTAGTCATTAGAAAACAGGGAACAGTTTTTCTTATTTACTACCTTGTCTACCTTGTCTACCTTGTCCCCAATACTTCGACAAGCTCAGTACAAGTCCCCAGTCCCCAATCCCCAATCCCCCGTCCCTAAACCTGGAAATTATCACCTAAGTAATACTGACGCACGAGGGGATTGTTGTATAGTTCTTCGGCTGTGCCGTAGGCGAGAATTTGTCCTTCACGCATGATGTAGGCGCGGTCTGTGATAGCTAGGGTTTCTCGGACGTTATGATCTGTGATTAAGATGCCCATGCCGCGATCGCGTAGTTGTGCGACAATATGTTGAATTTCATGCACTGCGATCGGATCAACGCCTGCAAAGGGTTCATCTAATAGTAAAAATTTGGGGCCTTCTCTTCCGGCTGCTAAGGCTCTAGCTAATTCGGTACGTCTTCTCTCTCCACCAGACAGTTGAATTCCTTTGCTTTTCGCCACTTTTTCTAAGCGGAATTCATGTAAAAGTGTGGCTATGCGCTTTGGCCATTCCCGTCGCGGTACGTTAGTTTGCTCTAGCACTAACCGGATATTATCGTGGACTGACAGTTGACGAAAAACACTCGCTTCTTGTGCTAGATAGCCAATGCCTAATCGCGCTCTTTTGTGCATTGGCAATCCAGTAATCTCTAAACCATCTAACCAAACTTTTCCCTGATTGGGTTTTTCTAAACCTGTAGCAATGTAGAATGTTGTCGTTTTACCGGCTCCATTGGGGCCTAGTAAACCGACAATCTCACCCT